>NZ_BAED01000046.1 GCF_000241345.1 Gordonia amarae NBRC 15530
TGACCACCCCCTCGTCGCTTCGGCCTCAGGGAACAAGAAGGGTGACCACCCCCTCGTCGCTTCGGCCTCAGGGATCAAGAAGGGGGGTCGCCGAGGAGGCCCATCGATTCCTCGCGCATGGCCACCTTGCGGATCTTGCCGGTGACCGTCATCGGGAAGGCCTCGACGATGTGGACGTAGCGGGGAATCTTGTGCCGGGCGATCTTGCCGGTGGCGAACTCGCGGACCTGCTCGACGGTGAGCCCTGAGGCGCCGTCGCGCAGCCGGATCCACGCCATCAGCTCCTCGCCGTAGGAGTCGTCGGGGACGCCGATGACCTGGGCGTCGAGGATGTCGGGGTGGGTGTAGAGGAACTCCTCGATCTCACGGGGGTAGATGTTCTCGCCGCCCCGGATCACCATGTCCTTGATGCGGCCGGTGATCTCCACGTAGCCGTTCTCGCGCATCACCGCCAGGTCGCCGGTGCGCATCCAGCCGTCGGCGTCGATGGCCTCGGCGGTCTTGTCGGGCTGGTCCCAGTAGCCCTTCATCACCGAATAGCCGCGGGTACAGAACTCACCGACCCGCCCGCGCGGCACGGTCTCGCCGGTCACCGGGTCGATCATCTTGATCTCCAGGTGCGGCCCCACCCGGCCCACGGTGCCCACCCGCAGTTCCAGCGGGTCGTCGGTCCGGGTCTGCATCGAGACCGGCGAGGTCTCGGTCATGCCGTAGCAGATCGACACCTGCGACATGTGCATCTCGTCGACTACCCGGCGCATCACGGCCTCGGGGCAGGGCGAGCCGGCCATGATGCCGGTCCGCAAGGAGGACAGATCGTATGCTGCCGAACCCGCGTGATCGAGCAGGTCGAGTTCGGCGATGAACATCGTGGGCACCCCGTACAGGCTGGTGCAGCGGTGGCGTTCGACGGCCCGCAGCGTGGCCTCCGGATCGAAGGCCGGCGCCGGAATCACCATGGCCGCACCATGACTGGTGGCCGCGAGATTGCCCATCACCATGCCGAAGCAGTGATAGAACGGCACCGGCAGGCAGATCCGGTCGGTGTCGGTGTATTCGAGCAACTCCCCCACGAGATACCCGTTGTTGCCGATATTGCGGTGGCTGAGAGTGGCCCCTTTGGGGAAACCGGTTGTGCCGGAGGTGTATTGGATGTTGATCGGATCGTCTGGTGAGAGCGACGCCGCGATCTGCCCGACTCGGGCCGCCTCGTCGGGGGCCGGTTCGCTCAGCATCGCCTGCCATCCGGGCGAGTCGAACAGCACCACCTCACGCAACCCGGGACAGGCGGGTTGCGCCTGCCCGAGCATCGCGGCGTACTCCGAGTCCTTGAACCGGTCGGTGGCCAGCACGACGCTCACCCCCGCCTGGTTGAGCACGTACTCGAGTTCGGTCTGCCGGTAGGCGGGGTTGATGTTGACCAGGATCGCCCCGATCTCGGCGGTCGCGTACTGCACGATCACCCACTCGGCCCGGTTCGGCGACCACAGCCCCACCCGGTCACCCGTGTCCACCCCGATCCGCAGCAACCCAGCCGCCACGGCCCGTACGTCTCGGTGGAACTCCTCGTACGTCCAGCTGCGGTCGGCAGCCGGATCGCCCTGGCCCGCGTCGACCAGCGCCAGGTTGCCGCCATATGCCCGAGTGGTCCGGGCGAGGGTGGCACCGATTGTCTCGGTGAGCAGGGCGGGCGTGTCCTCGCCCTTGGCGTATGACGTCTCGACGGCCATGTGTCCCCTTCTCGCCTGAAAATGGGTGTTTACGCGGCAAGCTCTGCCACCACGCTACGCCCGCGCGTGTGTCGTGGAACACAGTTATCGGCAAACCCCAGCCATCCGGGCAGCCCGGGACCTGGAACCTCACACCGGGTCCGGGTAGTCCATCCGAAGCACATCGGACAACGCCTACCTGTACCGATGCGAACATTGGTGTGACAGATCACACCCGGGGCCTACGATGGCGGAGAGCCCACCACCCCCGGGCTCGACCACGACACAGTGTCTCCGGTGGCCACCACGAACCGGCCGCCGGAGTCGACGCAAGAGAAGGCCTGGTGATCCCATGACCATCGCGAACGAACGTCCAGCCCGTCTGTCGTGTACCGATACCCTCGACGACCGGTACACCCGCGAGGACGGCACCATCTACCTCCCCGGCATCGCCGCGCTCGTCCGGATGATCGCCGACCGCACCCGCATCGACCGTACGCTCGGATTGCGCACCGCGTCGTTCGTCTCCGGCTACGAAGGGTCACCGCTCGCCGGATTCGACCTCGAACTCGGCCGCCGCCGCGGACTGCTCGAACCGCTGAACGTGGTGCACCGCCCCGGTCTCAACGAGGAACTCGCCGCCACGTCCGTGATGGGTTCGCAGCTCGCGGCCGGTGTCGGCCTGCGCGCCGACTCACCCGTCGACGGGGTCGTCGGCTACTGGTATGGCAAGGCCCCGGGCCTCGACAGGGCGACCGACGCGATCCGGCACGCCAATCTCGTCGGCGCGCACCCCGACGGCGGTGCCGTGGCGATCGTCGGCGACGACCCGGGCGCCAAGAGTTCCACCGTGCCGTCGGCGTCGGAGATGGCGCTGGCAGACCTGTACCTGCCCACCCTGTACCCCGCCGATTCGCAGGACATCCTCGACTTCGGGGTGCACGCGGCGCTGATGAGCCGGGCCTCCGGCCTGTGGACGGCGCTCAAGATCTCGGCGCACGTGGCCGACGGCGCGTCGACCGCGGTGGTCCATCCCGACCGGCTCGTGCCGAAACTGATCGGCCGCAGTCCGCACGTCCCGAGCGGCCGGTTGCTCGGCGCATCGCTGATGGAGCTGGAACAAAATCAGCTCACCATCCGCATCCCGCGCGCTCTCGAATACGCGCGGCGCAACCGGATCAACCGGATCGTGGTGAGCTCGCCCGACGACCGCATCGGTATCGTCGCCGCCGGCAAGACCTACCTCGACGTACGGAACGCGTTGCGGCTGTTCGGGATCACCGATGCCGACCTGCGCCGGCTCGGTATCCGGATCCTCAAGCTGGGCATGGTCTATCCGCTGGACCGGGACATCGTGCACGAGTTCGTCGGCGACACCGCGGCCGGGCGCGGACTCGACGAGATCATCGTCGTCGAAGAGAAGCGCGACTTCATCGAAACCATGTTGCGCGACATCCTCTTCCGGCATCCGGGGGCGCCCGCGATCGTCGGCAAAGCCAACGAGGACGGCTCCACCCTGTTCTCCCGCTTCGGTGAACTCGACGTCGACGCCGTGACCCGCGCTCTGGCGGGCAGGCTGTCGCGGCATCACGACGTCCCGGCCGCCCGGTCGTGGCTGGACAACGCGGCGCGCACCCGGACCCGCATCGAGCTGCCGCTGGCGGTACGAACCCCGTACTTCTGCTCGGGTTGCCCGCATAACAGTTCCACCAAGGTCGCCGACGGCACCTTGGTGGGCGCCGGGATCGGTTGTCACGCCATGGTTCTGCTCATGGATCCGCGGCAGGTGGGTGACGTGGTGGGCACCACCCAGATGGGTGGCGAGGGTGCGCAGTGGATCGGGATGGCACCGTTCGTGTCCCAGGACCATTTCGTGCAGAACATCGGCGACGGGACGTTCGCGCATTCGGGGTCGCTCGCGCTGCGCGCCGCGGTGGCCTCGGGTGAGAACATCACCTACAAACTGCTCTACAACGGCACCGTCGCGATGACCGGCGGGCAGGAGGCGATCGGCGGCCCCGACCTCGCCGACCTGGTGACGCTTCTCGCGTCCGAGGGTGTCGCGCAGGTGGTGGTGACCTCCGATGATCCAGACCGCACCCGGAAGATGCTGCGCGGTACCGCTTCCGGCGTGAAGGTGCGGCACCGCGACGAGCTGCTCGCCGCTCAGACCGAACTCGCCGCGATCCCCGGCGTCACCGTGCTCATCCACGATCAGCAGTGCGCCGCCGACAAGCGCCGTAAACGCAAGCGCGGCAAGCAGGACACCCCCACCACCCGGGTGATGATCAACGAGCGTATCTGCGAGGGATGCGGCGACTGCGGCCGCAAATCGAACTGTCTGTCGGTGCAGCCGGTGGACACCGAGTTCGGCCGCAAGACCCGCATCGACGAGAGCTCCTGCAATCTCGACTACTCGTGCCTCGACGGCGACTGCCCGGCGTTCGTGACCGTCACCCCGGGGACGCATCGGGACCGCACACCCGTCAATGATCTCCCCCCGATGCCTGAGGTGCCCCCGTCGCTGGTTGAGGTGCGAGGTACGAGCCTCGAAACCCCGCAAGCGGACAACGTCGTCTCACCGGGTTTCGAGGCTCGTCGCCTAGCGGCTCGTCGCACCTCAACCGACAACGGGGCGAGCGGGACGTTCTCGATGCGGATCACCGGGATCGGCGGAACCGGGGTGGTGACGATCTCGCAGGTGATCGCCACAGCGGCGACACTGGACGGGCGGTCGGCCCGGACCGTCGACATGACGGGACTGGCCCAGAAGGGCGGCGCCGTGGTCAGCGACGTGAAGATCAGCGACCAGCCGGTGGAGCAGGCCGCGAAGGTGGCCGCCCGCACCTGCGACCTGTACCTGGTGTGCGATTCGCTGGTCGGCACCGATCCGGTGAATCTCAAGGTGGCAGAGGCACATCGGACGGTCGCGGTGGTGTCCACCACCAAGATGCCTACCGGCGCGATGGTCATCGACACCAAGGTCGGCTTCCCCGCCGACGCGGCCGTGCATTCGGCGATCGACGAACATGTGGCGCGGGCGGTGTACCTGGACGCGGTGGCAACCAGCGACGCCCTGTTCGGCGACGAACAGTTCGCCAACATGCTGCTGGTCGGGGCCGCCTGCCAGAGCGGGGCGTTGCCGGTGAGCGCGGCGTCGATCGAGCGGGCGATCGAACTGAACGGGGTGGCGGTGGCCACCAACGTGCAGGCGTTCCGGCGGGGCCGGCAGTCGGTGGCCGACCCGGATGCGCTTACGGCCGTGCTTGATTCCAGGTCATCGCACAACGAGGTGGAGCCGTCGCCGGATGCGCTGCGGGCGGTGCTGTCGGCGGGGATCACCGATCCCGTGGTCAGCGCGGTGACCGTCCGGCGGTACGAGGAGCTGATCGCCTACGCCGACCGCGACTACGCGCGGGCGTATCTGGCACTGGTGGCCCGTGTCGACCGCTCCGGCCTCGGCGACGGCGTCACCGAGGCCGTGGCCCGCTACCTGTACAAGCTGATGGCCTACAAGGACGAGTACGAGGTGGCCCGGCTGACCGCCGACCCGGAATTCGCCGAGACCGTCGCCCACACCTACGGCGACGACGCGTCGACCTCGGTGCGGCTGCACCCGCCGACGCTGCGGGCGGTGGGCATCGACCACAAGGTGGGCTTCGGCAAGTGGACGCGACCGGCACTGACAGGGCTGGCCCGGATGAAGCGGCTACGCGGCACCACACTGGATCCGTTCGGGCACACCGAGGTACGCCGCACCGAACGGGAGTTGATCGGTGAGTACCGGGACGTGGTCGACCGGGTGCTGCGGGCGTGGCGGGACGGCACGATCGGGGCCGCCGATGTGCCCGCGGTCATCGAGATGCTGTCCCTGCCCGACATGGTCCGCGGCTACGAGCACATCAAACTCGACAACGTGGCCCGCTACCGGGACACCCTGCGCCGCACCATGACCGAAGTTCTCGGCCCCTTCGCCGGTTGAGGTGCGAGCTCGCGAGCCTCGAAACCCCGCAAGCCGACAATGTGGCGGTTTCTAGTGGTCGTCGTCTCACCGGGTTTCGAGGCTCGTCGCTTGCGCTCCTCACACCTCAACCGGCGGGGAACGGTACCTCAACCAGCGGCGGGACAACGCAACCCGCGGGGCACCTCAACGTGGGGAAGTGGGCAGGGGCCAGCGGTCGGTGTCCAGCGGGGTGGCCGATTCGCCGGCGTCGGCGGCGCAGCCGAAGCCGACCACCCAGCGGCCGTCGTCGAGTTCGACCTTGCCCAGCGTCATCGGGTAGGGCAGTGCGGCCAGGAACTCGCCGAGGGCGTCCGGGGGCAGGTGCCAGATCTCGCCACGGATGCCGCGGCCCTCGCCGGGTTCGCGGATCAGACCGGGCTTGGGTGGCGCCGTCTCCAGCGCCACCAGCCGGTACCACGGTGCGGTGCGCACCTGGCCCACCCAGCGGGCTCCGCGCGAGGACAGTTCGTGGGTGAGCGGCCCGGTCCGCATGTGCGCACCGAACACCGCCAGCTCGACGGCGGGGGCACCGGCCCGCTCGGGCCACGCCCGCTGCTGCTCGGGCATACCCGCGAACCGTCGCGCCAGGTCGGTGATCAGTGCGTCGTGGTGGGTCCGGCCGAGGAAGGTCACACCGAATTGCGCGGTGCTGCCATCGTGTTCGTCGACGGTGCCCGCCGGGACCGCCACCGCGCACAGGTCGAAGAGGTTGCAGAAGTTGGTGTACGTGCCCATCCGGGAGTTCACCCCGACCGGATCGGCCGCGACCTCGTCGATCGTGGGATGGAAGGGGGCGGTGGGTACCAGCAGCGCATCGATGCCGTCGAGCTGCGCCGTCGCCTCGGTCCGCAGGCCGTCGAGCTTGCGGTGCGCACGCAGCAGGTCGACCGCGGAGAATCGGGCCGCCGCCGAGACGATCCCGGCTACGGTCGGGTCCACCCCGGCACGATCATCGCCGGCCCCGCCTTCGTCGACTCCGGCGAGGAAATCACCGACGGCCTCGGAGCGTTCGGCGACGAGCGCATCCCCGTACAGCAGTGTCGCGGCGGCGAGAAAGGCCGACAGGTCGACGGCTTTGACGCTCATCCCGCATGCCTGCGCACGGGTCACCGCGTCGGCGAAGGCCGCCCGCCAGGCATCATCGAGCTCGGGTAGTTCCGCCGGGATCGCGACCACCGGCTGTTCGGGAGCCGCCAGCGGGATCCGGCCCGCGGTACCGCCGAAGGCACGGGGGCCGTGGGCTGTGGCCATCACGGCCATCGCCCGGTCGGCGAGGTCGACGTCGGCGGCGAAGACGGTCACCGCGTCGTAGCTCGCGCATGCGGGCACCACCCCGCGGGTGGAGACCACGCCCAGGGTCGGTTTGATACCGACGATGCCCTGCAGGCCCGCCGGGATCCGTCCCGACCCGGCGGTATCGGTGCCGATGGCGATGTCGGCGAAGCCGAGGGCCACCGCCACCGCCGAACCGGAGCTCGAACCACCGGAGATGCGGTCGGGGCGACGCGAATCCCGCACCGCTCCATAGGGACTGCGGGTACCGACGAGGCCGGTGGCGAACTGGTCCAGGTTGGTCTTGCCGATGACCACCGCCCCCGCCGCCCGCAGCGCCGCCACCACGGGCGCGTCGGCGGTAGGCGGGTAGGCGAACCCGGGGCAGGCCGCGGTGGTGGGCAGGCCGGCGACGTCCACATTGTCCTTGACGGCCACGATGATTCCCGCCAGCGGACCGTTCGCCGCGACCGACGCCCGGTAGTCGCGTTCGACGTCGAGGGCTTCGCGCAGTGAGATGAACACCTCCGGCCGCTCGGCGGCGGCGATGGCCCGGTAGATCTCGGCGATCCTGCTCATGCGACCTTCTCCTCCCGGTCGGCCGCATCCGGTGCCGCACCAGATTCGGTTGTGCTGTCCGCGAACTCACCCTGGAGCGACCAGCGCTGCCGTTCCTCGGCGCGGGCCTGTTCCATCAGCATCCGCTGCGCGGCGATGTCGTTGGCGTTGGCGTCGAGGAAGCGCTGGTGTTCGGCGAGGGAGAACGTGGTGTCGGTGAACCGCATCGCGTCGCCCCGGCCGGCCGCGACGTCGGCACGCATGTCGAGCAGTTCGTCGGCACCCACCGGATACCACCGGATCTGGTCGAAGAACCGCAGCAGCCAGGGGTGCTGCGGATCGAATCCGGGAGTGGGCAACGGGTGCCGGTGATTCCACACCTGCGTGGTGCGGCCGACGAACTGGTATCCGCCGGGACCCTCCATCCCGTACACGCACAGGTATGCCCCGCCGATGCCGACGGCGTTCTCCGGGGTCCAGGTGCGCGCCGGATTGTACTTGGTGGTCACCAACCGGTGCCGTGGGTCGAGCGGAACCGCCACCGGCGCACCGAGATACACATCTCCCAGGCCCAGCACCAGGTAGCTCGCATCGAATACGGTGCGGTATACGGCATCGACCGAGCCCAGCCCGTTCATCCGGCGGATGAACTCGATGTTCCACGGGCACCACGGCGCATCCGACCGCACCCCGAGCATGTACCGTTCGATGGCCTCCCGGGTCGCCGGATCGTCCCACGACAGCGGCAGTTCGACGATGCGGCTGGGCACCACGAGGTCATCGGCGGCGGGCAACTGGCTCTCGCATTCGGCGAGCCAATCCAGCAGCTTGTGCTGCGGCAGCACATCGGGATTCACCTTCACCTGCAGCGACCGGATGCCTGGGGTGAGATCGAGCAGCCCGGACGGCTTCTCGGCCTCGATCCGCTCCGCGAGCGCGTGCACCCGGGCCCGCAGCGCGAGATCCAGTGTCATGTCGCCGTATTCGACAAGAATATTGTCATCGCCCGAGCGCCGGTAGGTGACGGACGTGTCGCCGTCGCGGGTGCGGCCGGTGGACAGCACACCCGCGTCCTCGTCGCCGCCGGGTGAGAGCACGTCGACGAAGTGGGCACGGCGCCCGGCGCCGGTGGTGGCCGGGGACGCGGTGTGCGCGGACCGGACCGGCACGAAACGCACTGTGTCACCGGGCTTGAGCTGCCCGATCTTCCAGCGCTGCGCGCTCACCACCGTCACCGGGCACACGAAACCGCCGAGGCTCGGGCCGTCCGGGCCGAGCAGGATCGGGGTGTCACCGGTGAAGTCGAGCGCACCCACCGAGTACGCGGTGTCGTGGATGTTCGACGGGTGCAGACCGGCCTCGCCGCCGTCGGCGCGCGCCCAGCGCGGTTGCGGCCCGATCAGCCGGATACCGGTGCGGTCGGAGTTGAAATGCACCTCGTAGGCCGTGCCCAGCAGATCGTCGATGTCGGTGTCGGTGAAGAACTCCGGCGCGCCGTGCGGGCCCATGGTCACCGCGAGCTGCCAGTCGTTGCTGAGGGCGGGCTGTTCGTCGCTCAGGATCCGGCGCGGTGCGCGTTCTGCGGTGCCTGCGCCAGAACAGCTGAGGGTGTCGCCGTCGACGAGGACGCGGCCGTCGTGCCCGCCGAACCGGCCCAGGGTGAAGGTGGCCCGGCTGCCCAGATACTCCTGTGCGCCGATGCCGCCGGCGATCGCGATGTAGACACGCATCCCCAGCTCGCCGACGGCGCCGACGTCGAGGACCTCACCCGCGGCGACGTGCAGCGGAACCCATTGCGGCACGACCCTTCCCGCGATGGTGACCCGAACCGGAGCGCCGGTCACGGCCACCACCACGGCCTCGTCGAAACGCAGCGACGGCCCGGCGAGCGTGGCCTCCAGACCGGCCGCACCTTCGGGGTTGCCGACGGCCAGGTTGGCCAGCCGGAACGACAGGTCGTCCATCGGACCCGACGGCGGCACCCCGACCTTCCAGTAACCGAGCCGCCCGGGCCAGTCCTGGACCGTCGTCATCGGGCCCGCCCGCAACACCTCACACGTCGTCACGGTTACGCAACTCCCTCGGGACGGGTGATGATCAGCCGGATCGCGGTGGGGTCGAAACCGTTGCACGGGTTGTTGATCTGTGGGCAGTTGGAGATCAGCACCAGGGTGTCGGCATCGGCACGCAACGCCAGCCGCTTACCGGGCGCCGACAGCCCGTCGACGATGCCGAGCGAACCGTCGGCATCGATGGGCACGTTCATGAAGAAGTTGACGTTGCCCACCAGGTCGGCCTTGCCCAGGCCATGCCGGCTGCCCTCGATCAGGAAGTTCTCGACGCAGGCGTGCTGATGTTTGGTGTGGTGGCCGTAGCGCAGGGTGTTGGACTCCTGCGAGCAGGCACCGCCGAGGGTGTCGTGGTTGCCCACCTCGTCGGCGACGATCGTCATCATCGGCTGCGATTCCTGGTCACGGATCACCGATCCGGCGGTGAGGAAGATGTTGCCCTGCGCGGCGATCGTCGTCTGCGCCGAGTACCGCACCGCATGGTCGGCGGCACCGTAGAAGAGGGTGTCGACGGCCTGATTCCCGTACAGGTCGACGATCGTCAGCGTGTCGCCCGCCGCCACGACGCCGGACCAGGGGGCGCGGTCGGTGACGATCACATCGGCGATGACCTCCCCTCCGGCGAGGGCGAGGTCCTGCGGTGCCGGCGAGGCGACATCCGTTGCGGTGGTCATGAATTCTCCTTGAAAGTGGTGGGTCGGTCTCACTGCGCGCTACGCGAAGTGAGCTGCTGCCCAGGCGTCTTCGCTGTTGGCCACGGCCCGGCCGTATTCGGGTTCGCGGTCGGCGGCGCCCGCGATCACGGCGTCGAGGTCGCTCTCGGCCCGCCAGGCGAGCACTTCGACGGGGCCGGTGCTGAATTCGGGTGCGGGATCGAGCGGGTGCGCGGTGTTGGCGATGGCCACGATGCACGGCAGGTGCAGGATCAACTCCACCGACGCGTCCGGTCCGGCGGTGCCCGTCGAGGTGAGCGCTCCGTCGGCACCCGCGACGACCCCGTGGAAGAACGACACCGACGGCGGTACGTCGGTGGGTGTCAGGCCGTTCTTGGCGGCCGAGAGGAGAAACAGCTCACGGCCGGCAGGGCTGGCCGAATGAACCTCTCCCGCACCATACTTCGCGGCGTTTCCAGCGAGAGTGGTGGTGCCGCAGAGCGCGTCGTGATGCCCCGAGCCGTCGGCGACGACGGTGGCCAGCACACGGCCCTGGTCGCTGAGCAGCGGATGCCCCTCACCGAGGTAGGCCTGCCACGGCACCTTCACGGTGTCGGCCACGTTGAGCCGCTCCCACGGTGCGTCGGCGCGCCAGAGCAGCACATGGGCACTCGCCCGGCCGTCGATGTCTCGCAGGCGGATCCGGGTGCCGCGGGCGAGCACCTTGGTGGTGTAGCGCCCGCCGGGCACGGTCTCGGCCCAGGTGAGGTGGGCCGCGGCGACACCCTCCGGCGACGTGGGCCAGTCCCGGGCCGGGACGACCGGCATCGAGTCGGTGATGCCTGCCGCCTGCGCGCGGGCATGGTCCCGGGCGCCCGCGGTGGTGGCGGTATCTGTGGTCACGATCTGTACTCCTGAAAGCTGTTGGGAAGAAGCGATTTTCGAAAGACCAACGCTAGCTGCCGGCTGTCACGGGCCGCGGATGTTCCTTGCCGCGCGGGTAGCAGGCGATGCCGACGACGGTGGTGGCGACGATGCAGATCGGTCCGGCCCAGCGCAGGATGGGCATATCACCGGCCGGGTCGAAGACCTCGGCGCGCGGCCAGGCGAGATTGACCACCATCAGCGCGCCATAGATCACCGCCAGCAGGTTGACGACGACGCCGAACCGGCCGAGGCTGAACAGCTTCTTGCCTTCGGCGTCCACGGCGGGGGCCGAGTCGGTCCCACGGCGCGGCCACCCCTGCAGCCGCCGGTACAGCATCGGTCCGGTGACCGCGAGGTAGGCGAGGTAGATCAGGATGATGCAGACGCTGGCGAGGGTGGTGAAGATGGCCGCGTTACCGACGTTGACCAGCAGCACCGCGATGCACAGCACCCCGATGAGGATCGACGGCGCGATGGGGGTTCCGGTGCGTTCGTTGATGTGCGAGAGCTGCTTGGAGAACGGGAGCCTGCCGTCGCGGGCCATCGAGAACATCAGCCGCGAGCAGGCGGTCTGGATCGCGAGGGTGCAGATGAGGATCGCGACCGCGACATCGCAAAGCAGTACCTTGCCCCAGAAGCTGCCGAGAACCGAGTCGAGCACGTACGGCAGGCCACCGGTCGCGAGTTCGTCGTCGAGAGTGGGTGCGGCCATCAGCGCGCCGAGCAGCATCAGTCCACCGCCGACCGCCGACACGGTGAGTGCGAGGCGGATGGTGCGCGGTGCCACGCGGCGGGGATTGTGGGTTTCCTCGGCGAGTTCACCGGCCGAGCCGAAACCGACCATGACGTAGGCGGCCATGAGGCCCGAGACGATGAACGCCCAGATGTAGCCGGGCGCCTCGCCGGGGGCACCCGTGTCGAAGACGACGTCGGGACCGCGCTTGGCGTGGGTGAACAGGGCCAGCACCACGGCGGTGACGCCGATGAGTTCACAGGTGACGCCGACACTGTTGACCCGGCTCATCCAGCGCACACCCACACAGTTGATGGTGGTCACGATCACCAGCAGCACCGACCCGAGCAGGACGGCGTTGGCCGCGCCGCTGGTGCTGGTCAGCGCACTGTCGTCGCCGATGATCTGGAAGCCAGACCAGACGGTCGGCAGCACCACCTGCAGGGCGATGGCCGCGGCGGAGGCGGTCACGATCTGCGCGATGATCATGAACCAGCCGCCGAACCAGCCGATCACCTCCCCGCCCATGCGCCGCGACCACTGGTAGATCGCACCGGAGATCGGATACCGCGCCGCGATCTCGGCGAAGCACAGCGCCACCAGGAACTGGCCGGCATAGACGATCGGCCAGGTCCAGAAGAACGCCGGACCGCCGAAGCCGAAGCCCAGCCCGAAGAGCTGGAAGATCGTGGTGAGAATCGAGACGAAAGAGAAGCCGGCGGCGAACGACGCGAACTTGCCGAGGGATCGGTGCAGTTGCTGGTGGTAGCCGAGCTCGGAGAGGTCGTCGGCGTCGGTGGCCATCGGCCTCCCTTCCGGCGATTCGCCTTCTCGTGGACCGTACGAGGGGGCCGATTCGGGTGTGGCTGTGGTGGTCATGAGCATCCTCACCGGGTCGTGAAGGCTCGTCGTCGAGCCAGGTATCTGTCGAGTGATAGATAACTCCCGACCCTTTTCTGTCAAATGACAGAAATGTTGCGGGAACACTACGGCTCGCTACGGTTGCGTTACGCGCGTCACCTCGCTCCCCGATCGGCACCGGTGCCGGTGGCCTAGGCTGGTTCACATGCCACGGCCACCAGCGACCGCCGACACCGATCGGGTTCAGGCGGGCCCGGGACGGCCGCGACTCGTCCAGCCCAAACGCTCCGGATCCACCGCGCGCGACGAGATCCTCGACGCGGCCGCGGAACTGTTCACCACTCTCGGATTCACGGCGACCTCAACCCGCAAGATAGCCGACGCCGTCGGCATCCGGCAGGCCTCGCTGTACCACTATTTCGCCACCAAGGACGACATCCTGGCCGCGCTCCTGGACACCACTGTCGCCGGATCACTCGACCAGGCCCGGCGGCTGCTCGCCGGCGACGGACCCGCCATGGACCGGCTCCTCGAACTGGCCCGACTCGACATCGAACAGCTCGTCGCAAGTCGCTGGAACCTCGGTGCGCTCTACCTGCTGCCCGAGATCTCCGCGGAACGGTTCGATGACTTCCGCCGCTCCCGGACCGATCTCGCCGCCGTCTACGCCGACCTCGCCGGTCAGGCCGTCGGCGACAAGGGCGACCCACGCACGGCGATCCCGTTCCGGGTCGTCGAGTCGGTGATCATGGTGCGCGCCGACGAGGCGCGCGGTGAGGCGGGCCCGCACACCGCCGCCGCGCTCATCGACACCCTCGTCGACGCGATCGGCCGGATTCTGTAGGGAGACACCGCCGTAGGTGGTCAGGTCCGTTCGAGGCCCTGCACGAAGGCCGCGGCCACCAGCGCCGCGGCCTGCAGGAAGCCGAAGATCAGGGCGATGATCGCGCCCGCTCCGAGGTCGACGACGCCGGGCAGCGCGAGCGCCGCCGACAGCAGCGCGAACCATCCGCCGGAGGCGAGCACGGCCAGCAACGGCAGCGCCCGCCGGTAGGCCGGCACCACCAGCAGCACCGCTGCCACCGCGAGCGCACCCATCAGGATCAGGAACTTGCCCGGGTTGAGCAGCACCTCGTAGGAGAAGAAGCCGGGGATGCCCGTCAGGTCCTCACCCCACCGGCTCAGGTCGTCCTCGGTCGTGGTGGCGTCGAACGACACCCAGTCGACGAAGCCCATCGTGTAGGTGACCAGGCCGGCGACCGCCGAGATCAGTACCAGGATGGTCGACCGGCTCAGCAGGCCCGGCCGGCGCGTCGTACACGGCGGCGGGCTGCCCGGCTGCGGGCCGACGGGCGGGAGGGCACCGGTGTGCGGGCCACCGCCCGGGGGGCCACCGAACTGGGGGCCGCCGAACTGGGGGCCGCCGGAGGCCGGGTAGCCGCCCTGATTGAAGACCGGCTGGGCGGGTCCGGGACCGTACTGCGCAGGCAACGGCTGGCTGGGCGGCTGCGCGGGAAAGGGCTGGCTCGGTGGCTGCACCGGGAACGGCCGGCTGGGCGGCTGGGCGGGGAACGGCCGGCTCTGCGGCGGGTGACCGGCCGGCTGCTGCGTCAGCGGGCCGCGCGGGGCCGGTCCACCCGGCCGGCCGGTGAAGCCGCCACCGGCGGTGGTCGGCCCGGGACCACCCGCCTGCGTGCCCGACTGCAGCGGGTCGGTGGCCGGTGGTCCGCCCGGACCCTGATCTCCGGGGATCGGCCGGAAATCGTCGACCTCCGGGGCGCGGAACCGTCCCGACTGGGGGTCATGACGCCGGACGTCGTGACGCTGGGGGTCGGTGGTCGGGGGTTCGGGCCGCGCGGCGTCCGGCCTCAAGGGGTCTGGCCTGAGGGGGTCGGGCTGGGGGCTGTGTCCGGTCACGGATTCCATCGTAGAGCCGGTAACGGCGGCTGCGAACGGCTTCGCCGGGTGCATTCGCCGACGGGCGCCTGGTGGCATACCTGGCCTTCGGCCACCGGAATCGACGGTGCGGGCGCTGAGAATCGGCCGTGCGAGCACGGGGTCCGGTTAGTCTGATCCCCATGGCCGGGCGCAGCATGAGTTTCGATCCCATCGAGGAAGCTCGGATGAATTGGACCGAAGCGGGCTGGGGCGAGGTCGCCGACGGCATGGTCGCGGTCACCTCCGTCATGCGTGCCCACCAAATCCTGCTGGCCCGGGTCGAGGCGGTACTACGACCCTACGATCTCACCTTCGCCAGGTACGAACTGCTTCGGCTGCTGGCCTTTTCACGCAGCGGCTCACTGCCCATCACCAAGGCCTCGGACCGCCTGCAGGTGCACGTCACCAGCGTCACCCACGCCATCCGCAGGCTGGAGGAGACGGGACTGGTCGGACGCCGGCCCCACCCCACCGACGGGCGCACGACGCTGGTGGAGATCAGCGACGTGGGCCGGTCCACCGCCGAGGAGGCCACCACCGCGCTCAACCGCGAGGTCTTCGGCAATGTCGGCATCCCCTCCGAACAGATCACCGGCCTCGTGGCCGCGATCAATTCGCTGCGCCACGAGGCCGGAGATTTCTGAGTTTCCGCTGTCCCGACAACTGCGCCGGAGCGTCTGGATGATCCCTAACGCAGCGTCTGGATGATCGCCGAGAAATCCAGGTCGGAATGCTGCTCGGCGAACGCCCGGTACAGCTGCGCGGCATGGGTGCCGAGCGGGGCGCGGGCGCCGGTGCTGGTCACCGCGTCCATCGCCAGGCCCAGGTCCTTGTTCATCAGGGCGGTGGCAAAGCCGGGCTTGTAGTCGTTGTTGGCCGGTGAGGTGGGCACCGGTCCGGGTACCGGGCAGTTGGTCTGCACCGCCCAGCAATTGCCGGTGGCGCCGGTGATCACGTCGTAGAGCGCCTGATCGGACAGGCCGAGCTTCTCGGCCAGCTTGAACGCCTCACCGACGGCGATCTGCTGCACGGCCAGCACCATGTTGTTGCAGACCTTGGCGGCCTGCCCGGCACCGGTGCCACCGCAGTGGATGATCTTGCCCGCCATCGGATCCAGCGTCGACCGGGCGGCGGCGAACGCCGCCTCGGTGCCCCCGACCATGAAGGCCAGCGTGCCCGCGACCGCACCCTTGACGCCACCGGACACCGGCGCGTCGACCTGGGCGAAGCCGCGATCGGTGGCCTGGGCGTTGATGCGCCGGGCGTCGTCGACCGAGATGGTCGAGGAGTCGATGAACAGCGCACCGGAGGTGGCCGCGGGCAGGATGTCGTCGTACAGGGACTTCACGATGGGTCCGCTCGGGAGCATCGTGATCACCACCTGGGCGCCCACCACTGCCTCGACCGCGGACGGAAAAGCCTTGATACCGTTGGCTTCCGCGGCCTCGACGGCGGCGGGAACGGGATCGAACCCGTGTACCGTGTGCCCGGCCGTCACCAGATTCGCGGCCATCGGGCCGCCCATATTGCCCAGTCCCAGAAAAGCTATCGTCGTCATTGGTTCATCGCTTTCACACTCGGGTTGTCGGTAACTATTGTCACGCAACGCTCGTATTCGGTATCGGGTTTGGCTCATGTGGCGGGACCGATTTCGCCGCCCGTTCTCGCCGGTTGAGGTGCGAGGTCGCCCAGCGACCGAGCCTCGAAACCCGGCGAGACGACATTGTCATCTTGCGAAGTTTCGAGGCTCGTCGCTGACGCTCCTCGCACCTCAACCGGCGGAGGTGGCCTTGGCCGCCACGGAACGGCCGACGACCACCCGCATGATCTCGTTGGTACCCTCCAGGATCCGGTGCACCCGCAGGTCTCGCAGGATCTTCTCCAGGCCGTACTCGGCGAGGTAGCCGTAGCCGCCGTGCAACTGCAGCGCCTGGTCGGCGACCGTGAAACAGGCGTCGGTCACATAGCGTTTGGCCATCGCGCACCGCTCCACCTTGTCCGGTGCGTCGTTGTCCAGGGCCCGCGCGGCGTCGTGCAGCATGAGCCGCGAGGTGTGCAGTGCGGTGGCCATGTCGGCGAGGGTGAAGCGGATCGTCGGTTCGTCGATCAGCTTGCCGCCGAACGCTTCCCGATCGGCGACATAGGCCGCGGCCCGGTCAAACGCCGCCTGCGCGCCGCCGAGGGAGGACGCCGCGATGTTGAGCCGGCCCCCGTTGAGGCCGTTCATCGCGATGCCGAAACCGATACCCTCCTGACCGCCGAGCAGCCGGGAGGCCGGCACCCGGACACCGTCGAGGATGACCTGCGCGGTGGGCTGGGCGTGCCAGCCCATCTTGCGTTCCTGCGCACCGAAACTCACCCCGGGGGCATCCCGGTCGACGATGAACGCGGAGATCCCCTTGGGGCCACTGCCGCCGGTGCGCGCCATGACCACGTACACGTCCGAGGTGCCGGCGCCGGAGATGAACTGCTTGACACCGGTCAGCACATACTCGTCACCGTCGCGCACCGCGCGGGTGGCCAGCGCCGCCGCATCCGAACCGGCGCCCGGCTCGGTGAGGCAGTAGCTGGCGACGAACTCCATCGACGCCAGCCGGGGCACGAACTCCCGCCGCTGCTCGTCGGTGCCGTACTTGTCGATCATCCAGGTGCACATGTTGTGGATGGACAGGAAGGCACCGACCGCCGGATCGGCGTGGGCGAGCTGCTCGAAGATGCGGACACCGTCGAGCCTGGTCAACCCGCTGCCGCCGACATCCTCCGAGCAGTAGATGGCCGCCATGCCGAGTTCGGCCGCCTCGCGCAGGACGTCGACCGGGAAGTGATGTCTCTCGTCCCAGTCGAGTGCGTGCGGGGCGATCTTCTTGGCTGCGAAGGCCGCCGCCGTCTCGGCGATGACGCGGGCGTCCTCGTCGAGACCGGGATCGATAGTCGCTGTCACAGTGGTCAGTCCATCGTCGGGATGACGAACTCGGCACCGTCCTTGATGCCCGACGGCCAGCGGGTGGTGACGGTCTTGGTCTTGGTGTAGAACTCGATCGACGCCGGGCCGTGCTGATTGAGATCGCCGAAGCCCGAACGCTTCCAGCCGCCGAAGGTGTAGTACGCCACGGGAACCGGGATGGGCACGTTGACGCCCACCATGCCGACCTCGACCCGCGAGGTGAAGTCGCGCGCGGCGTCGCCGTCCTGGGTGAAGATCGCGACGCCGTTGCCGTACTGGTGATCCGAGGCGAGGGCGAGGGCCTCCTCGTAGTCGGCGGCACGCACGATCGAGAGCACCGGACCGAAGATCTCGTCGGTGTAGATC
This sequence comes from Gordonia amarae NBRC 15530, assembly GCF_000241345.1. GTDB lineage: Bacteria > Actinomycetota > Actinomycetes > Mycobacteriales > Mycobacteriaceae > Gordonia > Gordonia amarae. Next base: position 18,034 of record NZ_BAED01000046.1, read on the forward strand.
GTCATCTCCTTGGAGACGTGATCGAACAGGGTGGGGCCGATGAAATAGCCGCCCGACAGGTCGTGATCGCCGAACTGCTGTTCGTCGCTGGTGCGGGTGCGGCCGTCGACCACCAGGTCGGCGCCCTCCTCCACCCCCTTGTCGATGTAGGAGCGCACGCGGGCCAGGGCCGCGCCGGTGACCAGCGGGCCGTAGTCGGCCTTGGGGTCGAGGCTGTGGCCCACCCGCAGCCCGGCGACGCGGTCGATCAGCTTGGCGCGCAGGCGTTCCGCGGTCTGCTCCCCCACCGGCACAGCGACGGAGATCGCCATGCAGCGTTCACCGGCGCTGCCGTAGCCCGCACCGATCAACGCGTCGACGACCTGATCGAGGTTGGCGTCGGGCATGATGATCATGTGGTTCTTGGCGCCGCCGAAGCACTGTGAGCGCTTCCCGTGGGCGGCGGCCGTCGAGTAGATGTACTGCGCGATGTCGGAGCTGCCGACGAAGCCGACCGCCTTGATGTCGGGGTGGGTGAGGATGGCGTCGACGGCCTCCTTGTCGCCGTGCACCACCTGGAACACACCGTCGGGCAGCCCGGCCTGGGTGAACAGTTCCGCCAGGCGCACCGGCACCGAGGGGTCGCGCTCGCTGGGCTTGAGGATGAAGGCGTTGCCGCACGCCAGCGCCGGGCCGGCCTTCCACAGCGGGATCATCGCCGGGAAGTTGAACGGGGTGATGCCCGCGACCACACCGAGCGGCTGCCGGATCGAGTGGATGTCGATGCCGGGGCCGGCACCCTCGGTGAAACCGCCCTTGAGCAGGTGCGGGATGCCGACGGAGAACTCGATGACCTCGACGCCGCGCTGGATGTCACCAAGGGCGTCGGCATGGGTCTTGCCGTGTTCGGAGCTGAGCAGGCTGGCCAGTTCGTCGGCGTTCTGATTGACCAGGTCGATGAACTTCATCAGGACACGCGCACGGCGCTGCGGATTCCAGGCCGCCCAGCCGCGCTGGGCCTCGACGGCCGTGGCGACCGCGGCCGACACCTCGTCGGCCGACGCCAGCGGCACCCGCGCCTGGACGGTGCCGGTGCTGGGATCGAGCACGTCCGCCTGCCTGCCCTCCGGGACCGTGACGGCGGCGCCGTTCAGGTAATGGGGAACACTCCGGAGTTCTGTGAGTTGCGTCATAGTCGTTCAACCTTTCGCGGTGCGCCGCACGTCCCGTCGAACGGAATGCGGCGTGACGGATTACGCCTATCGGGGCCGATGATGTGCGAATCGAGCACAGTCCCGAGACCCGGGAGTGGCCCACAAAGAACAATAGTAGGACATCCTAGTAAATTTGCCCAGCCCCGCCCACCTGCGCATAGTCGGCAGCGGGGTGCCGTTGGGGTAGCCTGCCTCACAACGAAAGGAGAGTTGCCACATGTCCGTCGTCATCCTTTACGGAACCGAGAGCGGCAACGCTGAGATCGTCGCCGATTCCGTCGCCGACGTGCTCACCAACTACGACCCGTCGATCTACGACATGAGCGATTACGCCGTAGAGGATCTCGACGCCGCCGACTTCTACGTCATCATCTGCTCCACCTACGGCGACGGCGAACTGCCGACCGGCGCCGAACCGTTCGCCGAGGAACTCGACGAGCACAAGCCGGACCTGAACGGCCTGAAGTTCGCTGTCTTCGGACTCGGTGACTCGATCTACGACGAGACGTTCAACCACGGCGGCGAGATCATGGCCAAGAAGCTCAAGGATCTCGGCGCCACCCAGGTGGGCGAGCACGGCCGGCACGACGCCGCATCCACGGTCAAGCCGACCACCCAGGCCGAGGAATGGGCCGGTGCGCTGACCGCAGTCATCGACTCCGTTTCGGCCTGATCCACATCTCCTACGGACGCACCGGCACCGGGACCAGGCACATTTAATCTCACAAAGTGAGAAATCAGGGCCTGTTGCTCTTCGTCCCCGCCGGTGCCGCCCCGTACGGTGTTCCCATGCAACATCCCGCCGGCCACAGTTGCCCCGAGTCCGCCGGTAGCGCGGACTGCGCGCACCGGACCGAGCTCGAACGGCTCGCCACGCTCGACGCCGCCACCATCGCCAGGGCCCTCGACGACCGGCGGGCGCTGTACCCCCTGATCTCGGGCGCTGTCGACCAGTACCTCGACCTCGATGACCGGGCCGACGCCGCGTTCGCCGCGGGCAACAGCGACGAGGCGATGTACCTGCACCAGGAGGCCTCCGCCTGGCGGGCGACGGTGACCGTTCTCAAGCAGATCGAGCAACACGGTCACGGGGCCGCCGCACCGATGACCGGCATCGCATGACCGCCCGCACGCTGGTGCTGATGCGCCACGGCAAGTCCGGCTACCCGCCGGGCGTGTGGGACCACGATCGGCCGCTGGCCGAGCGCGGTATCCGGGAGGCGGCGCTGGCCGGCGAGTGGATGTCCGACGACGGCGTGAGCGTCGACCTGGTGCTGTGCTCCACCGCGACCCGGACCCGGCAGACGCTCATGCGCACCGGTATCGACGCCCCCACCGAATACATCGAGGACATCTACGGCGGGGCGCCGTTCGAGATCCTCGAAGCGCTGCGCATCCACGTGCCCGACGACACCGCGACCGTGCTGGTCGTCGGCCACGAACCGGGGATGCCCGCCACCGCGCTCACCCTCGACCCGGACGGCGAGATCGACCGCTTCCCCACGTCGGCGTACGCGATCGTCGACGTGTCGGTGCCGTGGTCGCGGATCGGGTTCGAACCCGGCGGCGGGACGCTGCGCGCGATGCGGATTCCCCGGGTGTGAGGGTTCGGGGTGGTCCGGTCATGATCGCCGGGTCGCCGGACCCTTCGTGACCCTCGCTCCTTCGTCGCTTCGGCCTCAGGGATCAAGATGTACGGTCGCGTCGGGCTCAGGGATCACGATGAACCGCCGCGTCGGGCTCACGGATCACGACGGGTTGTCGCGATCGAGATGAGTGCCGCCCGATTCGGGGGCCACGCCTGTGGTGGCGTGGTGGGATGGGTGGCATGAACGATCGGCTTCTCGTCAACACCGTGCACGGACCATATCGGGGCTATCAGCGATCCGGTGCCGATGTATGGAAGGGGATCCGGTTCGCGCGGGCGCAGCGCTGGCGGCGGGCCACACCGCCCGAACCGCACACCGAGGTCATCGACGCCGTCGCCCACGGACCGGTCAGTCCGCAGCAGGTGATCCCCGGCTTCGATCTGGGCAAGGACACGAAGTTCAGCGAGGATTGCCTGTTCCTGAGCGTGTGGCGCCCGACGGTCGTCACCCCCGGGGTGTCGCTGCCGGTGATGGTGTGGGTGCACGGCGGGGCCTACGTTCTGGGTTCGGGCAGCCAGAGCCTGTACGACGCCACCAGGCTCGCCGTCGACGGGCAGGTCGTGGTGGTCAGCATCAACTACCGGCTGGGCGCGCTGGGTTTCGCCGACCTGACCGCCTTCAACGAACCCGGCCAGGAACTGTTCGAGTCGAATGCGGCGATGAGCGATGTGCTGGCGGCCCTGACATGGGTGCGCGACAACATCGCCGGCTTCGGCGGTGATCCCGCCAATGTCACCGTCTTCGGCGAATCCGCCGGCGCCGGCATCGTCACCACCCTCCTGACGATGCCCGTGGCCAAGGGCCTGTTTCATCGGGCGATCGCCGAAAGCTCACCCGCCACATCGGTATACGGCAGCCATCGCGCGGCCAAGGTGGCGGGCGCACTGCTGTCCGCACTCGATATCGGCGTGCGCGACGTCGGGCAGTTGCTCGACATCGGCGTCGACCGGCTCGTGCAGGCCACGATGGCGCTGTACGGACAGGTTCCGGTGGAATCGCCGGGAATCCTCGCGTTCGCACCCGTCGTCGACGGCGATCTGGTGCCCCGCCACCCGATGGACGTGTTCCGGTCCGGTGAGTCGATCTCGGTGCCGCTGCTGATCGGCACCAACAAGGACGAGGCGTCATTGTTCGCCCTCATGCGGCCCCCGCTGATGCCGGTCAAACTCGACGGCATCAAGCAGATGTTCGACGCGATCCTCGCCGAGGATCCGGCGGCGGCCGTTCCCACCAGGGAGTCGCTGGCGGCGGCCTACGCCGGATCCGGCACCAAGGTGGCCGGTCTGGGTATCGCGCGCGATATCGCCTTCCGGATGCCGACGGTCTGGCTGGCCGAGGTGCACAGCCGCCACGCCCCCGTCTATCTGTACCGATTCGATTGGGCCACAAGGGTGATGAAGGCGCTGCGGATGGGCGCCACGCATGCCACCGAACTCCCGTACGTGTGGGGCAATCCGCTGCTGCGCGGGCGGGTCGGTCAGGCGTTCCGGCTCGACGGACGCAAGACCGGCGACGACGTATCGCACCGGATGCGCAGGCGCTGGACGGCCTTTGCGCATCTCGGCTCACCGTCGGGCGTCGACCCGCATTGGCCCGCCTACGACGAACACGTACGCTCGACGTTGGTCATCGACGCCACCGACAGTGTTGTCGATGATCTGGACGCAACCATCCGGCAGGCATGGGGGGCCGAGACCCTGCACTTCCGGTGACAACACCACAAGGGGATTGGAGCAGCAGGGACGTGCCGACGTTGCAGCAGGGGGACCGGATCTCCGCGTCGATCGTGGTGTCAGCCTCCCCGGAGGACGTATACGCGATCGTTTCGGACATCACCCGTATCCCGGAGTGGAGTCCGGAGTGTGTCGAATGTACCTGGCTGGACAACAAGCGTTTTCGCGGCCGCAACCGCCGCCGCATCGGGCGCTGGCAGACCATCGCCCGCGTCGACGCCGACATCCCCGGCCGTGAGTTCAGCTTCATCGTCCCGTTCCGCAAGACCGACCTGACCCGGTGGAGCTACCAGGTCGAACCACACCCCGACGGGTGCCTGCTCACCGAGGAGGTCACGGTGGTCGCCGACCTCCCGTTCGTCGTCGTCGCTTTCGAACGGCTGGTTGTCGGTGTCACCGACCGCGCCGCCGATCTGCAGGTCAACCTCGACCGGTGTATCCGCACCATCAAAGGGATCGCCGAGGCGGAGAACGTCACCACGGCATGACTTCGGCGGCCGTCGGAGCGCCGCCTATCCTCCGGTGACCGGGGCGACGGGGACGCACGGAACCTTCGGCGGATGGGCCGGGTCCAGCGCGGCGAGGACCAGGGCGGCGCTGCGGCGGTTGGAGGTGATCGACATGTGGTCGGAATGGTCGGCGGCACACCCGTTCTGGACGACGATGTTACGGACGTCGGTTCCGGGCGGGCCGGCGAGCAGGCCCGCCGTGTAGGGGACGACGATCTCGTCGAACCGGGTCACGATGTTGGTGTAGCCGATACCCGGCAGGTACGGGCTCGGGGTGCGGACCGCACGGTTGAAATCGCCGCCACGGGGCGGGTTCACGCAGCCGTCGCAGCCGGCATCGGGGACCGGGCCCGGAATGCCGAGCAGCTTCTGAAATCTCGCGATAGTCGCGTTGCGGGCGTCGCCCGAGTCCGGGCCCTGGTCCCAGAACGGGGCCAGCGACACGTAGGCGGCCACCTTGTCACGGCCGCCGAAGTACTTGAGCCAGTATGTCGGGATCTCGGTGCCGAGCGAATGGCCGACGAGGTCCACGCGGCGGGCGCCCGTCGCAGCCAGCACCTTGTCGGCGAATCGCTTGATCTCCCAGGCGCTCGAACGCTTGTCGCCGAGGCCGCCCAGCGCCGACGCCGGCCACACCGGTCCCAGCGCGCCGTAGGTGAGGGCGTACACGCAGTATCCGGCGTTGACGAGCACCGGAGCCAATGTCGCCCAATTGGTTTGGCGGCCACCGCCGGCGCCGTGCACCAGGATCACCGGCTGCGGATGCTCGCGGCCCGGGCGGCACGAGAAGTCGTTGGTGCCCGGTAGCGAGCCACCCGGATTCGCCAGTTCGGATCGGGCGCCGTCGAGGAAGTTGTACGAAACCGGCAGCGCCGCATTAGGTGTCGCCGCCGCGGGCGCACCCGAAAGCATCAGCCCGGCGACCACCGCAAGTGCCCGAACCGCGATCCACATCCTCCGATCGTATCGGCATCCGATACGAAAGGCGGGCTGTCGAAAGGCCGGGCAACGAGAGAAAGGTTCCATCCCGACCTGGAAGATCCTGGCCCCCGCACGGTCAGGACCTTCCAGTTCGGGATGGAACCACTCCCCCTCCCCCCTTTTCTCGTCCTTTCCTGTCGCCCCCAAGCCGTCAAGAAAGAACACGCATGGGCCATGTGCGTGGCCGGATGATCTCGGGTACTCCCCTACCCGGTCTGTCCGGCCACGCGGCCCCTCCCCCCGGTCTGGCCCTAGCCGCCGTTACACAGCAGGTAGAGACGGTTTCCCTGGTGTGGCCCGAAGGCCGCGATCAGGTCCTCACGGGAGGACCCGATCAGTTCGGCGACAGATGTCATCCGCCGTGGCGCCGGCTGTCCGGTGGACGCACTGTCCGCATGGCGCTGCGCCGTCGTCAGCTGATTGTTCATGGCTTCCCCTCAACTGTCAGAACCATCGAAGTTGTTCTCTATCAGCAACTTTGCGGTCGGCACTGACCGCAAACGAGGTTCGTTCAGAGTGCACGCCCTACCCCTCGAAGGGCATGACACCACCGCCCGAAGCCTCACCTTCGGTGGGCACCCCGCGTTGTGCGCCCGGCTGCCAGGCCCCCCTGGTGACACACAACGCGATTCACCCGGTGCCAGATGATCGGCCCGACCGGATTCCGGCCAACCCTCTCTCCTGACTCCCCAGTAACCTTACCAACTCGTAGGTTACTAAACCGTAGGGTAATCCCGGTCACGACCGGTGTCTACCGTGTTCCAGCTCATTTGTTATCTGAAATACAGTTCGTCAACAGTGATAGCGGCGTTCCGGCCGACCACCGCTCGCACGACCGCCGTGGGCCAGGATCGTTCGCACACAAAAGGATCGGCCTCCCCGGTAGATCCCGGGGAGGCCGATCGTCGACTGCGGGCGATGTTGACGGTGGCCGGTATCGCAGACCCGGCCGACGACCGTCAGTTCCAGCCGCCGCCCCCCCACTGCTGGGTCAGATAGACCCGCTCAATGACGCGATCATCATGATGGTCGTACTCGAAACGAACCCACCTGTTGCCCGAGTAATGACCGCGGCCGGATACCTCCACCTTCAGATCCTTGTACCACGGTAGATTCCGCGCGACGTACTTGTATTCGGTCCGCTTGCCGTAGTCCTGCCGGCCGACCTGGTACGCGCTCGCCACATAGTTGCCCCACTTGGTGCGGACGGTCACCTGCGGGCCGTTCCAGCGGTCGCCGTACTTGACCACTGTGATCACGAGTATGTTCTCCTGGCTCATACCTCCTCCCGGCCCGTTGTGCGGGCCACCGTGATCGGCCACCGCCGTGGCAGCGCTGACGCTCATCACCCCCAGCGCCATCATGAGACCCAGCACCGCCAGCACCATCTTCTTGAACATTTGTTTCCCTTTCATAACTTGAGCATTCGGCGGCCCGAGCGGCCGCGGTCACGCTTCGGTGTGAATTTCGCCGGCGCTCGTGCGCTGGCATGTCACCGTGGAATTCGGGCGACGCACCTGAGATTAAGGGCTTTTCCCGCGAGGGAAACGAGTAGTCAACTACCCGAATGCTTCACAAGGTGAACCGGGCCATCGAGTAAATGCTGTTGCGAAACGTCGGCACTAGCGGCACATCGGTCAGGACCCGGTCGGCGTGATCACGCAGTTCCCCAGCAAACCCGCAACCCGGGCAGCGAGCGTGTCGGCTCCGGTCCAAAAGTGAGCAGGTAGCTCCCGGGACACAGCAGCGCACTTTTCGACCGGAGCCGACAGAGCGTCCGGCCCCAGTACCTGGCACCACAGGCGGGTGCGGTCCTGCGCGTCGACCGCGGCGCAAGTAATCGTGACGCCGAGTTCGACGGTTCGGCAGATCGTGTCAGCAACGTAGGAAGAGCCACGAAACCGCCTACTGGGCTCGCGAGAACACCAACGCACCCGCCCTACAGAACAATTGATCGGTCTCCATCAAACCCGTGACTTGACACCGCCGGGAAGGCGGATCGACGACACAACAAAACGCCCGTGGGCGAAGTGCGCGCCCACGGGCGTTTCTGGCCGCCTGGCAGACCGAGACCGGCCGTGCTGTCAGTACTGGTACAGGGTGGCCGATTGGGTGACCGTGTTGCCGGGGTAGCCGGGGTAGCCGGGGCGGGAGAAGTAGACGGCGGCGGCCGAGTAGACACCCCGTCCCTCCGCCTTGGCCGTGAGCGTGGTGTTCCACGGCAGGTTGCGGGCGGTGTATCGGTACACGGTCGATGAGCCCTGGCGATAGTTGCCGATCAAGGTCGCTGATCCCGCGTAACTGCCGGTCGAGGAAACAACTAAGTAGACGCGCGGAGCCTGCCGGCCATTGCCCCACCGGTTCTGGTTCCAACCGTTGTGACCGTTACCCCACCGGTTGAAGCCCTGCTTGGACACCACTGTGATGTCGACCCGATTCGACGGCTGGTTCCAGCTGTGCCCGGGGCCTTCCGGCCATCCACGGTTGGGATAGGCCGAGGCTTCACCGGCGACCAAGCCGGTCAGACCAGCAGCCAGCGCCAGCGCCATGAGCGCTACCATAAGCTTTCTGAACATCTGTACTTCCTTCCGTTCGACGGTCGCGCTGCACGGTATGCATACATGTCCGCCTGTCTGATGGTCCCCTCAGCGGGTTAATCGGCGCAAGGCCGGCAATCGTTTCACGATGATCCAATATATTCATGTCAGCACGGAGATCTTCGTCCGTTCGGACGACACCGCCGGCCAGTGTCTCCGGCGGGGATCGTCAGCACTCCTGCCAGGCAGGACAGGGCGAAACAGCCGAGTGTGACCCACGGCCACGGCGTCATCGACAGGGTGTCGGTGTCGACGGAGGCGTTGCCGAGAGCGTCGAGCCGGCGGCCGTCGTCGACCAGGAACCAGAAGACCGTGCCGGCCGCCGCGATCGACGCGGCAATGGTGAGGTTACCGGCCACGGCCGGACGGAATCGTGGGCTCACGCGCCACAGCACCAGCACCACCAGCAGGCAGATCACCGCCAAGATCAGCGCGCCGCCGCCACCGGTGACGCCGTTTCCGGTGAGCTTCTCCGCCATCCCTGCCCTGTCGACCTGGCGCTGGGAGATGTCGGCCGATGTCGGGACCGGTGCCCCGAGCGCCCGCACCCAGGGCGCGGCCGCGGAGACCCCGGCGAGGACCGTCGCCGCCAGGATGACCGCGGACGGCCAGGCCGGGCGGCTGGTCACGGAACCGGAGCGGGAGTGCTCGTCGGCGCCTGCTGCGGTGCGGAGGTGGTGTCCGTGGGGACGAGGTTGGGCTGACCGGTACCCGGCGAACCGTCCTGCGGTGCCCCGGCGATGCCCGCGACGTCGGTGATCAGCCAGTCACCGCCGCGTTCGAAGGTATGCTGTACGGGGTGACCGTGTTCAGGCCGCCGGGCACCTGAGTGCTGGTCATGTGTGTCGACACGAAGACCTGCACCACCATCTGGCCGCCACGGATGTCGGTGGTCTTGGCGGCGAGCAGTGTGGCGGTCTGCTTCCACTGGGTCTCCTGGATCAGCGGGGTGAGTGCCGAGACCGCTGTGTCGAAGCGGGAGGTGAGCTGTGCGGAGGTGCCCTTCTTGAGGGCCGTGGCCCAGGTGCCGAGGCCGTCGTAGCCGAAGGTGGCCGCGCCGACCGCATAGTCGCCCGCGATCCGTTCGGCTGTTGCCTTGTCCTGGTTGAGATCCCGTTCCTCGTTGAGCTCACCGGAACGGCCGGCGAGCAGGACCGCGAGCACCACCGTGGCGACGAGAGCGGCGACGCACAGCGCGGAGATGCCGGCGATCACCGGGTGCCTGCGGGGATTCAGGAACTCCTTGACTCCCCCGTCCGCGAGGTCATCGCCGCGCGCGACCCCAGCGGTCTTGGTGTCCGCAGCCGTGGAGTCAGCCGCCGTGGAGTCAGCGGCCTTGGAGTCAGCGGCCTTGGAGTCAGCGGCCTTGGAGTCTGCGGCTTTGGAGTCTGGGATCGTGCTCTCCGGGGTGCCGGGCGTCGACTCCTCTGCCGATGTATCCGTGTCCTGGTCGCGGGTGTCGGTTGCTGAGGTCATCGGGGCATCCTTACGTCGAGGCGAACACTGTCGCCGGGCATCATCAGTGCGGCCTGCCGCAGCAGCGTCGCCATGTCGAGGGTCTCGAAGATGCTGCTGCCGGTGCGGCGGGCCGCGGGCAGCAGCGCGTCGGCAAGTGTGCCGACCTTGGGCGCGAGGTCGGACACCGCGTCGGCCGACCTGGTGAGCACGGGCTTCCACCTGTCGCCGATGATCTTGCCGCCGTCGGTGAAGTCGGCAAACGGTTTGACGTGTTCGATGACCTCGGACAGGTTCTGGCCCGCCAGGATCAGCTCCGCCTTCGTGGGCCGCAGCGACGGGCCGATCCAGTCGCCGTCGCCGATCATCGTGGTGGCGTTGCCGATGATCTTCACCAGCGACGGCTGGGAGTAGATCATCGTTGCGGCCAGCACGCGGGCGGCGGGTTCGAGCCGGTCGACGGCCCGGTCGGTCCCGGCGAGCGCCGTCGACAGGGTGTCCACGAGTTCGTTCACCAGGGTCGGGTCGACCTGGTCGAGCAGGGTCTGGGTCGAGGCGAGCAGTTCGGGCACCGAGGCGGGCACCTCGACGACCGTGGCCTTGAGGTCGGCTCCGTTGCCGATCACCGGGCCGGTCGCGGGCTCGTCCGGGTTGAGGAACACCCCCGATTCCCCGAGCATCGACTGGTTCTCGATGACGATCGTGCTGCCGAGCGGGATCTTGTGCTTGGCGTCGTAGGTGATCCGCATCGTGATGTCGCCGCCGCCGTAGGAGACCTCCTGCACCGAACCGATCGGCACGCCCCGCAGCAGCACGGCCGAACCAGCGTGCAGCCCATTGGATTTGGGGGCGGTGATGGTGACGGTGGTCTGGTCTCCGGCGCGCATCTTGAGCACCCCGAACGACAGGTACAGCACGGAGGCGACGAGGACGGCCACCGTCGACAGGATGGAGATCGTGTAGCGCAGCCTCACTTGAGTGCCCCGATCATCCGCAGCACCGAGGTCACCGAGCGGGTCACGTCGGTTTGATTCCCGCCCGATCCGACGGTGATCTTCTCGACGTCGATCGCACCGTCGGTGAGGAACGGGCCGATCTTGTTCTGCGCCAGGCCGATCAGCCTCCCGGAGTTGCCATTGAACTGCGTCGACTTCTTGGAGTAGGTCCGCAGCAGCGGAATCAGTTGTTCCATATAGGGATTGAGCTGAGCCAGGCGCGGGGTGAGCCAGTTGAGTCCGAACGCGAGCCTGCTCGATCCGGCGACCAGTTTGAAGCCCTCGTTGACGGCACCGAACACCGCGTCGAGGCCTTGGCGGCCGTCGGGACCCATCGAATACGCCAGCGCCCTGGGGTCCGCGGCCATCTCGGTGGTGGCCTTGGCCAGCGAATCGATCATGAAGTCGAGTTCGGCAGTCGACCGCGACAGGTCCTCGACGTCGTAGGCGGTGATGCGCGAGGCGCGGCGCAGATCCATGTCCTTGACGTCGACGGACTTGTTGACCTTGCGCAGCGCGTCCTGCACCCGCATGATCGAGCCGCCCGCCATGAAGTCGGCGACGTTGGTGATGATGTCCTCGATCTGCGGCCCGGGATCGGTGTCCCGCAGGCCGATCACATCACCGGCGCGCAGGTACGACGCCGTCGTGGTGCCACCGTCGGGCGGGGTGAGGGCGATGTAGATGTCGCCGAGCAGCGTCGACTGCCGCAGCTCCGCCTTGGTGCCCACCGGAACCTTTGCCGTCTTGTCGATGTGCAGCTTGAGCCGTGCGGCGTCGGGTACGAGTTCGATCGAGTCGAGGCTGCCGATCTGGCTGCCGCGGGAGAGCACCCGCGCGCCGAGCGGCAGGTTCACCACCGACACGAAATCGACGTACAGGTCCCGGGAATCGGATGAGGACGTCAGCCGCGGCAGGGTGTTGGCCGGGTTGATGCCGCGGCCGGCGAACACCGTGATCAGCGCGGCGATCACCGCGCACACGCACAGGGCGGTGCTCACGCTGCCGGTGAGTTTCTTGTTCGGACGCACCGCCATCACCGGCCTCCCTGGATCGCCCCGGTCACCACGTCGGCGAGGTCGACGGCGGCCAGATCCGGCGAGCGCGGGTCACAGCTGCCCGCCTTCGCGCGGTTCAGCGCGGCACACAGCACCGCGCTGTTCGGGGTTCTGGCAACCACTTTCGGGGATCTGAACGACAACCGGAACGACCGTGACGAACGGTTCATCGCCGTCGACAGGCCGGTCGCGATACCGGGTAGTTTGTCGAAGATCGTCGCGATCTCCGGGGCCCGCGCGACCGCGAGATCGAGCACCTGCGACGCCTGGCCCGAGTATCCCAGGAGCACCGGAACCCGCTTGACCAGCAGATCGTCGAGACCCGGTCCGGCGGCGCCGAGACCGTCGAAGATGTAGACGAAGCTCTTGAACAGCGCGCCCATGAAATGGGTGAGATCGGCGGAGTTCTCGCTGATGTCGCGCAGCGCGTCCCAGTTCTGGCCGGCGACGTCGGTGAGGACGGCGAGATTGTCGAAGACGCTGCGCAGCTGCGACAGGAACTCGTCGGGGTCCGCCATGAACCCGGCGAGATTGTTCACCGACTTGTTGATGTCCTCGCCGGTGCCGGCGAACTGCGACTGTGCCGCCGAGATCAGCTGCGACACCGGCTTTTCCGCGTCGTCACCGGGACCGCCGAGCTGGTCGAACATGGTGGTGAACGACTGGAAGGCGGTGCTGACCGAGATCGGGGTGAAGGAGCGGCTGCGCGGGACGCAGGAGGTGGACCGGGCGCGGGCCGCGGCGCCGCCACCCTCGGTGCCGATGAGTTCGATACGCCGGTCGGCGAGCACCGAGTTGTTGACCGCGAGCACCGACAGCGCCGGGTTGACCGGCCGGTCCGAAATCTCCATCGTCACCTTGACGGCCCCGTCCGCGGCCGAGATCCCGCTGACCTTACCGACTTTCACACCGCGGATGTTGACCGCGTTCCCCGCGTACAGGCCGGCCGAGTCGGGCAGGTAGGCGCACAGGGTGCGTTTGTCGTCGCCGGAACGGGTGATGTACAGGACCCCGCCCGCCACCAGCGCGGCCACCACGAGCGTGGCCAGCGCGACGGCCCAGCGGCCGGAGAACACCTTGCTCAGCATGAGCGCCCCGCGATCGGGATGCAGACGATGCGGTCGTCGATCACCTGCTGCGAGAAGTCGAGCTTCACCCCGCCCGGGTAGACGATGGCCGAGAGCTTGTCGACGATCTGCTTGAGCGCGGTGATCGCGGTGTCCATCCGGGCGATCGTCTTCTGCGTCTTCTCCGCGGAGGCGGTGTCGGTCAGCATGTCGAGCTGCGGTTTGATCTCCGTCATGTACGGCTTGCCCAGCACGTCACCGACGTACAGCACAAGGTCGCCGAGCGAGTTGTAGGTGAGGATGCCGCGGTCCTTGTAGCCGACCATCACCGGCAGCACCGCGCGGATTCGGCGGATCATCTCCACCAGCACCTTCTTCTGGTCGGCGAGCTTGGTGGTGTACTCCTCACCGATATCGGCGAGCGACCGGATCTGGTTCTGCTGCTGGTTGACCAGGCCGGTCAGCTTCTCCACGTCGGACAGGATTCCGCGGACCGCGCCGGGTGCCGAGTCAAGCGCGTCGGTCATGGTGACCGCCACCTTGCGCAGCTTGGGGGTGTCGATCTCGGGGACAAGTTTCGCCGCGTCGTCGATGACCTCGGCGGTGGAGTACGGGACGGTGGTGCGTTCGGCGGGGATCACCGACGTGCCCAGGGGGCGTTCACCTGCCGGGAGCAGGGCGACATAGGCACCGCCGACGACGGTGAGCATCCGCACCTGCAGCGATGTCTGGTCGCCGACGAACACGGTGTCGTCGACGGCCATCGTGACGTTGACCTTGCCCTCGTCCTTGCCCGCACCGAGGGTGACCTCACGGACCTTACCGATGGGCACGCCGGCCACCCGTACCTCCGTGCCGGCGGCGATCCCGCCGGACTCGGTCATCTGGGCCCGGTACTCGACCTGTCCGGTGGGATGGATGTAGAGGATCGCGATCACCGCCACCAGCGCCGCGACCACCGCCAATGCCACTATGGCCCAGAATGTTTCGGCCTTGCCGTCGACCTCGTCGCGGACGACGAAGTTCTGGAACGTCTTCACGCCTTGCACAGCGTCAGCCTCCCTCCGGCGAGCAGGACATCACCCAGCGCGGGCAGTTCGACCTTGCCGCGGGAGCAGTTGCGGTCCAGGCCCAGCTGATCCATCGACGTGTTGAGGGTGGTCAGCAGCGTCGGCACCACCTCGAGTGTGTTCGCGAGATTCTTGGGGTCGGGGATCACATCCATCAGCCGCGTCGACACGTCGTCGTGCCCACCGAGGGTGAGATCGAGGGTGTGCGTGAGGATCTCGGCCGTCGGCGGGAACACCCGGGCACCCTCGCCGAACGCGCCCTTGAGCAGTTCGAGATTGACCTCGAGGGTGTCGAACAGCATCTCCATGTTCTTCATGAGCGAGGTGATCATCTCGGAGCGACCCTGGAGCGACTCGGAGATCACGCCGAGATTGTTCACGATCACCCGGATCAGGGCGCGTTTATCGGTGGCGAAATTCGTCAGCTTCTCCACGTCGGTGAGCACGTCGCCGATGCCCACCCCGTGCTCGCCCTGGATGAGATCGAGCATGTGCGTGGCGAATTGGTTGAACACCGCCGGGTCGGCGCCGGTCAGGATCGGGCGCATCCCGTTGAACAGAGCGGTGATGTCGAAGGAACCGGTGGTCTCGCTCGCGGGGATCACTTTGCCCGGATCGAGCGGCGCACCGGCCGCTCCGCCGGCACCGGTGGCGGTGGTGCCCTGTGCTGCGCCTGCGGCGGTGTTCCTGCCGCCCTTGGTGATCGACAGATACCGCTGCCCGACGAGGTTCTGGAAGCGGATCGCGAGCTGGTCGGTGTCGGTGAGTTTTTCGCCGTTCAGGACGGTGAACTCGACCCGCGCCACGCCCGAGCGCTGCAGCGAGATGTCGACGACCTTGCCCACCTGCACGCCGCGGATGCGGACGTCGGCGTTCTTGTGCAGACCGAAGGCGTCCGTGAAATCGGCCTTGTACGTCTGGGTGTCACCGTTCACCGGCCGGGTGATGGCCGCGGTGATCACGTACAGCGCCAGGATCACCACGGCGGCCACCAGGAGCAGCCGCCGGACGGCCGAACTCATACTTCTCATCGGATCCCCCGCCCGCTGAGCAGCACGCCGAGCGGTCCCGCGACGCCCGGTGCCACATCGAGATTCGCGCTGACCCGCACCACCGTCTTGCCCGTCGCCGGGTCCTTGTGGAAGACGTTGCCGAAGCGGTCGATGAGGCCGGCGATCTGATCGGCGGTGACGTTACGCAGCGACACCGACATCGGCGTGGTGAACGCGGTGATCACATCCATCGTCGCACCCAGATCGCTCATTCCGCTGAACAGTGCCCCGAGGTCGCTGAACAGCGCGCCGATGTCACCGATCATCGACTGCACCCGCGCGGTGTACTCGTGGTCGGCGAGCAACGGGGTGGTCAGGATGGTCTCGAGCGACTTGATGCCGCCCGCGCCCGCCTCGCCCACACCGTCGATCGCGTCGGCGGCGGTCGGCATCAGCGGCCGCAACCTGGTGATGGTCTTGCCCGTGGTCTGGCCGCGGTCGAGGGTCTGCAGCGTCAGCGCCGCCGAGGTGAGGAACGGGGACAGCCGGACCGTGGTGTCGCTGACCTTGGTGAGCAGCCGGCTCAGATCGGGGGTGAGCACCGGCAGCGTGAACGAACCGGCGCTGCGGACCGTGGCGGTCATCGTGTTGTCGGCGGGCGCGGCCGCGAGGCTGATGACGCTGCCGGTGCGGACCCGGTTGCCGGTGGCCGTCGGAACCAGTCTCAGTGCGTCCGAACCGAACAGGTTGCGGGAGGCGTAGCTGACCGCCACGTCGTCGGTGATCTCACCGGCCTGCGACTGCTTGACACACACCTTCACCCGCGCCGCATCCGGGCGGGAGATATCGAGACCGCACACCGTGCCGACGGTTTCGCCGCGGATGTCGACGGGGATGCCTTTCTGGATGCCGTCGGGCAGCGACGGTGCGGCGATCGTGAAGTCGACCGTCTTCTCCTCCCCCGAGAACGGCCGGATGACGATCAGCGCGACGACGGCGGCCGCGATCACCACGGTGATCATCCCGCGCAGACGCAATGTCGACGATGAGGGACCTCTGCCGCCTGTCCTGGACGACCTCCGACCGGCGCTCATGCGAAATTCAATCCCGAGTTCAGGCCCCAGAAGAGCAGGGACATCGCCATGTCGGCGGTGACGATGAGGACAAGGCTGGCGCGGATCGCCCGTCCGGACGCGATACCCACGCCCTCGGGTCCGCCGCTGGCGAAGAAACCGTAGTAGGTGTGCGCGATGATGACGACGACCGCGAACACCACCACCTTGAGGGTCGAATAGACCACGTCGACGGGTTCGACGAAGGCCCCGATGTAGTGGTCGTAGGCGCCGCCCGACTGTCCGTAGGCGAGCGTGACCACCAGACGTGAGGCCAGGTAGGCCAGGCACAGCGACACCAGGTAGAACGGCACGATCGCCAGCACACCGGCGACCACACGGGTGCCGACGACGAACGGGATGGGCCGGATCGCCTGCGCCTCGAGGGCGTCGATCTCCTCGGAGATGCGCATCGACCCGATCTCGGCGGTCATCCGGCAGCCGGCCTGCGCGGCGAAACCGACAGCCGCGATGATCGGCGCCATCTCGCGGGTGGCGGCGTAGCCGGTCATCAGACCCGACATCGGCGCCAGGTTGAGCGATTGCAGGCTGGTGACGCCGAGGATGCCGATCATGCCGCCGACGGCCAGACCGAGGATCGCCAGCACACTCGCGATACCACCGCCCACCATGATCGAGCCGTTGCCCCAGGTGGTTTCGGCGAACGCGGCGAGGGTCTGTCTGCGGTAGGCGCGCACCGTGTGCGGCAGACCGGCGAGCACGTCGAGCACGAACGTGGTCTGCTTGCCGATCGACTCGAACGGGCGCCCGGCGATGTCGCCGGCCTTGGTCAGCGCCGGACGGCGGGTACTGGGCAGCTGTGCGTGCGTCGACATCTCAGATCACCTGAATCGGGATGAACAGTGCGGTGATCTGGGTGATCACCACGTTGACGACCATGCACACCACCACGCCGAGCACCACGGAGGCGTTGACGGCGTCGGCCACACCGCGCGAACCGCCTGCGGCCTCCAGGCCGCGCCGCGCGGCGATCACCACCACCACGAAGCCGAAGATGACGGATTTGAGCAGGCAGATCCACAGGTCGGTGAGCGAGGCGTAACTGCCGAACGACTGCCAGTAAGAGCCGGCGACCACGCCCTGGCCGACGATCGAGACGACAAAGCTGGACGCGACGGCGATCACGATGATCAGCACCGACAGCACCGGCGCCACCAGGATCATCGCCACCATGCGCGGGGCCACGAGCCTGCGGGTGGGGTCGATGCCGAGCACCCGCATCGCGTCGATCTCCTCCCGGACGGTGCGGGCGCCGAGGTCGGCGGTGATCGCCGAGGCACCCGCGCCACCGAGCAGCAGCGACGCGGCCATCGGGGCGCCCTGCTGGATCACGCCCATGCCGCCCACCGCGCCTGCCATCGAGCTGGCGCCGAGGTTGTTGGTGAGGCCACCGATCTGCACGGCGATGATCACGCCGAACGGGACGGCCATCAGCAGGGCGGGCAGCACGGTGATGCTGAGCAGGAACCAGGCCTGCACGATCGCCTCGCGGTACGGGAAACGTCCGCCGATCATGTCGACGACCGCGATCACCGGGGTGCGGGCACCCAGGCGCACCGTGCGCCCGAAGCTCTGCACAGCAGCAAGCGGCATGTGAGACTCCCGTCTGATATTTGGTGCACGACGGCGGCGGAGAAATGCGATTGATTGAGGTTTCTGACACGACACGCCCTCAGCTGTGTCACTTTCGAGTCGGTAACGTACCATACCGACAGTGCCCCGCATCACACCAGATGGAATTTTCGACAGTGCAGCACAGGAGTGATTCGACTTGACCCAGGTCACCTATCGGGGCACCCGCCGGAGCGATGCTCAGGAACAGCAGACCCACGCCATCATCCGCGCGGCAGTCGATGAGTTCACCCGCGCCGGCATCCGGCAGGCCAGCATGGAGTCGATCGCCGCCGACGCCGGCGTCAGCCGCAGCACCGTCTACCGGCGTTTCCCCAGCAAGGACGAGTTGCTCGCGCAGGTCGTCCGGCACCTCCAGATGCGGTTCGTCACCGAGATCGGCCAGCGGGTGGCCGGCCTCGATCCGCGCGCCACCGTCGTCGAGGCGTTCAGTCTCGCGGTCACCGGGGTGCGCCAGAACCGGCTCATCACCCAGATCCTCGCCGACGGCGCGGAAAGCACCGGCATCCTGCTCGGCCAGCAAGGCGGTGGGCTCACCGAACTCGTCGACACCTTCAGCGGCGGTATCGTCACCACGCTGCGCGCGGCGGGCGCCTGCATGCCCGACGATGAGATCAAACAGGCCGCCGAGATCCAGTTCCGGCTCGTCGTGTCGCTGCTGATGAGCGAGTCGACCACCGTCGACGTCCACGACGACGCGTCGGTGCGGGCGTTCGCGGAGAAGTTCCTGGCGCCCATGATCTGGTGATGTCACAGTTCTGGTGATGTCACAGTTCTGGTGATGTCACAGATCTGGTGATGTCACAGTTCTGGTGAGGTCACAGTTATGGTGACGGTTGGGGGCGCGCCGCCGGACGTTTAATCACGCGCACAGAATCCGGTGACATAATCCGCGCATGCGCTCCACGAACTGTGTCTACGTCGACGCCGGCTACCTCCTCGCCTCCGCGGCCACCCGGGCGACCGGCACATCGTTGCGCAGCGGCATCAACGTCGACGACGCCGCGCTGATCTCCACCCTCGTCAACACCGCGTCGCGGCTGTCCGGGCTGCCCACGCTGCGCGTGCACTGGTACGACTCGGCGCACAACGGTGTCCCCGACCCGCGGCAGGAACGCATCGGTGAACTGCCGAAGGTGAAACTGCGGCTCGGCCGGTTCGGGGTGGGCGGCGAACAGAAGGGTGTGGATCTGCGGATCGGGCTCGACCTGGTCACCCACGCCCGCAACAACGCCTCCGACGTGTTCTTCCTCGTCTCCGGCGACGACGACCTCACCGAGGCCGTCGAGGAGGCGCAGGTGCACGGTGTGCAGGTAGTGGTGCTGGCCGTCCCCAACGCAGCGGGCAAACCGCACGGCATCAGCAGGCACCTGCTGCGGGCCGTCGACGACATGCAGGTCATCGACGGTGCGGCCGTCGACGCGGCGGTGATCAAGATCGACCGCAAGGTGCCCGAGACCGCGGCCCCGGCACCCACCGAACCCGCCCGCCCCGGACCGAAACCCGGCCCGCATCCAGCACACCTGGCGGCCCCGCATCCGGCGGCGCCACACCCCGCCCAGCATCCGGCCTCACAACATCCGGTGGCCCCCAAACCCGCCGTGGAACCCCGCAAGGCCTCACCGGCGACCGTCGCCGCCTCCACTCAGATCCCGGTGGTGAAACCCCGGCAGACCAGTACCCTCGCCTACAGCTCGAAGAGCGGCGAGATCGGTCACGTAATGCCCGGCTACGACGCACCCGACATCGACAACGACGGAGCCGCGATCGAGGCCGTCGCCGAACGCGTCCTGTCCTCATTCCTCGACACCGCCTCGGCCGACGAGGTGCGCCGGCTCGCCGCGTCGCGGCCGTCGATCCCCCAGGACCTCGACCGGGCCATGCTCATGGACGCCTCCGACGCTCTCACGGTCGGCGACATCCCCGAGCCTGTCCGCTACCGCCTGCGTGAGGTGTTCTGGCAGAAGTTCAACGCACGCCGTCCGTGAGCGCGATCCGCTGCGTCAGGACCAGGTGACAGCGGGTAATTGCATGTCGACAGGGAACGGCTTGTCGACAATGAGCCGACCGCGGTGGACACCGGTCGGGGCGTACACGCCACCTTCAGGGAGCAGTTCGAAGGAGTAGACGACCATCGCGTCTTCCTCGTTCTCCACCCGCCAGTAACACTCGATACCCGCGTCGGCGTACTGAGCGGGACGGAATCGGCGGTCCTTGGTCTTGGTGCTGGGGGAAACAACCTCGACAGCCAGGCACACATCGGTGGGCGAAAAAGCGATATCGGAGGCAACCACCTCGCCGACGGATACCGCGACCAGATCGGGAATCGGCACACTCGATCCCAGGTCAACGCCCGCTTCACGGGCGATGATCGTCCCTTCCGGTGCGACAGATCGCAACGCGAACCACAGCAGGTTGATCGCCTGGTTATGCCAGTGCGTGGCGGGCGCCATCATCACGATGTCACCGTCCAGCAGTTCGAAACGCCCATCGATGACCCCCGCGAGTTTCGGCAGATCCGCCACGGTGAACCCTCCGGGCGGCACGACCGGCAGCCGCACCTGACGAGTCGGGAACGACTCGTCGTCAGCATCGTCGTAACGCTCGGCCGCGGTCATGACTTCAGGGTAGCCGGACGATGCCGCCCGTGAGCTGTCGCTCATAACCGGCGGGCTAGGCCGGGACAGGGGTACCGAGGTAGGCGCCGACGACGGCCGGGTTGTTGCGGATGTCGTCGGGGGTGCCGGTGGCGATGACCTTGCCGAGGTCCAGGACGATGATGCGGTCACAGATGGAGAGCACCAGGTCCATGTCGTGGTCGACGAGGAGCATCGTGACACCGCTGTCGCGGGCGGCGCGCAACCGCTCACCGAGCCAACGGCTTTCCGACGAGTCGAGGCCGGCTGCCGGTTCGTCGAGCAGCGCCAGGCGTGGGGCGCCGGCCAGAATGCGCGCCACCGACACCAGTTGCCGTTGGCCCTGCGACAGGTCCGACGCGGGCACCTGCGCCAGGTCGGCTATGCCGAGCCGGGCCAGTACGCCGGTGTCGCTGCCACCGACCATCACGTTCTCGGCCACGGTGAGCTCGTCATACAGTTCGATGTCCTGGAACGTGCGGCCCAGACCGGCCCGGGCTCGGCGGTGTGGCGGCAGGCCACCGATCCCGATTCCGTCGAGCCGGATGTCGCCGGTGGCCGGGGTGAAGCCGCTGATCGCGTCCATCAGCGTGGTCTTGCCCGCACCGTTGGGACCGATCAGTCCGACGATCTCGCCCTCGCGCACATCGAAACCGGCATCATCGACGGCGGTGACGGCACCGTAGCGCACCCCCACTCGGTCGACCTCCAGGATCACCTCTCCGATGGCCCGCCCACCCCGGACGGGGGCGAAGGCCTGCACCGGTTCGTCACCGGAGATATCGGCCGGAGACCTTGGCGCGGAATGACGTTCGTGGATGTACCGGGCGAGGCCGTCGGGATTGGCCATCACGGTCACCACCAGCAGGACCCCGGACACGAGCAGATACCACTCGCCGAAGTGCAGATACCTGTCCATCAGGTAGAACAGCAGCCCGCCCGAGGCCATGAGTCCGGCGAGCAGACCACTGGAGATCGAGGTGACGCCGGCGATGTAGCAGATCGCGAACAGCCCGACACCCGCGAACACACCGTACGACGATTCGCTGGCCATATGCTGCTGGTAGCCGATGAGCGAACCGCCGAGCCCGGCGATGAACGCCGAGATCCCGAACGCCGTCAGCTTCACCACTCCCACATTGATTCCCGACGCCGCCGCCGAACGTTCGTTGGCACGCACCGCCAGCATCGATGTCCCAAGTCTCGAATTAGGCAGCCAGGCCACCCCGAGGAGGACGATCGTCAGGAACACCAGAGACACGATCCCGAAACCGAATCGTGGATAGTGTTCACCCGCACCGATTCCCAGGTCGATTCCGAAGATGGACGGTTCGGCTACAGGCGACCCGTTCAGCCCGCCGTTGAACGACGGATTGCGGAACCAGAACGCCTCCAGGAACACCGCCAGCGCCAGCGTCACCGCCATCAGCGGCAGCCCGCGCACCCGCAACGCGGGCAACCCGACGACCACACCCACCGCGAGCGCGGCCAGCGCCGCCAGGACGGGGGCGAACGGGAACGGGACACCGAGGTCGGTGGTGATCCGGCTCAGGCTGAACGCACCCACCCCGGCCAGGGTCAGCTGCGCCAGCGAGGCCTGTCCGGCATAGCCGCTGATGACCACCTGCGACAGTGCGACGATGGCCAGGATGATCGAGGTGACCACCGCATTGCCCAACTGCCCCGAGGTCACCGCCAGGGCGAGCGCGACCACCGGCACACCGATGGCCACCGGCCGCCACACGTTCCGGGGTCGCGGGCAGCGCCCGAGATCACCGCGGGTCACCGCGCCGCGACCGGGCAGCGGCTGCCCACGCAGCAACAGGAATCCGATGATCAGGACCAGCGGAATCGCCTCGGCCACACCGACGTCGGGAAACCACGAGATGCTTGTCTGCAGGTTGGTCGCCTCCGACTGCAGCATCCCGATCGCGATACCCGCACCGACGGTGACCCCGATCGAGGAAAAATTGCCGACGAGGGCAGCGGCGAGGGCAGGCACGATGAACATCGTGTACCCCACCGGGCTGAGTGCGACGATCGGCGCGATCACGATGCCGCCGACTGCCGCCGTCGCCGACGACAGCGCCCAGTTGCTGATCGCGATCTTCTCCGGCGACAACCCGCTGAGCAGCGCCCCCTTCTCCGATTCCGCCGCAGCCCGCGTCGCCAACCCGAAACGGGTGTAGCGCAGCACAAGTCCGGAGGCCAATGCCATCAGCACGACGACCCCGGCCAGCCACAGCCGGTCGACCGGTACCGCACCGTCCCCCACCCCGACGGTGTCCTTGGGGAAGATCGCCGCGACCGCCGGGGTGTCGGCACCCACCCGCAGGGCGATGAGCGCCTGCACCACCAGCATCAGACCGATCGACACGACCGCCTTGGCGAGCACCTGCGCGGACCGCATCCAGCGGAACACCAGCAGGTAGAGCAGCACGCCGAGCACCGCCGAGATCGACACGGCTATCACCGTTGCCGCGGCGACCCCGAGTTCCTGTCCGAGGTCGATGCGCGCGGGCAGACCCGGAATGGGGTTGAGCAACTCTCCTTTTCGCAGGAACGCATACGTGTACGCGGCGTACAGCGCGATCGCGCCGGTGGCGAAGTTGACCACCCCGGAACTCTTGTAGGTCATCACAAGGGCGAGGCCGAGTGCGGCGAACACCGCCCCGTTGCCCAATCCCAGTGCGAGAAAAACCAGATGGTCGGCCATCGAATCGCCTGTCGCGGTGTCGATCAGGCGCCGACCACGCGGTCGCCACTCCAGCGTCCGTCGGCGTCGACATCGCTGACCACCGTCTTCAGTGAGCACAGCGCCGACAGCAGCGGGAATGCCTTGCCGTCACAGGTGAAGGTGAGTCCACCCGCCGACGGAAGCGGCACGTCCTTGGTCGCCGTCATCGCCTGCTTGACACCGGCCGGGGTGAAATCGGTGACGGCCGACTTGTTCAGCGCCTCCGCGAAACCCATCACCGCCTGGTATCCGCCGTAGCCGATACCGGCCGGATCGACATCGGGTGCGTACGCACCGAGGATCTGCCGGTACAGGGCCGATTCGGGCTCATCGGAATACGCGGTGTTCGATCCGAACAGCTTGGCTCCCTTGACCGCATCCCCGCCGACCGCTTCGAGCACCGTCTTGTCCAGGCACGGACCGAGAACGTACGGGGTGGTGTCGGCCGATGCCGCGGGCAGTGTCTTCAGCAGAGCCGTGCACAGCCGTCCGTCACCCAGTACGCCGACCGCGCCGGGCTTACCCTTGAGCGCTGCGGTGATCTGTGGGGTCGGGTCGGGGGTGTCGAGGGGAATTCCGATGAACTCGGCCTCGACACCGGCCTTCGTGAAGAACCGGCCACCGATCTGTTTGAGCAGACTCGCCGAATCCGGTCCGGTGCCGGCGATCACGGCGATCTTCTTGATGCCATCCCCGGCCGCCGTCTGCGCCATGCCGTTGAGAATGGCGACGGTACCGCCGGTGAGTGAGAATGCGCCGGTCGTGGCGCACGCGGTGGCCGTGGCCGGGGTTTCTTCCTGTTTGCACACCACCAACTCGATCTTGTGACCCTTGATGCCTCCGGCGTTGTCGTTCAGGTAGCGGGTCGCGGCTTCGGCCGACTGCCGGACACTGGTCAGCGCCGTCCCGATGGCGCCGCCCTCACTGGAGACGAAACCGATCTTGATGGGGGCACCGGTGGCCGGTTCGGCCGGAAACGATGCCGATGTGTTCGCAGCGGTGTCGTCACCGTCGTCGCCGCAGGCGGTCAGGCCACTCAGCGCGAGTACGCCGATCGACACCGCCAGCAGCGCCGAACGCACGTGCCTCACCTGAGAAGAAAATGAATACATAAGTCTTCCTTTGTCATTGGTGATCCCCGACCACCGGGCGACCCGACTGTCGGGCACCCGCTCCTGAACGAACCCGCCACGCTCGTGCCGGCCTACTGTGCCACGTAGCCCCCGTCGATCGGCAGCAGCACCCCGGTGATGTTCTTCGCCTCGTCCGAGGCCAGATACACCGCCGCCGCGGCGCAGTCCTCGGCGGTGATGATCCGGCCCAGCGGATGGATCGAGGCGACGATGTCGACGAAATCCTGTGCCACCGGCTCGAACTTCTTGTCGTCGGCCGCCGAGAAGTTGGTCAGCGGCATCGCGGCCGGACAGATCGCGTTGACCCGGATATCGTCCTTGGCGCATTCGACCGCCAGCCCCTTGGTGAGCTGGTTCACCGCGCCCTTGGTGGATCCGTAGAGCACGCTTCCGAAACCGACCATGCCCGCGACGGAACCGGTGTTCAGGATGACCCCACCGGCACCCTGCTGCTTGAACCGGCGGATCGCGTACTTGGAGCCGTAGAACACCCCGCTGACGTTGATGTCCCACAGCCTGCGCCATTCGGCCTCGGTGTAGTCCTCGGTGGTGGCGCCGGCCTTGAGTCCGGTGATCCCGGCGTTGTTGTGCATCACGTCGAGCGTGCCGAACTGGTCGACGGTCGCGTCGACGAGCCGCTCCAGATCTGCCTCGACGGTCACATCGCACCGCACCCCGATCACCGAATCATCAGCACCCGAACCACTTTGGCCACCCCCGGCCAGTTCGACCGTTTCCTCCAGCCAGTCCTGGCGGACATCCGCGCACACCACCTTGGCCCCCTCGGCGAGGAAACGCAGGGTGGTGGCCCGCCCGACACCCGACCCGGCGCCGGTGATGACCGCGACCTTGTCCTTGAGCCGCATCAGCTGTTCCGCTTTCCGACCCGGGTGTAGGTGAGAATGTCCATGAGTTCGAAGATGTCGCGCTGTACTTCTTGATGCAGGCGCGGTTGATCCGGTACGGCGCCTGCCCCAGATCGGCGTCGATCTTGGTGAGGTCGATCTCCCCGTTGGCCACCAGCGGGGCGTAGATGCCGTTCTTGATATCGAGGACGCCCAACTCGGCGGTGGCACCCAGGCGGGCCAGGAATGCCGACTGCACACCCATTTTCGCTGTGTGCCCGGACTCCAGGAAGTGAGTGTCGCAGCCGGCCTGGCCGAGGCCCGACGACCACGACCCCGCCATCGACAACGCGTGTTCGGTGCGCCCGGCGTCGAGCTTCAGCAGTTTGGCGGTGCCGACGGCCACCCCGAGCGGCCCGAACCACGACGGCGGACAGATGTGGGTGGACATCAGCGCCTCACCGGGGCCGGCCGAGCTGTAGCGCGAGGCCACCTCCCAGGTGACGATGGCCGCGGTGATCAGGTCCTTTCCGCTGGCCGTCTGCTTCTCGGCGACCGGGAACAGCGCCGGCAGCATCCAGTACGCGCTGGTGAAGTTCGGCATCTCGTTGTCCTCGAGCTCCGAGGAGTGGGCGAACGTGGCGTTGGCGTAGGCCGCGTTCTCCACGGTGCTGCGGTATCCGGCGCCCACCAGACCCACCTCGGGGCTGCCGCCCTGTTCGGCGAAGTAGGTGGTGAGGATGCGGGCGGCCGGTTCGCGGCTGCCGGCGATCATGCCCGCGATCGTCTTGAGCAGCAACGCCTTCGTGAATTCGACGGTCTCGGCGGGAAAGTCCTTGTAGTCGGCACCCACGGCCCATTCGCACACGCGTTGCGCGCGCCGCTTGGGCGGTTCGGGGGCGGGAGCCGGTGCGGCGGCTTCTTCGACGACGGCTTCCTCGACGACGGGCGGTTCAATGGTCTGTGTCATGGTTATGTCCTTGTCCGGAAAGAGTTTGCGCTGGTGGTCAGTTGGCTTCGGCGGCCGCGACATCGCGCTCGAACAGCTCTTTGAAGGTGGCGCCGGCGACCTTCAACGCCTGCATCGACTTCGGGACACCGATGTACGGAATGAAATTGAGGACGATCTCGAAGATCTCCTCGTGCGTCCAGCCGTTGGCCAGCGCCGCCTCGACGTGCATCTTGAACTCCTCGTGCGATCCCCGGGTCGCCAGGATCGACAGGCAGATCGCGCTGCGGGTCTTGTAGTCGAGGGTGTCGCGCGACCACACGTCGGCGTAGCAGGACTCCACGGCGATGCGCTGGAAGTCGTCGACCGCCTTGAATCCGGTCTCCTTCTGCTTCTCGCGCCAGGCAGGCCCGAAGATGCTGTCGAGCACCTGTGCGGCCTGGTCGTAGCGGGAGAGGGTGTCGGCGGCTTGCGCTGTGTCGGTCATCGTTGTTCTCCTCAAATCGGTTACGGGTGGCGCGGACCGGTGGCCGGCGCCGGGACAGCGGTCAGATGTGGTCCCAGAGGACCGGCAACGCGGTCGGTCCGCGTTCGTAGAGTCCGGTGATGCGCGGCGCTTCGGCGGCCGGGTCCAGGCGCAGCCCGGGCAGCCTGGTCACGAGTGCGCCAATCGCCTCCCGGATCTCGGCGCGGGCGACGTGCTGGCCGAGGCAGACATGCGATCCGGCACCGAAACCCATGTGCGGCAGTTGTTTGCGTTCCGGGTCGAAATCGTCGGGCCGTTCCCAGCGGTCCGGGTCACGGTTGGCCGAGGCGAAGCACAGGTGAACGACGGACCCTGCCGGGATGTCCACGCCGTGCAGGGACGTGTCCTGCGTGGCGAACCGCGAGAAGAAGGGGTCGGTGGGCATCCATCGCATCGTCTCCTCGATGAACGCTCCCAGGAAGTCCGGATCGTCTTTGACCCGGTCGAGCCACCGGGGATCACGCAGCAGCATCAGCATGATGATGCCGAGTTGCTTCCAGGTGGTGCCCGATCCGGCGGCCAGGAGCAGGAACGAGAAGATGAACACCTCGTCGTCGGTGAGGCGATGCGTCTGTCCGGTCTCGTCGTCGGCGAGCTCGGCCTGCACCAGCACGCTGATCAGGTCGTTGCGCGGTTCGGCCCGCCGCTGCGCGATGATCGGCTTCACCAGTCTGTCGACGGCGACGATCCCGGCGTGCTCGGCGAGGACCCCGCGCCGTATCTCCATCGCGTCGGCCACGCCGACCCCGAAACTCCGGCAGATCGTCAGCAGCGGGATCGCGGCCGCGTGATGTCCGACTTCGCGCTCACCCCCGACGACGCGCCCACCCGCAGAACGCGGGACGAATTGGCCGGCGAGCTGAGCCACAGCGAATACCTGGCCACCGACCTCGACCCCGACGCCGAGATGAGCCTGGTCCAGGTGTCGGCGCCGGTATTCAGCGACGACGGCGAGGCCGCGGCGACCATCATGATCCTGGGACCCGTACACCCGATCAGCGGCACCGAGGTCGACGCGCTCGGCCGCAAGGCCGTCGACGCAGCAGCGGCGGCCACCGTCGGGGCCCGCGAGATCCGGCTCGGGGGCGCCGTCGGCTACTGACGGCTCTCGCGGAGCCGGATTTGATGAGCGATTCAGCCGTAGAGACGACTGTGGCCCCCGCACTCGAAAGTGCGGGGGCCACAGGGGGTTTCAGGCTATCGGGTGACTAGCGGTAGTCGCCCGAGAAACCGTAGTCGTCGAGCGGGACCGCGGCACCGGACGGGGCACCGAAGGTGCCGTCCGGGCTGTAGTAGGTGTCGTCGTAGGACGGCACCGCGTACGCGGCGGCCCGCGCCTCCTCGGTCGGCTGCACCTGGATGTTGCGGTACCGGTTGATACCGGTGCCGGCCGGGATGAGCTTACCGATGATCACGTTCTCCTTGAGACCGATCAGCTTGTCGCTGCGGCTGTTGATGGCCGCATCGGTGAGCACGCGGGTGGTCTCCTGGAACGACGCCGCCGACAGCCACGAATCGGTGGCCAACGATGCCTTGGTGATACCCATCAGCACCGGACGGCCCGCGGCGGGCTCGCCGCCCTCGGTGACCTGCTTGCGGTTGGCGGCCTCGAACTCGGCGCGCTCGGTGAGCGAACCGGGCAGGAACTCCGTCGAACCCGAGTCGATGATCGTGACCCGGCGCAGCATCTGCCGCACGATGGTCTCGATGTGCTTGTCGTGGATCGACACACCCTGGCTCCGGTACACCTCCTGGACCTCGTTGACCAGGTGGATCTGCACCTGGCGCGGGCCCATCACGCGAAGCACCTCGTGCGGGTTGGCCGAGCCCTCCATGAGCTGCTGGCCCACCATCACGTGGTCACCGTCGGACAGCAGACGCTCGGAACCATCGTCGTGCTTGAACACACGCAGCCGCTGCCGCTTCGAGATCTTGTCGTAGACCACCTCTTCCGAACCGTCGTCCGGGGTGATGGTGATCTTGTAGAAGCGGTCGTCGTCCTCCAGGCGCACCCGGCCCGAGACCTCGGCGATCGGGGCGACACCCTTGGGGACACGCGCCTCGAACAGCTCCTGGACACGGGGCAGACCGCCGGTGATGTCGTCACCGACACCACCCTGGTGGAAGGTACGCATCGTCAGCTGGGTACCGGGCTCACCGATCGACTGGGCGGCGATGATGCCCACGGCCTCGCCGATGTCGACGAGCTTGCCGGTGGCCATCGAACGGCCGTAGCAGTGCGCGCACACACCGGTGCCGGTGCCACAGGTGAGCACCGAACGCACCTTGACCTCGGTGATGCCGGCGGCCAGCAGTGCCTCGATGGCCGGGTCGCCCAGGTCGTGACCACGCTCGACGACGACGTTGCCGTCGGCGTCGACCGCGTCGGCCGCCAGGGTGCGGGCGTACGCGGAGGTCTCCACGTGCGCGTCGCGGATGATCGAACCGTCGGGCTGCTTCTCGCCGAGCGCGACGAGGATGCCGCGTTCGGTGCCGCAGTCGGTCTCCCGGACGATGACGTCCTGCGACACGTCCACCAGACGACGGGTCAGGTAGCCCGAGTCGGCGGTACGCAGCGCGGTGTCGGCCAGACCCTTACGGGCACCGTGGGTGTTGATGAAGTACTCCAGCACCGTCAGGCCCTCGCGGAACGAGGACTTGATCGGACGCGGGATGAACTCACCCTTCGGGTTGGTCACCAGACCCTTCATGCCCGACAGGTTACGAACCTGCGTCAGGTTACCGGTGGCACCCGACTTCGGGATCATGATGATCGGGTTGTCCTCGGGGTAGTACTCCTCCATGGCCTTACCGACCTCTTCGGTGGCCTGCTTCCAGATCTCCACCAGCGCATCCCGACGCTCGTCCGGGGTCAGCGCACCACGCTGGAACTTGCGTTCGATCCCGTCGGCACGCTCCTCGTAACGTTCGAGGATCTGCGCCTTCTGCGGCGGCACCAGCACGTCGGCCATGGACACCGTGACACCCGAGCGAGTGGCCCAGTAGAAGCCCACGTCCTTGAGCTTGTCGACGGTCTGCGCGACGACGATCATCGGGTAACGCTCGGCGAGATCGTTGATGATCGCGGCCTGACGCTTCTTCGGCATCTGCTCGTCGACGAACGGGTACTCCACCGGCAGCAGCTCGTTGAACAGCACCCGGCCCAGCGTGGTGATGGTGGTCCACGGCTGTCCGTAACGCCAGCCCTCGGGGAACAGTTCATGCTCCACGTCGGCGGGCGGACGCTGACCGGTCAGCCGCACCTTGATGCGCGACTGCACGGTGAGCGCACCGCGGTCGACGGCCATCTGCGCCTCGGCCGGACTCGAGTAGACACCCTCCTCCGCGCTGTCATCGGTGGCCTCCTGGTACGAACCGACCGCGCCCTCCTTGAGGGTGGTCAGGTAGAACAGGCCGGTCACCATGTCCAGACGCGGCATGGCCAGCGGGCGGCCCGACGCCGGCGACAGGATGTTGTTCGACGACAGCATCAGGATGCGGGCCTCGGCCTGCGCCTCCGCCGACAGCGGCAGGTGCACGGCCATCTGGTCACCGTCGAAGTCGGCGTTGAACGCCTCACACACCAGCGGATGCAGCTGAATGGCCTTGCCCTCGACGAGCTGCGGCTCGAACGCCTGGATACCGAGACGGTGCAGGGTGGGCGCACGGTTCAGCAGCACCGGATGCTCGTTGATGACCTCTTCGAGAACGTCCCACACGGCGGGGCGCTGACGCTCCACCATGCGCTTGGCCGACTTGATGTTCTGGGCCTGGTTCAGGTCCACCAGACGCTTCATCACGAACGGCTTGAACAGCTCGAGCGCCATCAGCTTCGGCAGACCGCACTGGTGCAGCTTGAGCTGCGGGCCGACGACGATGACCGAACGGCCCGAGTAGTCGACGCGCTTACCGAGCAGGTTCTGGCGGAACCGGCCCTGCTTGCCCTTGAGCAGATCGCTCAGCGACTTCAGCGGGCGGTTGCCCGGACCGGTGACCGGTCGGCCGCGACGGCCGTTGTCGAACAGCGCGTCCACCGACTCCTGCAGCATCCGCTTCTCGTTGTTGACGATGATCTCGGGTGCACCCAGATCGATCAGTCGCTTGAGGCGGTTGTTGCGGTTGATGACCCGGCGGTACAGGTCGTTCAGGTCGGAGGTGGCGAACCGGCCACCGTCGAGCTGCACCATCGGGCGCAGCTCCGGCGGGATCACCGGCACCGCGTCCAGGACCATGCCCAGCGGCGAGTTGCCCGACTGCTGGAAGGCGGCAACCACCTTCAGGCGCTTGAGCGCGCGCAGCTTCTTCTGGCCCTTACCGCTGCGGATGGTCTCGCGCAGCGACTCGGCCTCGGCGTCGATGTCGAAGATCTCCAGGAGCTTCTTGATCGCCTCGGCACCCATCGCGCCGGTGAAGTACTCACCGAAACGCTCGTCGAGCTGCCGGTACAGCTTCTCGTCGATGATGAGTTCGCCGGGACTCAGCTTGGTGAACTTGTCCCAGATCTCCACCAGCTCATCGATCTGGCGCTGCACCGAATCACGCATGCGGCGCATCTCGCGCTCGGCGCCGTCCTTGACCTTGCGGCGCACGTCGGCCTTGGCACCCTCGGCCTCCAGCTCGGCCAGGTCCTGCTCCAGCTTCTGCTGGCGCTCGTTCAGATCGACATCGCGCTGATCGGCAAGGGCCTTCTTCTCGACCTCGATCTCGGCCTCACGGGTCGAGAGCTCCGCATGGCGCAGCTCGTCGTCGACAGAGGTGATCACGTAGGCGGCGAAGTAGATGATCTTTTCCAGATCCTTCGGCGCCAGGTCGAGCAGATAGCCCAGCCGGCTCGGCACACCCTTGAAGTACCAGATGTGGGTGACCGGTGCGGCCAGCTCGATGTGGCCCATCCGCTCACGGCGCACCTTGGCCTTGGTGACCTCGACACCGCAGCGCTCGCAGATGATGCCCTTGAACCGGACGCGCTTGTACTTACCGCAGTAGCACTCCCAGTCGCGGGTCGGTCCGAAGATCTTCTCGCAGAACAGGCCGTCCTTCTCGGGCTTGAGCGTGCGGTAGTTGATCGTTTCCGGCTTCTTGACCTCACCGTACGACCAGTTGTGGATGTCGTCGGCCGTGGCCAGGCCGATCTTCAGTTCGTCGAAAAAGTTGACGTCGAGCACTAGTTGCCTTTCAGTAGCTCAGTCAATGGGGTGAGGGTCAGTTGGCCAGGTCGTCGACGGTGGCCGACTCGTTGCGCGAGAGGTTGATGCCCAGGTTGGCCGCGGCGCGCTCGAGGTCCTCGTCGTCGGTGTCGGCCATCTCGATGGCCGCGCCGTCCGAGGACAGCACCTCCACGTTCAGGCACAACGACTGCAGCTCCTTGAGGAGCACCTTGAACGACTCGGGGATACCGGGCTCAGGGATGTTCTCGCCCTTGACGATGGCCTCATACACCTTCACGCGGCCGACCACGTCGTCGGACTTGATGGTGAGCAGCTCCTGCAGGGTGTAGGCGGCGCCGTAGGCCTGCATCGCCCAGCACTCCATCTCACCGAAGCGCTGGCCACCGAACTGGGCCTTACCGCCGAGCGGCTGCTGGGTGATCATCGAGTACGGACCGGTCGAACGCGCGTGGATCTTGTCGTCGACGAGGTGGTGCAGCTTGATGATGTACATGTAGCCGACCGACACCGGGTACGGGAACGGCTCGCCGGAGCGGCCGTCGAACAGCATCGCCTTGCCGTCGCCGTTGACCATGACCTCGCCGTCGCGGTTGGGCAGGGTGCTGCCGAGCAGACCCGTCAGCTCCTCCTCGCGCGCACCGTCGAACACCGGGGTGGCGGTGTTGGTGTCGGGTGCCGAGTAGTACATGTCCTCGGGCAGCTTCGACGCCCAGTCCGGAACCCCGTTCGCCACGTCGATGTTCCAGCCGGCCTTGGCGATCCAGCCCAGATGGGTCTCCAGGATCTGGCCGATGTTCATACGACGGGGCACACCGTGGGTGTTCAGGATGATGTCGACGGGAGTGCCGTCGGGCAGGAACGGCATGTCCTCCTGCGGAAGGATCTTGCCGATGACGCCCTTGTTGCCGTGCCGGCCGGCGAGCTTGTCGCCGTCCTGGATCTTGCGCTTCTGCGCCACGTACACGCGGACCAGCTCGTTGACGCCGGGCGCGAGATCGTCGTCGTCGTCGCGGCTGAACACGCGCACACCGATGACCTTGCCGGTCTCGCCGTGCGGCACCTTCAGCGAGGTGTCGCGCACCTCGCGGGCCTTCTCGCCGAAGATGGCGCGCAGCAGGCGCTCCTCCGGGGTCAGCTCGGTCTCACCCTTCGGGGTGACCTTGCCGACCAGGATGTCGCCGTCACGGACCTCGGCACCGATACGCACGATGCCGCGCTCGTCGAGATCGGCGAGCACCTCGTCAGAGACGTTCGGGATGTCCCGGGTGATCTCCTCGGCACCGAGCTTGGTGTCGCGGGCGTCGATCTCGTGCTCCTCGATGTGGATCGAGGTGAGCACGTCCTCCTCCACGAGCCGCTGGCTCAGGATGATCGCGTCCTCGTAGTTGTGACCCTCCCACGGCATGATCGCCACGAGCAGGTTCTTGCCGAGCGCCATCTCACCGTTCTGGGTGCACGGGCCGTCGGCGAGCACCTGACCGGCCTCCACGCGCTGCCCCTCGTCAACGATCGGGCGCTGGTTGGCGCACGTGCCGTGGTTGGAGCGGGCGAACTTGTTGAGACGGTAGGTCTTGCGGCTGCCGTCGTCACCCATGACCGTGATGTAGTCGGCCGAGACCTCCTCGATCACACCGGTCAGCTCGGAGACGATCACGTCGCCGGCGTCGACCGCGGCACGCAGTTCCATACCGGTGCCCACCAGCGGCGACTCGTTGCGCACCAGCGGCACGGCCTGACGCTGCATGTTGGCACCCATCAGGGCGCGGTTGGCGTCGTCGTGCTCGAGGAACGGGATCATCGCGGTGGCGACGGAGACCATCTGGCGCGGCGAGACGTCGAGGTACTGGACGGCGTCGGCACCGACGAACTCCACCTCGGAGCCCTTCTTACGCACCAGGATGCGCTCGTCGGTGATGCGGCCGTCGAGGTCGTAGGCGGTGTTGGCCTGGCCGATGAGGTAGCGGTCCTCCTCGTCGGCGGTCATGTACTCGATGGTGTCGGTGACATGACCGTTCTCGACCTTGCGGTACGGGGTCTCGATGAAGCCGAACGGGTTGACCCGCGCGTACACCGACAGCGAACCGATCAGGCCGATGTTCGGACCCTCAGGGGTCTCGATCGGGCACATCCGGCCGTAGTGCGAGGGGTGCACGTCGCGGACCTCGAGGCCGGCGCGCTCACGCGACAGACCGCCCGGACCCAGCGCCGACAGCCGGCGCTTGTGGGTCAGACCCGACAGCGGGTTGTTCTGGTCCATGAACTGCGAGAGCTGGCTGGTACCGAAGAACTCCTTGATCGCCGCCACCACGGGACGGATGTTGATCAGGGTCTGCGGGGTGATCGCCTCGACGTCCTGGGTGGTCATGCGCTCACGCACGACACGCTCCATACGCGAGAGGCCCACGCGGATCTGGTTCTGGATCAGCTCGCCGACGGTACGCAGACGACGGTTGCCGAAGTGGTCGATGTCGTCGACCTCGATGGGCACCTCGATGCCCTCGGGGCCGGTGACCGACGAGAAGGTGACCGTGTGCGGGTCGGCCTCGTGCAGACGCACCAGGTACTCGACGGTGGCCGCGATGTCCTCACGGGTGAGGGTGGACTCGCCGACCATCGGGTTGGCGGTCAGGCCCAGCTTCTTGTTGACCTTGTAGCGGCCCACGCTGGCCAGGTCGTAACGCTTCTCCTTGAAGAACAGGTTCTCCAGCAGCGACTCGGCCGACTCCTTGGTCGGCGGCTCGCCCGGGCGCAGCTTGCGGTAGACCTCGAGCAGCGCCTCGTCCTGGTTGGAGGTGGAGTCCTTCTCCAGGGTCGACATCATGATCTCGGAGAAACCGAAACGCTCGGTGATCTCCTCGGTGGTCCAGCCGAGCGCCTTGAGCAGCACGGTGACCGGCTGACGGCGCTTGCGGTCGATACGCACGCCGACGGTGTCACGCTTGTCGACGTCGAACTCCAGCCACGCGCCGCGGCCCGGGATCACCTTGACGGTGTGCAGGGTCTTCTCGGTGGCCTTGTCGATGGCGGCGTCGAAGTACACGCCGGGGCTACGCACCAGCTGGCTCACCACGACACGCTCGGTGCCGTTGATGATGAAGCTGCCCTTGTCGGTCATGATCGGGAAGTCGCCCATGAAGACGGTCTGCGACTTGATCTCGCCGGTGTTGTTGTTGATGAACTCGGCGGTGACGAACAGCGGCTTCGCGTAGGTCATGTCCTTGTCCTTGCACTCCTCCACCGAGGCCTTGGCCTCGTCGAAGTGCGGATCGGAGAACGACAGCGACATCGAACCCGAGAAGTCCTCGATCGGGGACAGCTCGTGCAGGATGCCCTCAAGCCCGCCCGTGGGGTTCTCGACGCCCCGGGCCAGCGCCTTGGCCCGCCACTCCGGCGAACCTTGGAGCCATTCGAAGGAGTCGAGCTGCAGATCGAGGAGGCCGGGGACCTCCAGCGGCTCGCTGATCTTTGCGAATGAAGCGCGATGCGGCGCTCCGGGGATGGTTGAGGTGGACTGGCGGTTGATTGCCAAGATGCGTCCTTCCAACACGAAGTGTGAACCTAGCTAGCGGTGCTCGCCCTTGATGGGCCGTTCGCTGGAGACACACCTGTGTTGGCATCAACCACGGGTTCATATGACGCACGACGCGTCATATGTGGCCTGGGGAAGAATCAAAGATGGACAGGAGGCAGCCAGCGCAACGTCCAACTGTATCAGAAAATAGGCGCGGTTTGTCAACTCACGCCTGGAACGATCTCACCCAGACGGATAGAGATCTGTCGCCGATGGCTGCCTGCTCATCTTTCACTGGTCACAGAGTGGCCCGAGATCGGCTCCGCGTCAAGCGAAACACCCAGATTCGCGAAAGATGAGCAGGTCTTCACGAGACCGCGCGGATCTCGTCCAGTTGTTCGATGAGCCAGGCGTCGCCCTTGCGGACCATGTGCAGATCGACTGCGGGAGCACCGCTGTTGGCGGCCTGCCCCGCCAGCGACTGGCTGATGACCAGGTTCATGATCACGTGCGCCTTGGCGCCGTCACCGCTGCCCGTCAGCTCCATCACGCCCACACCGTCGACCTTGCAGTCGGCGACCGCCTTGGTCTGCTCGATGAGCTGCTTCTGCGTCGGCAGGTACTCGTTGAACTCCTTGAGCGGTCTACCCGTCAGCGCCGACCGCGCCTTGGCCGCCCACTTGTCGAAGTCCGTGCCGTTGTAGGCCAGGACGTCGCACGCCTTCTGCCCGGCCTGCCCGGTCAGCTCGGTGGTCGCCTTCTCGTCGATGAACGCCTTGTCCGAGCCGATGCTCGCACCCGGATGCAGGGCGCCGATGATCGCGACAACCGCGAACACCGCGGCCGCGATACCGAGGCCGATCGCGAGCTTCCAGGGCGACGAACTCTTCGAGCCGGTCTTCGTCGCGGTGCCGCCGGTTTTCGTCGCGACGGCAAGCGGTCGGGTGATCGCGGTCTGGGTGACGGCGAACCGCGGGTCCGAGCCGGCAGACGGCGCGGTCTTCGCTGCGGCCTCTGCCTTCGCCGTGGTCTTCTCGGCCTTCTCCGTGGCGGTGGCCGCGGCTGCCTCCGTCTTCTCCGTTGCCGGGGTGGCCGTGTCCTCAGTCGGCTCCGAGACCTTGGTCAGCTTCGGCGCTTCGGTCACTGACTCCTCGGCCGTGTCGGTGGTGGCCGCGATCGGCTTGCCCTCACGGTCGAGTCCGGCGACGCGGGGCCGGGCCTTCTTGGAACGTGGATTGGTGGCCATCATCAGTTGCCTGCCCCCTGGGTCGGATTCGGCGCAGGTGCCGGGGTCTGGGTCGGTGCCGGGGTCTGGGTCTGGGTCCCCTGCGTTTGGGTGCCGGTCTGGTTACCGGCATTGGTCATGTCGGTCTCCAGTGCCAGCGAGTCGAGCGAGGTGATGCTCGACGCCTTCCACAGGTCACCCTTCTTGGTCATGCCGACCATGAAGCCCATCGACCGCTTCACACCCGCCTCGTTCTGCCGCTTCGAGGTGGCCTCCACGTAGACGAGCACGCGAGCGGTACCGTCCTCGGCATTCACCTCGACGGGTGCGCTGCGCAGCACGCGGCTGGACAACTTGGCCACCTTGTCGGTGCCCGCCGCCGTGATCTGCTGCGTGAGCTTCTTGAAGTCGTCGGGGGTGATCTGGCTGCGCGCGTCGCCGGTGAGCGACGAATCGATGCGGCGCTGCCAGTCCTTGGTGTTCGTCGGGTCGATGGTGGTGATGTTGATGATCGCGTTCTCCGCGCTCACCGTCGCGTCCTCGCGGGCGCTCTGCGTCGGCTTGTCCTCTGTGTAGACCTTGTAGCCACTGATCCCGAAGATGATCGCGCAGACCAGCGCCGCGATCGCCGCGACACCCGCCAGGGCCGTCACCAGCAGACGGGTCTGCTGCGACGGGCCCGGAGCCGCGGTCGCAGCACCGACGGACGCGACATCGGTAGCTACTCCTGGCTTCGCTTTCGCCTTGCCGTCCTTCTTGTCGCCGTCCTTCTTGTCGCCGTCCTTCTTGTCGCCGTCCTTCTTGCCGCCGTCCTTCTTGCCGCCGTCCTCCTTGCCGAGGACGACCGTCGCCGTGTCGTCCCCTGCCGTCACCGGCGTCGCCTCGTCGGCGGGAGTGCTCTCGGCGCCGGCGTCGCTGCTCGTCGTGTCGTCCGCGGTCTGTGGGGATTCGGTTTCCGCCGGGTCCGGCGTACCCGAGGCAGCCTCGTCCGCCGAATGTGAACTGTCGTCGGTCATTTCATCCTTGAGTCGATGGACTTCTCCGCTATGTCGGGCTCGTCCGGTAGGGCCGGCACCTCGCCCGCATCACGCACCGGTGAGATCGCGCTCACCTGTCGGCCGACGGCCACTCTAGCGCCTGACACTGAGAAAACCCATGCCGTCGCGTCCGCGCGAACGACATGGGTTCCCTCGATGACTACTTGGCGTGGATGC
Organism: Gordonia amarae NBRC 15530; assembly: GCF_000241345.1. Classification (GTDB taxonomy): domain Bacteria; phylum Actinomycetota; class Actinomycetes; order Mycobacteriales; family Mycobacteriaceae; genus Gordonia; species Gordonia amarae. Next base: position 56,042 of record NZ_BAED01000046.1, read on the forward strand.
CGAGCAGGCTCGCGAGCTGCGTCGCGATCGGGTTGAGATTCAGCTTGTCCGGATCCTTCTTGGGCTTGTTGTCCCAGGGCTGCGGGATCGTCGGATTCGCCAGGTCGGCACGGGAGGCGCTGCGGACACCGGTCGCGTTGCCCACCGGAGCCTTGCACTCGGCCTGGGTGTTGAACGGGAACTCGTCGTAGTTGATGTCGAAGTTCGGGTTCCGCTTCTTCATCTCGTCGATGATCGTCTGCGTGCTCTCGTAGCCCTTGGTGCAGGCCGGCGGGTTGTTGGTCTCGAGCACGATGCCGAAGTGGATCTGGCCGTCACCGGGAACCACGCTCTTGGCACCGGCCGACAGCGCCGACAGCATCGCGAAGATGGTGTTGGTGGCGTAGCCGGTGGGGCCGATCGTCCGGATCGTGTTGCCGAGATCCTTCATCACCTTGGTCATGTCGCCGCCGTGCTTCTGGATCAGCTCGGACAGCTCGGTCGCCGTGCCCGGCCCGTTCTTCAGGATCCGCCGGATATCGGGATCGGACGACTTGAGCGTCTCGGCGATCGAGTCGAGATCGCGCGACCAGCTCAGGATCTCGTCCTTCTGCGCCGACTGCGTCGCCAGGACGACGTTCGAGTTCTCGATCAGCGAGACCGTCTCGGGGAGCGATTTCACCCCCGCCTTGGCCAGCACGCCGAGCGAGTCGACGAGCTTCTCCAGGTTCTCGCTCTGCCCGCTGAGTGCCTTACCGAGCTCGGTGATCACCGTGTGGAAATCGTCGAGCGGCACCTCCTCGGTGAACTTGATCGCCGAGTTGAGGATGTTCTCGATCGGCGCCGGGATCGACGTCCGGTCCTTCGGGATGACCGAGCCGTCCTTCAGGTAGGGACCCGTCGTTGACGTCGGTTGCAGGTCGACGTACTGCTCACCGACCGCCGACCGGTTGGCGATCACCGCGTGGGCGGTGGCCGGCACCTTCGGCGCGCTCTTGTTGAGCTTGAGGATGACGTCGACGCCGTCCTTGGTCAGCTTCAGGTCGCCGACCGACCCGACCGGTGTGCCCTGGTAGGTGACCTCGGCGTTCTTGAAGATGCCGCCCGAGGACTCCGCCATCTGCACGGTCACGTCGTACTGGCCGAACCCGGACAGCTTGTCCAGGCGCGCGTACTTGGCGCCCGCGTAGACGATGGCGATGATGCCGACGATCGCGAACGCGATCAGCTGCACCTTGGCTAGTTTGCTGATCACTTGTCTCCCCCGATCATCGAGAGCGGGCCGTCGATGAACCGCTGGTCCGCCGTGGCCGGAGCGGGCATCACCGAGTACTGCGTCTTCGGCTTGGCCTTGTCATCCGACCTGGCCTTGTCATCCGACTTGGCCTTGGCGGTCGACTTCTTCTTCTTGGCCGAGTACTTGCCACCGGACGGCGGGGTGTTCGGACCGGGCTGCGACCCCGGAGCGGGGTTGATCAGGCTGACCGTCGGCCAGCCCGAACGCGAACCGTTGCCGTTGACGTACGGGTTGCTCGGGTCGACCGGGTACGGGTTCACCTTGACCGGCGAATGCTTCGGCGTGCCCTGACCCACACCGAGCGCCTCGATCTGGTTGAGGATGCGCAGGTCCAGGGTCATGAACAGGTTGGTCGAGTCGCCGTGCACGGCCGGGAGGATCTCGTCCGGGAACGGCAGCGTCGGGAACAGCGGAGCCGAGGTGATCAGGTCCGGTGCGGCCTTGGTGAGTTCGCTGAGCACCGGACGCAGCGCGCGCAGATCGGTGATGAGCGCTTCCCGCGACTTGGTGAGGATCCCGGTGCCCACATCGCCCAGCGTGTCGAGCTTGGTGAGCAGGTCCACGAACTGCGGACGCTGATCTTCGAGCACCTTGACCGCCTCGGGCAGCTCGCCCAGGATGCGGTCGATCTGCTCGGTCTGCGCGTTCGTCCGCACCGACAGGCGGTTGAGGCCTTCGATCGCGCTGACGATGTCGTCACGCTGCCGGTTCAGGCCGCCGATCAGTGTCTGCGTCGTTTCCAGCAGGGAGCGCAGCTCCGTGCCGTCGTTCCCGAGCGCCTTGTTGAGCTCGTTGACGATCGGGGTCAGCTGGCTCAGCCCACCACCGTTGAGCAGCATCGACAGCGCACCGAGCACCTGCTCGATGTCGGTGGCCGTGCGCGTGCGCTGCTTGCCGACCGAGTTGCGGATCAGCTGCTTGGGGTCCTGCCGCGGCACGTTCTCGGAACCCTCAGGTTCCGACAACGCCACGAACTTCTCACCGAGCAGAGCGGTCTGCTGGATCTCGACGTGCGCATTCTCCGACAGGTTGACGTCGTTCTTGACCTGGATCTTGACATTCGCCTGCCACGAGTCCTTGGGCACCTTGATCGACAGGATCTTGCCGACGTTGATGCCGTCCTTCTTCACCTGGGACTGCGGCACCAGATCGAGCACGTTGTCGAACTGGATGGTGTACTCCCGCGGGTGGCTGCCGGTGTCGGTACCGCCGGGCAGCGGCATCTGCTTCATGTCGATGCCGCAGCCCGCGATCGCGACGGTCGTCGCCACCAGAGCCGCACCGATGCCGGCCGCGCGGCCCGAACGCCGGGCGCGCCGGTTATTGCCGATACTTGTCATCAGTTGCCCCCACGCTGCGACGGCGGTGTCTGCTTGAGCTGCGGATCCGAGTTGCCGGGGGTGGTCCCGGGCGCCGGCTTCTGCTGCAGTTTGTCGTTGCTCATGATGCCGAACGGGAGGATCGGCAGGGTCGGCTCCAGAACACCCTTGGTGATCTGCTTGGCCACCTTGGAGCAGTTCTGGACGAGCGGGCGCATGGTGGCGCTCCACTGCTTCGCGGCCGGGTCACCTGGCATCAGCTTGCCGAGGTCCAGCGTCGAGCAGCCGGCCCCGAGCAGATCCTGCAGCTGCGGGATCGTCAGCCGCATGTCCAGGGTTCCCGATTCGGCGTTGTAGGCGTTGATCAGGTTGCTGATCGTCAGCGGCAGCACCGTCAGGACTTCCTTCAGGTTGTCCTTCTGGTCGGCCAGTGCCTTGGTGGTGGGCTGCAGATCGCGGACGGTCTTGCCGAGCTTCTGCTCGTTGTCGTCGAGGAAGGTCGCGACATCACCGAGGGCGTACGACAGCTTGTTGAGTGCCTGCCCGAGCTGCTCGCGCTCACCGACCATGTACTTGGAGAACGTGGCCATCTGCGAGTTGAACTGGCGGACCTGCGTGTCGTTCTCGCGCAGCGCGCCCACGAACAAGTCGAGGTTCTTGATGGTGGAGACGATGTCGCCGCTGGATCCGGCGAGCGTCTGCGAGGCCTCCGACAGCTTCTCGATGGTCTCGCCGAGCTTGGCGCCGTTGCCTTCGAGGTTGTCGGCACCGATGCGGGCGAGCTTGGTCAGCGCGCCCTCCTGCTCACCGGTGCCGGGCTTGTTGGCCCCGTTCGGTCCGAGCGCGTCGGTCAGGTTCTGGATGCCGCGGTAGAGCTCGTCGACCTCCACCGGGACCATCGTCTGCTGCTTGTCGACGCTCAGGCTGAACGACTTGGGCGCCTTCGCCATACCCTTGGTGAAGACCGGCGTCAGCTGCACGTACCGGTCGGCCACGATCGACGGCACGACCTGCACCGCCTTGACATCCTTGGGCAGATCAATGCCGCGATCGACCGACATCTTGACCTCGACCTTGTCGCCCTTCGGGGTCACCTCGTCGACTTCGCCGACCTTCACTCCGAGAACCCGGACGTCGGTGCCCTTGTAGATACCGACAGTGCGCGCGAACGTCGCATCGATCTTGGTCTTGCCCATCGAGGTGAACACCCACCACAGGGCACCCGCCACGATCAGCGCCAGGATCAGCGCGAACACCGTCATCACGATGGCGCGCGGGGTGAACCAGCGGCCCGGGCCCGATGTCTGGGTCATATCGGGAACCGTCATCAGCCGGCCTCCGTTCCGCCGTTGTTCTGATTGGCCGTCTTGTTGGGCGGCCGGGTCGTGTTCTGCTGCGGCAGGGCCGGCGGCAGGATGTTGGTGACCACCGATTCGAGCCACCGGCCGTTACCGAGGACGTTCGTGTACAGCCGGTAGAACGGCGCCATGTACTTGATCGTGTCGCGGATGTTCTGGTTCTGCTTCTGCAGCAGCTTGTTGACATCGGCGAGGGCGTCGAGCGCCGGCCCGATCTGCTTCTCGTTGTCCCGGACCAGGCCGGTCAGCGAGGTACTGAGAGTGGTGGTGGTCGAGAGCAGCTTGGAGATCGACTTCTGCCGGTTGTTCAGCTCCTGCAGCAGCTCGCCCGCACCGGCGATGAGCCGGGTGAACTCCTCGTTGCGGTTGGCCAGGATGCCGGTGGTGGACTTGGTGGCCTTGAGCAGGCGCTTGACCTCCGAGTCGCGGCTGGCGATGGTCTCGGACAACCGGGACAGACCGTCGAGTGTAGGGGCGAAGTTGCCCGCCGTACCCGACAGCGAGTTGCTCAGCGCATCGAACGCCTGTGCCAGCTGCTGCGAATCGATGCCGGCCTCGCCGGTGTTCGGGTCGTCGGTCAGCTGCGTCGACGCATCCGAAAACGCCTCGATGACGTCGTACGGCGACACCGTCCGATCCAGCGGGATCGGCTTGTCCGGGTCGGCGAGCTTGTCACCGAGCGGGGTCAGCGCGAGGTACTTCTGGCCCAGCACCGTCTTGATCTGGATGGACGCCTCGGTGCGGTCACCGATCCACGTGTTGTTGGCGCGGAAGGTCACCTTGACACGATCACCGTCGAGCTCGACGTTGTCGACCTCGCCGACCTTGATGCCCGCGACACGGACCTCGTTGCCCTTCTTCAGGCCCGCGGCCTCGCTGAACTCCGCGGAGTAGCGCGCTCCGGCGCCCACCAGCGGCAGCTCGTTGAGGAAGAACGCGGACACCGCGACCATCAGCACCACCAGGATGCCGATACCGCCGATGCTCACCGGACTTCTCCTACCCGCGAAACGCCTGCTCTTCGGCTTGTCCGGCGCGGGAGTGGTTTGGTCAGTCATTCAGTCACCCCCGGGGCCGTTGGTTGTCGCGCCAGCAGCGGGTGGCCGCGCTGGTGTACAGCACATGATTGATGTCGGGCAGCGAGACCAGCGGTTTGGTCAGCAAGGTGGACTTGCCGTTGCCGGCCACGATGTCGATGCCGCACAGATAGAACTGGAACCAGGAACCGAACGTCGCCGCCCGGCCCACCTTCTGCAGCTTGACCGGCAGGTTGGTCAGAATCTGCTCGACATCGCCCTGCCGTTTGGTGACCTGTTCCGAGAGCGACTTGAGGCCCGCGATGTCGCCCTGGATGGACGGACGGGTCTTGGTCAGGATGTCGGAGGTGACCGCGGTCAGGTTGGACACCGAGGTGATGGCCGAGCCCACCGAGTTCCGCTGCGCGGCGAGGCCGCTGACCAGTTGCGAGGTGTTCACCAGCAGCGAGTCGAACTCGTCGTTGTGCTTGTTGACCGTGTCCATGACCTTGGTCAGGTTGGTGATCAGCTCACCGATCACCTTGTCCTTGTCGGCGAGGGCGGTGGTCAGGTCCGCGGTATCCGAGAGCAGGCTGGTCATGACCTCGCCCTGGCCGGTGAAGACGTTGATGATCTTCTTGCTGAGCTTGTTGACCTCGGTCGGGCTCAGTTCCTTGAACAGCGGCTTGAAACCGTTGAACAGTTCGGTCAGGTTGACCGCGGGCGACGTCGAGTCGGTGCCGAAGACATGACCGGGCTTGTAGGTGACCGACTGGTCGCCCGCGCCGCGTTCGAGGGCCAGGTACCGCAGGCCGGTGAGGTTGCGGTACTTGATCGCCACATGCGTGCCCTCGGGCAGCCTGTCGCGGTCGGCACTGAAGGAGACCAGCGCCTGGTTGCGGTTGTGGATCTTCACGTCGGTGACCTGGCCGACGCGCACACCCGCGATGCGGACGTCGTCGCCGGCGTTGAGCATCGCGGCGTCGTCGAAGACTGCCTTGTACTCCGCCTTGCCGTTGCCGCCGACGTTACCGATCGTCAGCGCCAGTATCGACGTCGTGATCACGGTGATCACCGCGAACACGATGAGCTTGATCAGGGGTCCGGTGATGGATTTCATTTGATGTTGACCTGCGCTCCCTTAAGCGAGGCTCCGCCGATCATGGTGACCCAGGTGGGAACCTGCTCCGGGTTGTTCCCGGTGGTGCTGCCGTAGACGACCTTCAACTGATTGACGTACTCCGCGTTGTCATAGGGGTTGGCCGCAATGGTCCCGGCCGGAACCACGCTGTTCTGGCTCGGCGGGCTGATCGGCCAGTCCTCGCTGAGCGTCGGGATGTCCCTCGGCCCGGCATTGCGTGAGGGCGGCTGGTACGAGCCCTCGCCGAGGCCACCACCCGGGTACTGCGGGAACGGACGGCCGTTGGTCGGCGTGTCGTAGCAGATGGCCGGACGGTTGTAGTCGAAGAACCGGGGCTCGTCCTGGTTGGGCAGGTAACGCCCACGCGGGTTGACGAACTGCAGGTTCACGCGGGGACCCGGGTTGGGAGTGCCCTTGCCGGTGACCTTGTTGGCCTCGGGGATGGTGCTGGCGAAGTTCTTGAACGTGCAGGTGAACGTCGGCGACTGCCGTGCCGCACCCCGCATGAACGGCTCGCCCTTGATGATGACGTCGAGCAGATCCTGGCGGTTGGTCTGCAGCCAGCCGGTGGTGTCGGTGGCCGCGGTGCCCAGCGTCGAGATCAGATTCCGCAGGTCGGACTGCTTCTCCACGACGGTGTTGCCGGTGGTCCGCAGGTTGTCGAGGCCGTCGATGATGTTCGGGAGCGCCTCGGAGTAGGTCTGCGAGAAGTCCGACAGACCGCGCAGCGTGCCCTCGAGATCGGGCAGCACCTTGTTGATGCCGCTGAAGACCTTGTTGAGGTCGGAGATGGTGGTGCGCAGTTCGTCGCCGCGACCCTCGAGCGCCTTCGACAGCGCCGTCAGGGTGATGTTCAGATCCTGCGGCGGGACGGCCTGGAGGACCGGCAGGAGCTTGTCGAACATCTCCTGGATCTCCTTGGCGTTGCCGCTCTGGTCGGTCAGGATCGTCGCGTTCTTGACACTCGCAAGCGTGGGACCGCCTGAGCTGTCAGGCACCCTGAGGTCGACGAAGCGTTCACCGAAGAGGGTCTTGGGCAGGATGCGTGCGGTCGTGTCGGCCGGCAGCTTCTTAGCCATGTCGGGTTTGAGGCCGAGGGTGACCACAACCTTGCCGGCGGTCGTCGGCTTGATCTCGCGGACCTCGCCCACGAGCACGCCGCGCGCCTTGACGTCGGCCTGGTTGGGCAGCGCGTTGCCCGCCGAGTCGGTGGTGAACTTGACGGTGGTGAACGAGGTGAACGCCTTGTTGAACTGCAGGATTGTGAAGGCCAGGAAGCCGACGCAGACCAGCAGGAAGACGAGGCCGAGCAGTCGTTGACGAACTGTTGAGGACATCGGGCGCCTAGCCTCCCACTCGAACGGTTGTCGTCGTACCCCAGATGGCGAGGCCGAGGAAGAAGTCCAGCAGCGCGATCAGCACGAGCGCCGCACGCACCGCGTGACCCACGGCCACGCCCACACCGGCGGGTCCGCCGCTGGCGAAGTAGCCGTAGTAGCAGTGCACCAAGATGATCACGAACGCGAATACCAGCACCTTGCCGAACGACCACAACACGTCTTCAGGTGGCAGGAACAGATTGAAGTAGTGGTCGTATGAGCCGGTGGACTGACCGTTGAACACGGTGGTGACCGTGCGGGACGCGAAGTAGGCCGAGATCAGGCCGAGCACATACAGCGGGATGACCGCGATGAAGCCGGCGATGACACGGGTGGACACCAGGTACGGCACCGACGGGACGGCCATGACCTCCATGGCGTCGACCTCTTCGGAGATCCGCATGGCGCCGAGCTGGGCGGTGAAGCCGCAGCCGACCGTCGCCGACAGCGCGAGCGCGGCGACCAGCGGCGCCACCTCACGGGTGTTGACATAGGCCGACAGGAAGCCGGTCAGGGCCTGCGATCCGAGCTGGTCGAGGGCCGCGTAGCCCTGCATGCCGACCACGACGCCGGTGAAGCCCGACATCATGATCATGACGCCGACGGTGCCCAGGACGACGGCGAGGCCGCCGGTGCCGAAGGCGACCTCGGCGAGCAGACGCAGCACCTCGCGCCGGTAGTGCACGAAGGTCTTCGGGATCCAGGCCAGCGTGCGTCCGTAGAAGGACATCTGCTCGCCCGCACCGTCGAGGATCTTCAGCGGCTTGTTGAGCTGCTTGCGCGCCTCGTAGGCGTAGTACTCGGCGCGCGACTTGGTGATTGTGACGCCGCCACCTTGATCAGACATCGCGTCAGCTTCCCTTCGCCGGAACGATCTGCAGGTAGACCGCGGTGATGATCAGGTTGGCAAGGAACAGCAGCAGGAACGTGATGACGACGCTCTGGTTGACCGCGTCACCCACGCCCTTCGGGCCGCCCTTGGGGTTGAGTCCCTTGTAGGCGGCGACGACGCCGGCGATGACACCGAAGATGGCCGCCTTGATGGTGGAGATATAGAGGTCCGGAAGCTGCGCCAGTGCGCTGAACGAGGCCAGATACGCGCCCGGCGTACCGTTCTGCAGGACGACGTTGAAGACGTAACCACCGCCGATGCCGATGACGGCGACGAGGCCGTTGAGCAGCATGGCGACCAGGATCATGGCCAGCACCCGGGGCACCACGAGACGCTGGATCGGGTTGATGCCCAGTACCTCCATCGCGTCGATCTCCTCACGGATGGTCCGCGAGCCGATGTCCGCCGCGACGGCCGATCCCGCCGCACCAGCGACGAGCAGCGAGGTCACCAGCGGTGAACCCTGCTGGATGACCACCAGGACGCTGGCGGCGCCGGTATAGGACTCGGCACCGATCTGCTTGATCAGCGAGCCGGTCTGCAGCGAGACGATCGCGCCGAACGGGATCGCGATGAGCGCCGTCGGCAAGATGGTCACGCTGGCGATGAACCATGCCTGCTGGATGAACTCTCGCCACTGGAACGGGCGCACAAGGGACTGGCGTGCGACATCGACGAATAGCTGCACGATATTGCCGGACTGTGCGAGCGCACCGTTTCCGGCTTTGGCTATCCGATCAATGCCACGCGTGGTGGCACTGGCCATGAAAATTTAGCTCCGGTTGTCGGGGATTTCGGTGGAGCTGTGCCGCCCACCCTCGTTCGGGACTTCGTATTCCTCGGTCGGGCCGTCGACCAGGCCCGGGGCCACCGCCCAGCTCTGGGTGACCGCGTCGTCGCCGGCGTAGTCGGGTGCCGACTTGCCCAGGGCGACCGCGGGAGCGGCGACCGTCGCGGCGTGCGCCTGGGCCATCTCGCCCCGGTTCTGCGCCTTGATCTCATCTTCCTGCGCGATCGAACGCAGGATCGCGTCCTGCACGTTCGGCGTGAACGTCGGCAGCATCTCCAGCACCCGCTCACGGTGACGGACGGAGGCCTTGCGCTCGGGCATGCCCGGGTTGGGCTGCACCTGCGGGATGATCTCGGTGAAGTCGTCCTTGGTACCACCGCCGGAGATACCCGCGGCCTGCATCGCCGCCTCCGCGGCCGCGACAGCCTCGTCCTTCTCCTCGGACATACCGATCGGACCGAACCGGTCACCGGACAGGAACTGCTTGACCACCGGCTGCTCGGAGGTCAGCAGCTGCTCACGGGGACCGAACATCACCAGTTCCTTACGGAACAGCATGCCGATGTTGTCCGGAATCGTGCGGGCGATGTTGATGTTGTGCGTCACGATCAGGATCGTCGCGTCGATCGTGGCGTTGATATCGATCAGCAACTGCGAGATGTAGGCGGTACGCACCGGATCCAGACCCGAGTCCGGCTCGTCACACAGAATGATCTGGGGATCCAGCACGAGTGCGCGGGCCAGGCCGGCACGCTTGCGCATACCACCGGAGATCTCACCGGGCAGCTTGTCCTCGGCGCCGAGAAGACCGACCATCTCGACCTTCTCCATCACGATGCGCCGGACCTCGTCCTCCTTCTTCTTGGTGTGCTCACGAAGCGGGAAGGCGATGTTGTCATACAGCGACATCGAGCCGAACAGCGCGCCGTCCTGGAACAGCACGCCGAACAGCTTGCGGATCTCGTAGAGCTCCTTGGCCGAACACAGCGTGATATCGGTGCCGTCGATGATGACCGAACCCTGCTCCGGGTGCAGCAGGCCGATCAGCGTCTTCAAGAACACCGACTTACCGGTACCCGACGGACCGAGGAGCGCGTTGACCTCGCCCGACGGGAGCGTGAACGTCACATCACGCCAAATATTCTGCGACCCGAACGACTTGGTAAGCCCCTCGACACTGACCTCTACGCCCACTGCTTCCTCCAGACATGTGGCGCCCCCCACTTATGCGACGGCCGATGTGACCCGATCGCCCAGGAGGCAGTTGTGGTTGGGGTCACTGTAGCAGACACCCCCGTGTGACCACACAGCGTTGTTTGAGACCGGCGCACGGGTGGTATCACGATCCTGTCCAGACCGAATCCCACCCGCTTCTCCTTACTCGTCGGTAACCCATGCCGTGCGAGCAGAGTAGCGCACGCCACCCGCGTTGCAAAAGTGCGTCGCCAATCACAGTGGCAAAGTACCCCTCTTACATCGTGAAGGCGAATACTTCGCCGAAGCGAGTCGTCGGCGACACCCGACGAGCCGAAACACCCGGCCTGCGCCCCAGAACCCCCGGTTCCCCCCGAAAGTCTGAGAAGCAGCTTAGCGCGTCCTACGACAAACCTGAACAGTCGACCCACTCCGACGAACCGCCATGTGCGGTGGGTCGCCCAGATCGCCGCAGGCTCCCGTTCTCGCCAATTCGGCACCCCACTGTAGGTCCGACCACAAAACGCGTCACAGAGCATCTCAGGCGGCAGCGCGTCGAGACGGCCCGGAACCGCGGGACTCACCCACCAAGCGCCCCCGCCAAAGGACGGGTTTCCGGCGCCGAGGCCACCGAACCGTTCGGTACGGAACCCCCTGGTCACAGACACGAAGAAGCCCGGGAGCAGGAGCTCCCGGGCTTCGTTCGTTATGCGCAGTTCGTTATGCGCGCGGTGCGCGGATCTGAGATGTACGGACCCGCACGTCCCGGTCTACGGGACCACCGCGGTGGCGGTGACCGTCTTACTTGACGGCGACCTTGGCGCCGGCCTCTTCGAGCTTGGCCTTGGCAGCCTCGGCGGCTTCCTTGTCGACCTTCTCCAGGAGAGCCTTGGGGGCGCTCTCGACGAGCTCCTTGGCTTCCTTCAGGCCCAGGCCGGAGACGATCTCGCGGACCACCTTGATGACCTGGATCTTCTTGTCGCCGGCGCCCTCGAGCACGACGTCGAACTCGTCCTGCTCGGCAGCGGCCTCGGCGCCACCGGCAGCCGGAGCACCGGCAGCGGCGACGGCGACCGGAGCAGCCGCGGTGACCTCGAAGACCTCTTCGAACTTCTTCACGAAATCGCTGAGCTCCAGCAGGGTCAGTTCCTTGAACTGATCGATGAGCTCGTCAGCGGTGAGCTTCGCCATGGTTGGCGTCCTTCCTTATTATCTCTGTACCGTTCAGACCGGTACGGAGTGAGTCGGTGTTCCCGGACGGATCCGCCGGGTGCGGCGAACTATTCGCCGGCTTCGGTTTTCTTCTCCTGCAGGGCCGCGGCAAGACGCGCGACCTGCGAAGCCGGCTGGTTGAACAGTCCGGCAGCCTTTGCCAAGTTGCCCTTCATGGCACCGGCGAGCTTGGCCAACAGCACCTCGCGGGTCTCAAGGTCGGCGATCGCTTCGATCTCGGCCACGGACAGCGCTTTGCCGTCCATGTACCCGCCCTTGATGACGAGAGCCTTGTTGTCCTTGGCGAACGTCTTGATCGCCTTGGCGGCCACCACCGGCTCACCTTCGATGAAGGCGATCGCGGTCGGGCCGGTGAACAGCTCGTCGAGCCCCTCGACGCCCGCCTCGACAGCGGCGCGCTTCACCAGGGTGTTCTTGGCGACGGAGTAGGTTGCGCCCTCACCGAGGGAACGACGCAGCTCGGTGATCTGCTTGACGGACAGGCCACGGTATTCCGTGACGACCGTCGCCGTCGATCCCTTGAACTGCTCTGCGATCTCCGCAACCGCGGACACCTTCTCTGACTTGGCCATACTTCGCCTCCTCTCTCCTCACTAGAGTGCGGATCTGAATCCGCACGGGAATCTGGTTCACGTATCGGAACCGCCGGCGAGGGGAGAGTCACGGCGTACGCCGAAAATGACGAACGCCCCGGCACGCAGAAGGCACGGGGCGCGAATATCCTTGTCTCCGCGGCGAGGCCGGGTGACAGGTGGATCTGTCCTCGTTCATCCTGCGTGGGCCGGCGAGATTACTCGCGCCTTCGATCGGGATCGCTCCCGGTGACCGACGGTCTCTGGTTGAACCGATACGACGCACACCTGCGCATCACATCGCGGTACAGAGTAATGGGTACGGGCCCGCCGCACCAAATCGGCGAGACGCGGCTCACGTGCGCGGCCTGCGCCGAGACATCGACACTATCCTCTGCAGAACATGGAGGATGCACGGGAGATCGCTCACCGGGCCGCGACGTCCGCGTCGGCCACACCCAACGACAGAGCCGCCGAGGCCGCCGACGCCGTGGCCGCCAGACACCTGCGTAAGCTGCTGCGCCTCCCGGGCACTCGGATCGCCGATGTCGCCTGGCCCAAGCGCAGGTCCGGGAGCTGGCACTACTGGTGGCACGCACATTTCGTCGACACGCTGATCGATGCGGCGGTCCACCGCCCGTCCGGCAGCGGGAGCGGCGATCGGTCGTACGATCCGATCGTCGCCGGGGCGACGGGCCTGCTGCTGCGTGGCATCCGGCTGCGGAACCGGGGCAAGTGGATCAACAACTACTACGACGACATGGCCTGGCTGGGGCTGGCCGTCGAGCGTGCCGACCGCAAGCTGGAGATGTCACACCCGCGGGCACTGGAGGCGCTGACCGGGCAGATGCTCGCACCGTGGGCGCCGGAGGCCGGCGGCGGAATCCCGTGGCGTAATAAGAAGGCCTCGAACGAGCAGGACCCCTTCTTCAACGCGCCCGCCAACGGCCCGGCCGCCATCCTGCTGGCGCGGACCGGGCACGTGGAGCGGGCCGCGGCGATGTGCGACTGGATCGACGCGACGCTCGTCGATCCCGAATCGAAGCTGATCATCGACGGCGTCCGCCCCCGCCCGGAGGGCACCACACGGGTCACGGCCATCTATACCTATTGCCAAGGCGTCGTCCTCGGGGCCGAGACCGAGCTGCTGCGACTGACCGGCGATGCCGTGCACGCCGAGCGCATCGACCGGCTGCTGGGCGCGGTCGAGCGCAACCTCGCACCCGACAAGATCATCAAGGCGGCTCCGTTCGGCGGTGGCGGAGACGGCGGCCTGTTCTCGGGCATCCTGGCCCGCTATCTGGCGCTGATCGTCACCGATCTACCGGCGGCGGCGCCCGGTGCCGACGAGTTGCGGCGGCGGGCAGCGGCCGTCGTCGTCGCCAGCGCCGAGGCCGCGTGGGCCAACCGGCTCGACGTCAGCGGGTCGCCGGTGTTCGGGCACGATTGGCGGGTCCCGGCCCGCATGCCGGTCACCGGTGCCGCGGCCGGAAAAACGGTGGATGGTGCTACGCAATCCTCCGCAATGCCCGAACAGGACCTGTCCGTTCAGCTGTCCGGATGGATGGTTCTGGAGGCGGCGGCCGCCGTTGACCTGGGCCTTTCCGAGCATGTATCAAATTGAGTCCCCCCGGTTGTGCGACCGATACAAAACCTGAGATAGTCTTACGTGGACCGCGAACGTGACATACAACACAGCTAGACTTTGTTATATGCAATGTTCGCATTGACACGACGAGGTGCCGGTAGGCCTCTGGAAACACTTCAGAGACACCGCATTCCCACCAGGGCGACACATCGTCACGCGCGGGAAGCAGGTGATGCACCATGACGTATCAGCTTGATCCGGTTCGTGGCCGTCTCGGAACAGCCAGAGACATCAGCACGGCCCCGGAGACCCCCTTCGCCGACGGCCTGCCGCTGCGGCGGGGCGACCACTTCGGCACGCTCCCTCTCGGTGATCCGACCGGCGGCGCCGACGGCATTCGCTGGCGTGAGCAGGTTGACGGCAAGCAGATCTACCCGCGCGTGTCCATCGACCGCGACGTCACCATCAAGATGAGCGACGGCGTCAGGCTGCGGGCCACCGTGATCCGGCCGGCCAACCGCTTCGGCCAGACCGCGCTCACCCCCTACCCCGCGATCGTCAACATCAACCCGTACAACCGGGCCGCCATCGACTTCATCGACCACGCACTTCATGTGCCCGTCGTCAGCAAGGCGATGAAGACCGCCGCCGGGTCCGTCGACGCCACCGGCACCGCCTTCGAAGGGCTGACCAAACTCACCCAGACCCTCGCGGGCGGCGTGTTCGACGTCTTCGGGATCAACCGCACGCTGGTGCGCTCGGGCTACGTGCAGATCATCGTCGACGTCCGCGGCACCGGCGCGAGCCACGGCAAGTGGGAGATCCTCGGCGCCCGCGAACAGCAGGACTCGGTGGAGATCCTGGACTGGGTCCGCGAGCAGGAGTGGTGCGACGGCAAGCTCGGCCTGGCCGGCTGGTCGTACTCGGCCATCAATTCGCTGCAGGGCGCCGACAAGCGGCCCGAGGGCCTGGGCGCGGTGTTCGCCGTCGAGGGCTGCGACGACATCGTCCGCGACATCTACATCACCGGCGGCATGCCGTCGGCGTTCATCCCGGCCTGGCTGTCGGTGGTCAACGTACTCAAGTGGTTGCCCAATCCGTCGACGATGCTGCGCGACATGGTGCGCGGTGACACCCTGCGCTGGGCGTCGTCGCGGGTCAAGTCCCCGGCCACCGAGATGGGATCGATCGGCTGGGGCTTCCTGACCGCCCGCGACCCGCGCATCCACGACGATCCGTACTTCGACGAGCGCGACCCGGAGATCGACCGCATCGAGGTGCCCACCTTCACCGTCGGCGCCTGGCACGACCTGTTCAGCCACAGCGCCACCGGTATCTACGAGCGCCTCGACATGGAACCGGGCCGCAAGCAGATGGTGGTCGGCGACGGCTACCACTTCGACGCCGGATCCGGCTACGGCGGCGACGCCGCTCCCCCGCGCCTGGACGTGCTCGAACGCGCCTGGTTCGACCGCTGGCTCAAGGGCCACCGCAACGGCGTCGAGTACTACGGACCGGTCACCATGCTGCAGCAGGGCGGTTCGTGGACGTCGGGACCGAGCTTCCCGCGGCCCGGCATGGAACATCAGCGGCTGTACCTGTCCGACGCCCCGTCGGGCAGCGCCGCGCACGCCGTCCACGACGGTACCCTCAGCTCGGCACCCGGCCTGCACACATCGTCGCTGAAGGTCAAGCGCGACCTGCGTGGCATGATCTCCCGCGACATGACGCAGGTGACGGCCGGCGCGACGATGGCGCTCGGCCCGCACTTCAACACCGACGCCCGGTTCCAGGAGAAGGGCGGCCTGTCGTTCACCTCCGACGCGGTGATCGAACGCGTCCGCCTGAGCGGTGCGCTCAACCTGCGGCTCAATGTGGCCACCACCGGCCACGAGGCCGTGTGGGCGATCACCATCAACGATGTCGCCCCCGACGGCCGTTCGACGGTGCTCACCAGCGGCGCGCTGTCCACGGCCAACCGGGCGCTCGATCATTCCAAGACCCGGTACACCGCCGAGGGCGCGGTGGCCAAGGCCTACCACCAGCTCACGCGCCACCATAAGCTGCCGGTGCCCGCCGACGAACCGGTGCGCATCGACGTCGCGCTCACCCCCACCGACGCGGTCCTCGAACCGGGTCACCGGCTGCGCGTGGACATCTACGCGGCCAGCTACCCGCGCTATCTGAACGTGGTCCCCGACCTGCTCAAGCTGCGCGGCCACCACCAGCGGCTGGTGATCGACCCGAAGCATCCGAGCTATCTGACCTTCGAGGCCGACCTGCCGATCATCTAGCCGCACGCACGAGAAGGACCTCCCCGGAATCCGGGGAGGTCCTTCTACTGTCCTGGGTATCCGGTGTCAGCCCAGGCCCAGTCGCGAGGTGAGGCTGCGGCCCGCCGACTCGATCATGCCGATGGGTTTGAGTGCCGCCTCGGCGATCCCGACGATCACCTCGACCCGCGACACGATTTTCTCCAGCCGAAGGGTGATGTCACCGAGGGCGACAACGGCCTGGTCGACGTTGTCTAGGGTCGCGGAGAACCTCGCCAGCGTGGGGTTCAGGTCGTCGATAGCGCCGTCGAGTTTGCCGATCGTCTTGTCCATGTCGCCCAGCGTGGTGCCCAGCCCGCCGAGGATCTCGTTGACCTGATCGACCGTGGCGTCGGCGTTGAGCGCGGCCTGCGCCAGCTTCTTGAGGCGTTGCCGTTCGGCAGGCGGGCGCGGGTCGTTGAATGCCATGCGCCGATTATCGCCCACCCGGGGCCCGAATCGGCGGATTCCGGCTGCCCGTCGGGAGAACCCTGCTCGTCGGAGAACCCTGCTCGTCGGGAGCACAATGGCCCCTCACCGCTGCCGTGACAGTACCCCGGAGTCGGTGAACACCACGCGGTAGACGAATTCGGCCTCGGGCCCGAGCACCAGCCCGACGAGCGTGATCAGCGTGTGCACGAATCCGGGGCCGTGCGCCGGCCCGCCGGAATCGTCGAGATGGTGGGCCAGTTCGTGCAGGACGACGAGTTCGCGCAGTGCCCACCGGCCTTCGCGCGAGTCGGGGATCGCGATCTCGTGGCCGCCGCCGGAGCGGCGACGATACTCGGCGGACCGGTGCCCACCCCGCGCCACCACGTCGACGGGCACCCCGGCGCCACCGAAATACTCTGCGACGGAGTCCATCCCCAGAACCCGGCCGACGTGGTCACGCACCGAGTCCACCGAGGCGAACCTGGCCTCGGGCGGCAGGGTGATCGTTGTGCCGGCGAGCTGGACGAGCCGCGACGACGAGGCCCTGTCGAAGATGCCGTGTACGAGGCGTTCGGCCTCGTACACCTGCGCCCGCCGCGAGTCCCGACCGCTCACCGACTATCCTTCCAAAGCACCTCGTGGAGCGCCGAATTCGCGATCCGGACCGATTTTCGCACGGCGCCCGGCGCGATCACCCGCCCGGCGTGCGGCCTCAGAGTATCCCGCCGCCGCCGATGTCGGCCGCCACGATCCGCGGGCCTTCGACTCCCTCCGGTAGAAGCCGCTCACCTCGACCTCCTTGTTGCGCAACGCGATCGCCGTCGACGCCGCCCGGTCGCCCGCGCTCTCGGCCGCGAGGGCCTCGGCCTGGGCCGCGTCGCGGGCCTCGGTAAGCCGCGCTCCGATGCGCGCGGCGAACGCGGACTGGAAGTTGAGCCGGGCGGTGATGCCCGACAACGGTTTCTGCTCGACGATCCGCCGCCCACCACCGCGCGAGACCACCCGCGCCGACACCTGTCCCCGGTGCCCGCCCGACCGCAGATAGGCGTCCGAGGCGGCCACCATCTGCACGACGAGCGAGGTGTACAGCGCCTCACACGTGTCGATGTCGGATTCGAATCCGTAGGCGATGACGAACGTCGAGTTGCCGGCCACGTCGACGGTCACATCGTTGGCCCGGGCGATGACCACGAACAGTTGCACATACGTCTTGAGTCCGCGCTTGCCCGCCTCCCCGATCGCGATCTGCCGGGTGATCGGCGCCGTCCGCTTGCGCGCGGCCGGGTCGTGCGAGCGGGCCACCGCCAGATCGATCGACGAGGCCGTCGCCAGTCGTTGGGCGGCCTGCATAAACGTCTCGGCCTCATGCTCGTTGTCGGTGTTCTCGGCCTGCCGCAGCAGCGCCGCGATCCGGGTCAGCAGCTTGTCGTCGCGCATGTCTCCAGCCTATTGGCGATCCGCCGATCTCCGGCTGAACGTTTGCCGCCTGTGGACAACCTCTCACCAAGTCCGGGGTACGTCGTCCGCCGGCCCTTCCTGATTCACGCCACGCCCGATACGTGCGCCGCACTTCGGGGCACCCGCCGCGCGGGATCGCGCCCACAGATGCCACCATGATGGACCGGCCATCTTCACCGCCCGGAATGACTGAGCCACCACCCCACCCGAGGAGACCCCCGTATGCGCGCACCCGGTGCCGGCGTTCGCCGCCACACGACGATCGCCGTCACCGGCGTGGTGATAGCCGTGACCACGCTGGCCGCCGGTTCCGCCGGGGCCTGGGTGAGCACCCCCGCGCATTCGGCGTCCGGGCAGACCGTGGCGGGCACGGCACGCATCATCTACACCAATCCGCTCGACCGGACGATCAACTGCACCACGCGGATCTACCCGGCCGGCAAGATCACGACCCTGAGGCAGGCCGCCTACCTGCGTAACCAGGCGGACAAGCAGCGTTCCCAGCACAAGACATCCGAGGCCAGGACGTCGACGGCCCGCGCGAACGCCAAGACCGCGGCGGCGGGACGCCCCCTGTACGAATCCCGCATGCCCACAAAGGTTTCCCCTGGAACCACCCGCGTCGTGTACTGGTCCCCCAGCAGGAGCCAGGCGAGATCGTATTCGGCACTCACCGACTGCCGCACCGGAACCCAGGCCGACACCACGGCAGTCCCACTCCGCGCGATCGACGTGTAAGCCCGGGGCGGCCCGGGCAGCGGGTCAGCGGCTCACAGACCGAAGCGGGACTGCATGTCGCGCAGGGTCTGCGCCGAGGCCAGCAGGCCCGCGCGCTCCTCGTCGGACAGTTTGACGTCCAGGCGCCGTCCGCAGCCGGTGCGGCCGACAACCGCCGGCAACGACAGGCACACGTCATCGAGACCGGCGAAACCCTGGGCGACGGTCGATACCGGCAGGATTCGGTGCTCGTCCTTGAGGATCGCCTCGACGATACGGGTGGCGGCCAGGCCGATCGCGTAGTTCGTGGCGCCCTTGCCCTCGATGATCTGGTACGCGGCGTGCACCACGTCATGGTGGATGGACCTGCGGGCCTCCTCGTCGAGAGGTGGATAGCCGGGCAGCGCCTGCCATTCGAGCAGCGGCACCGCACCGATCGTCGCCGACTCCCACAACGGGATCTCGCTGTCGCCGTGCTCACCCGCGATGTAGGCGTGCACATTCTGCGGCGCCACCCCGGTGTACTGCGACAGCAGGAACCGCAGTCGCGACGAATCAAGCACCGTGCCCGACCCGAACAGCTGATTGCGGGGCAGACCACTGAATTTCAGCGCCGCGTAGGTCACGATATCGACCGGGTTGGTCACCATCACGTAGATGGCGTCCGGGGCCACCTCCAGCAGGCCCGGGAGGATCTTCTTGGTCAATCCGATTGTGGCCTCAGCTAATTCGAGGCGCGACTGGCCGGGCTTCTGTTTGGCGCCCGCGGTGAACACCACGACGTCGGCACCCGCGCACACCGCCACGTCGTCGTCGCCGATGATGTCGGCCCGCGGAATGAATTCGAGTCCGTGCGAGAGGTCGAGCACCTCCGCGGTGACCTTCGCCTTGTTGATGTCGAGCAGCGCCACGGTGCGGGCCACCCCGCGGATGAGCGACGAATACGCGACGGCGGTGCCGACCGCACCCGCCCCCACGATCGCCAGTTTGGTCTGCCGAGCTTCCACCATTCGATCGCCTCCAGCGTCGACACGGATGTACCTGAGGACCCACTGTGGAGAGTATGCGACCGGACAGCCTCTCGCCGCACGACCGTGAGGACCTTTGGTTCTGGCTGTCGGACCCGGTGCCACCTCTCCATGCTTTATGTCATAAGCCTGGTTACGATGGTGTTCCTGCCCTGACAACCGCCGAGGACCTCCGTGCCCGACAGACAATCCGCCCGTGACCGGATGCTCGCGAGCGCCACCGCGGTGCTCGCCGAGTCCGGCCCCAGCGGGGTGACGATCGACCGGGTACTGTCCGACAGCGGCGCCCCGCGCGGCTCGGTCTATCACCACTTTCCCGGCGGCCGCACCGAGATCATCACCCGCGCAGGACAATCGGCCGCCGAGAAGGCTATCGGCCGCTATCGCGAACTCGCCGCGGACAACGACACTGCGGGCCTGGTCGACGCCCTCGTCGACCGGTGGAAACGGAACCTGATCGACCACGACTTCCGGCGGGGCTGCCCGATCCTCGCGCTCGCCGTCGACGATCTGTCCGCTGTCCCCGAACTCGACGGGGATATCGCCGACACCTTCGTCACCTGGCGCACCATCGCTGCGCGGGTCCTCGAACGCGACGGGGTGCCCGCACCCCGCTCGGAACGCCTGGCCACGCTGATCGTCACCGCAGTCGAAGGCGCGGTCGCCATGTGCCGCAGCACCCGCAGCATCGTCCCCCTCGACGACGTCGCCGCCGAACTCCGCGCACTTGTCGAGACTGCCCTCCACCGCCCCGACTGACCCACACCCGCCGCCTGATAGTCGTCGCCTGATAGTCGCTTCTGTCGACCACATGCCCGGGTCGACGAAAAAGCCCGGCGAGCACATTTGTGCTCGCCGGGCTCTGCTGTTCGCGGGTGCCTGTATCAGGCCTCGGCCTCGAGGGCGAAGTTACGCGAGACGGCCGGATCGACCGGGATGCCGGGGCCGTTGGTGGTGGTGACGGTGACCTTCTTCAGGTACCGGCCTTTGGCGGCTGACGGCTTGGCCCGCAGGATCTCGTCGTAGGCGGCGCCGTAGTTCTCGGCCAGCTTGGCCGGGTCGAACGATGCCTTGCCGATCACAAAGTGCAGGTTGGCTGCCTTGTCGACGCGGAAGTTGATCTTGCCGCCCTTGATGTCGTTGACGGCCTTGGTGACGTCGACGGTGACGGTGCCGGTCTTCGGGTTCGGCATCAGACCGCGCGGGCCCAGGACACGCGCGATGCGGCCGACCTTGGCCATCTGGTCCGGGGTGGCGATGGCGGCGTCGAAGTCCAGCCAGCCGCCCTGGATCTTCTCGATCAGATCCTCGGCGCCCACCTCGTCGGCACCGGCGGCGGTGGCCTCGGCGGCCTTGTCGCCGGCGGCGAACACGATGACGCGGGCGGTCTTACCCGTTCCGTGGGGCAGATTGACGGTGCCTCGAACCATCTGGTCTGCCTTGCGGGGGTCGACACCGAGGCGGATGGCCACCTCGACGGTCGCGTCGGTGTTCTTGGACGAGGTGTCCTTGGCGAGCTTCACAGCCTCCAGCGGGCTGTACAGCTTGGACTTGTCGACCTTGGCCGATGCTTCGGCGTAGGCCTTGCTCTTCTTGCTCATGTGCTCTGTTCTTTCTCCGCTGCGATGTGCGCGGGTGTGTGGTGCGGACCGAGCCGGCCCTCCCACGAGTAACTACAGATGGGGATGTCGGCTCTTAGCCTTCGACGGTGATGCCCATGGAACGGGCGGTGCCGGCGATGATCTTCGCGGCCTGATCGATGTCGTTGGCGTTGAGGTCTTCCTGCTTGGTCTTGGCGATCTCGCGGACCTGATCCAGGGTGACCTTGCCGACCTTCTTGGTGTGCGGCTCGCCAGAGCCCTTTTGCAGGCCTGCGGCCTTGAGCAGCAGCTTCGCGGCGGGCGGCGTCTTCAGCTTGAAGTCGAACGAACGATCTTCGTACACGAAGATCTCGACGGGGATGACGTTGCCGCGCTGCGACTCGGTGGCCGCGTTGTACGCCTTGCAGAACTCCATGATGTTGACGCCGTGCTGGCCCAGTGCGGGGCCGACGGGCGGTGCCGGGTTGGCGGCACCTGCCTGGATCTGGAGCTTGATGATCCCGGCAAGCTTCTTCTTCTTGGGAGGCATTCTTGTTCCTTGTTTGTTTCTTGCAAATCCACGTCCGCTGGAGGCGTGGAAGTCTGTGACCGTTCCCTTCCGGGAACGCGCGTCAGATCTTTTCGACCTGGTTGAAGTTCAGTTCGACCGGGGTCTCGCGACCGAAGATCGACACCAGGACCTTGACCTTGCGCTGCTCGGCGTTGACCTCGCTGATGGAGGCGGGCAGCGTCGCGAATGGGCCGTCCATAACGGTGACCGACTCGCCGACCTCGAAGTCGACCTCGATGACCGCGGTGGCGGCGGCAGCGGCGGCCTCGACACTCTCGTCGGCCGCCTTGGTGGCCGACGGCTTCTTGGCCGCGGCGGGCGGCGCGAGGAACTTGAGCACCTCGTCGATGGTCAGCGGCGACGGACGCGAGGTCAGGCCGACGAACCCGGTGACGCCCGGTGTGTTGCGGACCGCGCCCCACGACTCGTCGTTGAGTTCCATGCGCACCAGGATGTAACCGGGCAGCACCTTGCGGTTGACCTTCTTGGTCTGGCCGTTCTTGATCTCGGTGACCTCTTCGGTGGGCACCTCGACCTGGAAGATGTAGTCGCCGACGTCCAGGTTCTGCACGCGGGTCTCGAGATTGGCCTTCACCTTGTTCTCGTAACCGGCGTAGCTGTGGATGACATACCAGTCACCGGGCGCGCGGCGCAGTTGCTTGCGCAGTTCCTCGACCGGATCGACCTCGGCGGGCTCTTCTGTGACGCCTTCCTCTGCGACTTCTTCCCCAACAGCCTCGTCGGCGGTGGGTGTCTCGTCCGCATCGGCGTCGGCCGGGTCAGCCTCGGTGGTGTCGGCAATGTCGACGTCAGCAGCGTCCACCGCATCGGCGTCCGGGGTCAGGACCTCGGTCGCTTCGATCTCGTTCTCGGGGGTGCTCACTGCAGCCCACGCTCCTCTTTCACTTGCTGGTCGTCAGCAGCGGCGCTGCCGGCCGGTGTCATCGGATAGCAACCCGATGCGGTCTTGTCCGGCGTGAACGGCCCGGTGTCAGCCGAACAGCCAGAGGACGCCCTTGCCGAAGGCGAGGTCGATGCCCGAGATGAAGGCGGTCATGAGCACCACGAACACCAGCACGACGATCGTGTAGGTGATCATCTCGCGGCGCGTCGGCCAGATGACCTTCTTCAGTTCGGCGACGACCTCTTTGAGGAACGTCCAGATCCGGACAAACGGATTGGCACTGCGCGACTCGGGGATGTCCTTCTTGCGCTCGGCGACGGCGACCGGGGATGCCCCGTCTCCGGAGGGACGGCGTCCCCGTGCCGAACGCTTGCCCTGGGGGCGAAGTTCCGCGTCGTCGTCGGACGAGAGATCGGCATCGAGGTCGTCGACCACCGAGTCGGTGGCTTCGGGGGCACCTTTGGCCCGGGCAGCGCGGTCTCGCTTGCTCACCTTCGAGGTTCCTCTCGTCAACGTGTGCCCTCTCCAGGGCAGGGGCGACAGGACTTGAACCTGCAACCTGCGGTTTTGGAGACCGCTGCTCTGCCAGTTGAGCTACGCCCCTTTGCGGCCACCGAGGTGGCCACTCATCGATTGTGCCTGACGGCTTCCGTGCTTCCCAGCATGCCCCGGATCGGACCGGAGACCAAACTGCGTCCTACAGAATCAACGCGCCACCCTGAGGGCAGCGCGCAAGTCAATTCAATCGACAGTTCAGTGTAGATCACGACCGGCCCCGAACCCAAAACGGGCCGGTAACCTCACGTGTGCCCGGCCGGATCGGCCGGGCACACGTGCGGGGGTTATCAGGCCGGACGCGTGGTGCACGCCCAGGCCGCGACATAGCCGCGGCGCGGCAGCTGGCGCAGGGCCCGCGCACGCGCACCGCCGGCGGTCTTGTAGCCCCACGACCGGCCGACATGGCTCAGATTGCGGGTGTAGGCGACGGCTCCACACGAGTTGTAGAAGCTGAAGTAACCGCAGTGCCGGCCGCACCGGCGGACGACTGCGTTGACGGCGCCCTGGCTGGAGGCCCGGTCGACGACGGCGGCCGTGTTCCCGTTCCAGTCCCAGGCGATGGCGCCCCAGTTGTAGGTGTAGGCATCGGCCTGCGGTGCAGGTGCTGCCAAGCTACCCCCGGCGACGACACCCAGCGCGATTCCTGCTGTGGCAATCATGCGACGAATTTTCACAGCTGAAAACTTACCGATCCTCAGCTTCCTCTTACCAATCCGGGCGGCAAGATTCACCTACTCAACCGACACCCATTCCGGAGTGGCATGGTGTTCTGGACCGAGGAGTGCGAGGGAAGAACACGACTCCCGGCCCGCAGGACCCGCGATCCGCGGAGCGGGCGCCAACTAGTTGAACTGTATGACCGCTTGGGCGCGGCCGAAGATGCGGCGGTTGCCCTGCTTGGCGACGATCGCGATGGTGCCGCGGCGGGTCTGGGGGTCGAGCGATTTGATCTTGCCGCTGAAGTCGACGGCGGCGCTGTCATCCTCGGGCACGTACACCATGCTGGTGAAGCGCACGTTGTACTCGCAGAAGGCGGCCGGGTCGCCGATGAACTCGGAGATGTAGCTCGATCCGAGGCCCATCGTCTGCATGCCGTGGGCGACCACACCTTCCATGCCGGCCGCCTTGACGACGTGGTCGGAGAAGTGGATGGGGTTCGGGTCGCCGGCCACGCCGGCGTAGTTGGCGAGGTTGCCACGGGTGAGCAGGAAGCGCTTGTCGGGCAGTTCCTGGCCGACGCTGAGGGTGTCGAAGTCGATCGCACCGAAGGCGGGCGGCAGTTCGGTCGGGTCGGGACGGCGTTCCCAGTTGTCGGTGTCGACGGTCTTGCCGGGGTCGGGGACGGTGCCGACCTTCATCATCACGTGGTCGAGCGACTCGATCAGCGCGGGGTCGATGTCGAGACCGGGCCGGGCGGCGAGCGAGGTCCAGGTGGTCATCACCGGTTCGCCGTGCTGATTCCAGATGACGTTCTTGGTGACCATCAGGTCGACGATCTCGGGGCTGGTGACGTGGCGGAACGAGTCAAGGGTCACATCACTGACGAGCTGATCGCCCACCCGGACGGGGCGGTGGTACATGAGACGCTGGTCGGTCTGCAGGACGGACCACAGGTCGTAACCCACCACGACCTCCTCGAACAGCCTGCGCTGAGCGACCACGCCGATGAGCGAGACGAAGGTCGGTGCGGCGATCAGGGTGTCGTGACCGAGTTCACGTGCCTTGGCCTCGTTCCAGTGGACGGGGTGGGCGTCCTGCACGGCCTGCGCGTGCCGGCGGACGTCCTCGCGGCCGACCTCGAAGTAGTCGTCCACCGTGTAGTGGTAGCCCACGAGCTCCGCCGTCCGGGCCGCGAGCTCCTCGGGCGAGGGCTTCTCCCCGCGCCGGAACGCCGCCGCGCGCTGCTGCAACTCTTCGACAGACACCTGGCTCATAAGGTGGTCTCCTTCATCGGACGGGCCACAGAACACCGAAGGGCCGCCTCTTTCGAGGCAGCCCGCGGTGTTGCGCTATGGGATCAAGATCGGTGGACGAACAGGCGTCAGCGCGACTCTTTGTGCGCCTGATGGGTTCCGCAGTTGGGGCAGAACTTCTTGATCTCCAGGCGGTCGGGATCGTTGCGACGGTTCTTCTTCGTGATGTAGTTGCGGTGCTTGCACACCTCGCATGCCAAGGTGATCTTGGGGCGAACATCGGTTGAGGAGGCCACTGCAATCTTCTTTCGGGTGTATGTTCTTCGATCGGCGCACGACGTGTTCAGGGAACCGAACTCGTCGCGATGCACCGTTGTGTGTAGCGGTGGAGGGACTCGATCCCTCGACCTCACGATTATGAGTCGTGCGCTCTAACCAGCTGAGCTACACCGCCCTGCGGACTGGTCTGGTCCTGCGAGCCCCCTGACGGAATCGAACCGTCGACCTTTTCCTTACCATGGAAACGCTCTGCCGACTGAGCTAAGGGGGCATACCCGGGCTGCCCTTGTGGGGCTTCCCGAGAGCCTTTACGAGGTTACACACCGAGTCCGGCACGTTCCAAATCGCCTGTTCGCCGGGCGATGTGGGCGCGCTCGTCGTCGACGAGAAACCACGTTGTGGCAGGTATAGGATTCGAACCTATGTAGCTTGCGCGACGGATTTACAGTCCGCTCCCTTTGGCCGCTCGGGCAACCTGCCGTGCCGTTCCGGGTCGGCGTGAGCCGATCAGAACAACGCGGTGAAGAATACAACGAACCATGCCCCCCTGCGCAAATCGCCAGGTCGCGGGGCCTCGGTGACGGGTGCCCGGACGCCTGCCGTTACCCTGTCAGCCATGGCTGATTCATCGTTCGACGTGGTGAGCAAGGTCGACCGCCAGGAGGTCGACAACGCCCTCAACCAGGCCGCCAAGGAGCTGTCGCAGCGCTACGACTTCCGCGGTACCAACACCACCATCGCGTGGTCCGGCGAGGAGGGCATCGTGATCACCTCCGACGCCGAGGAGCGGGCCCAGGCCGGCCTGGAGGTGTTCAAGGAGAAGCTGATCCGGCGGGATATCTCACTCAAGGCGTTCGACGCCGGTGAGGTCACCTCCTCGGGCAGGACCTACAAGATCGCCGGCAGCCTCGTGCAGGGCATCGACTCCGAGCACGCCAAGAAGATCTCCAAGAAGATCCGCGACGAGGGCCCCAAAGGTGTCAAAGCGCAGATCCAGGGGGACGAGCTGCGGGTGTCGAGCAAGAAGCGTGACGATCTGCAGGCCGTGATCGCGCTGCTCAAGGGCGAGGATTTCGGTATCGCCCTGCAGTTCGTCAACTACCGGTAGTCCACTACCGCCCGCGCCGGGCCATCTCCTGCAGGCGGGCGATCCGTTCCGCGGTCGGCGGGTGGGTGGAGAACATCCTGGACATCCCGCCGCCACGGAAGGGGTTCTCGATCATCAGGTGAGACTGCGACTGGATCGCGGGTTCGGGGGCCAGGGGTGCCCGGTCGACGCCACCGGAGATCTTGGCCAGCGCCGACGCGAGGGCCAGCGGGTCGCCGGTGAGTTCGGCGCCGGACTCGTCGGCCTGGAACTCCCGGGACCGGGACACCGACATCTTGATCAGGCTCGCGGCGAGCGGACCGAGCAGCGAGATCGCCATCACGCCGATGATGCCGGGGCCGTTCTCGCGGTTCCCGCCGAGCATGAACGCGAAGTTGGCGATGCCGGTGATCACCGACGCCATCGCACCGGCCACCGACGAGATCAGGATGTCGCGGTTGTAGACGTGCGACAGTTCGTGCCCGAGCACGGCCCGCAGCTCCCGTTCGTCGAGCAGTTGCAGGATTCCGGCAGTGCAGCAGACGGCGGCGTGCTGCGGGTTGCGGCCGGTGGCGAACGCGTTCGGCGACTCGGTGGGGCTGATGTACAGCGCCGGCATCGGCTGGTGCGCGGTGGTGGCCAGCTCACGCACGATCCGGTACAGCACGGGTGCCTGCACCTCGGTCACCGGCTGTGCCCGCATCGACCGCAGGGCCATCTTGGCGCTGTTGAAGTACACGTAGCCGTTCATGCCGACGGCGAAGACAATCGCCACCACCAGGATCACCGGGCTCTTGAACATGGCGCCGATTCCCACGATGATCGCCGACATCAGGCCGAGCAGCAGTGCCGTCTTGAGCCCGTTGAAATGCATGCGCACCCACCTTCCGAACGTCGACACCGGCAGCAAGCCGATTCACTATGCCAAACGTACGTCAGGTGCCGTGGGTTTCCGGTGCGCCACAATTTTCTGGCGATATAGCGATTCTCGGCGGCATAGTGCCGCCGGGCGGGGATTGGCTATACCTCCAGAAATTTTCCGCTAGCCGGTGCGGTCGATGGTGTAGCGGACCAGGGAGGAGAGGGCGCCGTTGGCGGGGCTGTCGGGAAGCTGGGCCAGTTCGGCCAGTGCCTCGTCGGCGAAGGACTGCAGTTTGGCGTTCGCCTGGGCCATACCGGGTGAGGCGTTGAGCAGTTCCAGGGCCTCGGTGACCTCGGCGTCGACGGTCAGCGGGCGCGGGTTCCCGGCGTCGTCGAGCAGCAGTCCCCGCAGCCGGGCCGACGACGGTTCGTCACCGCGCAGCGCGTACAGCACCGGCAGGGTGTGCACACCCTCCCGCAGGTCGGTGCCCGGGGTCTTGCCGGAGTCGCCGGTGGCCGAGGAGATGTCGATGATGTCGTCGGACACCTGGAAGGCGATGCCGATGATGTCGCCGATCCTGGCGAGCCGCTCGATGCGCTCGGCGTCGGCGCCCGCGGCCATCGACCCGAACCGGGCGGCGGCCGCGATCAGCGAACCGGTCTTCTCCCACACCACCTTGAGGTAGTGGTCGATCGGGTCGACGCCCTCACCCGCGCCCACCGTTTCGCGCATCTGGCCGGTGACCAGTTCGGCGAAGGTCTCGGCGATGATCCGCACCGCCTCGGGGCCGAGCGTCGACACCAGCCGGGAGGCCCGGGCGAACAGGAAGTCTCCGGACAGGATCGCGATGCTGTTGGTCCAGCGCGAGTTGGCCGACTGGGCGCCGCGCCGCATCGGGGCCTCGTCCATGACGTCGTCGTGATACAGCGTGGCCAGGTGGATCATCTCCACGACCGTCGCCGAGGTGATCACGTCGCGGCTGCCCGGGTCGGTGCCGAACTGGGCGGCCAGGATCGCGAACATCGGGCGGAACCGCTTGCCGCCCGCCTTCGCCAGGTGGGTGGCGGCCTCGGTCATGATCTGGTCGCCCGACGACAGTTCGGTGATCAGCAGGTCCTCGACGTCTGCCAGCGCCGACCGCACCACCTCCGCGAACTCGTCGGTGCCCAGGTCAAGTCCGGCGAAAGTCGACTTCACGTCCCGTGCCGCCCCATCTCGTTGCTCTCCCGCGACGGCCACCGATGACCGCCGCACTGCCTGTGAGCGTAACCGCTGCGCCGTGCCGACATACTGATCGGGTGAGTAACCTCCCCAAGAGCACGGACGTTTTGGTCGTGGGCGCGGGCCCGGGCGGGTCGGCCGCGGCCGCGCACGCGGTGGCCGCCGGTCGCGAGGTGACGCTCGTCGACGGGGCCGCCTTCCCGCGGGACAAGACGTGCGGCGACGGACTGACCCCGCGGGCCGTGGCCGAGCTCGACGCGCTCGGTCTCGGCGGACTGCTCGAGGGCAGGCCGCGGATCGACGGCCTGCGGCTGGCCGGCTGGGGCGCCACCCGCGAGGTGCCGTGGCCGTCGGGACGCTTTCCCGCGTACGGCAGCGCGGTGGCCCGCACCGAACTCGACGAAGAGATCCGCGCGTACGCGGTGGCGCGGGGTGTGACGATGCTGCAGGGCACCAAGGCCGTGGATGTGGTGATGGCCGGTGACCGTATCGAGGCGGTCACCCTCGCCGGACCGGACGGGACGTCGACCCTGCGGGTCCGGGATGTGATCGTCGCCGACGGGGTGCGATCCACCCTGGGCAAGAAGCTGGGCCGCGAGTGGCACCGGGACACCGCGTACGGTGTCGCGGCGCGGGCCTACGTGTCGTCGGAGCGGGCCGAGGAGCGGTGGATGGGTTCGCATCTGGAGTTGCGCGGACCCGACAGCGCGCTGCTGCCCGGGTACGGGTGGGTGTTCCCGCTCGGGAATGACCTGCTCAATCTGGGTGTCGGGGCGCTGGCGACGGCAAAACGGCCCGCGAGCATGCAGTTGCGGCCGATCCTGGAGCACTACGCGGACTTCGTCCGCGACGAGTGGCGGATCAGCGGGTCCCCGATGCGGGTGGCGTCGGCACTGCTGCCGATGGGCGGCGCGGTCTCCGGGGTGGCCGGGCGCAACTGGATGCTGATCGGCGACGCCGCGGCCTGCGTCAACCCGCTCAACGGCGAGGGCATCGACTACGCGATGGAAACCGGGCGCCTGGCCGTGGAGTTGCTCGGCGCCGACGACTACACCACCCGCTGGCGTGATGTGCTCACCGAGCACTACGGGCTCGCCTTCTCCGCGGCGCGCAGGCTGGCGGGGGTGCTCACGGTGCCGCAGGCGGTGCCGGCGCTCGGGCGACCGGGGATCCGGTCGGCGCGGCTGATGTCGATGGTGGTGCGGGTGATGGGCAACCTCATCACCCCCGACGACGCCGACCTGGTGGCCCGCGCCTGGCGCACCGCCGGGCTCCTGTCCACCCGCGTCGACGACCGTCCGCCGTTCCGCTGAGCGCGGGGTAACCTACGTCACATGACGACAGCCACGTCTCTGCCCGCGAGACTTCGCGCGCGGCGCACGAGGAGATTCGCCCTGCGCGACGACCTCGCCGGCAGGGATACCGCCGACTTCGAGACCATCGTGCGTGAGCTGGTGACGCGGGAGTTCCCGTGGGGCAACACGCAGGCGCTGAGTTTCGCGTTGTTCCGTACGTACGCGGTGCCGTCGATCGGCGATTTGCTGTGCGACACCGGCGAGTTCACCGAACGCACCCAGAAGCGCTACGACGACACCGTGTTGCTGCTCGACGCACCTATCGAGCACGGGGTGTCATCGACCTTGGGCCGCACCGGGATCCGGCGCATCAACGAGATGCACGGCATGTACGACATCCCCAACGACGACCTGCTGTATGTGCTGGCGACGTTCGTGGTGTGCCCGGTGGAGTGGATCAACACCTACGAGTGGCGCACGCTCTCCGACGCTGAGGTCATCGCACTCACCGACTATTACCGGCTACTCGGAAAACGCATGGGCATCAAGGGGATTCCCGAGACGTACGCCGGTTTCGCCACGTTGCTCGACGAGTACGAGACCGCCCATTTCGCCTACTCCCCCAAGGCGGTGGCGGTGGCCGACGCGACGCTGGATCTGCTCGGTACGTTCCCGCCGTTCCATCTGCTGCCGCGGGCCGCGGTGCGGCGGATCTCGTTCGCGCTCATGGATGATCGGTTGCGGGCCGCGTTCCACTACCCGACGCCGAGCCGGGTGGAGCGGGCCGTGGTGCGCGGCGGCCTCAAGGCGCGTGGGCTGGCGATCCGGCTGCTGTTCCCACCGCGCCGCGAACCGATGTTCGGCCGGCAGACCCCGCAGGTGCGTTGCTACCCGAACGGGTACCGGGTCGAGGAGCTGGGCACCTTCACGCCCGGATGTCCGGTGCCGCACGTGTGAGGTGGTCCGGTCAGGGGTCGAAGGGTCAGGTGAGGTGAGGCTCCCAAGCCGGGTACGGGGAGTCAGCGGACCGCGGAGTGGATGGCGGCGATGCCGCCGGTGAGGTTCTGCCAGCGGACCGAGGTGAAACCGGCGTCGCGGATGAGCTCACCGAGGTCGAACTGGTCGGGCCACGCCCGGATCGATTCTGCGAGATACACATACGCGTCGGGATTGCTCGACACCCTGGTGGCCACCGCGGGCAGCGCCTTCATCAGGTACTCCATGTACGCGGTGCGGAAGGGCCGGAGCGTGGGGTGGGAGAATTCGCAGATCACCAGGCGGCCACCGGGTTTGAGGACTCGATGGAACTCACTCAACGCCTTGGGCACATCGTTGACGTTGCGCAGGCCGAAGGAAATGGTGGCGGCGTCGAAGGATTGGTCGGCGAACGGCAGGCACAGGGCGTCGGCGGCCACCTTGGGCACCGGCCGGCCGGCACCGGCCTTGAGCATGCCGAGGGAGAAGTCGGCGGCGATGCAACGCGCCCCCGACTTGGCCAGTTCCACCGTCGACACGGCGGTGCCGGCGGCCAGGTCGAGCACCACGTCGGAAGGCTTCAGGGCCAGCGCCTTGCGGGTGGCCGAACGCCAGCGCCGGTCCTGCGCGAACGAGAGCACAGTGTTGGTGATGTCGTAGCGTTTGGCGACGCCGTCGAACATCTGGGCGACCTCAGCCGGATCCTTGTCGAGTGTCGCCCGGGTCTGGGGCCCTGCAGTGTCAGCCATGACGACAACGCTACTGGGTCGGCGCCGCCGCTCCTTGCGGGGCGTCGGCGGAAGCACGGGACTCCTCGTGACCGGCCCGGTCCTGCGCACGTGTGGTCAGCCTGCGGTTGGTTTCGGCGAGGCCGACGACGAGGCCGCCGACGATCAGCCACAGCAGCGCCACCACCGACAGGGCGGGGACGATCGACAGGCTTGCGTCGCGGCCTGCGGGACGGGCCAGGTCGGGGTTGGTGGCGTCGTATTCGACGCTGATCCGCTGCCCCTGGGTGAGTTCGGTGGGATAGAGCAGGCCCAGGCGGGGACTGTGCAGCTGGCCGTCGGGGGTCTGGAAGCTGACGTCGGCGCGCAGGCTCCCCGCGGAGATCACGTCGGCCATCACCGTCACCTTGTGGGCCTCGATCTGGCTGTCGTTGCGGAAACAGGCGATCACCAGCACCGCCCCCATCACGGTGCCGACGAGCCCGACCAGCAGCAGGCCTTTCTGCACCCGCCGCAGCAGCGTCGGGTTCATGACGTCGCCCGGTAGCGGGCGCCGATCGCCGCGTGGAGTTCGCGCAGGCGTGTCCTGTCGGTGCTGACCTCCACCACCTCCAGGCCGCCGGGGACGTCGGTCTGCAGGTAGCCGGCCAGTGCGGCGAGGTCGACCCGGCGGTGGGCGATGTGGAATCCGGCGCACAGGGACGCCAGGCCGGTGCGGTGCGGGGTGCCGAACACCCGCTCGTAAGCACCCGCGTAGGGGCCGGTGTTGAACCGGGGGTCGCCCTGTTCGAGGAGGCCGAAGATGCCGCCGCCGTCGTCGTTGGCGACCACGATCCGCAGGTTCGACGGCCGCGGCTCACCGGGCCCGATGAGCAGGCCGGTGGCGTCGTGTACAAACGTCAGATCACCCATGAGGGCGACGGTGCGGGCGCCCGGGTCACGGGACTGCAGGTGCAGGGCGGCGCCGATGGCGGTGGAGTTGGTGCCGTCGATACCGGCCACACCCCGGTTGGACAGCACCCGCACCTCGGGGCTGACCCGGCCGGCGAGCGCGACGTCGCGGATCGGGTTGCTGGCCCCCACCACCAGCTGGTCGCCGGGCCGCAGCGCCGCCGACACCACGCGCGCCACGTGCAGGCCGGTGGTGCTGCCGGGGGCGTCGAGTTCGGCGTCGACGGCCGACACGACGCGGTGCTGGGTGGCGGCGCAGTGTTTGAGCCATGCCTCGCCGGGGGTGCCGGTGGCCTCGGCGCGGGTGCCGGTGGCGTACACATTTCCCGACACGTCGGGCCAGCGCGGTCCGGTGGTGAGCGCGTACACCCGCACGTTCGGGTCGGCGAGCAGCCGCGACACCCCGCGATGCAGGGTGGGCCTGCCGCAGATGATGGCCTGCCGCGGCGAGATCAGGTCGAGCGCCAGCGGATGCAGCGGGGTCTGGGGGGCGGGGGCCGTCGGCTCGGCGACGGTGGGTATCACGGCCAGTTCGGGGTGCACGCCGGCCCCGTGCCCGGAGACGACGACGGTGTCCAGGCCCAGGTCGATCGGCAGCGGCACGTCGAGCCTACCGACGGGGGCCTGCGTCCACGGCAGCCCGTCGGGCCGTCCGGCGAACCTCCCCAGTTCCCATGGGTCCTGGTCGGACTCGCCACCGAGGTCCGCGGGGACCAACGGTTCCCGCAGCGGGATGTCGAACTGGACCGGGCCGGCGTTGCCGGTGCGGGCGCCGCGGGCGGCGGCGAGCACCCGGCCGACCGCCGAACGCCACTGCGAGTTGGTGTCCAGATCCTGCTCGGCCAGGCCGAGGCTGATCGCGGCGCGCACCTGGGTGCCGAAGATGCCGAACTGTTCGATGGTCTGGTTGGCACCCGAGCCGAGCAACTCATACGGCCGGTTCGCCGACACCACCACCAGCGGTACGCGGGCGTAGTTGGCCTCGAACACCGCGGGCGACATGTTGGCGACGGCGGTGCCGCTGGTCATGATGATCGGCACCGGCTGCCGGGACGCCGCGGCCAGGCCGAGTGCCAGGAAACCGGCCGCCCGTTCGTCGATCCGCACGTGCAGCCGCAACCGGCCGACGGTGTCGGCGGCGTGCAGCGCGAACGCGAGCGGCGCGTTCCGCGAACCCGGGCACAGCACCGCCTCGCGTACCCCGCCGCGGATCAGTTCGTCGACGATGACCCGCGCCTGCAGGGT
The DNA here is from genome assembly GCF_000241345.1 of Gordonia amarae NBRC 15530. Taxonomy (GTDB): domain Bacteria; phylum Actinomycetota; class Actinomycetes; order Mycobacteriales; family Mycobacteriaceae; genus Gordonia; species Gordonia amarae. The sequence continues at coordinate 89,916 of NZ_BAED01000046.1, forward strand.
CGACGGGTACTCGGTTCGTGCGTCGTGCATCCTCCCACCCTAGAGGCACCCTGCGCGGGGGCCGGGGACCGCTAGAGTCGGACACATGACTTCAGACGCAGCCACCGGAGCCCGCGAGTTCGACGTGGTCGTGTTCGGGACCACGGGATTCGTCGGGGAACTGACGGCGCGGTATCTCGCCGAACACGCGCCGGCGGGCACGAGGATCGCCCTCGCGGGGCGTTCGGAGGCCAAGCTGCTCGCGGTCCGCGAACGGATCGGTGGGCCCGCCGCCGCGTGGCCGGTGATCGTCGCCGACGTGGACTCCCCGGCATCGCTGGATGCGATGGTGGCCCGTACCCGGGTGGTGTGCACCACTGTCGGCCCGTACCTCAAGTACGGGGAATCACTCGTGGTGGCGGCCGCCACCGCAGGCACCGACTACGTCGACCTGACCGGCGAGGTGCCGTTCGTGCGGTTCTCCATCGACAAGGCGCACGACCTCGCGGCCGCATCTGGTGCGCGCATCGTGCATTCGTGCGGCTTCGATTCGATCCCGTCGGATCTGTCGGTGTGGGCGCTGTACCGCAAGATCTCCGACGACGATGCCGGGCAGCTCACCGACACCACCTTCGTGTTGCAGTCCTTCCGGGGCGGGGTGTCGGGCGGAACGGTCGACTCGGTGCGGGTGATCGCCGAGCAGGCCAAGGATGCGCAGGTGCGCAGGCTGATGCTGAACCCGCAGGCGCTGTCGTCGGGGCCGGGCGCCCCGCCGCGCGCCGGGATCGGTTCGGAACCCAGCGATCTCAACATCGTCTCGGCCCGCAAGGTGGATCCGTCGCTGTCGGGGACGCTGGCCCCGTTCTTCATGGCCTCACACAACACCCGGATCGTCCGTCGCTCGAATATCCTGCTGCACAACGCCTATGGTGAGGACTTCCACTACGGGGAGACGATGAACGTCGGCGACATCCCGGTGGTGTCGGCGGTGACCGCGGGCCTGGTGGGAGTGGGCACCAGCGCCTTCCTGGGCGCCATGAGCTTCGGTCCCACCCGCAGACTGCTCGACCGGATCCTGCCCGCGCCCGGCGAGGGACCGACGCAGACGGCCAGGGACAAAGGACATTTCACCGCAGAGGCATTCACCACCAGCACCTCCGGGCGGCGCTACCGGTCCCGGTTCCGGGCCTGGGGCGATCCCGGCTACAAAGCGACGGCGGTGATGCTCGGCGAGAGCGCCCTGGCCCTCGCCCTCGACCGGGACAAGCTGCCCGACCACCACGGCGTGCTCACCCCGGCGGTCGCGATGGGCGACGCGCTCACCGAACGCCTCAACGGCGCCGGCTTCAGCATCGGTGCCGTCGCCCTCTGAGCAATAGCCGACTCATCGCCGATCGCCGAGATGTGACGAGCCTTCACTATCCGGGCTATGGAGTGAGTAGGCCGAGACGTTTCGCGGCCAGTTCCAGATCATGCTTGAACTGGTCGAGAGTCGACACGATCCGCCCAGGCCCGCATCCAGTAGAACGCGTTCAGCGGCGGGCACCGCGGCTCCCTCCGGATGGTCGCCCCCCGGACCTGCCGGTGTCCCGGGCGGGGGGCAGCTCCTCGACCTGACGGTCGCGGCGCCGGATCACACCCACCACGAGCAACGCCAGGGGTACCGACACCGCGATCCACACGGCGACGACGATCCCGACGATCATCCACACAGACATACCCCACAGCATGCCCCAGAAATGGGGGGCGACGTGACTCGCTCGGTCAATCGCGCTCCCGCGGAATCACACTCCCGGGAATCGCACTCCCAGAGTGCCTGAGTGGCACCGCCCCTACGAGAGGATCCACCTGCCCCGGGTACCGCAAACCAGGGTGAGCGATCATGAGCACGTCACCCGCATACACCCCATTCGATCCCACCGGGCATTTCCCCCTTCACCCTCCTCGCGTGAGCACGCCCGGTTCAAGCAGACCGACGCCGACGTGGGCTCGTTCGACGCCGGCTACGGCAGCGCCTACCCTGGCCAAGCAGGTCGGCCAGAAGTTTGCCCGGGAGCTCATTTTCTTCGGCGAGGCTGAGATAACAGCCGAACAGCGATTACGATAAAGAAACCCGATACCCGTCAGACACCGTTGTCCGACCTGTGGAATACCCTGACCGGAATAACCAGAACGAGGAATCTCGATGCGAATCGCTCATGTTTCCGAGGCATTCGGCGGCGGCGTGCAGACTGCCATCGTCAACTACATCACCGCGACACCCGAACACGATCATCACCTGCTGATACGTTCCCGCCCCGGACACGGCACCATTGGAATTCCGGAGAATGTGGGCGTGTCCGGATATTCGGGATCGATCCTCGGATATCTGCGTCATGCCCGGCGACAGGTCGTCGACGGTGATTTCGACATAGTTCACCTGCATTCCAGCTTCGCCGGTGTACTGCGTGCCGTATTGCCCGCCCGAATCGACATCGCCTACTCGCCACACTGCTATGCGACCGAGACCGGCTCCCGACCCGCCCTCCGGCTCGCCTATCACGCCGCCGAGAAGGCGCTGAGTCTGCGGCCGCAGATACTGGTGGCCGTGAGCCCGCGGGAACGACAGATCGGGTACGCTCTCAATCCCCGGATGCCGGCGACGATCGTGCCCAACTGCGCGACCGCCGCGGCTCCGGAGACCGCACCCGAGAAGGCCCAGGAGAGAACCGATCTCCGGCCTACCGTCGCCATGACCGGCAGGATCTGCGCGCAAAAGGATCCCAGATTCTTCGCAGAGGTTGCAAACATACTGCACAACAATGGATTCCGGTTTATCTGGATCGGCGAGGGCGACGACGGCGCCGACGGGCTGCGAGCCGCCGGGGTCGAGATCACCGGATGGCTGACCCCCGCGGAGAGCCGGGGCATCCTGCGCCACGCGGATCTGTACCTGCACACCGCGGCGTGGGAGGGAGGCCCCCTTGCACCGCTGGAGGCCGCCGCCGCGGGCTGCCCGGTCCTGTCCAGGACGATCGGATCGATGTCGTCGCTGGGCTACCGGGTCGTCGGCAACACACCCGCACAGGCCGCAACTGCGGTCAACGAGTTCTTCAGCTCCGATGATTTCCGGAAACAAGCGGAGAATTCGACGGCTGCGGTACTCCGATACCATTCCTTAGCAAATATGTCCGAGGCCCTCAAGGAGGCCTACCGCATGACGATCCGAGGCTAGTTCTGAAAACGGGTCGGTTCGGTTGTTCAACAGTCATTGTCGACCCGGTTTCCGGCCATTCTCCGGCCGAGCCAGTCGACGTACGTCGAACCATCGATGCTTCCATGCGTTGCATCCGGCTGGTAGACCGATTCGATCACCGATCCCAGGCGGCACGATCGCGTGATCGCCGCCCGCGTCCACTCGGGATCAAAGAATTCATCCTTTCCCGCGTAGTAGATCAGCATCGGCGCGCTGGCCCGTCGATGAGCGACCCCCATACCGGAGAAGATCTCCTTCAGGCGGGCCGCCGCCGCCGGCGTGGCGGGGACCAGGTCCGCGGCCGGAATCCGCGCGACGACCCGGTTGCGCCGGGAACCTTCCGGTCCGGCACAGGCGGAGAGCACATCCCAATTCCGCGCCGCCATCCCGCGCCGGTACAGGTCGATGTCGAAGCCGGGACGGGAACGCTGTGCACCGATCAGCAGCCAGGTGTACGCGGCCAGCTGGTCAGCGCCCAGGCGCCGCCGGGCTGCGAGGTCCACCAGCCCGGAGAAGTCCGCGGCCGGAACCAGGCTGACCGTGCCCAACAGATTCCGGCCCGCCCCCCGCTCGGCGGCGAGTTCATTGGCCGCCCACGTCGCCGCGCCACCCTGGGAACCGCCGAAGGCCGCCCACCGCGGCCCCGCGTCGGGAAACACGATCCGCGCCGCACGCACCGCATCGATCACGTTGTACCCGGCGGTCGCCGAATCCAGGTAGGGATGCACCCCTGGGGCGCCGAGCCCCTGATAGTCGGGGACCGACACCACGAATCCCATCTTCAGGTAGGAGACGACGACCCCGGCGAGGCCGGCCAGGTCGGGGGTCCGGGACGGCGCGCAGCCCTCGTCGATACCGGTGGTTCCGTGCGCGAGAACCATGATCGGCCAGCCTCCGGCCGGCGGCGCCTCGGCGGGACCGACGACGGTCCCCGACACCTCGGTCCCGGAGCCGTCGATCCCGGAGGTGGACCGGTAGATCACGTGTGCGACGCGCGCGCCGGTGTCACGGATCGCGCTGTCGATGCCCGGAACCGACGTGGCCCTGACCACCGACCCCGGACCCGTCTCCGTGACACTCACGCCAGTCAAGTCCGCGGCCTGCCGGGTCGGTGCTCCGGCGGTCTGGGTACACGCGGTGGTCAGCGACGCCACGATCGCCCCGACCACCGCAATCGACGCCGCGGCGCGACGGAGCTGCGCCCGGCCGGGTGCCCGCGCATGACTGACCCCTGACTGTCGCCGGTGACCGCCGCGGCTTTGACCCATCACCCTCACCTGCTTTCCACCTGGTTCGCGGCGCAGTTGTCGCTCGCCGCATCCCCCGCGAACCGGGTACGCAGCCACGAGAACACCCAGGACGCGTCCACGTTGTCATGTCCCTGACCGGCATGCTTCTGCCAGGCGATCACCGAACCGGCCGCACAGGACCTGTGTATCGCCTGTTCGATCCAGTCGAAGTCGACGATCTTGTCGGCCCCTCCGTAGACCACGACCATCGGCACCTTCAGCCGGGCCGGCGGCAGGAGCGAGCGCAGCAGGCGGCGCATGACGGTGGCCGCCCGCGCGTCCGCCGGGAGCAGATCCGATGCCGGCGCCCGCGTGATGACCTCGACCGCCTCGGGCAGCCGGGGTCCGGTACACAGCCGCAGGAGCTCGCGGTTCCGGTACATCGATCCGTGAATATAGTCGGAGACAACGATTTCCGGATGTGTGGTGGCCTTGAGCTGCATCACCGCCAGGAAGTAGAGGTGGCGCTGTTCGGTGGTCAGGGTCCCCGCCAGCGCCTTGTCCACGAGTTCTTCTACATTCACCACCGGCGCCCACGCCGCCGCCGCGACCAGATCCCCTGCCACGTCGTCGGGCCCGGCTGCTCCGGACTCGGCGAGCACCGCGTTGGTGCCCCATGTCGCCGCCCCGCCGAGCGATCCGCCGGCCACCGCCCACCGACGTCCCACCGCAGAGCTGAGTCCGCGGGCCGCCCGCACGGCGTTGACCACATCCCGTCCCATCGCGGACGTGTCGAGGAAAGCCAGCCCTGGAGAGGCGGGATCCCCCGTCATGCCTCCGTAATCGCTTGCGACCACCACGAATCCGTTCTTCACAAACGCCGCGATCGACACCGTCTGGTTCAGCAGGTCGTCGTACAGGCTCGGCGCGCAGTCGAAGTTGACGCCGGTGTTGCCGTGGTTGAACGCCATCACCGGGAATCCGCCCGCCGGCGCGGCTCCGCCGGGAATCGCGACCAGCGCCGTCACCCGGTCCGCACCCGGTACCCACGATGCCTCGGAGAGGTAGGTGATGATCCACGTCGACGCCCCGGTCTCGGCCAGCATGCGGGGCACCTTCGTGGCCCGCCGCACCGATACGAGTGCACCGGGCCCGGTGCCGCCGGTCTCAGGGAAACCCTCGGGCAGCCGTCCGGTGTCGGCGGGGGTGGGCAGCGCGGTGTCCACCCTGATCGGGGTCACCGGCGAGTAGTCCACGGCCCCTTGACAACCGGTGACCCCAAGGCATCCGGTGACAAGTGCGAGCACCGACAGGAGTGCGCGCGTGGGCGTGGCGGCGCCGGCCCGGCCCTTGTTTCTTCCGGTCTCACCGGCTGCTGCGGAGCGCACGCGTCAGACCACCACTCGGGCCGGCGCACCGGCGGCCACCGTGCCGAGCACCCGCAGCTCGGCGGTCCGCAGCCTGCCCGCCGCCTGCGCCACGTCCGTCGTGGTCGTCGCACCGGGCACGCCGACGAGAACCGCACCGTCGGTGACCGCGCGCAGCACCGCGACGTCGGGACGGTCGAGTACACCTGCCCCCGCGACCACGACGTACCGGAATCGCAGACCCAGCTCTTTGAGTACCGCGTCCATGTCGGCCGAACCGAGCACTCCGGCGCCCGCGCCGCCCGCCCGGCCGGCAGGCACCACGTACGCGCCCTCATCCGTGACCAGTACGTCGGCGAGCGTGTCCCGGCCCGCGAGCACGTCGAACAGACCCGGGCGGACCTGCTGTCGTGGCGATCGTGCCGCCGCCGGGGAATCGTGACCGGCGACCGCATCATCCTGGGGGACCGTCTCGACGACGACCGCGGGATCGCCCAGTGCCGTCATCGCCACCGCCAGCCCCCGGGCCACGGCCGGCACGGCACCCGACTCGGCGTCGGCGGGACCGCAGACAACCAACCGGGCCACCCCCGCACCACCCACTCCGAGCAACTGGTTGTACACGGCCATGAAGTCCGAATCCGACCCGGGCGCACCGGCTCCGGGGCTGACCCTAAGAGTGCGCACCGCGCCCAGCGTCTCGGTGCCCGCAGCCGCCGCCAGCTCCGCATCCGAGCGCACCTTCGTGTCGGTGCGGTCGCGGGCGAACGCTCCGACGAGACCCACCGCCAGCCCGGCCAGCAGCCCGAGCAGCAGATTGCGGACCCAGCTCGGTGATGACGGTGAGCCCGGTGCGACCGCGGCCTCCATGATCGACCCCGATGCGGTGGGTTCACCGCCGCGGGCCGAGGTCTCCACCGACTTGATCACCACCGCGGTCTGGCTCGCCGCCACATTCGCGATGTCCCGGGACAGCTCGGCGTCGCCTGTGACCGCGGTGATGTCCAGGATCACCGAGTCGCGCAGAGGCGTCGCGGTGATCGTCGCGCGCACATCGTCCGGGCTCATCGGCAAACCCAGTTCCCGGACCACGCCCTCGGCTACCCGCCGTCCCGTGGCGATCTCGGCGTATGAGGTGATCCGCTTCTCCGAGAAGAGGTTCCCCTCGTAGGCGTCCGACGCCGAGGACGCTCCGGCGGCGCTGATGAACAGCCTCGAGGTGGCGCTGTACTCAGGGGTGATGAACGCAGTCGCCGCGGCCGCACAACCCAGCGCGAGGAGGGCGGCCACCACAATCAGCACCCAGCGGCGCCGGAACGCGGCGAGGTAATCAGAAATATCCACTGACGGTCTCCAGTACTCGTGCTCTGCGGGGCACCACCGCTGCCGCCGCGGTCGACATTGACAACGGAAGTATGGGTATCCACAGATGTTGCCGTATTAGCCCGAACGGTTGAACTATCACTATTCGACGATCCGGCGATGCGGCCGGCAGACCCGGCAGCACGGAAGCGACTCTAACCGAAATCGATGAATTCGCACCGGGAAGCAGGCCAGATGCCACCATCCCAGTGACCCGCGTCATTGATTCGGAATCAGGCGAAACATTTGGTGATCCCTCGTTAACACGGGACCGTCAAGACCCTGCGGACCAGTAGTGATCGCGGAATATCTTGACAATGCGCTCCATCGGACACTGCGGTAGCGTCTGCGTCCATCGAACCAAGTGATTCTTTACCTCCAGGGGAAATATCATGCCAACTGCTCTGATCACCGGAATCACCGGCCAGGATGGTCTTTACCTGAGCGAACTACTTAGTTCCAAAGGCTACCGGGTATACGGTCTGGTACGCGGCCAAAACAATCCCAAGGCAGCGGCGCTTGCGGTGACCCACCCTTTTGTCGAGATACTGACCGGCAATCTGCTCGATCTGTCCAGCCTGGTCCGGGCAATCAACGCAGCGGCACCGGATGAGGTCTACAACCTCGGCGCGGTGTCGTTTGTCGCGTACTCCTGGCAGAACGCCCGCCTGACCACCGACGTCACCGGCGGCGGCGTGCTCAACATTCTGGAAGCCGTACGGTTCTACCAGGACAGCACCGGCAAGCAGGTCCGCTTCTACCAGGCGTCGAGTTCGGAGATGTTCGGCAAGGTGCAGGAGGTGCCGCAACGCGAGAACACGCTGCTGTGGCCCCGTTCCCCTTACGGCGTGGCCAAGGTCTACGGGCACTATATGACCGTCAACTATCGCGAGTCCTACGGGATGCACGCGAGTTCGGGGATTCTGTTCAACCACGAATCACCTCGTCGCGGACCGGAATTCGTCACCAGGAAGGTCACCCAGGCGGTTGCGCGGATCAGCCTCGGCATCCAGAAGGACATCGCGCTGGGCAACCTCGACGCGCAACGTGACTGGGGTTTTGCCGGAGATTACGTCGAAGCGATGTGGTTGATGCTCCAGCAGCCCGGGGCCGACGACTACGTCATCTCCACCGGCACCACCCAGTCCATCCGGTCACTGCTCGACATCGCCTTCGACGAGGTCGGCATCGACGACTGGGAGCCTCACGTGCGGATCGACCCCCAATTCTTCCGACCCGCGGAAGTCGATCTGCTGGTGGGTGATTCGACGAAGGCCGCCACCGTGCTGGGCTGGAAGCCGAAAGTGGGCTTCGACGAACTGATCCGGATGATGGTGCGCAACGACGTGGACCAGCAATCCAAGCTCGCGGCGGGTTAGCCGGTGGCGATGACCGGGCAACCCACCGCTCTGATCACCGGCGCGGGCGGGCAGGACGGGACCCTGCTCGTCGCCGAACTCGCACGCCGCGGGTGGCGCACCGTCGCCGTGTACGGCCCGGGAACAACCGCACCTGAACCGCCACGTCCCGAATCAGTCTCCCTCACCTGCGATCTGAGTGACATTCCGGCCGCGGGACAGCTCATCGACGAGTACGCGCCGACGCACGTGTTCCACCTGGCCGCCATCTCGTCGGTGGCCGCCTCCTGGGCCGACCCGGTGGGCACCGCGCACCTCAACGGGGTGCTCTCCGTCGCGCTGGCGGACAGGTGTCTGCGGCAACCGCGACCGCCGCGCTTCGTCAACGCGTCGAGCGGCGAGATCTTCGCGGCCGCACGGCGCACTCCGCAGGACGAGTCGACCCCCCTGGCCCCGAACTCGCCGTACGGGGCCGCGAAGGCGTTCGCGCACTCCATGGTCGTCGTCTTCCGGGCGCGTGGGCTCTGGGCCAGCAACGCGATTCTGTACAATCACGAATCTCCCTGCCGTCCTACGACATTCGTCACACGCAAGATCACATCGGGAGTGGCTGCGATCGCCGCGGGCAGCGCGCAGCGGCTGACCCTGGGCAATCTCGACGCCCGGCGCGACTGGGGCTGGGCGCCCGACTACGTGGAGGCGATGATCCGTATCGCCGAACACGACACCCCCGATGACTTCGTGCTGGCGACCGGCACCGCGCGTTCGGTTCGTGACTTCGTCCACGAGGCCTTCGCAGCCGTCGGCATCACCGACTGGCGGCACCTGGTGGACACCAGCGAGCAGTTCACCCGCCCGGCCGACGCGACAGCGCTGATCGGCGACAGCACGCACGCCCGCCGGACCCTCCGGTGGTCACCCACCATGAGCTTTCCGGAGATCGTCCGCGCCATGGTGCGCCATGATCTGGACCTGATCGGCGCCGGCCACCACGACACCGGAGCCGGGACCAACCACGACGACAAACAGGAGGCCGCGCTATGACACAGCTACCGATACAGCACGACCGGACCGAGGTCATCCCCAGCCCCAAGGCCATCCAGCTGGGCGAGCGTGTCTACAACTACCTCATCACCTGGCTGCCGTCCCACCATGTGCGGCAACTCTTCCTGCGCCTGCTGGGGGTGTCGATCGGCCGGAGAAGCTCGATCATGATGGGCACCACCATCCTCGGAGCCCGCTTCCTGACCATCGGTGATGCCGTGTCCATCGGCGGACGGTGCCTGCTCGACGCGCGCGGCGGCATCACCATCGACGACGACGTGGTGATCGCCTCCGACGTCCAGATCATCACGGGCAAGCACCTGGTTAACTCCCCCGACTTCGACATCCGGCTCGGGCCGGTCCGCATCAAACACCACGCCTGGGTGGCCAGCCGGTCAATGGTGTTGCAGGAGCTCACCATCGGGGTGGGCGGCGTGGTGGCCGCCTGCTCAATGGTGACCCAGGACGTCGCCGATATGCAGATCGTCGGCGGGGCACCCGCCAAGCCGATCGGCACCCGCGAGTCGACCCTCGACTACCACCCGGTGTTCCGCCCGATCCTCACCTGACCCCGATCCCCACATTGTTGCCTGACCGGGGCAACAGATCACCCGCCCGTCCATCCCGGACACCAACGCACAGCCGACACGATTCGAGGTAACCATGACCGATCTGGCGCAGGTTCGTCTGGTCTACGTGGCGCCGGCACACGGCCGGAGCGGGGTGGGCGACTACGCGACCGACTTCATCGACGCGATCCGGCCACACGTCCTGGAGGTGATCGAGTACCGCATCGACACCGAGGGCAGTGAACGGCTTTCCGAGGTCGTGCGGCACATGCGCGGGGTCCGTGCCGCGGTCCGCAAGGCCGGCGACAGCGGTCCGGTCATCGCGCATTTCGAGCAGAGCGCCGGATCCCTGTCGACGTTCTGGGCGGCCGCCCTACCCGCCGTGGTTCCGGTGACCGCCACTATTCACGATGCTCCGCGCCCGGTGTGGTGGCCCTTCAAGACCGAACTCCTCACCCGGCACCGGCTGTTGCACCACGCCGTGCACTACCCCCTGCGACCGCTGTCGGATGCGGTGCAGCGCAGGGTGAGCCGGAACCGGACAGTGTTCACGCTCACCACCATCGGTGCGGACCGGACTCGGCAGTTGCTGCGCTCGTCGCGAGTGGTGCCCACCCGGATCTTCGTTCCCGACCGCGACGACACGATCGCGGTCACCGACCGCCCGCCGGCAGTCGGCCTGTTCGGCCACGTCTACAAGGGCAAGGGATTCGACCTCATCGACCGGCTTCGCGCCGGGCTCGACGACGGCATCGACATCGTCGTGGCCGGCCGTGGCACCGAGAACCTCCCGCCTACACCGGGAGTGCGGATACTCGGCGAGGTCAACGGCGCCGACGAGGATGCGTTCTTCACCGGCATCAGATTTCTCGTCGTGCCCTACTCCAAGGACAACAAATACGGCAAGGTGTGGGCCGCATCGAGTGCTGTGGCGCGGTCCTTCGCGTACGGCACACCGATCGTCTGCATCCTCGACGGCTCCCTCGCCGAGACCGCGGCCGAGGGCGGGGCGGTCGGGGTGGACTCGGCCGGCCCCGGCAGCGGAATCGATGCCATCGCGGCGGCCGTCAACGCCGCCATCGGCGACCCTGCCCGCATGGCGGCTCTCGCCGCACAGGTGCAGGCGCTGCGGGTGGCGCGGTCGGGCGGCGAATGCGCCCGACCGGTCCTGGACGCCTGGCGGGAGATCGCGGGCGGCCTGCGCTCGTGAACACCACCACAGGCCATCTGATCCGCGCGGCGACCGCCGCGGGGTGGAGTTACGGTGGCCGTCTGGTCGGACTCGCCTGGACGGCGCTGCTCATCTCCCGGCTCGGAATCGGTGACTACGGGCACTACGCGCTGGCCGTCGCGATCGCCGCGGTGATCAACGCCGCCGCCGACAATGCCTACTTCGTCCGGTCGCTCCGGGTCGACGAGGACCATTTCGTCCAGGAACGTTCGGCCCGAACGCTGTTCGGCCTCGCCATGCTGGCCGTCGGCTGCGCGGTGTTCATCGAGTGGTTCGTCGCGGGCTTCGCGGTGACCATGGCGGCCGGTGAGTTGCTCTTCAACACCCGCAAGAGCCGCGACATGCGTGACGGACGGCCAGATCGCACCATGCGGCTCGACACCGTCCGGCAGTTGACCAGCATCGGACTCGCCGGGGGGTACATCCTGACCGCCCAGTCCCCGGCCCTGCACCTCGCGGGCATCCTCTACCTGCTGCCCTATCTGCTCATCGGCGCCGTCTGCGTCCCGTACGTCACCACCGTGCGGCACGGATTCCCGGGCACGGCGCGTGGGGCCGCCCTCCTGTCCGCCGAAGCCCTTGCCGCCGCGGTCTATTCACAGGCGCCGCTGATCGCCGTCGGCCTGGTGGCCGGCAGCGAGGTGGCCGGGTACTACTCCGTGGCGCAGGTGACCGCGCTCGCGATCGCCATGTTCGGCCAGCATTTCGCCAATACCTATGTCGCAGGACTCCGCACGGCGACAGGCGATGTCCGGTCCGCACCCGACCCCCGCGCCATCGTCCGGATGGCGGTGGCCACCGGCGCCGCGATGGCGGTGCTCGGGGCCGGGATCGCCCTGTGGGGCGGGGCCGGGCCGGTGGGTGCGGCGATGCTCATCCTGTCGGTGTTCGTCTTCGCCCGCTCGGTCAATTTCGTGTTCACCGTGATTCTCTTCCTGCAGCATCGCGACCGGCTCCGGGTCCGGGCGACCGTCACCCTGGCACTCGGCCAGTTGCCGGTGCTGGTGGTGACGGCGCACCTGTGCGGGGTGTACGGCACGGCCGTCACCGGCACGCTGTGCGAGCTGGTGCTGCTGCTGGTGTATCGCCGTGCGATCTATGCCGGCGGTCCCGGTTGTTCGCCGGTGGCGCATACCGGCGGCACGGGGACGACTTCGGCCCCCGCCCGCACGCGTGTGATCAACCACCCCGCGTTGGAGAGCACAGTACCCATTCCGGTCGTTCCGGCTCTGCCCACCACCGCCGCCCTGCAGCACTCCGGGCCCATGGCGACCTTTCCCGCCACCAGGTATCGCCGCCGGAACCCCGGCTGCCACAACGGATCACCGGTTCAGTTCCGGCCGGTGCCGAGCCGAGAGACAACACCGGTATGAAAACCACATTCATTCTGAGCAAAGACCCGCGGTTCGAATCGACGGGCGACCTGACGATGGCGCAGTTGGTGATGGACCTGGCCAGGGAGGCCCATCAGGTGCAGGTGCTGTGCCTGTCAGCCCATCCTGATGCCACCGACGGCGGATACCGGCGCGTGGCCAAACCCCACCCCCGCGCGATACCGATAGTCGCCGGCAGCCTCCTCCGGCGGCGCAGTCTGGTGCACACCCGCTTCCTGTCCGGCGAACTCGTCGATGCGGTGCGCGCGACCAGCACCGACCTGTTCGTAGCCGACCACAGCTACATGGCCGAGTGCGTACTCGCCGCATTCGGTTCCGGGGCAAAGGATTTCCTCGCGGTCAACACTGTGGTACCGGAGTCGCTGATCTGGACCGGCACCCGGGGCCTGGCCGGGCGGATCGACTCACCACGGATCATCCGCGACGAGACGCGGGTGGCGCTGGCCGCACGCAGCGTCGCCTCCTACGACAAGCAGGAGGCCGATCACTATCGAAGCCTGGGCATTGAACGGTCGTACTGGCTCGATCTGACCCTGCCGCCGGCCCGGCGGGTCCCGGTCGAGGCGACACCGCCGCGGCTGCTGTTCCTGGGCGATCGCCGCTGGGCACCGAACCAGGAGGCATTTCTCCAACTGCTGCAGTGGTGGCCGCGCATCGCCGACGGTATCGCGGGTGCCGAACTGTGCATCGTCGGTGCCGCCGATCCCGACCAGCCCGCCCCCCGCCTGCCCGCCGGTGTCCGCGAACTGGGTTTTGTCGAGGATCTCGACGGGTTCCTCGCCGGCTGCCGGGCACTGGCCGCCCCGATCCGCACCGGCGGTGGGGTTCGGGTGAAGATCCTCGACGCGGTCTCACGCGGCCTCCCCGTCATCGGGACCGGGCCCGCGGTGGGTTCGCTCGGCGAATTGCTCGGCATCGCATCGATCGACGACCCGGGGGAGTTCATCGACCGATGCAGGAACTACCTGCTCGACCGCGGCGCGGCCGCCGGGTACGGCGCCCGCCTCTATGAGATCGGAGCCGACCGCTGGCAGAACAGGTTGCCACACAAGACCGTCGACGAGTGGCTGCGATGACGGTGCGGCCCGCCCCGGTACGGGGCGGAAACCAGACCGGCGCCCCCGCCCCGCCGCGAATCCGGCGCGTCCGCGTGGGTTCGGTCCCTGCCGCCGCACCGCTGCTCGCCGCGGTGGCGGCCGGACTGCTCGCCGGGATGCCCGATCCGCGCGGTGCGCTTGCCGCCGTCGCCGTCCCGATACTGGCGGCGGCGGTGGTGGTGGTCGTTTTCGCACCCAGAATCATCTATGGCACAACCGCTTTCATGCTCGGTGCAGCCCCGGTGATGGTGGTTCCCGGCGTTCCGCTGCCCTTCGTCCTGGCCATGGTCTTCGCCGTGTGGGGCACAGTCTGGTTCCACGGTCCCGCGCGGAACCGGGTGAGCGGGACCGAGATCGCCGTCGCGGCCCTGATCGTGGCCTCAACAGCGGGCCTGGTAATGACCGCCGACGGTCCCGAGCACATCCTCGAATACGTGAAATGGGTACTGGCAACCTCTCTCGTCTTCGCCCTGATCCGCCTTCCCCGTCCGGACCTGCGCCTGTTCGGCCGGACATTCGTCTACGGCGGCGCCACCGGTACGGCACTCGCGCTCGCCCTGCTGGCCTTCGACAAGTCGGGCACCTTCCTCAACAAGCTGTCCCCGATCGGGTACGGCAACACCGGAACCATCGGCACGCACCTGCGGTTCTACGAATCGTCCATGGGCAGCGTGGTCCGCCTCACCGGTACCTACGTCGACCCGAACATCGCGGGCATCATCATCTTCGTCGCCGCGATCGCCGCGATCGCCATGTTCCGCGGTGCCCCGCGATTGCTGCTGGCCTCGATCCTGCTGGCCGGTCTGGTGATGACGCTGAGCCGGGCCGCGATCTTCTCGTTCGTCCTGGCGGTGGTGGTGCTCGCGGCATTCGGGGCGATGAGCCCGCGGCTACGGGCGGCGATCGCAGGGGGCGCGGTGACAGCGGCGGTGGCCGCCGCGGGTGTCCCGTCCATCGCCGAACGGATCTTCTCGTCCTTCTCCTCCGACGACAAGGGCAGTGCGGACCGCTCCGCCGCCATCGCCGACTACACCTCGACGATGACGGGCCGGTGGTGGTTCGGTCACGGCTTCGGAGCACCCGAGTTCACCGACGAGGTCATCGGCTTCCACACCAACTATGTCGCCAACAGCCCGCTCCTGACGATCTACCGCGGCGGGCTGCTCGCGGGCGCCGCGTTCGTGGCGATCCTCGTCGTCGGCGCGGTCACCGCCTACCGCGCCCTGCGCCGGCCGCCCTGGGAAGCGGGGGTGATCGGCGCCGGCTTCATCGGCTTCGCCGTTGTCGCACTGCAACTCGACTTTCCGGTGGTGACCAATCCGCCGGTCACCATGGCGTTCAGCGTGCTGGTGGCGTTGCTGATCACCGACCCGTTCGAGGCTGATCACCAACCGTTCGAGCAGAAGGACCACCCCGATGAGAGCTGAGCACGATCGGTACCGGGCCGCGCCTGCGCCGGGTCGCTACCGGCCAAGGCATGCCGCACCCGAACCCGGCCGGCCACCGGAGGCCACATCGCCCGCGCCGCAACCGGGCCCGAGGCCTAAGGCACGACTGGCCGGGCTCGAAGGCCCGCGCGGAATCGGTTGTCTGTGTGTCATCGCGGTCCATGTGGCCGTCCATTTCACGCCGGACGTCCTGGCCGCCACCCGGATCGACTTCCTCGGCCAGGCACTGACCTTTTTCTTCGTGTTGTCCGGTTTCCTGTTGTATCTCCCCTACGTCAAACGGCTGGCGGCCGGTGGCCCGCGCCCGGAGACGCCGACCTACCTCATCCACCGGTTCCGCCGGATCTTTCCCGCGTATCTGCTCATCTTCCTGGTCGTCAACTTCGTTCTGCGCGCGAGCTATGTGGTCAACCCGGTGACCGTCTCGTGGGACAGCGCCGATGCCGGCACCGGGACGATCACCGATCCGCTCGCGCTGCTCGCGCAGCTGACCCTCGCCCAGTCGTACTTCCCGTCGACGCTGCAGACCGGCATCAATCCGGCGTGGTCACTGAGCACCGAGTTCGGCTTCTATCTGACCCTTCCGGTCCTCGCCTGGGCACTGTTCGCCGCCGCCCGGCGATTGCCGGGTGTCCCCCCGCTGCGCCTGGCGCTGGTGCCCGGGATCGTCCTGGTCGCCACCGGGATCATCTGCAACACCATCGTGGCCGTTCTGCAGCACAGCGACCCGGCGTACTCGGGTCTCATGGGATATTGGGGGCCGAACTGGGTTGCCGTGCTGTCCCGCAGTTTTCCGGCCCTCGCCGACACCTTCGGGTTCGGGATGCTGGCCGCGGTGGGGTACGTCGCACTCACCAGGAGCGCGGCGAAAGGGGTGCGCACCCTGCACCTGCAGCTCGCCGCGGCCGGTGCCATGCTCATCCTGACCGCGGCCTCGCTCGTGGTGTTCATCGTGCGGCCGCACAACCTGGCCACGGTATTCGCGACAGCCTCGGCGATGCTGATCGTATTCGTCACCGCCGCGCTCGCCCGCGGCGAGCGCTCGGCGATCGCCGCGGTCACCGACTGGCGGCCGATCAGGTATGTCGGCATCGTCTCCCTGTCGACCTACCTGTGGCACTACCCGGTACTGATCCTGCTGGAACGGACCGGCATCGAGATCCCCGATTCACCGGCCGGGCTGCTGGCGGGATTCCTGCTCGTCGGCGTGTTCAGTGTGCTGCTCGGTTCGCTCACCTACCGGTTCGTGGAGCGGCCTGCCATGGAGCAGTCGAGCCCCGGCGTACTCCGGTCCGCGTTCTCCCGATCGAAAGGTACTGCCCGTGCACCCGAACTCGGCTGATCACGCCCGGACCGACCGGGCCCAGCCCGCCCGTACCCGGGCCGCCGCGCTCGCCGGCGCACTGTGCGTGGCCGTCGCCGCGCTCCTGACCGCACCCGTCCCGGCACCCGCGGCACCCGCCCATGTCGTCGGATTCGCAGAAGGTGGAACACTTCTCACCAAGAGCCCGGCCACGCTCGACCGCGATTTCGCCGCCGCGCGCCGGCTGGGGATGACGTGGGTTCGGGTCGAGATCAACTGGCGGATCGTGGAGAACCGCCGGGGAAGGTACGACTGGCGCAACGTGGACAAGGTCGTCGGTTCGGCCCGGCGCCACGGCCTGTCGGTCCTCGGTCTGGTCACCTTCGCACCGCCGTGGGCGGCCGATCCGGCGGGGGCGTTCCTGCCGGGGAGCAGGCCGAAGGACACGGCGGCGTTCGGGCGGTTCGCCGGGATCGCGGCGGGCAGGTACGCACGGTCGATCAGCACCTGGGAGGTGTGGAACGAGCCCAATCTGCCACTGTTCTTCTCCCCGCGCCCGGACACCGGCATCTACGGGCGGGTGCTGCGTGCCGCCTACCCCGCGATCAAGGCGGCGCGGCCCGGTGCCACGGTCCTGTCCGCGGGACTCTCGGTCGCCAATGACACGGCCGCCACGATTGCCCCGCGTACCTTCGTACGACGCCTCTACGACCAGGGGCTGCGCCGCTACTTCGACGGGATCGCCTTGCATCCCTATACCTTTCCGTACACGCCGGCCACCGATCCGAACGGCAACTGGGCCGACATCACCGAGGTCCGCTCGGTGATGCTCGCGCGCGGTGACGCCGGCAAGAAGATCTGGATCACCGAATTCGGCGCACCGACCGGCACCGCCGCGGATGCGGTGAGCCCGGCCCGGCAGGCGGTGATCCTGCGTGAGGCGATCACCACGGCCCGGCGGCTTCCGTATGTCGCACAACCGTTCTTCGTCTACACCATCCGCGACACCGGACCGAACGCGGCGAACCGGGAGGACAACTTCGGGCTGCTGCGTGCGAACGGTAGTCAGAAGCCCGCTGCCGCCCAGGTCCGGCGGCTCACCCGGTAACCGCTGAGTTAACTCATCCAGGAATCCGATACAGCAGGGACAAAGAAGATTCAATGAGGCTAATGTGATCAGAGTTATCTGTCGGGCCGGGGATAGTCCACCAGGAGCCACGCATGGGCACAGCGCGCCCACCCATCGATCCCTCCGCGTCCACATCCGGATCCTCCACCCGATCCAGACGAATACTACTGTCGCGCACCTGGACTCGCAGGCAGGTCATCGGCGCCGGGGCCTTCGGGGCGGCCGCGGCAGCCGGTGGATCCTGGCTGGCGGCCTCCGCCCCGGAGCAGCCGCGGCGAGCGCGGACCCCCGTCGCCCTCACCGCGTCCCCTCTCTCGGCCGGATTCGCCGCCGGCTCGGCCATCCTCTACATGAGTACCGCGGACCGGCGGCAGACCCTCGATCTCGTGACGGCCACCGGAATCGGCTGGATCAGGTTCGACGTACCATGGAACTTCGTCTCCCCGCAGGCGGGAAGCTACCAGTGGACATTCGTCGACAACGTCGTCAACGACTGCCGCGCAAGAGGTCTGACGATTCTCCTGTCGGTGGTCAATTCGCCGTCATGGGCAGCCGCGGTACCGGGAAACCCCCAGTCGCGGCCGGCATCGGCCACCACCTACGCGAACTTCTGCGGCAAGGTGGCCACCCGCTACCGGGACTCCGTCAGCGCCATGGAGATCTGGAACGAACCCAACGGCCGGATGTTCTTCGCCCCCGATCCCGACCCCGCGTTCTACACGCAGATGGTCCGCGCCGCCTACCCCGTCATCAAGGCCAAGGCACCGGCGATGACAGTGATCGCGGGCGCGCTGGGCGCCGTGGACACCGCCGACGGACTCGTACACGCGGTGGACTTCCTCAGGGCCGCATACCAGAACGGCCTCGCGGGCCGGTCCGACGCGATCTCCTTCCATCCGTACGACTACTCCAACCCGCTGGCCACGGGCGCCCTCTACGACAACGCCCCGATGCGCAATATGATCGACATGTACCGGTCGATGAGCAGCAACGGCGACGGCGGAAAGAAGATCTGGATCACCGAATATGGCGCACCGACAACAGGTTCCATCAGCCAGACCGACCAGGCCGAGCTGATCTCGAACTCCATCGGACAGTGGCGGGAGGTCTCCTACGCGGGACCGTTCATGATCCATACCATCCGCGACGCGGCCACCGGTTCGACCGATCCCGAGGACAACTTCGGCGTCGCGACCACCGCTTTCGTCCCCAAACAGTCGATGGTCGCCGTGACGGCTCTGAGTCAGGCAGGATTTCCGCTGCGGCCCGAGTATCAACTGCTCCAGGTCAATCCGGACCCGACTCTGGGCCAACCGGTCAGTCCCGTCTACCCGCTGCAACGCGGATTCGGCTATGAATTCACCGAGGGCGCCCGCTACGCGACAAACAATGGGTTCTTCAGTTCCCCGACCGAGGTGGCGACAATTGCGCGACGCTTCCGGGTGGTGCCCCTGGGAACCTTTGCCTACGATCGTCAGGATTTTGATGTCGACGGCGGATTCCGTGTATTCAGCCGCCCCGATACGACCGGAACCCATGCCGTATACGGGGCGATACTCGCCGCGTGGTCCCCCGCCATCGGCTTTCCCACAGGTACTCTTACCTCGACGAACGGTGTGACCACCCAACAATTCGAGAATGGTGCCATAACCTGGTCGGCCTTGGGGGGAACACATGTCGACTATTCGTGAGAATACCGAAGAATCAGCCGCCTCCGGACAACCGGAAAGCACCGGACAGCAGAATTTATTGTCGCCCGTGAAATACTTCGACGACGGTGGCAGCCCGGTGCGATAAGTCACATCAGCAGGGCAACCGGATTACCTTTTCCTTGGTAGAGTCAAGCCATTCATCCGAGCCCTGTCAACGTCGACCGGCAGCCCTCGACACCGCTCGCACCACTCGTACAGCTCACAGCCCGACGCAGCGGGGAAAGCCGGGTCATCTCCCATGCAAGCCGACATGCACCGTAGGACAAGCGCTCTCGACTCGACCGCCGCGTACCGCGCGCGCCGCCCGGGACCCGTCCTGCGGATTCTGCCCGCGCCGACGATGTGGCTGAGGCGGTACGCGCGCGCCGTCGTGATCACCGATCTCGCCGTCGTGCTGGCGGCATTACTGCTCGCGCAATCGATCCGGTTCGGATTCGGTATCGACGGCCTGCTCGTCGGTGTCGGCCGTTTCGGCTTTCCCGGCATCGTCACGGTTCTCGCCGTGGCCGTGCTCTGGACGGTGGCACTGGTCACCGCACAGGCACATGACCGGCGCGTCTTGGGCGCGGGCACCGCCGAGTACACCCGCGTGCTGCGCGCCGGATTCGGTGCCGCCGGTGCCGTCGCCGCCATCAACCTCGTCGCCGAGACCTGGATCTCACGGGGCTTTCTGCTCTTCGGATTCGGGATCGGTGTCCCCGCCTTGATGCTCTCGCGCTGGCTCTGGCGCCAGTGCATCGTCGCCGAACGTAAGCGCGGACGCTGCCTGAACCGCGTCCTCGTCCTCGGCGACACCGCGTCGTCGGTGCCGCTGATCAGGAGACTGGCCGCCCGGCCCGAACTCGGCTACCAGGTGGCAGCCATCTGCGTGCCCGCCCACTCCGCCGCCGCCGCGACAGCACAGCTGGAGGTCGACGGAACCCAGATTCCCGTCCTGGGCGACTTCGGTGACGCCCGGGCGGCGGTGGCCCGGTGTGGGGCCGCTGTCGTGGCGGTCACCTCCGGGGACGCTCTCGGCCCCGATGCGATGCGCGAGTTGTCCTGGGACCTGGAGGGACTCGACGTCGAGATGCTCGTGGCACCGGCGGTGATCGATGTGTCGGGCCCGCGTATCACCATGCGTCCGGAGTCCGGGCTCGCGCTGCTCCACATCGACAAGCCCCGGTACCGCGGCGCCAACCGCTTCCTCAAATCGGCCTTCGACAGGACGTTCGCGGCCCTGCTGCTGGTGCTGATCGCCCCCGTCCTGATCGCCTGCGCGCTGGCCGTCAAGATCGGCTCACCCGGCCCCGTCCTGTATGGCGGGGAGCGGATCGGTCTGGACAACAGGCCCTTCCGGATGTGGAAGTTCCGTTCCATGGTCGTCGGGGCGGACCGGCAGAAGGCCGCACTCGCCGGTACCGACGACGGCAACGGCATACTGTTCAAGATGAGGGACGACCCGCGGGTCACTGCGACGGGACGGTACCTGCGGCGGTTCAGCCTCGATGAGCTGCCTCAGCTGTTCAATGTGCTGTCGGGTTCGATGAGCCTGGTGGGCCCCCGGCCGCCATTGCGCGAGGAGGTGGACCGTTACGACGAGCACGTCACCCGCCGGATGCTCGTGCGTCCCGGGATCACCGGCCTGTGGCAGGTGTCCGGACGCAGCGACCTCACCTGGGAGGAGTCCGTGCGGCTCGATCTGTCGTATGTGGAGAACTGGTCGGTGGCCCTCGACATCGTCATCCTGTGCCGCACCGTGCGGGCGATGCTGAACAGGTCGGGCGCATATTGAGCCGGTCTCACCGGATCAATACCCGCACGGCGGTGGTGGCGGGCCTGGTCGCGGTGCTGGCGGGCGCGTCCGTTTTCGGCGGGCTCGGCTTCCGCCTGTTCACGGTCGACCATTCCGATACCCTGCGCAAGGCCGACGCCATCGTCGTGCTGGGCGGCGAACACGACGGCCGCGAGGATTACGGCCTCGCCCTGGCCCGTGCCGGCTATGCCGATACCGTCCTGATCTCCGACCCCTACTGGCCCCGGACACCGGAGGACGCACTGATGGACCGGGTGTGCGGCGACCCCCCGCCCGGTATCGAGGTGCGGTGTCTGCGCCCGGCTCCCTCGACCACCCGCGGAGAGGCGATGATCACCGCCCGGCTCGCCGCCGAACGCGGCTGGTCGCGGATCATCGTCGTCAGCTGGCGGTTCCACCTCGTGCGGGCCCGTTACATCTTCCGGCAGTGCTTCGGCGGCGAGCTGGTGCTGCGCAGCGTGCCGAGGGCCTACGACTTCTCCCCGCCGCTGTGGGCGTTCACGTACGCCTATCAGTACGCGGGCATCGCCAAGGCCGCTGTGCTGCGCTGCTGACGTGCGGGGCGGCGTTGGCGGGCCGGATTCAGCATCGGCGCCATCGCGCTGTAGACCCCGCGCCGATTCAGGTGCCCCCTCGCCGGTTGAGGTCCCTACATCGAAAGACGTTAGGGCTGGCCGGGATTGAGGCGGATGAACAGGCCGTCGAGTTCGGCGCACAGGCGATCGCCGTCGTGCATGGTGCCCTTGATGAACGCCTTGCGGCCATCGACGCGGTCGGCCCAGGCGCGCACCTTGAGCGGGGTGTTCAGCGGGGTGACCGAGCGGTAGTCGACCTTGAGGTAGCCGGTGCGGCAGATGCCGTTGGTGGCCACCGCCGAGGCGTAACCGCCGATGTCGTCGAAGGCGACGGCGACCTGCCCGCCGTGGGCGGCGTTGTTGCCGCCGAGATGATAGTTGGTGAAGGTGACCGTCATATCCACCGCACCCGCATCCTTGTCGACGTTGTCGACGGTGAACGGCGGGAGGGTGATGTTGCCGCGGGCCGGCAGGTCGATGCGGGTGCCCGCCGGGGTGTGCCACTCGTCGATCTGCACCGAGGCCAGCTTGGCGTTGAGGTCCTTGAGGGTGTCGATGAGGTCGTCGCCCATCTCGGGGGTGGGGCAGGCCAGCCGCACGTTGTCCATGAACAGCCGCACCTGCTCGATGAACTCGCCATAGCGCGGGCCACCCCGGTCTCCGACGGCCGGGTCGATGGGCCGGAAGCCGCCCCGGTGCGAATTGTCGTCGGAAGCGGTCGCGGTGGAGGCGGCGGCCCGCTCGTCCTCGGTGGTCGCGATGAAGTCGGCCTCGTTCATCCCCTCACCGTAGTAGAACGTGTTCACCCCCACGCATCGAACCTCCCACCAACCGGTCCGGGCTTACCGGGCACACCACTAGGGTTGATGACCATGAGCACCCCCTTCGATCCCGCCCAGTGGGCCACCGTCCCCGGATTCGATGACCTCACCGACATCACCTACCACCGGCACACCGGCGAGGGCCGGGCCAACGGCATCGTGCGCATTGCCTTCGACCGGCCGGAGGTGCGCAACGCGTTCCGGCCGCACACCGTCGACGAGCTGTACCGCACCCTCGATCACGCGCGCCGCTCCCCCGACGTGGGCACGGTGCTGCTCACCGGCAACGGCCCGAGCCCCAAGGACGGCGGCTGGGCCTTCTGCAGCGGCGGCGACCAGCGCATCCGCGGCCGCTCCGGCTACCAGTACGCCACCAGCCACGACACCGATGTGACCGGGGCTGGCGCCGAAGGGGTCGACGAGGCGCGGGTGAAGGCCGAAGGCGGCCGGCTGCACATCCTGGAGGTGCAGCGACTGATCCGCACCATGCCCAAGGTGGTGATCGCGGTGGTCAACGGCTGGGCCGCCGGCGGCGGGCATTCGCTGCACGTGGTGGCCGACCTGACGCTGGCCTCGCGCGAACACGCCCGGTTCAAGCAGACCGACGCCGACGTGGGCTCCTTCGACGCCGGCTACGGCAGCGCGTACCTGGCCAAGCAGGTGGGCCAGAAGTTCGCCCGGGAGATCTTCTTCCTCGGCGAGGCCTACGACGCCGAGACCATGCACAAGATGGGTGCGGTCAACCGCGTCGTCGACCACGCCGAGCTGGAGAACACGGCGATCGAGTGGGCGCGCACCATCAACGGCAAGTCACCGACGGCACAGCGGATGCTCAAGTTCGCGTTCAACCTCACCGACGACGGACTGATGGGCCAACAGGTGTTCGCCGGTGAAGCCACTCGTCTGGCGTACATGACCGACGAGGCCGTCGAGGGCCGCGACGCGTTCCTGGAGAAGCGCAGCCCCGACTGGGACACGTTCCCGTACTACTACTGAGAAGTCCTGACCACTGGGAGGTCCTGACTACTGGGAGGTCACACCGACCGGCCGGGCCGCTGCTCGGGGGCGGGTCCGGTCAGGACGTCCGACCAGGTGAGCGACACCTGGTTACGCCCGTTGCGCTTGGCCGCGTACATCTCCTGGTCGGCGATCCTGAGCAGTTCGTCGATCACCGCCTGCGCCGGACGGTGCTGCGCCCGTGGCCAGTCGGCCGGCAGGGGTGCGTAAACGGCTCCGATGCTCACCGTGACCGAGGTGTGGGTGCCCACCCAGTGCCGCACCTCGTCGCAGAATTCGGCGAACGCGCCCGCCGACTCCGCGGCGTAGGCGATCACGAACTCCTCGCCGCCAGTACGGGCCACCAAACCCCGGTCGCCGGTGACGAATTGGAGGATCTGCGCCACCTCGATGAGAACGGTGTCACCGGCGGAGTGCCCGAGCCGGTCATTGAGGTTCTTGAAGAAGTCGATGTCGGCCTCGACGAACCCGATGGCCCTCCCGAGTCCGGGGACCGGGTGTGAGCGGCCGGCCAGTCGGTCCCACCGGGTCACCAGACCGCGCCGGTTCAGTACGCGGGTGAGCGGATCCGTCTCGCTGAGCGCCGACTGCCGGGCCAGCGCCGCCTCCAGCGACATCCGCAGGGAGTACACCAAATAGGCCGGAACAAAGATCGCGATCACGATGGCCCCGCCGCCGATGACCTGGCCCGGGATCGTCGCGGCCCTGTCCACCACCGATACCAGCCCCAGAATCGAGCCGGCCACCACGAATCCGACGACGGTACGGGCCGGCGACTGCAGCGCCGCCAACGCCGGGCCCGCGGCCAGGAAGGGCAGCACGAGATGTGAGGTGCCCGGGTCGGCGACCAGCGCCGCCGCGATCACCACCCCGATCATGCCGCCCCCGGTGACGACCGTGAACTGCCTGTCGGTCAGGGTGCCCGCGGTGATGGTCACGACCAGCACCGCCACCGCGTAGACGGTGAGCCCGGCCAGCCCCCACATGCCGCCGGGGATGAGGAAGTCCGGGGTGAACAGCGCGACGACGATCAGCGGCACCGCTCCCAACTGCCCGATGAGGGTGCCCAGTGTCCGTTGATCGAACCGGTCTCGGAATCGCCGAGCACCGAGCACCGGCGCGCCGTCACGCCACGCGACGCCGCGCACCGGGCGCGGACGGTGGGTGCTACGGTCCTCCCCCGCCATCAGGGTCAACGCAGTCGTCGGGGCTCGGCCAGGCGGCGCAGCGCCGGTGCGACGGGCCGTCCGCGCAGGAAGCCGGCGACGCTGCCCGCCGACAGCGCGTCGCGGTACACGCCCAGCGAGGCGCGGACAGCGTCGACGGTGTGCGCGATGTCGTCGGCGGTGTGTGCGGCGGAGGTGACGAACGACTGTCCGAGCACCCCCCGCCCGACGATCTCCTGCAGGAAC
The DNA here is from genome assembly GCF_000241345.1 of Gordonia amarae NBRC 15530. Lineage (GTDB taxonomy): Bacteria > Actinomycetota > Actinomycetes > Mycobacteriales > Mycobacteriaceae > Gordonia > Gordonia amarae. The sequence continues at coordinate 114,993 of NZ_BAED01000046.1, forward strand.
AGCGTCCGGTACTCCTGCGACGGCTGCCCGGCCGGATCGCGGGTGACGAATACCAGGCACGACGGCCGGCCGACGACCGTGAGGTGGTCGGCGATCCCGTACTCGGCCGCGGCCGCGTTCACCCCCTCGGCCAGCGCCCGTCCGGCGTTCTCCATCGCGGCGACGGGGTCGGTGGTGCGGTAGGCCTCGACGACGGCCCGGAACGCTGCCAGCGACGCGGTCTCGGGTCCGTGCGTCGTCGACAGCAGGAACACCCTGTCGTGGTCGGTGTTCAGGCCGCCGAGTTCCATGTACTCGCGTTTGCCGGCGAGCGCGGAGATCGGGAAGCCGTTGCCCATTGCCTTGCCCCAGCACGACAGGTCCGGTGTCACGCCGTACATGCCCTGCGCGCCGTGCGCCGACCAACGGAAGCCGGTGATCATCTCGTCGAAGATCAGCAACGCGCCGTGCCGGTCGCACAGGGCGCGCACGCCGTCGAGGAAGCCGGGTGCGGGTTCGGCCATCGCGGTGGCCGCCTCCATGATGACCGCACCCACCTGATCGGGGTGGTCACCGAAAACTGTTGCCAGCGAATCGAGATCGTTGTAGATGAAGCGGTGGATATCGGCGGTGGCGGTGTCCGGGATGCCCGCCGACATGTCGGTGGTGCCGATGAACCAGTCGTCGACGGAGAAGAACGGGTGATCGCAGACGGCGACACCGGTCCGTCCGGTCACCGCCCGCGCCAGCCGGATGGCGGCGGTGGTGGCGTCGGAGCCGTTCTTGGCGAACTTGACCATGTCGGCGCCGGGCACAAGGTCCAGGAAGTCTTCCGCCGCGGCCAGTTCCAGCGCGGTGGGCCGGGAGAAGTTCATGCCGTCGGCCATCGCGGCGGCCGCGGCGTCGATCACCGGCCGGTAGCCGTGACCGAGCGTCACCGACCGCAGTCCCATCCCGTACTCGACGTACTCGTTGCCGTCGGCGTCCCACACGCGGGCTCCCGCACCGCGCACCAGGACCGGCGCCATGTGGTCGGGGTACTGGTCCGCGCCGCGGGCGTAGGTGTGCGCGCCGCCCGGCACCGCCCGGTGCAGCCGCGTCTGCAGCTCGTTGGATTCAGCGAACGATCTCACGGCCGTCATCTGCCTTCTTCTGCGACAGCGAGATACGCGTCGAGGTCGGTCAGGCATGCAGCCCGCGCCGACGCCGGGTCGGCGTCGAGGGCCCGGTACCAGTCGACGGTGCGCGCCACCGCCTCGGCGAATCGCCAGCGCGGCCGCCAGCCCAGCCCGGCGGCGGTGTGTTCGGTGGACAACCGCAGCACCTGTGCCTCCGGCAGGTCGTCGGGGTTGCTCGCGTCCCGCCAGGCGCCGCGGCCCCAGTGCGCGATCATCGCCTCGGTCAGTTCGGCGACGGTGGCGTCGTCGGCGGCATCCGGACCGAAATTCCAGGCGCCGCAGTACTGGGCGGCGTCGGGTGCGGTGAGCCGCGCGGCGAGGGTGAGGTAGCCGGAGAGCGGTTCGAGTACGTGCTGCCACGGCCGGATCGCCGACGGCCGGCGCAGATCGATACGTTCGCCGGCACCGATCGCGGTGACGATGTCGCGGACGAGTCCGTGCGGCGTCCAGTCCCCGCCGCCGATGACATTGCCGGCCCGCGCCGTGGCGAGCGCGATACCGTGCCGCGCAAGGTCGTCCGGCGGGAAGAAGGAACTGCGGTAGGACGCCGCGACCAGCTCGGCGCCGGCCTTGCTGGCGCTGTACGGATCGTGCCCGCCCAGCGGATCGGTCTCGGCGAACCGGCGCCCGCTCTCGTCGTTGGCGTAGCATTTGTCACTGGTGACAACCACCACCGCGCAGGGCTTTCCGTCGCCGCCGGGCTTCCGGTATCCCCGCAGAGCGTCGAGCACCGACGCGGTGCCCATGACGTTGACATCGAACGACTCGGCCGGGTCTGCGTAGCTGTCGAGTACCACGGTCTGCGCGGCCAGGTGCAGGACGATGTCGGGTTCGGTGGTGCGCACAGTCTCCGCGAACTTGTCACGGTCGCGGATGTCGCCACGGATGTCGGCGGCGAGAAGTTCTGCGACACCGGATAGTTCGTAGTTGTTCGGGCTGGTCGGCGGTTCCAGCGCGTAGCCGGTGACCGTAGCGCCGAGCCGGTGCAGCCAGATCGACAGCCACGACCCCTTGAATCCGGTGTGCCCGGTCAGCAGCACCGACTTGCCCGCGAACGCCTCCCGCAGCACGGCCTCCCCGCCCGTGACGCCGGTCATGATGCTGCCCTTGGTGATTCGGCGTCGGCTGGGCGCACACCGGTGGCCGGATCGTCGACGAACCAGCGGCCGGCGAACTGCGGGAACGTCTCGCGCACCTCGGGATACAGATCCGGGACGGTCAGCAGGATGCTGTCCGGCGCGGCGGCGGCAAAACGGGCCGGGGATACGATCGGGATGTCGGTGCCGGGCATCCGGCGGCCCTCCTTGAGCGGGGACGCGTCGCCCACGGCCGCGATCATCGAGCGGTCGGCGCGGGCCAGACTGAGCAGGGCCACCGCACGGGACGCCGCGCCATAGGCCAGCACCCGGTTACCCTGTGCGCGTTGCCCCTCCAGCCAGGACCGCAGGCCGGACAGGTGACTGTCGGCGGCCCGCTGCAGGCCGCGAACGGTCCGCGGGTCGGTCATCGCCACATCCCGCCGGACGAGCCGGGCGATTGCGGCATCCGGTTCGGCCTCACCATGCACCGCCGCGAGGACCACCGTGCCGCCGTACAGGTCGTAATCCCAGGCGGTGAGCGGACTCATCCCGGCCGACGCCAGCAGCCGGGTGAGCGCGGGCAGCGAGTAGTAGGCGAAGTGACCGTGCCGCAGCGCATTCCACTGACCCTGCCGCACGATCGTCTCCAGCGGCAGGTAGTGCAGCAACAGCACTCCACCGGGGGCGGTGGCCGCCGCCCGCCGCGCCATCCCGGCGGCCTGATCCGGTTCGTGCATGATGCCGAGCGAGTCGACGACGATGTCGGCACCGCCCGGATGATCCTGGGGCACAGTGGAAATACCGCGCTCCTGAAGATGGGGGAGCCAGGTGCCGCCGTGCGGGCTGCCGAACTCGGCCGCCGTGGCGCCTCCCAGGAGTCCTGACGCTGCGGCGTCGGCGACCGCCGCACGCGCCTGCTCCACCAGCGCCCGCGGTTCCACCCCACGCGGTTCGTCGGTCACCGTGTCGTCGTCGGCGAGCTGTGCCAGCCCGCAGCCGGCGCACAGCACCATCGCCAGCGGGTGGTCGGCCTCGCCCGCCGAGATCGGGTCACCGGCCGGCGGGAAACAGTCGGCGGCCGGCACCTCCCCGAGGTCCAGAACCAGGTCGAGGGACCCGGATCCACATGCGCGACAAACTTTCATGCGACCATATCCCCGTGCGAATCGAACCGACTGACTTCTCCGGCGTGTTCCTGATGGTGCCCGAGCCGTTCCACGACGACCGCGGCCTGTTCACCCGGACGTTCGACGCGGCGATCTTCGACGAGCACCTCGGACGGCCGGGCGCCGCGGCCGAATTCGCGCAGGATTCGCAGTCCCGCTCGCATCGCGGCGTGGTACGCGGCATGCACGGGCGTGCCGGACGCGGGGAGGCGAAGCTGGTGCGGTGCGCGCGCGGCGCCGTCCACGACGTGCTCGTCGACATCCGTCCCGAGTCGCCGACATTCGGCCGGCATCGGTCGTTTCTTCTGGACGACAACGACTTTCATCATCTGTACATCCCGCCGGGGTTCCTGCACGGTTTTCAGGCACTCACCGAGACCGCCGACATGTGCTACCGGATCGACCGGCCGCACGACCCGGCCGAGGACATCTCGGTGGCCTTCACCGACCCGGACCTGGCGATCGCCTGGCCGCATCCGGTGACGATCGTTTCGCCCCGCGACGCAGCGGCGGGTACCTGGAAGGAGCTGCTCGCAACGCTCGGCTAATGCTCTCATCGGCGGCCACCCAGACCCAGCAGCGCCTTCTCCAGCACGAAGGCCTCGGCGTCGGTATGGCGGCACTGCACCCCGCGCAGCCGGGACAGCGCGAGAAACGACGCCTCGTCGAACCAGTCCCGGCCCACCTGCGACGGATAGTGCTCGTGCAGCAGCCGTACCTTCGCGTCGGCGATGTCGGAGGTGAGCGGCGAGAACAGGTGCGGCTGCGGGGTGTCGGTCTCCCACTTGAGGATCTCGTAGCCGAGGACGAGGTGATCGCGGAACTCGGTGGGTACGAGTTCGGCGAGCAGCCGGTGATCCTGATGCGCGTCCCGGCGCTGCGGGGCGAACACGACATCGGGCTCGGTGGTCCGGCGGAATTGCGCCACAGCCGTTTTCACCTCACCCCAGTGTTCCGGAGTACGGCCGTCGGGAAAGCCGAGCACCGTCACCGTCAGATCGGCACCTGCGCAGAAGGCCGCGAGCGCGGCCCGTTCCTCTGCCTCGCGGGCGGTGCCCGCACCGGTCAGCACCAGTGCCCGTACCCGGATGCCCGGGTTGGCGCGCACCAGGGTGAGCAGCGTACCGCCCATCCCGATCGCGATGTCGTCACAGTGTGCGCCGAGGACCGCGATCTCCCTGCGCGCACCCGGAACCAGTTCGATCATCGGGCCCCGATCATCCGGCTTCTGCCGGGCTTTCCCACACCATCCACGGCCGGTCGCCGCTCGCGAACCGGGCGTCGAGTTCGGCCCGTTCCTTGAAGGTGTCGGCGGGTTTCCAGAACCCGCGGAACCGGTAGCCGTACAGCCGGCCCTGCGCCAGCAGCGCACCGCAGGCGTCCTCGACGAGGTCACCGTTCTCCGGCAGATGGTCGAACACCTCGGGGGTGAGCACGAAGAATCCGCCGTTCTCCCAGATCGGGAACCGCGAGACGGGGGTGATCGCCCGCACCAGTCCGTCGTCGTCGGTGTCGACGCAGTGGAACGAGGATTGCGGCGGCACCACCATCATCGACGCGGCCGCACCGGACGCCTTGACCTCGTCGATCATCACGTCGAGCGGCGCGTCGGTGAGCACGTCTGCGTAGTTGGCCAGGAAGTAGTCCTCGCCCTCGAGGTAGGGAGCCACACGGCGCAACCGTTCCCCGATGGGTGATTCGAGGCCGGTGTCGACGAAGGTGATCGACCAGTCGCTGATGTCGGTGGACAGCAGTTCCACCTTGCCGTTGCGCAGCACGAAGTCGTTGGACACCGCCTCGTCGTACTGCAGGAAGTAGTCCTTGATGTGCCGGCCGCCGTAGCCGAGGCACAGGATGAACTCCTTGTGCCCGTAGTGCGCGTAGTAGCGCATCACGTGCCAGATCAGCGGCCGCGGACCCACCATCTGCATCGGCTTGGGCACGTCGTCGACGGGTGAATTGCGCATCCGCATGCCGTATCCGCCGCAGAACAGTACAACCTTCACAATGGCGCTCCCGTGAACACACTTTCGGATTCGGATGTGGCAGAGGACAACTCCGCCGTGTGCAACCTCGGAAGGGGATACACCAGGCGCCCGCCCCAGTCCGCGACATGCGCGAGCTGTGCGGTGATCTCGGTTTCCAGATTCCACGGCAGCACGACGACCACGTCGGGACGGTCGGCGTCGATGCGTTCGGGACTGTGGATGGGGATCCGGGTTCCGGGTGTGAACCGCCCGTGCTTGTACGGGTTGCGATCGACGGTGTACTCGAGCAGGTCCGGCCGGATCCCGCAGTAGTTGAGCAGGGTGTTGCCCTTGCCCGGGGCTCCGTAGCCGACCACCCGGTGACCGGCCGCGCGCTCACGCAGCAGGAAGGTGAGCAGTTCGGTACGGATCCCGTCCGCCCCGGCCTGCATGCCGAGGTATCCCTCGATGGTGTGCAGGCCGGCGGCGCGTTCGGTCTCCAGGACTTCGGCGACGCGTGGCCCGGGAGCCCCGGCGACGTCATCGGGCCTGGCCCACAACCTGATCGAGCCACCGTGGGTCGGCAGCAACTCGACGTCGACGACGGTGAGACCGCCGGTCGCGAGCGCCCGGATGGCGCTGTGGACGGTGTAGTACTGGAAATGTTCGTGATAGATCGTGTCGAACTGGCAGAGGGTGATCAGGTTCAGCGCGTGATGCACCTCGATGCTCACCCATCCGTCGTCGGCGACGAGCGTCCGCAGCGACCGGGTGAATCCGAGGAGGTCGGGAATATGCGCATAAACGTTGTTCGCGACAACAAGATCAGCCGGACCGTGTTTATCTGTTGTTTGGTGTGCGAACTTTTCATCGAGGAATGCGGTTTCGGTCGGCACACCCTTTTCCCGGGCGGCTTCGCTCACATTTACCGACGGTTCGATTCCGAGGCAGCGGATATTCCGCGCCACCACGTGCTGAAGAAGATATCCGTCGTTGCTGGCGACCTCCACCACGAACGAATCCGCACCGAGGCCGGCCCGGCCGACGGCCTCGTCGACGAACGCTCGGGCATGGGTGACCCACGAATCGGAGTACGAGGAGTAGTAGGCGTAGTCGGTGAAAGTGTCCTCGGGCGTGATCAGCGCCGGGATCTGCAGGAGCAGGCAGTCGTGACAGATCCGCAGGTGCAGCGGATACGTCGGTTCCATCGTGTCGAGGTCACCTGATCGGAGGAACCTCTCGCACGGGGGCGTCGCACCCAGATCGACGACACTCGACAGATTCACCGATCCGCACAGCCGACACTCCACTGTCCCTCCAGAACATCCCAACCACAGCCAACCGACAGGATACATTTGTCGGATTTCAATCCACAACAAATCAAGATTGTTGGATAACATGAATAGTAGCTTATTGCTGTCAAATTCGCTGACGCGGGTACCCCGCCGGAGCGATGCAGCCGGTCACCCGGAACCCGCGGTCAGCCCAGTTCTCCCGGCCTGCCGAACAGGTAGCCCTGAGCCATGTCGAATCCCAGCTCCTCGACCATGCTGAACATCTGCTCCGTCTCGACGCCTTCGGCGACCGTGATCACCCCCGACGCCGACGCCAGGTCACAGATCGCCCGCACCACCGCCCGGTCGGTGCGTTCGGTCGGCATCCGGCCGACCAGCGCCCGGTCGACCTTGAGCACATCGATCGGGAGGTCGCGGACATACCCCAGCGCCCCGACGCCGGCCCCGAGATCGTCGACGCAGATCTTGCAGCCCACCTCGTGCAGATCGCAGATGACCTCGGCCGCGACGCTGCCCTCGGCGACAACAGCGTTCTCGGAGATCTCCACCCACAGCCGTGCCGGGCCCAGCCCCCGATCGGCCAGCGACTCCCGAAGGAAGTCGACGAGCCACCGGTCGCGCAACTGCGCCGCCGAAAGGTTCACCGACATGAACGCCGCCGGGCCGAGCATTTCGGTGACCGGCCCGGCGAGCACATCGAGCGACCTACCGATGACGGACCTGCCCACCGGCACGATCAGTTCCGACAACTCGAGCAGATTGAGAAAGACGTCCGGGCCGACCGGTTCGCCGTTGCGCCGCCAGCGCAGGAGCGCTTCGTACCCGGTCACGTGCAGGCCCCGTCCGTGCGGGGCCGCGGCGGACAGGGATGCACCGGACAGGGAGACGATCGGCTGAAACAGCGGGAACATATCGGCGTCGGCGGCTGCCGCGACCTCCGCGGCCATCTCGCCCCGGGCGATGAAGTGCTCAACCGTGCCCGGCTGCGCGACCACCACCGCCCCGCCGCCGGCGATCGCCTCATGCAATGCGACGTCGGCGACCCGCACGAGATCGTCCACATCCCAGGGCGTCGCCTGCACGACGGACCGGTGCACGATGCCCATGCGGACGTCGATGAAGCGCGCGGTGCACTCGGGATCGGAGACCCGCACCCCGGCCACATCGTGCAGCGCGCAGTCGAAGGCTCTCATGTCCTCGGGCCCGTCACTCCCCGACCGCCACAGCCAGTTCATCGGACCACGCCGTTCGCAGGTGCCGCCGGGCAGAACATGCGCGAGAATGCACCGCACGTAGCGTTCGGCCATGTCGACCGATACCGCCCAGCCGTACGTCGCGATTCCCCGGTGGTGCGGGTCGACGGCGATGGCAACCACCACCTCGTCGGGCGGTGTGCGCACGCCGGCAGCGTCAAGGCGAATCGGGGCCGGGTGGTTCATTTGCTGATCAGGACCCTGCTCCGCGGAACACCGCGCCGACGGTCCGGACGATGATCTTGATGTCGAGCCAGACGCTCCAGTTCTCGATGTAGAAATTGTCGTACACGGCCCGGTCGTTGATGCTGGTGTCACCGCGCAGGCCGTGGACGGCCGCCCACCCGGTGAGGCCGACCTCGACGCGGTGCCGGTCGCCGTACCGGGGCACCGACGACGCGAATTGTTCGACGAAGTGCGGCCGCTCCGGGCGCGGGCCGACGATCGACATGTCGCCGCAGAGCACGTTCCACAGTTGAGGCAGCTCATCGATCGAGGTCTTGCGCAAGAACCGGCCCAGCGGGTAGATCCGGTCGGTGGGCTGCCACTGCGCGTCGGAGGTACCTTCGGGCACCGGCCGCATCGACCGGAACTTGAGCATGTCGAACAACCGGCCCCCGCGTCCGATGCGTTTCTGCCGGAAGAGTATCGGCGCACCCGGATCCGACAGGTACACCGCGCACGCGATCAGCGTCATCGGCAGTGCCAGCACCGCCAGCGCGATTGACACCGCGACCACGTCGAACACGCGCTTGATCTTCCAGTACCAGGTACGCAGGGCGTCACGGCGCACCAGCATCAGGGGGATGGTGTGGATGCGGTCCATCGACGGGCTGAGCGAGACGAACTCGTACAGGCGCGGCACGATGTAGATCTCGCAGTCGAGTTCGTCACACGCCCGCAGCGGCGCCACCATCGCCGAATCGGGCCCGGACGCGAACGACACCAGCACCACGTCGATTCCGTGCTCGGTCGCCTTGGCGCGAATGTCATCGACACCGCGTTCGACCCGGACGCCGGTTGCCACGAGTTCGGGCATCGGGTTGTCGCTCACCGCCAGCCGCACGTCCAGCCCGAGCTCGGGCAGCGCGCGCGTGTTCTCGATCAGCTCGACCGAGACCAGCCCGTCGCCCACCACCATCGTCTGCCTCCGTGCCGCAGGCGACCGGCGGCGCCGACGGCGCACCACTATGTAGTACGCGGCGCGAACGATGAACAGTGCCAGGAATACGAGAGCGGCGTAGATCATGGCGCGGACGATCGACACCCCGGGCCGGGAGAACGCGAAGACGGTACCGGAGGTGATGATCGACCAGGCCGCCAGGCGGGGCAGGTCATCGAGCGCCGACAGCGTCAGGCGCGGCCGGTAGAGCCCCGCCATTTCGAGTGCCACCAAAGTGAGGATCACTCCGCAGACGGATATGAGCTGTGCGGTCAGTCCTTCGTCACCATTGATAAACACCGCGATGACGGCGAGCGTGACGCAATCGAAAGCCACAAGAAGACTGTCGATACGATTCCGGAATACTGCGGAGAATCCGGAATCGACATGATGCGGACGCGACGGTGCAACCATCCGATCCTCTTACCTCCAGCGCACGAGCCGGCCCCCCGGAGTAGACCCTTTACCCGTTAGAATGTCGGCTTGAAAATAACACAGGTACCGCGGACTCGTAATCTGTGGGTCGGCCCACCGACCGCAGGCGATGACCCACAGCACAGCAGGAGCCCCATGGAGCACGTCGACCCTCTCCCACTACGGACGCGGCCCCGGGCGTCGGTGATCGTCCCCTGCTACAACTACGGCCGGTTCCTGCCCGACGCCGTCGCCGGCGCGCTTGACCAGCCGGGCGTCGACATCGAAGTGATCATCGCCGACAACGGGTCCACCGACGACAGCCTGGCCGTCGCCGAACGCCTCGCGGCGGCCGACAGCCGGATCCGGATCCATCGCCGGCCCCACAATATCGACTACCTGGAGAACTTCAACGCGGGCCTGGCCCTCGCCACCGGCGCCTACGTGCAGGTGCTGTGCGCCGACGACCTGCTCGCCCCCGGCGCGATCAGCCGGGCCGTCGCCGTGATGGAGGAGCGGGCCGACGTGGTGTTCGTGTACGGCACCTGCCCGACATTCGTCACCGAACCCCGCCGGCAGCCGCGCACCCACGTCCGCGGCTGCACCTACAGCAACGGGCGCGACTGGGTGCTGCGGCGATACCGGCATGGCGACAACATCATCCGCCACCCGGAGGTGGTGATGCGTACGTCGGTGCTGCGCGAGATCGGCGGCTACGACCCGGCCTTCGGCTATTCCTCCGACCTGCTGCTCTGGATCCGCGCCGCGCTGCGCGGCACCGTCGCCCGGATCGACGGACCCGACCAGGGCTACTACCGGATCCACGGGTCCAACCTGCACCTGACCCAGAACGCCGCGGGATGGCTCAAGGACCTGACCGCCAAGCAGGAGGTCTTCGAGGCGGTTCCCGCACTCGATCCGGATGCCGGGATCACCGCCGCCGACGTCGAGACCGCCCGCCGCGCACTGGCCCGGCGGGCGGCGCAGTACGCGTGCCGCGAGTTCTCGCACACCGCACCCCAGTCACGTGAGCTCGGTGCCCGTTACGCCGACTACGCCCGGGAACTGTCACCGGCCATCGAGCACTCGGCGCGCTGGCGGTGCATCGATCGGTCCCGGCGTACCTCCGGCACCGCGATGCCGCGGATGTGGGCGGCCGCGGACGGTCTGCGGCGCCGGGCCGGGCTACTGGGCGGGCTCGAACAATTGGGCGGGGCAGGGCAGCGGGGCAGGTCGGATGCAATCTCCTGGGAGAGAGGTCGATGATTGCTGCAGCGGCCGGGCAACCGGCCCTCCTCACGCGGATCCTGCGGGTCCCGCTCGCCCTGATCCTCGCGGCCGCCGTAGTGGCCGGTTGCACCCCCGACGGCGACGGTGCCCGTGCCGTCCAGGTGAACAAGGCCGCCGGCCCGGTGTGCGGACTCTGGTACGCGATCGGTTCCGCACCCGCCCCGGCCACGATCGCCACCGCGGTGCGCCACAACTCGGTGATCGTTCTCAACGCGTGGGAGCAGGACACCATGCGGCGGATCAAGGCGCTCGACCCGTCGGTCAAGGTGCTGGTGTACAAGGATCTGTCGAGCACCCGCAGCTACTCCGGCGCATACGACGGCGGCAAGGACGCGGACTTCCTGCCGGCCGGTGTCGGCTACGCCTACGCGCAGCGCAAGCACCCCGAATGGTTCGCCACCGACACCTTCGGCAGCCGGATCGAGTGGAACGCCGCCTACCCGCACCACTGGCAGATGGCCGTGTGGAACGTCGCCTACCAGCGGTACTGGACCGAACAGGTGACCAAGGAGGTGCTGACCCAGGGCTGGGACGGCGTGCTCGCCGACAACGACTTCGCCCAGCTGTACCATTATTCGCCGAAGCTGTTGCGCGGCACCACCTCCCCCGATCAAACCAACCACAAGCTCCGGGACGGTCTGGACCGGTTGGTCACGATGGCCGGATCACGGCTGGCCGGCGCGGGAAAATTGTTCGTGCCCAACATCGCCGAGGCCCGGCTCACCCCCGGCCGGTGGACCTCGCATTCGCGCTTCGGCGGCGGTATGGAGGAAGGCATGTCCTACCCCATCCCCGAGGGCCTGATGCCGTTCGGCTACTCGCAGTGGAACGAGATGAGCCAGACCGCCGCGCGGGGTTCCGCACTCGTCCTGCTGATCACCCAGCCCCGGCTGCCCAACAGCAATCCCACCGGATTCGCCAGCGCCGCACTGCTGTCCGGCAGCAAGACGTGCTGGATGAGCGGCGACTCGTACAACTACCGCAAGCCCACGCGCACCGCGCTGCAGGATCTGGACCTCGGCCAGGCGCTCGGCCCGGCCACCCGCCGTGCCGACGGCGTGTGGACGCGTCGGTTCGCCCACGGTATCGCCGTGGTCAACCCGACCATCCTGCCGCGGCCGCTGTCACTGCCGAAGGGCACCCGGACCGCCTCGGGCGGCCAGGTGCCCGCGATGCTGGCACCGGTGTCGGGCGACATCTACGTGCTGCCCTGACCCATGCTGCCCTGTCCGTCAGCCGGTACGGCGATCGGCGCGCTGGGCCCGGCCGCGCCGGTCGATCAGTTCGGCGTACAGGCCGAGATGTTTGCGGGCGACGACCTCACGATCGAACCGGCCCCGCGCGTAATGCGCGTACGCCTGTCCCAGTTCCCCGGGCCGTCCATCGGCGAAGAGCCGCCGGAGCTGTTCGGCGAGTTCGGGAACCGAGCCCGGGGTGGCCAGGTACGGCGAGGTCCCGGGCACCGCGAGCATCTCCGCGACACCGCCGGTGTCGGTGGCGACCACGGGCTTTCCCGCACCCATTGCCTCGGCGATCACCAGGGGCTGCTGCTCCATGTGCGAAGGCAGCACCAGCGCGTCGTGCGCGGTCAGCAGGTCGGCGACATCCTCACGGAAACCCAGGAACTCCACCCGCCCCGCGAGCGGGCCCGCGGCCGCCCGCGCCTCTAGTTCGGCCCGCTGCGGACCGTCCCCGGCCACCGTGAGCGTGGCGTCGGCCGGCATCACGCCGGGTGTCGCGAGCGCGGCGAGCAGGTCGCCGAGCGCCTTGCGGGGCACCAGCAGCCCGACGAAGATCAGCTTGCGCACGGGTCCCGACCCAGGCGCGGCCACCGGAAGCGCCACCCCGTTGTCGATATGAATCAACTTGTGGCGCGGCACTTTCAGCCGGGACCGCAGGAACCGCGCCATCGTCTCGGACGGCGCGACGGTCAGGTCGACACCGCGCGCCACCACCGCATCACCGGTCAGGACCGCGCGCGTGTAGCGCGATGGCGCGCTGCCCCCGGCGGCGCTGCGGAACCACTGTTCGCTCACGTCGTCGGGCACTCCGTGATAGGTGTGCAGGATCCCGCGCACGTGCCTGCGGGCACTGTCGAGTCCCATCAACGCCAGCCCGGCCCGGCGGTCCTGCGCGTGCACGATGTCCGGGTGCCAGGCCCGGATCCGGGCGCGCAGTTCGCGGGCCGATCCGAGGTCGCCCTTGCGGCCGAAGACCACGGTCTCGTGGTGCTCGCCGAGCAGACCGGCGTCGCGGGCCGGGCGCGGTGCGAACACCCGCACCTCGTGGTCTCCGGCGCCGATGATGGTGTGCGCCAACCGAGTCGTCACATCCACCGGTCCGCCCCGGTCCTGGGTGAGAACGTAGGCGATCCTAGCCATCGGACACCAACTCCTCCATCAGCTCGGCGACCTGGGCGGCCATCCGCCGCCGGTCGAACAGGGTCTCGGCCCGCTGCCGGGCCCGGGTGCCTTCATCGTCGCGCAGCTGCGCGTCGTCGAGGCGGGTGATGATGGCCCGCGCCAGCGCGGGCACGTCGGCGGGCGGGAGCACCGCGCCCGTGTCGCCGAGGCTTTCGCGGATACCGCCGACGTCGTAGGCGACAACGCTGCGGCCCATCGCCATCGCCTCCAGCGGCACCAGCGCCATCCCCTCCGCGCGGGAGGGCACGGCCACCACGTCGGCGGCCGCCAGGTAGCGGTGCGGGGCGTCCTGATGCCCGAGCCACAGCACCGAGTCGTCGGCGGCGGTGGTGTGCGCCCGCAGTTCCGCTTCGAGGGGACCGTCACCGACCAGCGCCAGCCTGGCGCCGGGGACTGCGGCGGTCACCTCGGGCCACGCGTCCAGCAGCAGGTCCTGGCCTTTGAGCGGGGCCAGCCTGCCGACGCAGACGACCGTCGGGCCGGGCCCGAATCCCGCCTCGGCCTTGGCCCGTGCGATGTCGACCGGCACCAGGCCGGTGACGTCGACACCGTTGGGCACCACCACCATCCGGCCGCGGATACCGCTGCCCGCGCCGTCCCGGGCCTCGTCGGCGCTCACGCAGAGGAACAGTCCCGTCCAGCGGGCGGCGGCCCGTTCCCACACGACCGCGAGCCTGCCGGCGAGCGAGGCGTCGGACTCGAACGACCACAGATGCGGCTGAAACACGGTGGGGATGCGGCCGCGGACGGCGAGTCTGCCGGCAAGACCGGCCTTGGAGCCGTGCAGATGCACCACGTCGGGCCGCCGCTCGGCGATGATGCGGCGCAGCGACGCGACCTCGCGCGCGGTGCCCGGTCCGGGTCCGCGGGTGGCCTCCCAGTCGGCCACCGGAACTCCGAGTCCGGTGATCTGCGAACGCAATCGGCCCTCCCGCGGGCAGGCCACCACCGGCTCCCAGCCGCGCTCACGCTGATCGCGGGCCAGGTCTGCGACCACGGCCGCGACCCCGCCGGACACCGGTTGCGCGACATGCAGAACCTTCATCGGGCTCCCTTTCTGGACTGCAGGAACTCTTGACACACCGCACGATTGGCGAGGTACCCAACCACCGCGAAGGTGGCCGCCAGGACCAGGCCCTCGATGATCACCCCGAGCCAGCCGGCCGGACCGGTGTTGATCCCGGCCCAGCGGAAAGCGGTTGCGACAGCGGCACATACGACTCCCGGTACGGCGAGGCCCAGCACCGCGCGGCCGAGCGTGCGCCACGGCGGCGCCAGCGACTCGCGTGCCATCACGACCAGCACCGCGGGCAGCAGCACCGCCGCCGCCACGATCTGCGCGACGGCCGCGTAGACGACGCCGAACCCGGTGAACGCGAACAGCATCGACACCAGCAGCACCAGGTGCACCGTCTCGAATATCAGGTACAGACCGGTGCGGCCGGCGGCCCGGATAACCTCGTACCAACAGCACAGCAGACTGATCGACACCCCGTACACGCAGAGCGCCAGCAGCACCGGAACCGATTCCTCCCAGCGCATCCCCAGCACCACCAGCCCGTGTGCCATGCAGGCGATCAGCACATACAGCCCACCGGCGGCCAGCAGCGTCGCGTAGGTGAACCGGCCGACGACCGCGGGAACGGCGGCGCCGTCCCCGGCGCGGAACAGGCTCGAATACACCGGGAAGGCCACCGCCCCGAGGACCACGGCGATCATGATGTACGGCACCCACGCCACCCGGTAGGCCAGCGAGTACACGCCGACGTCGTCGGGGCCGAGCAGCCGGGCGATCAACGGATAGTCGACGTTGATCAGGATGGTGGAGACCACCGCGGCCGGACCGACCACCCGGATCCACCGCAGCGCCTCGCCCGCGGCCCCCCGGTCCCAGCCCGGTGCCACCCGCACCCCGGCGACGGTGCCGAGGATCGGTTGCAGCACAGCGGTACACAGCATGCCGACGGCCAGCGAGTAGGCCCCGTTGCCGAGCGCGGCGAGCACCACGGTCACCGTGGCACCGATGAGCGCGCTGCCGGCGTCGGGCAGCATGCGCCGCCGGAAGTCGAGGGTGCGGTGCATCATCGCCATCTGCACCCCGCCGAACGCGGAGAACGGCAGGCTGAACGCGGTGATGACGATCAGCGGTGCGGCGTCGGGCGCCCCCAGCGCAGACGCCAGCAGCGGTGCGGCGGCGATCACCACCACCGCGATCGCCAGCGACACCCCCACCGACAGCGCCGCCACGGTCCGCGCCATCGCGTGCGGGTCGCGGGCGGTGCGGGCGATCACGTCGTACACGCCCATCATCTGGATCACCTGCGCGACGGTGATCAGCGAGGCCGCGACACTGACCAGGCCCAGCTCACCCTCGGTGAGCAGGGAGGCGAGCACCACGGTGACGACGATCTGACTGCCCTTGCTGGCCAGGTTGATCAGGCCCAGCCACAGCGCGCCGGTCGTGGCCTTCGCGCCGAGGTCCGCCCCGGCCGCGGCGTCGGGATCGGTGGAGTCCTCCGGGCCGTCGCCGACCCGCTTGATGACCGGCAGGCGCACCGTCGCGTCGTCGAAGGCGATGACAGGCAACCGCTGGGTGATGGCCTCGTACGGGCTGACCCGCTCGAACCTGGTGACGGGACGCGAACCGATGACCGGCAGCCGCTCGGTGACGGCGTCGGCGGGGTCGGACCACCCGGACACAGGAAACCGCCTGTCCGGGGTGCGGGTGCCGGTCCGGTCCACGTGCGCGTTCACCTCAGGATGACCGCGAGCAGATCGGTGTCGGCCGGCAGTGCGCGCAGCACCAGCGCCAGGTCGTCGGCGGACATCCGGGCGGGGGCGAGGGCCACAGTGGCCGTGCCGGTGTCATCGGCGGCGAGTTGCTCGGTGACCGGAACCCCGCTCTCCCGGAGCCCATCGGCCAGTTCGGAACTGTCGGCACCGGATTCCGCGTCGGCGGCCACGAGCCGGATCGGCCTGCCCGCGCCGAGGGCCGCCGCGAGCAGCGGGGCGGGGATCGGTGCGCCGCGCTCCCACGTGATCACCGCGACCCGACGGTCCAGCCCGGCCTGGGCGAGCGCCCGCCCGGCGCGGCTCCCCGGGGCGGGTACGAAAACGGCCAGCAGTCCCAAGACGATCGCACCGGCGATGACGCCCAGCACGAGCCCGAGCCCGGCCACCAGCGAGATGCCCGGCGAGGCCTCGGTGACGGTGGCCGACACGTCGAGGACGCGCAGCGTGGCCGCCGGGTCGAGTAGATCCGCGGCCGCCACCTCGTCGGCGATGGCCGTGGCCAGCGAGCTCGCGACCTTCGGCGAGTCCGCGCGCACAGTGATCCGGACGAGGCCCGATCCAGGGATGAGGCCGACGGTGACCGCGTCGCGCAGTTCGTCGGGGCCCGGCGAACCCGCCACGGTCCGCGACACCTGTTCCAGCACGGTCGGGCTGGTGGCCACCTCGACCACCGCGGGCAGTCCGAGCGCCACCACCGAACCGAAGTCGGTGCTGCTGTTCTGGATTTTCGACGCCGAGGAGGCCAGCAGGCTCACTCGCGCGTCGTACTCGTCGGAGCGAAGCAGCATCGCCGCGGCGGTGATCGCGAACACGATCAATCCCACGATCACCGCGATCCCGGCACGCCGAAGCCCTCCCGTCAGCATCGCCGCCCATCCCCTCATCATTTTCGGCACCGCAAACTCCCTCTCGCGCGGATCATTCCGCGAATTTCTGTGTCATACCTCGTCATCATCGCCGCGGGGCTGTAGTCCTCACGGATACGCCGGAGGGCGGCGGCGGACTGTTCTTCCCGCCAGCGCTCCGACGACAAGGCGTGTGCGATGGCCGTCGCGAAGGCCTCGTGGTCGCCAGGCTCGACGAGGGTGCCGCCGCCTTTGCCGAGCACCTCGCGCAGCCCGTCGACGTCGCTCGCGACCAGCGGAACGCCGACCGCCATCGATTCGAGGATGGCCATCGGCAGGCCCTCCCAGTCGCTGGTGAGCACCGTCAGGTCGGTGGCGGCGAGCAGTGTGGGCACGTCGTCGCGGTTACCGAGGAACCGCACCCGGTCACCGAGTCCGGTTGCCCGCGTTTCGAGTTCGCCGCGTAGCGAACCATCACCGGCGATCAGCAACACGGCCCCGGGGTCCTGGGCGGCCCAGGCGCGCAGCAGCACGTCGTGCCGCTTCTGCGGTTCGAGGCGCGCCAGGCACAGGGCGACCGGCTGGTCGGGGTCCAGCCCGAGGGTCGCGCGCGCGCGCTCCCGGCCGGGCAGTTCGGGGGTGGCGACGGCATTGCGGATCACCGTCAGCGGCACGCGGCGCAGCCCGTGGTCGCGCAGTCGGCCGGCGATGGCATCGGCGACCGCGACGGCCCGGGTGGGCGCCGCCGACAGCACCGCCGCCGCGGCCCGGTAGTCAGTGGCGGCCACCCCGTGGAAGACCGACAGTACGGGCAGCCGCGGCCTCGCGGCACGGGCCACTATTGTTGCGGAGATATTGTGTGCCACAATCACTTCCGCATCGAAGTCGGTGGCGGCCGCCGCGACGGCGCGGCGGGCGGCGAGCAGTCCGCCCACCGACCGGGACACCAGCGGCACATCGTAGCACCGCACCCCGGCGGCGCGCAGTTCGTCGGCCCGCACGCCACCGGCCGACGCCACCGCCGACGTCCAGTCGTATCCGGTTCCGAGCGTGGCCATCTCGGCGACCAGCGACTCGGCGCCGCCGACCCCCATCTCCGCGATCACATGAAGTACGCGCATGTCAGCGGCCTCCCCGCGTCATCCGGGTGTCCGGGGCACGCGATGCCCGCAGGTGCAGCGCATAGGCCACCGCGATCATCGACCACAGCGGCAGGTAGTACTCCTCGGACAGCGTCACCGACGACACCACGACCGCCAGCAGGGCCGCCTGCGTGGCGACGACGCCGCGGCGGTCTGCACCGAGGCGCAGCGCGCGCTCGCTGTACACGAACGCACCCACGATCAGTGCGATGAACAGCGCGAACCCGATGATCCCGAGTTCGGCGGCCACCTCCAGGTACATATTGTGTGTCACCGGCGTCAGCTCTTCGATCTCGGCGACGTGCGATGTCGGCAGGTACTCGCTGCGGAATCCGCCCGGACCGACCCCGAGAACCGGATGGGTACCCGCCATCTCGATCGCCGCCCGCCACCGGATGAGCCGCTGGTCGATATTGCTCTCGGCGATGTACGTCTTCTGTCCCAGCGCCGCGGTCACCAGTGAACCGGCGAACAGCCACACCAGCGCCGCCACGGCGACGACCGCCCCGCACAGTCCGCCCGCCGCCCGCAGGCTCAGGTTGCGGCGCGCCACCAGCCACAGCGCGGCGGCGCAGACCGCCAGCAGCCCGCCGCGGGACAGGGTGACGGCGGCACCCGCCACCAGGAGCACCGCCGACGCCGCCGGCAGCAGGCGCCAGAACAGGGGCACCGTCCGGCCGGCGGGCAGGCAGGCCGTGGCCAGCGGCAGCGCGGCGGTGAGCACGTACGCGAGGTCGTTGGGATCCTCGAGCGGGCCCGCGGCTCGCAGGTCGCCGGAGACGAAGACGCTGATCAGCGCACCCACAGCGGCGATCGACGCGCCGGCGAGGGCGGCGACGAACACGACCCGCACGCTCACCTCCGTCGCGACGATGTCGATCAGCAGGGCGCTGACGACGAGGAACGGCAGCCAGCGGATCGCGTATTCGATGCTGAACGGCGCGATGAGATGAGTCGCGGTGCTGAGCAGGACGATCCCGGCCAGCCCCGCGAGCAGCAGGTACACCGGCGCCGGGCTGACGCGCCGCTGCCTGATACGCACCCCCGCCCAGGTGGCCATCAGGACGATCGCCGGGAGTTTGCCGAGTTGCGGGTGCAGGTCGATGAGATAGCCCTCGATCGGGGCGGTGACGACGACGAGGACCACCGCGGCGTGCAGCAGCAGACTGTCGGTGGGATGCCCACCGTGAGCACGCCGACCGCGGGAAAGCCACCTGCGGCGTGCGCCCGGCCATGGCCCGGACCGGGGCCAGGACACAGTCGCTGTGTCGGTCATCTGCTGTCCCATCTCGACGCTCACAGCCGCGATGGGGGGATCCGGCCGATGCTTTGTCATAGTGAATCTCGTCTTAACTTACCCGACAGTAGGGACGAATCAGCAGTTGCGCCGACAACATCACACCCACAGCATCATCACATACACACTGATTGATAATGCTGATCCACAGTCAACCACTAATATTGGATAATTCTGAAACCAGATGCGGCTCCAAACCAAAAAGAAAGGGCACGGCCGCGATGGCCGTGCCCTTCTTTTCGCTTCTGCCGTTTTCCGCCTTTGCCGGTGCGGTTACCGATGACCGCGCAGCGCTCAGCCGATCAGTTCACGCAGGATCTCCATGTCCTCGACCCGTTCGACGTGCGTCCCGGCGGCGGGAGCTGCCAGCAGGCAGCCCACCCCGGCGCCCCGGAACGCCTCGACCTGCTCGGCCACCTTCGACTTGGGCCCGATCAGCACCGTCGAGTCGATCAATTCCTGCGGAATCGCCGCGGCGGCCTCGGCCTTCTTGCCGTCGAGGTACAGATCCTGGATGAGTTTGGCCTCGTCGGCGTAGCCGTACCGCACGACGAGGGTGTTGTAGAAGTTCTTGCCGCGCGCGCCCATGCCGCCGATGTACAGCGCGTAGTGGTGCCGGACGAGCTGTGTGGCGTTCTCGATCTGCTCGGCATCGTCGGTGATCAGCGCGGTGGCGTTGACGACGATGCTCAGCGGCGGCAGGTCCGGGCTGCGCTTGGCCTTGCCCGCGGCCAGCGCCTCACCGAAGGCGGCGCCGACGTGCTCGGGGTGGAACAGGAACGGCTGGAACTCCTCGAAGAGTTCGGCGGCCAGCTCGGTGTTCTTCGGGCCGATGGCCGCCAGCAGCATCGGGATCCGGTCTCGGACCGGGTGGTTGATGATCTTGAGAGCCTTACCCAGGCCCGATCCGCCGTGCTCGGCGTCGAGCGGCAGGTGGTAGTACTTGCCGTCGAAGGCCACCGGCTCGCGGCGCCACACCTTGCGGCAGATCTCGACGTGCTCGCGGGCGCGGCCGAGCGGGGCGTTGTAGGGCACCCCGTGGAAGCCCTCGATGACCTGCGGGCCTGACGCCCCGATCCCCAGGATCGCGCGGCCGCCGGAGATGTAGTCCAGGCCGGCCGCGGTCATCGCCAGATTGGTGGGGGTGCGCGAGAACATCGGCAGGATGCCGGTCTGCAGTTCCATCTTCTCGGTGCGCGCCGCGATGTAGCCGAGCTGGCTGACCGCGTCGAAACTATAGGCCTCGGGGACCGTCACCCGGTCCACGCCCACCCGCTCGAAGTCGGCGAGGTTGTCGATCGTCTCGCGGAAGTCGCCCGCGTAGTTGATCGGCATGCCCAGCTTCATCGGCGTCCCAGGATCCGGTGCGACAGATGGCGTCATGAATCCGCATTCTTCCACACCCGCACGAGCGGTCGGTCGGCGACGTGTCGGTGTCCCGAAGGTGTCCTCGAGACCAACGGATCAGGGCCAAAGACCCGCTTCGATCCGGCGGAAGATATCCACTTGGATTACGCAACGTGAACAGTCGGTGAACAGATGGCTGTATAGGGCAAACATGCACGTCAAATGGGGTCTTTTGGCTTGGTGAAAGTTAGGTGCCAACCCCCTTCGCACAGCATGATGATGACATGAGCTCAGAGATGCTTATTCTGGTGCTGCTCGTCATCACGGCACTGGGTTTCGACTTCACCAACGGCTTCCATGACACCGGCAACGCGATGGCGACCTCGATCGCCACCGGCGCCTTCAAACCCAAAACCGCGGTCACCGTGGCCGCCATCCTGAACCTCATCGGTGCCCTGCTCTCCGTCGAGGTCGCGGCGACCATCACCAAGGACGTCCTCAAGATCCAGGAGACCAAGGGCGCGCAGGCCGGTGAACTCGTCGCCGGCCTCGATGCCCAGAAGGCCTTGCTGATCATCTTCGCCGGACTCATCGGCGGCATCCTCTGGAATCTGTTCACCTGGCTGTTCGGACTGCCGTCGAGTTCCTCGCACGCGCTGTTCGGTGGGCTCATCGGCTCCGGGCTGGCCGCCATCGGGACCGGTGGCATCAACTGGCAGGGCATCACCAACAAGCTCCTGGTCCCGGGCCTCGCCGCCCCGGTGATCGCGTGCCTCGTCGCCGCCACGAGCACCTGGACGATCTACAAGATCACCTCTTCCATCGCCGAGAAGAACCGCGACGCCGGTTTCCGCTACGGTCAGCGCGCCACCGCCTCGCTGCTCGCGCTGTCCCACGGCACCGGTGACGCACAGAAGACGATGGGTGTCATCGCTCTCGCGCTCATCGCGACCAACCATCTGGATGCGGCCACCGTCTCCGACGGGCTCCCCATCTGGGTTGTCCTGTCCTGCGCGATAGCCATCGCCCTCGGCACCTACCTCGGCGGCTGGCGCATCATCCGCACCCTGGGCAAGGGCCTGGTGGAGATCAGCTCCCCGCAGGGCCTGGCCGCCGACGCGTCCTCCGCGGCGATCATCCTGACCTCGTCGACCGCCGGCATGGCGCTGTCGACCACGCACGTGGCCACCGGCTCCATCCTCGGTACCGGTGTCGGCAAGAAGGGCGCCGAGGTCCGCTGGAGCGTGGCGGGCCGCATGGCGGTCGCCTGGGTCACCACCCTGCCCGCCGCCGCGGTCGTCGGCGCGCTCTGCTTCTGGATCGGCCACCTCATCGGTGACGTCACCGGTTCCATCGTGATCTTCGCGATCCTCGTCGCCGCCTCCGGCTACATGTATTGGCGCGCCCAGCAGAACAAGGTCGACCACAGCAATGTCACCGCCGACTGGGACTCCGAGAGCAACTCCGTGCTCCCGGCGGACGAAGGCCCGACCTCCCGCCCGGCCTCGGTCTAGGCCCGACGCAACCAGCGAAGGATTGGACACCCACCATGCACACCATCGAAGCGATCGCCCGGGTCCTCGTCGTGGGCCTGACACTCGGCGCCGGGCTGCCAGTGGTCTTCGCGCTCGGCCTCCGGCTCCGTGCCCTCGGCGCGGGGGACGAGAACGCCGACGGTTCGATCACCGCCCCCAACCCCGTATACAAGGCTGCCGGGTATTTCCTGTTCGCCCTGGTCGTGGCCGTCGTCGCGGTCGGCATCCTCTGGGTCTGCCGGCACACCCTCGACTATCACCTCGGCATCCAGGTCTTCCCCGCCTCCTGGTACTGACCCGCACCGACCGGACGACAAGGCCGACCGACAACCACCGCGAGAGGCTCACCCATCCATGACAGACAACGCATCGCCCTTCGAAGCCGCCGTCAACTGGATCCGCGCGGGTTATCCCGAAGGCATCCCGGCCACCGATTTCCCGCCACTGCTCGCCCTGCTCGTCCGTTCTCTCGATGAACGGCAGGTGACCGACGTGGTGCTGCGCCTGGCCCGCGACCACGACCTCGACGTCCCGCTGACCGAGGACAACATCGGCGCCGCGATCACCAAGGCCACCGACGAGAGGCCGACCACCGAGAAGATCAGTCAGGTCGCCGCCCGGCTGGCCTCGGCCGGCTGGCCGCTGGCCCGCGCTCAGGCGGACACCGCGACCGCCGACGACGACGAGGTCCTTGCCTGACCGGCCAGGCCTACCCACCCGGATTCGGCGCCGGCCCCCACCAGGGCCGGCGCCGAATACTGTGACCCGGATCCCCCGCCGCCCGAATCCCCGATCGCCCACATCCCGGGCCGAACCGGAAAGGTGTGTACTGGGGGGGTGTTGCACACACCCGATTCGCGACGTTGCAGATTGCTGGGGTAATCAGAATCATCGGAATCACCGGGCACGGAAGAAGGGAGGCGATCGTGGACCGCCCACAGTTACTCAGGAAGGTCGTCGAGTGGTTGCGCGCCGGCTACCCCAACGGGGTGCCCCAGGGCGACTACATCCCGCTGGTGGCCCTGCTGCGCCGGCAGCTCTCCGGCGAGGAACTCGACCACGTGACCGCCGAACTCATCGACGACTCGCTGCACCAGCTCGAACCGATCTCGAAGATCGACGCCGGGGTCAAGATCACCAAGGTCACCGACGAACTCCCGCACGAGGCCGATATCGCCCGGGTGCGGGAGCTGCTGTTCGCGGGCGGCTGGCCGTTCGACGACGAACCGCTCGCCGACACCCTCCCGCCGGAGCCCCCACGCCCCCCGGCCGCCGAGCAGCCGCCGGAGTCCACCGGGCCCCCGGAGCCCGACGAGGATGACGGTCCGGACGAGACCGGAGACAGCTCCTGAATCGGTTGGAGCCGCTCGAGCTGACCGGCGGCCCGCAGGTGCTGGCCCACGCCGACACGCTGGCCTCCCTCCTCGACGACGGCACCACGCGCGCCGTCCTGCCGGTCCCCGGCGACACCGCGGCCGCCGCCCGCCTGTGCGCGGCGCTGGGCGCGGGCGAACCCATCGGCGACGACGTGACCCTGGTGATATCGACATCCGGGTCGACGGGCACCCCGAAAGGCGCTCAGCACACCGCCGCCGGCCTGCGCGCGTCGGCGCGGGCCACCGAGACGTTCCTGGGCGGACCGGGCAACTGGCTGCTCACCCTGCCGCCGCATCACATCGCCGGGCTGCAGGTGCTGCTGCGGGCACTCGGCGCCGGGTTCCGTCCCGGGATCGTCGATGTGCGTGCGGGATTCGGCCTCGACGATTTCGTGCGGGCCGCCGACGGACTCGACGGGCCGCGCCGATACACCTCGCTGGTGCCCACCCAACTGATCAAGGTGGTGGACTCACCGGCCGCGACGGCGGCCGCCCGCACCTTCGACGCCATCCTGGTGGGCGGGGCTGCCACACCGGAGTTGTTGCAGCGCAAGGCGATCGATGCCGGCCTGGCCATCGTGTGCACGTATGGCATGAGCGAGACCGCCGGCGGCTGCGTCTACGACGGTGTCCCGCTCGACGGCGTCGAGGTGCGCATCGACACCCCTGCCGGCGGTCCCGGCCCCGGCCGGATCGTACTGGGCGGGCCGATGGTGGCCCACGGCTACCGGAACCTGCCGGACCATCCGGCATTCGCGTCCTCACCCACCGGCCCGCGGGACGGTGCACGCCGGTTCCGCACCGATGATCTCGGCGTCGTCGAGGCCGGGTTGCTGCGGGTCGTCGGGCGGGCCGATCAGGCGATCAGCACCGGCGGACTCACCGTGCTGCCCGAGGTGGTCGAGCAGGTCATCCTCTCCGATCTGTCGGTCGCCGAGTGCGCCGTACTCGGCCTGCCCGACCCGCGGCTCGGTGAGAGGGTGGTGGCCGTCGTCGTGCCGTCCGGTGTCGATGCCGCCGGTGTGGACACCGACGCCGTGACGAGGCTGGTGGCCGCGCGGCTCGACCGGTTCGCCGCCCCGCGCGAGGTGTTCGTCGTGGCTGCGCTGCCGATGCGGGGCCCCGGCAAACCGGACCGGGCCGCGCTTCGGGACCTGTTGTCGGACAAGACCTCTGACGAAAAAAGGACCCTGAAAACGGAGAAGCGCCCTGCCGACTTGGGGGGGATGCAGGCAGGGCGCAAGTCTCCGGGAAGAGACTTCACATAGTGTGCCATGCCGTGAGAGAAAGCGCCACCCGAATGAGCCATCGGCGTGTCGCTGCTAGGGGCCAAAGTCCCGCAATCAGCCCCTACCTGGCCCGTTCTGCCGATGATCGGGCCACATTCATCCGATCGACGGACATGGTCGGCTCACCGGGCTGAACCGGCGCAGTGCGGCGCGTGCGAGGATCGGACGGTGGCTACCGCACAGCAGTGGATCCAGGGCGCACGCCCGCACACCCTCCCCAACGCGATCGCACCCGTCGTCGCGGGCGTCGGCGCGGCCGCGGCCGCCGTGGGCGCGGGCGATGTGTCGTGGTGGCGGGCGGCGCTGGCGCTGCTCGTGGCGCTCGCGCTGATCGTCGGCGTCAACTACGCCAACGACTACTCCGACGGCATCCGCGGCACCGACGACGAGCGGGTCGGCCCGATGCGGCTGGTCGGTTCCGGTGCGGCCGCACCCGCCGCCGTCAAACGGGCCGCGTTCGCCTGCTTCGGCGTGGCCGCCGTCTGCGGACTGGTCCTGGCCGTCAGCACCGCCTGGTGGCTGGTCGTGGTCGGCGCGGTGTGCATCGCGGGCGCCTGGTTCTACACCGGCGGCGCCAAGCCGTACGGCTACCTCGGCTTCGGCGAGATCGCGGTGTTCGTGTTCTTCGGCCTCGTCGCCGTCATGGGCACCCAGTTGGTCGCCGCGGACACCGTCGACTGGGTGGGGCTGGTGTGCGCGGTGGCGATCGGCTGCTTCTCCAGCGCCGTGCTGGTGGTGAACAACCTGCGCGACATCCCGTCGGACACCGAGTCGGGCAAGATCACCCTCGCGGTGCGGCTCGGCGACGCCCGCACCCGGATCCTGTTCTGCGCACTGCTGGCGGTGCCGCTGATCGCCTCCGTGGTGCTGGCCGCGGCGACGTGGTGGGCGCTGATCGGCCTGCTCGCGGCGCCGCTGATCTGGGTGGCCTCGGCGCCGGTGCGCGGCGGCGCCATCGGACCGGCGCTGATCGTGTCGCTGGCCACCACCGGCCGTGCGATGCTGCTGTGGGCGGTGGCCACCGCGGTGACCCTGGCCGTCGGGTAGATCCGGCAGGTTCTTAGCGCACCCTGAGAAGCGGTGGCGGCCGGACCGGAGGTCGCCCTACTGTCGGGCCCGTGTCACCCACCACCGACAGCCGCAGCCCCGGCGCGGGCCGGTGGCTCGGCCCTGTCCGGACGCGGCTCACCCTGGTGGCCACGGCGGTGGTGATCGTGGCGATGGCGGTGGCCGCGGCCGGGATGCTGCTGACGATGCACCGCATCCTGATCCGGAACGCCGAGTCGGCCGGCGCCACCCGGGCGCAGCAACTCGCGCACGCGCTCGAGGCCGACGGCCTGCACGCGGTGACGCCGCTGATGCTGGCCCGCGACCCCAATGTGTCCGACGTCGTGATCATCGACGCCGAGGGCGAGGTGCTCAAGTCCAGCGTGGTAGGTGTCCGGCCACTGCTGGGCAGTCTGCGGCCCGGGCAGACGAAGGTCGTCCGCGATATCCAGGTGGTCGGCCGGTACGACTACAAGTACACCGTCAGCGCGGTCGGGGTGCAGACCACCGACGGCCCGCTCACCGTGCTCGTCACCACCGATCAGGGACCGATCACCACCTCGGTGCTCACGGTGGCGTTCACCATCTGCCTGGTGTTCCCGGCCATCATCATCGCCGTCGCGTTGCTCACCTACTTCCTTGTCGGCCGCGCGCTGCGGCCCGTCGACACCATCCGCAAGCAGGCCGACGCGATCTCCGGCGGCGACACCAGCCGGCGGCTGACCGTCCCCGCCACCGGCGACGAGATCGCCGAACTCGCGAGCACCATGAACGCGATGCTCGAGCGCATCGAGCATTCCCGCTCGCGGCAGCTGCAGTTCGTCAACGACGCCTCACACGAACTGAACAGCCCGCTGACCACTCTCGTCGGCCTGCTCGACCTGTCCCGGGCGACCGGGACGCCGATCGACGTCGACACCGTCGAGACGATCATGCTCCCGGACGCCCTGCGCCTGAAGCAGCTCGTCGAGGACATGCTGGTCCTGGCCCGCGCCGACGAGAACGGCATGACCACCCGGATCCAGAGCGTCGATCTCGACGATGTGGTGCGTGCCGAGGTGACCCGGATGCGGGCGCTGGCCCCGGCCACGGTGTCGTCGGAGATCGTTCCCGCCCGCGTCGACGGCGATCCCGGGCAGCTCACCCGGGCCATCCGCAACATCGCCGACAACGCCGCCCGGCACACGCGGAACGAGTTGTCGCTGCGCATGTCCCGCGACGATCGGGAGCGCACCGTCGCGGTCACGATCGCCGACGACGGCCCCGGCATCCCCGACGCGGAGAAGGCGCGGGTGTTCGACCGGTTCGTGCGTCTGGACGCCGCCCGCGACCGCGGGCAGGGCGGCTCGGGTCTGGGACTGGCGATCGTGACCGAGATCGTCCGCGTGCACCGCGGGCAGGTCGGCGTCGCCGACAATCCGGGCGGCGGGGCGGCGTTCACGATCACCCTGCCGCTGGCCACCGAGGATCCCGACAGTGGTTCCGAATCTGTTGTGGCAGAAGCCGTCTGGGATGACATCGGAGGGTCGGCAGCCGGCGGCCGTCCCGGGACGACGGGGCGCATAACATGACCGGATCATCGAATCCCGTTGCCCTGGTCGATGTCTCGGGAAGCGCGCGCTCAGGACGTGTGCGCGCCGCCGTCGGCCGCCAGCCGGTAGCCGTGACCGCGGACCGTCTCGATCGCCTTGCGGCCGAACGGGGCGTCGACCCGGCGGCGCAGGTAGCTGATGTAGACCTCCACCAGGTTGTCGTCGCCACCGGCGTCGGAGTCCCACACCGAGGCCAGGATGTCGGCCTTCGAGCGGACCTGCCCCTTGTGCCTCATCAGATACTCCAGGACGGCGAATTCCCTTGGGGTCAAAACGAGTTCGGTATCCCCACGGTGGGCGGTATGAGCGCCCGGGTCGAGCGCCAGGTCACCGGCCGACAGCACCGCCGGACGCTCGGGAGCCCCACGGCGGGCCAGTGCGCGCAGCCGGGCGATGAGCACCACCACCGAGAACGGTTTGGTGAGGTAGTCGTCGGCGCCGAGGTCGAGGGCGTCGGCGAGGTCGTATTCGCCGCTCTTGGCGGTGAGCATGAGCACCGGCGTCCACACCCGCTCGGCGCGCATCCGGCGGACCACCTCGTAGCCGTTGAGGCCGGGCAGCATGATGTCGAGCACGACCACGTCGAAGTGCGCACTCCGCGCGGCCTCGAGGCCGGTCACGCCGTCGCCGGCCACCTCCACGACCCAGCCCTGCGACATGAGCGTCCGCCGGACGGTCTCGGCGACATTGCGGTCGTCTTCCACCAGCAGGATGCGCATGTCCTGACTTCTACCCCTTCTCACGGCAGGCCGGTATGTACCAGCACTCAACCCTAACCGTCACACCCGGGGCCACGCCGCCGCCCGGCACGCCCCGGCTCGCCGAGGCGGTGTCGGAGACGGCCGTCACCTATCTGCGGACCATCTACAACCTCGGCGAGGACGGCGTGCCCGCCCGCCGGGCCCGGCTGTGCGACCGGCTCGGGCTGTCGAGCCCGACGGTGTCGCAGATGGTGGGGCGGCTGCAGGCCGACGGACTTGTCCGCGTGGCGCCCGACCGGCAGGTCCAACTCACCGGCGACGGCCTCGCGCTGGCGCTGTCGTCGACCCGCAAACACCGGTTGGCCGAACGGATCCTCGTCGACATGCTCGGCGTGCCGGTGCTCTCCGCGCATGCCGAGGCGTGCCGGTGGGCGCAGGTGATGAGCGACGAGGCCGCCGAGGGCGCGGCATCGGCGCTGGTCGGGCCGCTCGTGTCGCCGTGGGGCAACCCGATCCCGGAGGCCGGTGGCACCCTGCTGCCCGTCCCCGGCGCCACCCGGTTGCCGGAGCTGCCCCGTGCGGGCGGACCGGTATCGGGCCGGGTGCGCTGGGTGTCGGAGGACGCCCAGGCCGACGACGGGTTCATGGCCGAACTCGTCGCCGCCTGCGTGGTGCCCGGGACGACGGTTGCGATCACCACGACGTGCACCGGCTACGCGCTGCGCGGTGTGGGCACCGTGCAGATTCCCCGCAAGCGGGCCCACACCGTCCAGGTCGATCTGGACTGATCGGCCACCGATCACCTCGGGTCAGGCATCCGCCCCGACCGGCGGCATCGAGTCCACGACCGCCTGACGCAGGTCCTCGATGCTCACCGTGGCCGTCGCCAGGACCGCGCGCGAGGCGTCGTCGGCGGTGTCGATGATGCCGATGAGCAGGTGGTGCGCGGTGAGTACGTGATCGCCGCGCTCGCGGGCGACGTTCACCGCCCCGCGCAGCGCCGACCGGGCGTCGGACCCGAAACGCATCCGGCCACCGCGTCCGCGCGGCCCGCGCCGGCCCCGGCCACCCTCCCAGGGGCCTTCCTCGTCACTTCCCGGCCCGAAACCACCGGGACCGAAACCAGCGGGACCGAAACCACCGGGACCGAAACCACCGGGACCACGGCGGCCGCGGCCACCCCGCCACTCTCCGGGTTCTCCTTCCGCCCCAGGTCCTTCCGGACCGCAGCCCCGGCCACCGGGACCGAAACCACCTGGGCCGAAATCACCGGGACCGGGCCGTCCGCGGCCCCGGCGCCGGTCGCCCCGGCCGTGCGGCCGCCGGCCCCAGCCGTCGGCGAGGTCGTCGCCGAACTTGCCGCGTACCGCCTCACGGACCTTGTCCAGGTCGATGCCGATGGCGCGCAGCGCCTCCCGGTCCTCGTCGTACCGTGCCGCCGCCTCCTGCGCGGGGTCGCCGACGCCGTGCTCGGCCCGGTAGGCCGATGCCGCGGCGCGGGCGCCGGCCAGTGTCAGACCACGTTCCCCGAGCAGTCCGAAGAGCGGGGCGCGGGCGTTGCAGAGCATCCCGAGGATGAGGTGGTCGTTGCCGAGGACGCGGTGGCCCAGGTCGCGGGCCTCCTGCTCGGCGAATCCGAATATCCAGCGGCGATCGTCTCGTGTGAATCGTTCAATCATTGTTCTGTCTCCTTCCGGCCGTCTCGGCCGGTGTCCTGTGCGTGTTTCTGATGCACGGCCTGGCGGCTGACCTGCAGAACCTCTGCGATCTGCTGCCAGCTCCAGCCCGCCCTGCGGGCGTTGGCCACCTGCACCTCCTCGAGCCGGTCGGCCAGGGTGCGCAGGGCGCGCACCGCGCCGAGCCCGCGAAGCGGGTCGTCGTCGGCGGCCAGCCGGGCGAGGGTGTCGGAGGTCTCCTCCTGGGCGGTTCCATGGCTGGGATCGTCGTGCATGGTGTCAGGTTATATTGACGGTCCACTGATTGTCAATAATTGTTGACAACACGATCCGCGCCGGGGATTCCCGGGTAGCGCGCGAACCCCCGGCCCCCCTTTATCGGGGTGAATGTCCGAGGTCTCGCCTAATGTCGAACTCTGACGAACACTGCGACGCGCGCCCAGGGGTGGCGCGCCGGGGGAGACGGAGGACCCAACGATGACCGCATGCCGGATAGGCATCGTGGAGGACCACACGGTCGTGATCACCGGTCTGCGCCAGTTGCTCGACGGCGAACCAGGCCTCGACATCGTCGCGGCCGCCCCGACCGTCGGCGAACTCCTGGACACCGGGCAGGGCATCGACATGGCCATCCTCGACCTGCGGCTGCCCGACGGATCGTCCCCCGCCGCCAACGTCGCCGATCTGCACGCCGCCGGCATCACCCGGGTGCTCGTGTTCACCTCCGGCGAGGAGCCGTACCTGGTGCGCACCGCCGCCCGGGCCGGGGTGCTCGGGGTGGTCAACAAGGCCGAACGCGACGCCGTCATCGTCGACGCGATCCGCACCGCGTGCCGGGGCGAGATGGTCCGGTCGCTGGACTGGGCGATGGCCGTCGACGGCGACACCGAGTTCACCGCCGCCGCACTCAGCCCCCGGCAGCGCGAGGTGCTGAGCTTGTACGCATCCGGTGAATCGGCCGCCCGGGTGGCCGCGCTCACCGAGCTGTCGACGGACACGGTCAACGACTACCTCGGCCGTATCCGGCAGAAGTACGCCGAGCTCGGCAGACCCGCATCCACCAAGACCGACCTGTACCGACGAGCCCTGGAAGACGGATGGTTGCCGTTTCCCCGGCGACGGCGCAAGTAACCGCCGGGCGGCCCGACCACGCCGCCGAACTCCGCATCGAGCGGCTGTTCTCGATCTTCGTCGGCGCCGGCTATCTGGGCTACGTGCCGCTGTTGGCCGGCGCCGTCGCCGACACCGCCCACCACACGGACCGCTGGTGGACACCGCTGGCCCTGCTGCTGGTCTTCGGCCCGGCGATCGTGCTGCTCGTGGCCGCGCTCACCCGGCACCGGACGGTGGCCCGCTGGGCGGCCCGCGGCGCCACCGCCGGATACATCGTCGCCACCTGCACCTTCGGCCTGGCCTGGGACGGACAACCGGTCGAGCACCTGTGGTTCCCGGCCATCCCCGGTGTCGCCGCGCTGGCCGCGGCCATCACCCTGCCGCCGGGCTGGGCGTTCACCGCGCTGTTCGCCACCGTCGTCCCGGCCAACATCTACCAGCACCTCACCCGCGAGCCCGGCCACACCGACAACCTGACGGTCACCATGCTGTTCTCGTTCTCGTTCGTGCTGCTGTTCCTGGCCGCGGCGATCGTCGCGGTGCGCACCGGGCGCATCCTGGACGCGACCCGGGCCAACGCTCACGCCGAGGCGGCGGCCGCCGCGGCCGCCGACGCCCGGCGCAGCCAGCGCAGCCACATCGACGCGCTGCTGCACGACTGGGTCATCTCGACGATGCTGGCGGCCGGACGACAGGGCAACACCGACTCCGTCCGCCGGCAGGCCGCGGTCACGCTCACCAAACTCGACTCGGGACCGATCACACTGGCCCGGGTGCCCGCGGCCACCGCGATGGCGCAACTACGCGCCGGCGTCCTCGACGTCGACCTCACTCAGGCGATCACCGCCCGCGTCGACGCCGGTGCCGTCGACCCTCCCGCCGATGTCGTCGACGTCATCGACGCCGCGATCTGCGAGGCGGTCCGCAACAGCATCCTGCACGCCGGTCCCGGCACCACCCGCACCGTCGCACTGCACATCACCGACCGCGGCATCGACGCGACCGTCGCCGACGACGGCGCCGGATTCAGCCCCGGCGACGTCCCTCCGCACCGGCTGGGCCTGGCGGTCAGCGTCCTCGGACGACTGCGCGAACTCCCCGGCGGCAGCGCCGGCATCACCACCGCCCCGGGCGAGGGCACCACCGTCGACCTGCACTGGGCCGACCCCGAATCGTATCCGCCGCCCGGCCGCCCGGGGACGCGATGACACGGCAGCCCGGTCCCTCGGCGCAGATCTCGACGGGCGATGTCCGCGAGTTACTCGGCATGAACACCCGCAACGCGCACCTGGTCGCCGCGTTCTTCCTGGTCGCGCTCACGGCCCAGCTCATCGTCTCCGTCCGGAGCGGCAGCGCCCTGCTGCCCGGCCTGGTGGTGCTGGTCCTGGTCGCGCTGGCCGCCACCGGGCTGCTCGCCATCCCCGCCGATCCGCTCCCCCACTGGTACGTGGCGGCCGTCGCCATCTGCGGGCCCGTCGCCGTCTACACCTCGCTGACCGACACGCCGCTGCCGCCCACCCGCCCCGAACAGACATGGCAGCTCGGCGCGTTCACCGCGGTCACCACCTACATGTGTGTACGCGGCCGGGCCGGTGCGGCGTGGCTGGTGCAGTGCCTGGTGGCGGGCACGTTCATGCTGTGGACAGAGCTACACGGTGACGGCGCCGCACAGGGCCTGGCGATGGCCGCCCTCAACTTCGGCCCACTGTTCATGGCAACCCTGTTCGCGTTCACCATCAGTCCGGCCGCGGCGAGCATCTACGAGCTACGCCGGCGCGCCGTCGAACGCAACGCCGCCCAGGTGGCCTCCCTTGCCGCCGTCGCCGAACACGACGCACAGATGCGCGCGCTCAACCACCAGGTGCGGCCGATGCTCGAACGGATCACCTGGCCCGCCCCGCTCACCGACTCCGAACGCGACGAGTGTCTCGCGCTGGAGGCCGCGCTCCGCGACGCCCTGCGGGCACCGATCCTCGCCCACCACGACCGCACCGCGCGGGCCGCGGCCAGGGCGCGCGACCGTGGCGTCACCGTCGTGATGGTCGACGGCCACGGCCTCGACGAGGTGACCGGTCCCGCCCGCGAGGACGTGCTGGACCGGCTGGCCGACGCCCTCGACACGGTGACCGCCGGGTCGATCATCATCCGGGTTCTGCCCCCGGGCCGTAACCTGGTCGCGACCGCCGTGATCGACCCCGACTCGGGCACCGCACCCGCGGGCAACTCGACCGGGCCGGCATCCCGGGCCACCCGACTCGAATTCGCGATGCCATGACGCCGGCCACCTCCCCCGCCCCGATGGCGGGAACCCCGAACAGTGACATCCCGAACAGCGACATCCCGATCAGTGACATCCCGATCGGTGACACCCCGATCAGCGATGATGCCGCCGAGACCCGCATCGAGCGACTGTTCGGCATCGTCGTCGGCAGCTCCTACCTCGTGTACCTGATCATTCTCAGCCCGTCGATCGTCTCGAACACCGATCTGGTCGGCCGCTGGTGGACGGTGCCCGCGGTGGCGGTGGTGTTCGGGCCGCCGTTGATGTTGCTCGGCGCCGCGATCGGGCGGCACCGGCGTGTCGCCCGACTGGCCGCGACGGCCACGGCGTACGGCTACCTCGTCGCCGGGATCACCTGGCTGCTCGCCTGGAACCACGAGTCGTCGCCGGTGACGCTGTGGTATTCGATGGTGCCGGCGTTCGCCGCGCTGGCAGCGGCGATCGTCATGCCGGCCCGGGCGACCATCGGCTATCTGTGCGCGGCGGTCGTGCTCGCCTGCACCACCGAGTACCTGGCGCGCCCCGACGACAAGGCGGGGGTGCTGCCGCTGTCGGTCGCGTTCACCCTGTCGTTCACGCTGCTGTTCGTGGCCGCCGGGGTGATGACTCTGCGGACCGCGCGTCTGCTCGACGAGACCCGCACCGGCACCTACGCGGCCGCGGCCCAGACCGCCGCGACGCTGGCCCGGCAAGCACATCGAAGCAAAATCGATGCGCTGCTCCATGATTGGGTGATCTCCACGCTGCTGGCAGCGGGCAGGCAGGGCAACGTCGAGAGCGTCCGGCAGCAGGCGCTGATCACCCTCGACAAGCTCGACGCCCAGCCGCTCCCGGCCACCATGGTCCCGGTACGCGCCGCGCTGACCCAACTGCGCGCCGGGGCACTCGCGGTGGATCTGTCGCCCCGGGTCGAAACCCTGACCCGCCCCGAGGCCGCCGGGTTGGCCATCCCCGCCGAAGTCGTAGACGTGCTCGACGCGGCGGTCAGTGAGGCCGTCCGCAACTCGGTCCTGCACGCCGGGCCGGACGTCACCCGGCAGGTGACGCTCAGGGCCGACGCCCGATCGCTGACCGTCGACGTGCTCGACGACGGCTGCGGCTTCGACCCCGCCGCGGTTCCCCCACATCGACTGGGTGTGGCGGTCAGTGTCCTGCGCCGCGTCCGCGCGCTCGACGGTGGCGCCGCGCAGGTCGTGTCGGTGCCGGGCGCGGGTACCGCTGTCCATCTGTCCTGGGTGGTGCCCGGATGAGGGCCCCGTGGCGCGGCCGGCCCGCCGGTGACCCTGAGAATCTCGCCGGTGACCCCGGAAACACCGAGTCGGGTGTGCGGTCCCTGCTGGGCATGACCACCCGCGCCGCGTGGGCAGTCCTCGTGCTGTTCCTGGTCTCCAAGACCGTCCAGGTGATCATGGTCTCCGGTGACGTCCATCCCCGGTGGCCGAGCATCGTGCTGCTGATCGTGCTGGCCCTGGGCGGCCTGGCGCTGCTGGCCGCGCCGGGTGACCCGCTACCGTGGCCGATCGCGGCGGCGATGGTGGTGACCGTCCCGGTGCTGCTGTATGTGGTGTTCACCACCACGCCGGCGCCGACGACCGCCCCGCAACAGACCTGGCCACTGGGGATGGTGGCGGCGACCTGCATCTACCTGAGCATCCGCGGCCGCACCGGCGCCGCGTGGGCGCTGATGATCGGGTGCACCGTGGCGTGCGTGGTGTGGACGGTCACCACCGATCAGGGGATCGGCGCGGCCGGCCGCCTCATGGCCACCACGATCGCGGGCCTGGTGGCGGCCACCCTGTTCTCGCTGACCATCCGGCCGGCCGTCCGCAACATCTACGAACTGCGCAACCGCTCGGTCCAGTCGAACGCGGCGCAGGTGGCGGCCCTGGCCGTCCTCGAGGAGAACCGCGAGCAGATGCGGTACCTGGACGCCGAGGTGCGGCCCACCCTCAACCGGATCGCCCGGCCCGAACCGCTCACCGACACCGAACGTGAGCACTGCCGCAGGCTCGAGGAGTCGCTGCGCGACAGACTGCGGGCACCGGTCATCGCCGCCGACAAGGGTGCCTCGGGTGCCGCGGCCCGGGCCAGGGCACGCGGTGTCGAGGTGGTCATGGTGGACGCAC
Organism: Gordonia amarae NBRC 15530; assembly: GCF_000241345.1. Lineage (GTDB taxonomy): Bacteria > Actinomycetota > Actinomycetes > Mycobacteriales > Mycobacteriaceae > Gordonia > Gordonia amarae. Next base: position 150,359 of record NZ_BAED01000046.1, read on the forward strand.
ACGGGCTCGACGACGCCCCCGCGCAGGTGCGGTCGTCGGTGCTCGCCGGGTGTGCCCGTGCGCTCGATTCGGCGGCGACGGGATCGGTGGTGGTGCGGGTCCTCCCGCCCGGGCGCGCGTTGCTGGCGACCGTCGTCATCGACCCCGGAATCGCGGGCGCCGAACCGGTCCGGCTGGAGTTCGGCACCGACGGCGAGCCGGTCGGCCGAACGGACGATCTCGCGGGTGAACCGGCTTAACGACTGCTGAAACCCGCCGCCGCCGAACGGCCGGGCTGACTACACTCGCCGGTATGCACGATGGTGAAGAATGTTCCGGCTGCGGCCATTCGCGCCATGCGCACGAGCATCACCGCGCGGGCCTGGACTGCTCGCAGTGCGGCTGCCCCGGATTCACGAGGCGGCGCTGGTGGCAGCGTAAGCGCCGCACCCGGCACATCGCCGCGCCGCTGCCGTTCGTGCGGCGGCTGCACACCGGTCCCGTGCATCCGCTGCCCCCGTCGCAGCGGCCCCCGGCACCGCGGCGTAAGTCGAGCTGAACCGCCGGTTGTTCTCGGGCCGCCGGCTTATTCCTGCGCTATCGACTCACTGATGTTGAGCCGGGCGGCCCGCATCGCGGGGATCAGCGCACCGAGCAGACACAGCCCCACCGCGATCGTGACGAAGAGCAGCGTCGACGGCTGCGGCGAGTATTCGACGCCGACGGACGTGGTGGCCGACAGGATCTTGTCGGCCAGCCAGTGCAGCACACCGCCGACCAGGATGCCGGTCGCCGACCCGACGATCGCGACGGCCGCCGCCTCGGCGAGCACCATCCGGGAGATGAATCTGCGGGAGGCGCCCATCGCGCGCAGCACCCCGAGTTCGCGGCGGCGTTCGATGACCGACAGCAGCAGGGTGTTGAGCAGGGCGATCGCGGCGGCACCGGACACGATCCACTGGATCGCGACGGTGAACGCACCGGACTGCTCCACCAGTTGCTTCGACGATTCGAGAGCCTCGGCGCCGCTGTGCACGTCGACGGGTTCGCCGCCTGCCGACGGATTCTCCTCGGCGATCCGCTCGATCGCCGCCCGCACCTGTGTGGCGTCGGCGCCGGGTGTCAGCGTCACCTGCAGGTAGGTGGCGCCGGGCCGGTCGAACCAGTCGCGCAGCAGGTCCAGCGACATCGCGGCGGTGCCGGAGTCCATCGACACATAGTCGACGGTCGCGAGCACCGTGGTCTCGTGGTAGCCGGTGGGGGTGGCCAGCCGGACGGTGTCGCCGGCCTCGACGTCGAGGGTGCGGGCCAGCACCTTGGAGAACACCATGCCCTTGCCCGCCAGCATGGCTCGGCGGGCGTCGGCGGGCGATTTCTTCATGAACGGGGCGAGCGAGTCGGTGGTCAGCCCCTGCACGATGATCCGGGCCTCGCCGACGTTGACCGTGGCCCACTGGCCGTCGGCGACCCCGGCCACGCCCGGCACCTGCCGGATCTGCCCGGCGATGGCCGCCGACAACAGCGGGTCTGTGGGCAGTTGCCCGAGCGGCTGTGAGGCCACATAGAAGTCGGGGTCGTCGAGCCCGTCGAGCGAATCAGACATCGAGGAGACCATGTTGGCCAGCGCCCCGGAGGTGCCCATGCCCACGGCGATGGCCACCGCGACGGTCATCAGCGTCGCCCAGGCGCGGCGCGGCGCGCGTTCGGTGTTGACGGCGGCGAGCCGGCCGGGACCGGAGAACCACCGCGCCGCCCGTACGACGAGCCACACCAGCGGACCGGTCAGCCCGAAGCACAGCAGCAGCACGCCGACGGCGTACACGGCGCCGGCCACGATCGCCGGCCGGCCCGGAATGTTGAGCGACACGACGAACGACCCGACGATGACGACGAGCCCGGCGACTGTAGCCGCCCACCGGAGCACACCGCGGGTCGACGCCGATTCGGCCACCTCGCCCTGAGACATCGCCTCGACGGGCGAGACCGTGAACACCGACCGGGCGGCCAGCATCGTCGCCGCGACGCACGCCACCACGCACGCCAGCACGGCGATAATCGGCGCGCTCACCGGCAGGTGGTACTGCGTCACCATGCCGCCGTGCGAGTCACCGGAACCGGCCGACACGGCAGCGCGGCCGCCGAGGATGCCGAGCGGAACACCGATGAGTCCACCGGCCAGGCCGTACACGGCGGACTCGCCGAGCAGATCGGTCACGAGGTGGCCGCGTTTGGCGCCGAGCGCCCGCAGCATCGCCATCGCCTGCCGCCGCGAGGCCACGGCCATGTTCATCGTGTTGAACACCAGGAAGGCCGCGATCACCAGCGAGATCAGCGACACCAGGAGGGTGGCGTCGCGGGTCACCGAGGTGGCGGTCTCCATCTGCTTGGCCCGGAATCCGGGGTCGACGACCACGGCGCGGCCGTCGACGATGCGGTTGATCGCGGTGCGCAGGTCGGCCGTCGACACCCCGTCGCGCGGCACGATGAGGATCGAGTCGAGTTTGCCTTCCTTTGCGGTGAGCCGTTGTGCCAGACCGAGATAGGCGAACACGAAGCCGCCGGCGTTGAGGCCGTCACCTCCGGCCACATCGAGCACGGTGACCCCGATCCCGTTGACGGTGGTCCGCTGACCCTTGGTCAGGCCGGTACCCGGGCCGGCGATCACCCCGCCGGCCAGCTGCTCCTGACTGAATTCTTCTTGGCCATCGCTGCGGGACATGGCTTTTCGAAGATCACCGGACAGCGACGACACCCTGAAGTCCGAACCCAGCAGCGGCACAGACCTGTCCGCGTCACCCGGATCGGAACCAGTTGCACCAGTGGGGATCCGGGCGGTACCGCGCACCATCGGAACCACGGCCCTCGCGCCGGGCACCCCGGCCCGGATCTCGCCGGCGATCCCCGCGTCCAGACCGGCGTCGCCGATCGCGGTGACCTCCAGCTTCGCCGCCCCGCTGATCGCCGAATTGAACTGCCGCACAGACTCGGTCATCGATCCGTAGGTGCCGAGCACCGCGATCAGCAACGCCGAGGACACCACGACCACCGACAGCGAGGTGAGAACCCGCAGCCGGTGGGTGCGCAGTTCACGCAGGTTGATCAGGCGGATCCGGGTGGCTGCCGCAAGCAGTGTGCTCATCGCCTCAGGCGACCCGGCCGTCGCGGACGGTGATGGTGGTGTCGGCGAACGCCGCCGCACCCGCGTCGTGGGTCACCATCACCACCAGCCGCCCCGCCTTCCTGTCCCGGTCATGTGCCACCTCGCCGAGCAGTTCGAGCACCGACTGCCCGGTCTTGGAGTCGAGGTTGCCGGTGGGTTCGTCGGCCAGCAGGATCGCCGGATCCATGATGAGCGACCGGGCGATCGCCACCCGCTGCATCTGCCCGCCGGACAGTTCATTCGGCCGGTGATCGATGCGGGCGCCGAGGCCGACCCGCTCCAGGAGTTCGACCGCCCGCGGTTTCGCCTTGCGCAGCGACTGACTGTCGAGCAGCCGCGGCAGGGCCACGTTCTCCCACGCCGACATCGTCGGCACCAGGTTGAAAAACTGGAAGATGAACCCGACGCGGGTCCGCCGGAACGCCGAGGCCGCCGCGTCGTCGAGCGAACCGAGATCCACCCCGTCGACGGTGATCGTTCCGGACGTGGGGGTGTCCAGTGCGCCCAGCACATGCAGGAGCGTCGACTTCCCGGCACCGGACGGGCCGACGACCGACGCGAACTGCCCGCCGTGCAGCGTCAGGTCGAGTCCGTCGAGCGCCCGCACCGTCTGCTCACCCATCCGGTATTCGCGCACCAGATCCCGGGCCTGCACCAGTGGAACAGCGGGCCCGGTTTGTGCCGATTCACTCATGCTGCGGATCGTATCCCAGCGCCCTTAGGCAGACCTTAGCCGTGTGCGACCGCGGGTAGCTGCCAGCGGCCGGTGGCAAAGAACTCGTCGAGGACGGCCTGCGGGCCCGCCAGGTCCAGGCCCTGGGCCGCCACCCAGGCGTCGTCGAAGTAGGTGTGGGTGTACCGATCGCCGGGGTCGCACAACAGGGTGACGACGCTGCCGGCGCGGCGCTGCGCGACCATCTCGGCGACCAGGGCCAGGGCACCCCACATGTTGGTGCCCGTCGACCCGCCGACCAGCCGGCCCAGCCTGTCGGAGACGAGCCGGGCGGTGGCCACGGACGCGGCGTCGGGCACCCGGATCATCCGGTCGATGACCTGGGACACGAACGACGGTTCGACCCGCGGGCGGCCGATGCCCTCGATGCGCGATCCGGCATCGGAGGTCACCGAGCCGTCGCCCGCCTCGTAGGCGGGGGTGAACACCGAGTTCTCCGGGTCGACGACGCACAGCCAGGTGGGATGGCGGCGGTACCGCAGGTAGCGGCCCAGCGTCGCCGACGTGCCGCCGGTGCCGGCACCGACCACGATCCACGTCGGCACCGGATGCTGTTCGCATTCGAGCTGCGCGAAGATCGACTCGGCGATGTTGTTGTTGCCGCGCCAGTCGGTGGCGCGTTCGGCCATCGTGAACTGGTCGATGAAGTGCCCACCCAGTTCGTCGGCAAGCCGATGGGCCGCGTCGTACACCTGCCCGGGCCGGTCGACGAAGTGGCAGCGGCCACCCTCGCGTTCGATCAGCGCGGTCTTGGCGGGCGAGGTGCCCTTGGTCATCACCGCCACGAACGGCACCCCGATGAGCTTGGCGAAGTACGCCTCGCTGACGGCCGTCGACCCCGACGATGCCTCGATCACCGTGCTGTTCTCGGTGACCCAGCCGTTGCAGATGGCGTACAGGAACAGCGACCGCGCCAGCCGGTGCTTGAGCGAACCCGTGGGATGGGTGCTCTCGTCCTTCAGGTACAGCTCCACACCGGTCTCGGTGCCGTCCGTGCCGGCCCAGCGCGACCACGCGGGCAGTTCCACCCGCAGCAGGTGGGTGTCGGCGCTGCGCCGGGCGTCGGCCTCGATGAGGCGCACCGCGTTGCGCTGCCAGGACCTGTCGCCGCGATGGTCGATGTCCAGGGCCGACTCGGCCCAGCCCGCACTACCGGACGTTCGGTTGCTTGCCACGCGGTTTACTTACCACGCAAGCGCGCCTGCAGGTCGTCGTGCTTGCGGCGGCGTTCGGCGTCGACGGCCTCGATGTTCGCGTTGACGTCGGTGCGCAACCCCTTGAACAGGAACATGCCCAGCGGCAGCGCGATGAGCACACCGAATGCCAGCGCCGCGATGAACGGCACCTCCACATCGAACAGCCGCGGCACGAACATGATGACCACGGTGAACACCGCGACGAGTGCCAGCCTCGCGAGCGTGTAGAGGACCATCGCGCGGACCAGCGATCCCGTTCCCGAACCCCCCGTGCCCGAACCTGATGACGTCCCGGCAGCTCCACTGCCCTGATTCTGCTGCTGACCATCACTACGCACGCCGTTCAGGGTACGCCAGTCCATTTTGCCGTTTCTTTACCATTAGCTGACTGTTCGAGTACCTGGGCGAATTGCGTGTATTCATGTAACGCACAGTTCGTGGACCGGACCCGAAGTCCCGGCGAACAGACTGCCACCCCAAATAGTTTCGGTCCCGCCGGCACCGGCAGGACCGATGATTCAGTCGGGAGGACACCCGTGACCACACTCGAAACCGCCCCAGCAGAACAGGTACACGAGGGCGACTTCATCACCCCCGGCGTAGCGGCGCAGCACAGCCTGACCCCGGGCCAGGTCGCCGCCATGTTCAACGTCAACCCCAAGACCGTTGCCCGCTGGGCCAGCTCCGGCGTACTCAGCTCCATCCGCACCCCCGGCGGCCACCGCCGCTTCCGCGAGGCCGACGTCGTCGCCCTGCTCAACCGGCGGAGTTGATTGGAGTCGGGCCTCTCCACTGCGCTTACCGCCACTCTTCCCTCGTCGCACTCGGTCGCAGGCTCCCTCGCGCTCCTCAGTCCAGAGCGGCGACGCTCCGTTCCGAACCCGACTCCGCGGCCAAGATTTCGTCGACGCCAGGTAGGGCCTGTTGCGAGGTGATGACACCCGCAACAGGCCCTACATGGCGTCAGGCGAATCGTTGCTTCAGAACCCGCTAATCGTGCTTGCGGCGATCCAGGTCGCGGAGGAAGTCAGGGTCGTCGTCGGGGCCGACGGGATTACCGCCCCGGCCCGACTGACCTCCGGAGCCCGGTGATCCGGCTGCGGGGCCGAAGGCGCGCCACAGCAGATACGCGATGGCGATGATGCCGATGAACGCGAATACGTATGTCACAGCCGACCTCCCATGTCCTCCACAAGCGTACGCGCGATTCGGACACCGGCAGCATCACGCGGCAAGCGGCGACGGGCCGTCGACACCGCAATCACCATCTTGGACGCCGACGTCCAGCTCTCACAATCCCGCGTAGCTGTGGAGGCCCGATACCACCAGGTTGATGATGAAGAGGTTGAACAGCAGCGCCACGAAGCCGGCGACGTTGACCCAGGCGGCGGCGGTGTGTTTCCAGCCGACGGTGGCGCGGGCGTGCAGGTAGGCGGCGTAGATCACCCAGGCGATGAAGGAGACGGTCTCCTTGGGATCCCAGCCCCAGAAGCGGCCCCAGGCCGATTCGGCCCAGACCGCGCCGAGGATCACACCGAGGCCGAACAGTGGGAAACCGAACACCACGGATTTGTAGGCGAGCCGGTCGAGAACCTCGGCACTGGGGATGGCATCGATGATGCGGCGCAGCGCGGCCGCCTTACCGGTGCGCGGCTCGGCCGCCGCGTCGTCGGCGGCGCCCCAGCGCATCTTGATCAGGTACAGGATGCTGGCGACACCGGCGACGAGCAGGACGCCGGAGGCGATGGAGATCACCGAGACGTGGATGGCCAGCCAGTACGACTTGAGGGCGGGCACGACGGGCGCGGCCTGCGTGTAGAGCCATTTGCCCGCGATGAACATCAGCAGCGCGACCGGCAGCAGCACGAACGACAGCAGCGGCCGGTGTTCACGCTTGCGCAGCACGACGACGCCGGCGATGACGCAGGCGACGCAGGTGAGCGAGATGAACTCGTACATGTTGCCCCACGGGGCGCGGTCGGTGGCGACGCCGCGGGTCACGATGGACGCGAGGTGGGCGATGACGCCGACGATGACGACCGGGTAGGCCATCGCGGCGAGTTTCTCGCTGAACGGCCGCTTCGGCGCGGCCTCCAGCTTGCCCGGCTTGGTCAGGTCGGGGACGCCACTGGAGGTGCCGCCGGCGACGGCGCCGACGAGTTGTCTGGCCTCGGCGGACTGGATGCGCCGGATGCGGGCGCTGCCCAGGGCCCAGAGGAACAGGAACATCGCCAGCACGTACACGGTGATGGCGGTGCCGAACAGCAGATCGGAGTAGCGAGCGAGCGTTTCGTCGATGTGGACGACGACCTCGTTGGAATCCATCTGGTCTCCTCGTCAAGCTCAGGCAGGTCGAGCGCGGGGCTACAGGCCGCGGATGCGGCGGTTGTCGTCGGCGACGAGTGCCGCGGCCTGGTCGGTGAATCCTTCGCCCCAGCCGGCCTGGTCGGTACGGGCCAGCCCGGCAATCTCTACTACAGTACGTCGTTTTCCGGGGTTGTCGACATCAGCCACCTCCACCAGCCTGGCCCACAGCCGCCTGCGGCGCACGAGCAGCGAGACGAGCAGCCCGGCGAGCATCGCGACGGCGCACACGAGTACCCAGTTCTGGGCGGGATCGTGCGACACCTGCACCGATACCCAGCGCTTGTAGCCGTCGAAGCCGATGACGGTGCCGTCGGCGAGGGTGTGCGACTGTCCCTGCTCCAGGTTGATGCGGGCCTCGCGCTTGAGCCGGCCCTGGTGCATGAGGTCGGAATCGAGCTGGTAGACGTTCTGCGGGCGGCCGGTGTCCAGGCCGGTGTCGCCTTTGTAGACGTCGATGGCGACGGCCGGCTTCTTCGGGGTCGGCGACGACGACTGCAACAGCTTGCCGTCGGTGCCGGTGAACTGGGCGGTGGGCGCGAAGATGCCCTGCAGGGCGATCTGGTTGTTGCGGCGTTCGTCCTCGTCGGGGTACAGGCCGGCCGGGGTGTCGAAGCGCGCCGCTCCCGACGACAGCATCGTCGCCATCTCCTCCGGGATGAACAGCACCGTCTGGGTGCGCTTCTGTCCGTTCGGGAAGGTCACCGAGAAGGTGGGCGCATAGCCGTTGCCGAGCACGTACACCCGGTCACCGGCGAGCCGCAGCGGGTCGTTGACCTTGATCGACTTGTGTTTCCAGCCGGTCGGCTCACCGGCGGCGAGATCCTCGGTGTAGGAAACCTTCGCGTTGTACATCGACGGCTGCCCGTTGGGCAGGAAGGTGGCCGAGAAGTCGTCGACCTTGAAGCAGAACGGCGACAGGTCGGTGCCGTCGACGAGGCTGCCGGCCCGGAACGAGTCGTAGACGGCGGTGGAGGTGTTGCACAGGCCCTGCTCGCCGTCGGCGACGAGGCTGCGGGTGCCTTCGTAGCCGTACACCTTGCCCAGCGCGATGGCCACGAGGATGCCGAGCAGCGCGACGTGGAACACGAGGTTGCCGAACTCGCGCAGGTACCCCTTCTCGGCGGACACCTCGACGACCCTCGTCCCGTCCTTCAGGGTGCGTTCGGTGGTGATGCGACGCCAGCCACCGAGCCTGCCGGAGATCCGTTCGGCGATCTCGCCGGGCGCACCGTCGACGGTGAACGTCTCGTGCCGCGGCAGCCGCCCCAGGTTGCGCGGCACGGCGACCGGCTTGGCCCGCAGGCTCTTGACGTGCTCGATCATCCGCGGGGTGAGGCAGCCGACGAGCGAGACGAACAGCAGCACGTAGATGGCGGTGAACCAGACGGAACTGAACACGTCGAACAGTTGCAGCCGGTCCATCCACTCGCCCACGGTGCCGTGGTCATCGATGTACTGCAGTGTCTTCTGCTCGTTCAGCTCCCGCTGTGGCAGCAGCGCGCCCGGGATGGCCGCGAGCGCCAGCAGGAACAACAGCACCAGCGCGGTGCGCATCGACGTCAGCGACCGCCACAGATTCCGCAACGGCCAGAGAACCCGGCGCAGCAGCCAATGCGGTGTCGGGGGTCTGCCGGCGGGCTTGGCCGGCGGGGTCAGGGTCGAGGTACTCAAATCGGTAACTCCGTCGTGGACACGAAGGCGTCGCGCACCCACACGATGAACTGATCCCACAGTCCGGTGACCAGCGCGAAACCGACGGCGAGCAACATGATGCCGCCGAAGATCTGGATCGCCCGGGCGTGCTCGCGCAGCCAGCCGAGGCTGCGCAACGCCCACGCCGACGAGAAGGCGAGAATCACGAACGGGATGCCCAGTCCCGCGCAGTAGGCGACGATCAGCAGCACCCCCTTGGCCGCGGTCGCGCCCTCGGTGCCGCTGGCCGTCGCGATCACCGCCGCCAGTGTCGGCCCCAGGCACGGTGTCCAGCCGAGCGCGAACACCGCGCCGAGCAGCGGGGCGCCGACGATGTTGGGCAGCCGCCGCGGCGCGAACCGGAACTCGTGCTGCATCATCGGGATAAGGCCGATGAACACCAGCCCCATCACGATGGTGACCACCCCGCCGATCCGTTGCAGCAGATCGTGGTTGAGCACGAACGTACTGGTCACGCCCAGCACGGTGGCGGTGGCCGCGACGAACACAACGGTGAATCCGGCGACGAACAGCCCGGCCGCGATCGCGACCCGGGTGCGGCCGGATTTGGCGGGCTCCCCCACCTTCACCGCGGGCGCCTCCGCCCCGACGAGCCCGGCCAGATACGACAGGTAGCCCGGCACCAACGGCACCACGCATGGTGAGGCGAACGACACCAGCCCGGCCAGCAGGCACGCGCCGAGCGCCAGCAGCAGCGGACCGCTCGACACTGTGTCGGCGAAGGTGTCGCCGACGGCGGCCTGCGGGGTGAGTTCGATCACGGCGCACCCACAGCCGCGGACGGGGCCGGTTCCTCCGCCGCCACGCGCTTGATCGCCGGGATCAACTCGTCGGTGGTGAGCGACTTGAGAAAGACGACGGCGGGCCGGTGCCTGCGGTCGAGGACGATTGTGGTGGGCACCACCGAGGTGGGCACCTTCCACGCGGCCAGCGTCGCGCCCGGGAAGTCGTAGATCGACGGATACCGCACCTCGCGGTCGGTGATGAAGTCCTTCGCCGACTGCCGGTCGTCGCGCAGATTGATCCCGAGGAACTCGACGCCACTGGATTTCGTTTCGGCGTAAGAGGTTTCGAGGGCATCGGCCTCGCCGCGGCAGGGTCCGCACCAACTGCCCCACACGTTGACCACCACCACCTTGCCCGCGTACCGGGCGTCGGACAGTGACAGCGGGGCGTCGGTCACCACGTCGGGACCGGACATTCCGGCGACCGGTCTGCGGTCGGCGGCGGCATAGGTGATGACCGTCTTGCCGCCCGGGGAGACGAACTGGAAGGTGCCGCCCTGGGCGACGGCATCGTCACCGGTGCCGCACCCGGCCAGCGCACCCACGGCCAGCAGGACCGACACCACCAGCGCGGCAACCCGGCCGGCGCGACGAGACTGAACGTGCATGAAAACTCTCTCAGGCACCCGTCACCAGCGGATCCGACGCTCCCGCCGGCTCGGAGTACACGATGTCGACGAGCGCGTCGTCGTCGTAGATGAGGCTGGTCAGCGATGCCAGTGAGCACTGCCGGCGGCGCGGATCGTGCCACAGCCTGCTGCCTTCGAGGAACCGGCGCAGCGTGTACACGGGCAGCTGGTGGCTCACGCACACCACCTCGTGACCGCGGGCGGCGTCACGCGCCGTGGTGGCCGCGGCCAGCATGCGGTGCGCGAGCTGGATGTACGGCTCGCCCCACGACGGCGTGAACGGGTCGCGCAGCTTGGGCCAGTGCCGCGGCTTGCCCAGCGCACCGCCGCCCACCGACACCTTGAGTCCCTCGAAGACGTTGTCGGCCTCGATGAGTTCGTCGTTGGTGGTGATCGTCAGTCCGTGCGCGGCGGCGATCGGGGCGGCCGTCTCCTGCGCCCGCTGCAGCGGTGAGGCGAACACGGCGGCGATGTCGTGGTCGGCGAGCGCGTCGGCCACCTTGCGGGCCTGGACCCGGCCGGTGTCGGACAGCCGGAACCCGGGCAGCCTGCCGTACAGCACCCCCTCGGGGTTGTGCACCTCACCGTGGCGCATCATGTGGACAACGGTGTACATCTAGTTCCCCCTGGGGTCGGTGGCCGCGGCGGCAGCGGCGGCGGCCGCGGGCAGTGCCGCGGCGATGGTGGCGAACGCGTCGTCGTCGAGGGCCGCGGACACGAACCACGCCTCGAACGCACTCGGCGGCGGGTACACGCCCCCGTCGAGCAGCGCATGGAAGAACGGCGCGAACCGGAACGTCTCGGTCGCCTTGACGGCTTCGTAGTCGGTCACCGCGTCAGGTGACGACGTGAAGAAGACGCTGAGCAGGTTACCCGCCTTCTGCACCCGGTGCGCCACGCCCGCGGCGGTCAGCGACTCGGTGAGCAGCGCCGCGAGCCGGTCGGCGTTGGCATCGAGTGCCTCGTACACAGCGGCGTCGGCGTGGCGCAGCGTCGCCAGGCCCGCGGCCACCGCCACCGGATTCCCCGACAGCGTGCCCGCCTGGTACACCGGCCCCGACGGCGCCAGATGCGCCATGATCTCGCGGCGGCCGCCGAACGCGGCGGCCGGCAGGCCACCGCTCATCACCTTGCCGAACGTGTACAGGTCACCGGCCACGCCCTCGAGGCCGTACCAGCCGGCCGGGCTGACCCGGAAACCCGTCATCACCTCGTCGAGGATCAGCAGCGCACCATGCCTGCGCGTCAGCTCACGCAGGCCCGCGTTGAACCCGTCGACCGGCGCGACCGCACCCATGTTGCCTGCGGCGGCCTCGGTGATGACGGCCGCGATCTGGCCGTCGTACTCCTCGAACGCGGCCGCGACAGCGGTCAGGTCGTTGTACGGCAGCACGATCGTGTCATGCGCCGAGGCACCGGTTACGCCGGGCGAGGTGGGCAGGCCGAGCGTCGCGACCCCCGACCCGGCATCGGCGAGCAGTGCGTCGACGTGACCGTGGTAGCAGCCGGAGAATTTGATGATCTTGCCGCGGCCGGTGTAGCCGCGCGCCAGCCGGATCGCCGACATGGTGGCCTCGGTGCCCGAGTTCACCAGCCGCACCTGCTCGACGGGATCGACGCGGGCGATCAGTTCCTCGGCCAGCTCCACCTCGGCCTCGGTGGGAGCGCCGAACGACAGTCCGATGCTCGCCGCCCGCTGCACCGCCTCGACGACCGCCGGGTGCGCGTGCCCCAGGATCATCGGCCCCCACGACGCCACCAGGTCGACGTAGCTGTTGCCGTCCGCGTCGTTGAGGGTGCAGCCCGAGGCGCTGGTGATGAAGCGCGGGGTGCCGCCGACCGCGGAGAACGCCCGCACCGGCGAGTTCACGCCGCCGGGGATCGCGTGAGCCGCACGTTCGAAAAGCGCTGCGGAGTGGGTGGCAGTAGAGGCTACGGGGCGGGTCACGATGACCAGTGTTCCAAACCAAACACCTCACGTGCCAATCCTGATGGTGCCAAGGGTGCCGGCGGTGCGGAATGCGCTTCTAATTCCCGGCGGTGATCTTGTTTTCCTGTTCGGGGCAGTAGACGGCAATTCCGGCGCCGACGATGGTGCCCTTCTGGGTCGGGTCGTTGCCCATGCTGAGGTTGAGCGCGACGTCGAGGAAGGTCTTGCCGCCCCGGATGTCGGTGCAGGCCTGCTTGGCGGTGGAGATGTACTTGGCGTCGTTGCCGTTGACGGCGATGCCCGAGGATTCGAGCGTCTTGATGAAGATGCTGTCCTTCTGCTGGTCGGACAGGCCCAGTCCGGTCGACGTCGTCGGCGTCGTGGTGGTTGTGGTGGTCTCGGTCGTGCTCGTCGTGGTGTCGGACGTCGTGGTATCCGACGTCGTGGTGCTGGAGGTGGTGGTGTTTCCCGCGGTGGTGGTGTCGCCGTCGTCGCTGCCGGACTTCTTGGCGACGATGACGACGAGCGCGACGATGATCACCAGGACCGCCGCGACGGCGATGCCGGCCAGGATCTTGGTCTGCTTGGCGGAGTCGCCCTTGGGTCCGGCGGGACCGCCCTGCGGTGTCGACCCATGCGGCCCCGACGGCGTGCCGTAGGCGCCGTACGGGCTCTGCTGGGGACCACTAGGCTGGCCGGGCCCGAACGCGCCGAGCGGCACCGGACCCGACGGGACCGGATTGTTGGGAGCGGACGTGGGATGGCCGGGTTGCCCCTGGCTATGCGGGCCAGAGTTCTGCAATCCCGGGTTCTGCAATCCCGGGTTCTGGGGCCCCGAGTGCGGGGGCACCGGGTTGGCCGGGCCGGACGGCCAGGAACCGGGCCGGGCGGTCGGCCCGGGTGTCGGAAACGGGGCCGGGGCGGCGTATCCGGGCCGCTGACCACCCTGGGCGCTGCTCTGGGCCACCTGCAGCGCACGGGTCAGCGCGGCCGCGAACGAGCGGCAGTCGGCGAAGCGGCGCGCCGGATCCTTGGCCAGCGCCGTGTCGAACACCGAGTCGAGGGCGGCGAGGTCGGGCCGCACCGAGCTGACGCGGGGCACTGGCTGGGTGGCGTGCGCCATCATCATCGCCGGCGCGGTGTCACCGGAGAACGGGGTGGTGCCGGTGATCAGCTGGTAGGTGGTGCAGGCCAGCGCGTACTGGTCCGACCGCGGACCCGCGGGCTTGCCGGAGACCACCTCGGGGGCCAGGTAGGCCATTGTGCCGACCACCATGTTGGCGGCGGTCATCGAGGTGGCGTCGGTGACCAGCTTGGCGATACCGAAGTCGAGGACCACCACCTCGTCGATCTGTTTGGTGTCCGGGTCCCGGGTGACGACGATGTTGGCAGGCTTGATGTCGCGGTGGATGACGTTCTTGCGGTGCGCGTAGTCGAGGGCGTCGGCAACCTTGGTGGCGACGGTCCCGATCTCGGGCAGGGTCAGCCGTTCGGTGGCCAGGTCGCGGCCGTCGATGTAGGACATCGTGAACCACGGCGAACCGTCGACGACGCCGTAGCCGTGGACGGTGATGATGTTGGGGTGGTTGAGGGCGGCGGCGGTCTTGGCCTCCGCGGTGAAGCGTCGCTCGAATTCGGGGTCCCCGCTGACGGAGATGACCTTCATCGCCTCGCGGCGGCCCAGGTGCGGGTGTTCGACCACGTACACCTGTCCCATTCCGCCCTGACCGAGCTTGGACAGCACGGTGTATCCGGCGAACTCTGAACCCGGTTGCAACGCCATCGATCTCCCCTGATTTACTCCGTCCGGCACATCCGCGCCGGATTACCCACTTGCAATGAAAGTTCTTCTCGCCGAACAGTTCTCAACTGATCAGAGGAGCACGGCCCTCAACCGCCCGCGGAGATCTTTGACTGCTGATCGGGACAGAACACGCCGATCGCGGCCCCGATGAGCGACCCCGCGGACACCGGGCCCAGGCCCAGCGAATTGTTGAGTGCGACGTCGATGAAGGATTTCCCGCCACGGATGTCGGTGCAGGCCTGCCTGCCCACCGCGATGTACCGGGCTTCGTCCGGCACGGCCACGTTGAGCTGTTTGAGCGTCCGCAGGAAGACCTCGTTCTCCTTCTCCACCGACAGCCCACGGCCGCTGCTGCCCGGCGAGTCGCCGCCCGACGTATCGGGGCTTGACGTCTGCGGAGCCGACGTCTCTGTGGTCGTCGTGTCCGGGGTGCTCGAGTCCGGGGTTGCCGTGTCGGTGGTCGAGGTCGTCGCCCGGGTGTCGTCACCGGCGACGGGCGTGCCATCGGTGGTACAGCCCCCGAACACCAGCACGGCACCGAAAACGGTCGGCAGCAGACTCCAGCGGATGCTTCGTCGGGTCATGAGATGCGTCTTCCTTTGATATGGAGTTGCCGTGCTGCCAATGGGTAGTAGCTGACGATACCCGTCTTACCGGGGGCGTCGGCTAGTCGACCGACAGCTCGGCGCACCGGAAACCGGTGTCAGCCGGTCGCCATCTTGACCTGCTGATCGGGACAGTAGGCGGCGATGCCCGCACTGGCAACCTTGGCATTGCCGTCCTCGTCGAGTCCGACGTCCAGGGCAGATCGGGCATCGGTGAAGGAGGTGCCCGCCACCATCGCCTCGCACAGTTTCACCGCCGCCGTCACGAATCGGGGCTTGTCGGTCACCTTCACTCCCGCGATATCGAGCATCGAGAAGAAAGTGGAGTCCTTGACCTGGTTGCCTGCCGACGACTCGCTCGCCGAGGCCACGGACGACGCCGAGGCCGCCGCGTCCTCGGCGGTATCACCGTCGCACGCGCTCACCACGAACAACGTCGCCGCCGCCAGCGGCAGGACGGCCGCCCTGACCGCCTTCCGCGTCAGATGGGTACGCATCAGGTGTGCTCCTTCGCCGCATCGCTTCCCCCGGGACCACCCCGCGAAAACGGGGCGCCTGTCACGGCCACACACCTTAGCCCGCGACACTCCGGGCGCCACAACGGCGTTTCACTTCTACACGGTACTAAAACCGCACGTTGCCGACGCGGATCAGCCGCCGGATCGGCGATTCAGGGCGGCCAGGACCTGCTCGGCGATGGCCCGCTGCCCGGCCGCGTTGGGGTGCAGACCACCGAACAGGTTCGCCGACGCCGACCGGTTGCTCTGCGGCTCGACCCACCGCACCCCCTCGGGCGCGCAGGCGTCGTGGCCGTCGGAGACCTTCGACATGTCGACGTAGGTCACGCCGGCCTTCGCTGCGGCCCGGGACACCGCGGAGTTGAGCCGCGTCTGGAGTTCCCGCATGAACGGCACGTCACCCTCGGCGATCGGCATGTCCGGGTAGCAGCCGCCCGTGGCGGGCATGATCCACGGGTAGCCGATGATGAGGATGTCGGCGTTCGGGGCGCGCTCGCGGATCTCCCGCAGGCCGCCGACAAGCGCCGGATAGGTCTCGGCGTCGATGGGCCCGAGCAACCCGGCACCGGCCCCGTCCGTGCACGGCGACCCCGAGGGGTCGGTCTTCGCGGCCTTTCCGCACACGCTGACCGACGTCCCGAAGGTGCCGTTGTCGTTACCGCCGAGCATCAGGGTCACCAGGCCCGTCTCGTCCGACAGCGCGTCGAGTTGTGGTGGCACGCCGTCGTATTGGGCGGTGTCCAGGTGCTTCGTGGTGGCCCGGGCGCAACTGACGTCGGTCAGCACCCGCCCGGTCCGGGCCGCCACGATCCGCGCGTAATCACCCGCCGACCGTTGACAGAAGAACGGCGAATCCTGTTGCAGCGGATCAACTCCCGTCCCCGACGCATAACTGTCGCCGAGGTTCACATACTCCTGCCCGGCCGCCTGCGCCGGCGGCCGGGGCGGTTCGGGATCACTTCCGCAGGCAGCGACGACAAGCAACACACCGAGGAGAGCGACGACCAGCCGCCCGGAAACCTCACGATTCAGGCCCATGCCAAAGCAACCCCGAATCTTGGTCGCGCTGTGAGATGGGAATGAGCCGCCCGCGTCTGGACGACCGAGTGAGCGGGGAGCCTGCGACCCCGAACGAGGGAGGAAGACGCGGGCTTTGGGCTCATTCCCATCTCACAGCTCAATTCAACAGCTCACTTGAGCAGAGCACGGCTCATGACGACTCGCTGAATCTGGTTGGTGCCCTCGTAGATCTGGGTGATCTTGGCGTCGCGCATCATCCGCTCGACCGGGAAGTCGCGGGTGTAGCCGGCACCGCCGAAGAGCTGCACGGCGTCGGTGGTGACCTCCATCGCGACGTCGGAGGCGAAGCACTTGGATGCCGAGGAGATGAATCCGAGGTTTTTCTCACCCTTTTCGGCGCGGGCTGCCGATGAGTACACCATGAGGCGGGCGGCTTCGACCTTCATCGCCATGTCGGCGATCATGAATTCGACGCCCTGGAAGCTGCTGATGGTCTTGCCGAACTGCTTGCGCTCCTTGACGTAGGCGATGGCCTTGTCGAGGGCACCCTGGGCGATGCCGACGGCCTGGGCGCCGATGGTGGGGCGAGTGTGGTCGAGGGTCTGCAGCGCGGTCTTGAAGCCGGTGCCCTCGTCGCCGATGATGCGGTCGGCGGGGATGGTGCAGTCCTCGAAGTAGAGTTCGGCGGTCGGCGAGCCCTTGATGCCGAGCTTCTTCTCCAGCGGGCCGACGGTGAAGCCGGGGTCGTCCTTGTGGACCATGAACGCGGAGATGCCGTTGGCGCGCTTCTCGGGGTCGGTGACGGCCATGACGGTGTACCAGGTGGATTCGCCGCCGTTGGTGATCCAGCACTTGCTGCCGTTGATGACCCAGTTGTTGCCGTCGAGGCGGGCACGGGTCTTCATCGACGCGGCGTCGGAGCCGGCCTCGCGCTCGGACAGCGCGTAGGAGGCCATGGCCTCACCGGCGGCAAGGCCGGGCAGGACCTGCTTCTTGAGGTCGTCGGAGCCGTTGAGGATCAGGCCCATGGTGCCGAGCTTGTTGACCGCCGGGATCAGCGACGACGACGCGCACACGCGGGCCACTTCTTCGATGACGATGCAGGCGGCCACGGAGTCGGCGCCCTGGCCGTCGTATTCCTCGGGGACGTGGACGGCGTTGAAGCCGTTGGCGACCAGCGAGGTGAGGGCTTCCTTGGGGAAACGGGCCTTCTCGTCGACGTCGGCGGCGTAGGGCTCGATGTCCTTCTCGGCGAGGGCGCGGATGGCCTCGCGGAGGGCCACGTGCTCTTCGGGCAGCTGGAACAGGTCAAAGTCGGGGTTGCCGAAACCCATGGTCACTCCTTGTGGGGTTATGCAATGACACCGCGTGCCATCAAATCAACTTTTCCAGTTGAACACGGCACCGAGTGCCATGTCAACGGATACTGGCCTGCTCACATTGTGCGCGCCGAGCCGCTCCCGGGTGGCGCAATCGCACCTCAGGCTTCCCGCAGTTGCCGCGCGACCTGCCGCGCGACGTCCTCGGGCGAGGTTCCCGCCGGGTAGGTCACGACGGTGACTCGCCGATCGGCCGGCGGTTCGTCCGCTCCGCCGGGATCGGCACTCGGTGCCAGCGACCGCCGGACCAGCGCCAGCTCGGCGTGCAGCCGAGCGGTCGTCGCCGACTCGTCGCCGCGCAACATCGTGCGGAGCAGATAGTTGTGCACACCGGTCACCGCCGCCGCGAACGCGACGAGCCGCTCGGGCGTCACCCCGGGCAGCCGCGCCCGCAGGTGGTCCTCGAATTCGCGCTGGTAGCGGTAGGTGGTGATCAGCTCACGCTCACGCAGTGCGGGCACCTCGGCCACCACCCGGTACCGCCGCACCGCGAGGTCGAGGGCGGACCGGAAATGCTCGAACACCGACGCGGCAGCGGCGCACACCGCTTCGTACGGATCGCCGTCACTGTCGGCGAGCCGCTGCGCGACCCCGGCCAGCAGCGCCTCGTGGTCGGCGAAGATCACATCCTCCTTCGACCGGAACTGCCGGAACAGCGTCCGCCGCGACACCCCCGCGGCCTCCGCGATCTGATCGACGGTCGTCGACTCGTACCCCCGTTCGGCGAACAACCGGATCGACTCGGCCACCACATGCATCCGGAAATCCGCGGGTTCAGGCGTCGACATGCGTTCCACAATAGGTCCGGGCCCGGCCCGGACGGCCCGCGCTGCGCCACGGGTCAGAGCATGTGCGCTTTCCGGTAGATGCGGGCGGCCGCCGGGGTGAGCAGGCCGACCTCGTCGAGAAACTCCATCAGGTGTACGCAACTGCTGCGGATCATCGCGTGAAAGTGCTTGTTTGCCTTCATCTCCCCCATCGCCCGGTAGGAATCGAGGCCGGCGTCGGCAAAGGCCTTGCGCTGCACCAGACTCACCACGACCATCGACGCACCGAGCGCGGTGACATAGGCGCTGAACCGCCGGCGCAGCGGCCCCGCGTTCTTCATCGATTCACGCACCTGTTCGCGCGCGAACCTCATGTGCCGCGATTCCTCGAGGACGTGGATCTCGTTGACTGTGCGCACGAGCGGCAGCACCCGCTCGTCGCGCATGCAGCCACGCTGAAAGACGTCCAGGATCTCCTCGGCCACAAGGATTCCCGCGTAGGCGACCTCGTTCTTCGCGGTCCCCATGAAGATCCGCCCCATCCGGGCGATGCGTGCCTTGGGTTTATAGGAGGTCCCGGCCAGTACCGCCGACGCCTTGGCGAACATGATCGAATGCCGGCACTCGTCGGCGATCTCGGTGAGCGCGAACTGGAACTCCGGGGTGTGGTAGTCGCCGAGGTACTGATCCCGGATCACCATCTCCTGCAGCATCATCTCGAACCAGATCCCGATGTTCATGATCGACGAGAACTCGTGGCGCGTGACCTTGACGCGCTGCGCCTCGGTCAGTTCGTCCCAGTACGCGGTCCCGTACAGCGACGACCATTCCGGACTGCAGCCGTACTTGCCCGGATCCAGCGGTGCCGACCAGTCGATCTCGGTCATCGCGTTGCGGGACAGGCGGGCCGACGAGACCAGCAGCCGGGTGGACACCTCGTCGGGACCGGCGTCGACGGTGCTGACGGTCTCGGACTGAGCCGGAGCGGTCGCGACACCTGAGGTGCGGTGCAGGGCTGTGGACATGGGCACGTCCCTTCTGTGCGGATGCGCTTGCGGTGCGGAACGCCTTGCGTAAATGTATTGGACACAGTGTTACGGCAAC
This sequence comes from Gordonia amarae NBRC 15530, assembly GCF_000241345.1. Classification (GTDB taxonomy): domain Bacteria; phylum Actinomycetota; class Actinomycetes; order Mycobacteriales; family Mycobacteriaceae; genus Gordonia; species Gordonia amarae. The sequence continues at coordinate 170,048 of NZ_BAED01000046.1, forward strand.
AGTATCTGTGACACCATGTCCGGTCAAGATCGGGAGGAGCCGGTCAGGCAACCGGCTAGGATATGACGAATGTCCGGGAACGAGGTTCATGCCGAGCCGGCGCCCGACGGACGCGCCACCCGCTGGGACGATCACAAGACGCAGCGTCGCGAGGCGATTCTGAACGCGGCGATGCTCGTCGTCGCCGAGGACGGGGCCGACGCGAGCGTCCGGGACATCGCCCAGCGCGCGGGGGTGCCCCGGTCGGTCGTCTACCGGGTGTTCACCGATCGCGCCGACCTCGACGAACAGCTCCGCGTCCGGATCCTGCGCGATCTGTCCGAACGTCTCGACCCGGCACTGGACCCGCACGGAACGATCACCGAGGCCATCGCGTTCGCCGTCGACAGCTACATCCGCTGGATCGTCGACTATCCGCGGCTGCACCGGTTCCTGTCGATCGGCTCCCGCGCCCGCCGCGAGGTCGGGGCACGCACGGTCACCGAGGCGAAGGCCGACATCGCGACCCGGGTGACGGGCCTGGCCGGCGCGGTGCTCGCCGCGAACGGCGTCGACACCGGCCTCGCCGAATCCCTGGCCTACGGCGTCGTCGGACTCGTCGACGCCACGGTCAACCGCTGGCTCGCCAACCCCGACCACGCGATCGACGCCGACACCCTCCGCGGTTTCCTGCAGTCGGCCATCTGGAATCTGATCCGCGGCACGTTCTCCGACGCCGGCATCGATCTGCAACCCACCACCTCGATCGCGGCGGTCATCGCGGGCTGACCAGGCCGGCCGGCCCCGCAGTGCGTCAAATCACACCTTCACGACAGCACGGTCCCCTACGGTGGAGGCCATGTCCGCACCGGTAACACCCGAAAAGACCGATTCCGACAACTCCGCCGACGGCGACGCCGCCCTGGCCACGGTTCTGCGGGCGGCGCTCGACGGCCCGTGGCACCAGACCCGGGAGGAGGTCCGGGCCAACATCGACCGCGCCGAGCTGCTGCCCGATCCGTCCCGCACCCTCGACCAGGCCCGTGCCGACATCCTCGACACCATGCGCACTCTGGCCGAGAAGGGTTTCGCCGCGCCCGGTTTCGCGGCCGATCACGGCGGCACCGGTGATGTGGGCGCGGCGGTCACCGGCATCGAGACCCTCGGTTACGCCGACCTGTCGCTGATGGTGAAGTCCGGTGTGCAGTGGGGACTGTTCGGCGGCGCCGTCGAAAACCTGGGCACCGCAAGACATCACGAGAAGTACGTGCCCGGCATCATCAACCTCGACGTGCTCGGCTGCTTCGCGATGACCGAGACCGGGCACGGCTCCAACGTCGCCTCGGTGGAGACCACCGCCACCTACGACCCCGCGACGCAGGAATTCGTGATCCACTCCCCTACCGCGTCGGCACGCAAGGACTACATCGGCGGTGCCGGCCAACATGCCAGGGTCGCAGCAGTTTTCGCCCAGCTCATCACCGGCGGTCCAGGGGAGGAACCCGAGGGCCGGGGCGTGCACTGCTTCGTCGTGCCTATCCGCGACGACGACGGCACCGACCTGCCGGGCGTCGCCACCTCCGATTGCGGCTACAAGGGCGGCCTCGCCGGCGTCGACAACGGCCGCATCCTGTTCGACAACGTGCGCATCCCGGCGGAGAACCTGCTCAACAAGTACGGCGATGTCGCCGCCGACGGCACCTACTCCTCGCCCATCGAATCGACCAACAAACGCTTCTTCACGATGCTCGGCACCCTGATCCGGGGCCGGGTGTGCGTGGCCGCCACCGCGGGTGCCGCCGGCCGCAAGGCGCTGACCCTGGCCACCCGGTACGGCCTGCTGCGCAAGCAGTTCGAGGCACCCGACGAGCAGGGCGAGGTGACGATCCTCGACTACCTCGGCCACCAGCGCAAACTGCTGCCGCTGATCGCCAAGTCATACGCGATCGCGTTCGCGCAGAACGACATCACCGCCCGCCTCGCCGAGGGTGACCCGGAGGCCGCGCGCACACTCGAGGCCGATGTCGCCGGCTTCAAGGCGTATTCGACCTGGCACGGGTCCACCGCGGTGAACATCGCCCGCGAGGCGTGCGGCGGCGCCGGCTATCTCTCGGAGAACCAGCTGCCGATCATTCGCGGCGACATCGACGTGTTCACCACCTTCGAGGGCGACAACACCGTCCTGACCCAGCTCATCGGCAAAGAACTGCTCGGTGCGTACGCCGAGGACATGCGGGGCCTGTCGGCACGCGGCTGGGTGCGGTTCATCGCGACGATGGCTCGCGACGTGGTCGCCGAGAAGACCGCGGTGCGGCAGGTGATCCAGACCATCCTCGACGACTCCGACGAGAACACCGACGACTCGCCGCTCACCAACCGGGGCACCCAGATCCGCCTGTTCCGCAACCGCGAGGACCACCTGCTGCGCACGTGCGCGCAGCGGCTACGCAAGTCCACGTCCGACGACGACGCGTTCGAGGTGTTCAACAGCGCCCAGGATCACCTGCTCAAAGTCGGCCACGCGCACACCGAAAGGCTCGTGCTGGAGTCGATGATCGCCGCGATCGTCGAGGTCGAGGACGAGGCCGCACGCGAGCTGCTGTGGAAGGTGTGCGATCTGTTCGTCTACTCGGCTCTCGAAGCCGACCTCGGCTGGTTCCTGATGCACCGCCACGTCTCGGTCGAACGCGCCAAGGCCATCCGCCGTGGCGTCAACGACCTGTGCGCCGACCTGCGCCCGCACGCCCGCACCCTCATCGACGCCTTCGGCGTCCCCGAAAACCTCCTCCACACCCCCATGCTCGACCACGGCTGATCCCCGCCCTCCGCCGGCTTCGCCCCCTCTGCCGGTTGAGACGCAACGCCCACCCCGGCTTCGACCCTCTGCCGGTTGAGACGCAACGCCCACCCCGGCTTCGCCTCTCTGCCGGTTGAGGTGCGACGAGCCGCCAGGCGAGGAGCCTCGAAACCCCGCGAGCCGACAATGTCCCCTCACCGTGTTTCGAGGCTCGGTCGCAGGGCGACCTCGCACCTCAACCGGCACAGGAGAGGCGAGTGTCAGTCCTTCTTGCCGCGGGGCGGGAGGCCGAGCCGGACGGCCTGGACGGCTTCGGTCAGTTCGCGGCGCAGGGTCTCGACGTCTCTCGCCCAGGCCTGGGCGAGGGTGCCGTCGGCGAGTGTGAGGCCGATGCCCTTGCGGCGGCGCGGCACCCCGTGCAGCTCACCGAGTGCCCGGGCGCTCTCCCACTTCTGTGCCTCGACGCCCTCGTTGGGCGGGAAGATCTTCTTGATCTCGGTCAACGGCAGTGTCCGGGTGCCCTGCCGGAGGGTGGTCTCGGTCAGGCACACGCTCACGTGCCGGCGCGCCGCGTGCACCTGCACCAGCGAGAACGAGACCAGGATCACCGCGAAGATCGACAGCACCGGCCAGTGCACCTGCCCGGGTCCGCTGATCTCCATCGCCAGCACGGCACCGACCATGACCGGGCCGATCGCCACGATCCACCAGCTGCCGCCCTGTTCGGCGAACAGCACCTCGCCCTCGTCGACGGGTTCGGCGGCCACTTCCTCGGCCTGTGACGCTTCGTCTTGAGGTTCCTCGTCTTGGGGTTCGTCGTCTTGGGGCTCCCGGGCCTTCGGGTCTGCGCTCACTTCTTGCGGCCCTTGGCCGGGCGCTGCTTGTCCTGCGGCTCGCCGGTGTACCACTGCTCGGATTCCGGACGGTAGGCCAGCAACGACCCGAACAGGCCCGCGATGGCCACGACCAGCGGGAACGCGAACGTCACCCCGACACCGATGCTGAAGAACATCAGCATCACCACCACGACCAGCGTGAGCGCCGCCAGCGATGACCGCCACCGGGCATCCCCGACGAACGCCCGGCTACCCATCAGCACGTAGGCCACGCCGACGGCGATCAGCAGCACCCCGACGCCGACGGGCGCGAGCGTCGAACCGTCGACGAGGAACCCGGCGATCGCGCCGAGGACACCGAAGGCGATCAGGCCGATCCCCGATCCGAGCCAACAACGATATGCCCAGGTCACGTACTTCGGGCGGGCGGCTGGGTCAGGCTTGATCACCGGTGTTGCGTCCTTCGGTCTGTTCGGGCTGTTGTTCACCATACGACGAACCGGACGCCGGTGTGGGCGGGTAGCCCGGCGGCTGGTACCCGGCCGGCGGGTAGAGCGGATATCCGCCTCCCGGGGCGGGCGGCCGGGGCGGGTGGCGCCTGTCCTTGCGGTAGCGGGCCATCTCCCGGCAGTAGGTGTACGAGTCACCGCGCATCATCATCACGGCGGCACCCAGCCCGGCGACACCGCTGATCACGATCGGGATCATCACCCAGCCGGGACTGATGTCGGCGAAGAAAGCCATCACCATGTTCACCGTGACGTAGACGCTCATGCCGCCGAGCGCGACGCGGGCGACGTTGTAGCCGGCGCGGGTCAGGAGCACCGCACCGACGGAGATCGCGGTCAGCCCCACCCCGACCACCGCCATCAGGCCGACGGTGGTCGACGGCTCCGACAGCAGGTCGATCTGGTCCTGCGGGGTGCTTTTCGGCAGGTCGGCGACGTAGTCGTCAACGTAGTCACGCATCATCTGGTACTGGCCGACGAAGGCGATGATCTGCCCGACGATGACGACGACCCACAGCTCGACGGCGATCGACACCGACTCGGCGAGCTTGGGACGTCCCGTCGGCAGATCACCGGCGCGCTCGGGCTGCTGCGCCGAAGGGAACGGAACGGACATACCAAGAAGCCTAGGCCACCCGACTTAACGCAGACTTATGCCGCGACCGGCCTGAGTCATGCGAGCACGCGGCTATCCGAGCCAGGCCGCCACCTCTTGCGCCCAATACGTGAGGATGATCGACGCACCGGCCCGGCGGATCGAGGTGAGCGACTCCAGGATCGCCGCGTCGCGGTCGATCCAGCCGCGCTCGGCGGCGGCGCTGATCATCGAGTACTCGCCGCTGATCTGGTAGGCCGCCACAGGCACGTCGGAGATCTCGGCGACATCGCGGACGAGGTCGAGATAGCTCATCGCCGGTTTCACCATGACGATGTCGGCACCCTCATCGAGGTCCAGGCGCACCTCGCGCAGGGCTTCAAGCCGGTTGGCCGGGTCCTGCTGGTAGGTGCGGCGGTCACCCTGCAACGACGATCCGACGGCCTCCCGGAACGGCCCGTAGAACGCGGAGGCGTACTTGGCGGCGTAGGCGAGGATGCCGGTGTCGGTGAAGCCCTCGGCGTCAAGGGCTGCGCGGATGGCGGCCACCTGGCCGTCCATCATGCCGCTGGGGCCGAGCAGGTGCGCCCCGGCGCGGGCCTGTGCCAGCGACATCGCCACATAGCGATCCAGGGTGGCGTCGTTGTCGACGCGACCGGCGTCATCGAGGACACCGCAGTGGCCGTGGTCGGTGAACTCGTCGAGGCAGGTGTCGGCCATCAGCACGGTGCCGTCGCCGAGGTCGGCGGCGAGCTGCCGCAGCGCCCGGTTGAGCACCCCGTCCGGGTCGTCAGCACCGGACCCGGCGGCGTCCTTCGACGCCGCGTCGGGCACCCCGAACAGCATGAGCCCGCCGACACCCGCCGCCACCGCCTCCTCGGCCGCCTTACGCAGCGAGTCGGTCGTGTGCTGCACGACTCCCGGCATCGACGAGATCGGCCGCGGCTCGTCGATCCCGTCGGCGACGAACATCGGCAGCACCAGCTGCCGCGGCGCGAGCGTGGTCTCGGCGACCAGCCGGCGCATCGCCGGAGTGGTACGCAGCCGACGCGGACGAATCACAGGTGACACGGACATCCCTTCTCCGAAGCGAGCACCATCTTGATCCCTGAGGCCGAAGCGACGAAGGACCGGGAACCCCTCTTGATCCCTGAGGCCGAAGCGAGGAACGAGCGAGGGTCACGAAGGGTCCGGTGACCTTTCGACACCTCACCGGACCACCCCCGGGACCGAGAAACTCAGCTCCGCGACCGACGGGACTTCTTGCGCGGCGGGGGCAGCGCCCCCTCGGCCCGCAGCCGGGCGGCGTGCTCGGCGAGCGCGTCCACCAGGTCCGGGATCGACGCCGTCTCCGGCTGCACGTCGACGCGCAGACCGAACTCGGTGGCCGTCTCGGCGGTCTTGGGCCCGATGCACGCGACGATCGTCCGCGCGTGCGGCTTGCCGGCGATGCCGACGAGGTTGCGGACCGTCGACGACGAGGTGAAGCACACCGCGTCGAAACCGCCGGTCTTGATCATCTCGCGGGTCTCCGCCGGCGGCGGCGCGGCACGCACGGTGCGGTAGGCGGTGACGTCGTCGATCTCCCAGCCGCGATCCCGCAGGCCCTCGGACAGGGTTTCGGTGGCGATGTCGGCGCGCGGCAGCAGCACCCGGTTGACCGGGTCGAACACGTCGTCGTAGGGCGGGAACACCTCGAGCAGGCCGAGCGAGCTCTGCTCGCCGGACGGCAGCAGTTCGGGGTTGATCCCGAAAGCGCGCACCTTCTCGGCGGTGGCCTCGCCGACGCAGGCGATCTTCACGCCGGAGAAGGCGCGGGCGTCGAGACCGAACTCGGCGAACTTCTCCCACACGGCACGCACCGCGTTGGTGGAGGTGAACACCACCCACTGGTAGCGGCCGTCGACGAGTCCCTTGACGGCGCGTTCCATCTGGGCGGGGCTGCGCGGCGGTTCGACGGCGATCGTCGGCACCTCCTTGGGCACCGCGCCGTGCGAGACGAGACGGTCGCTCATGTCGGCGGCCTGGTCCTTGGTACGCGGCACCAGCACGGTCCAGCCGTACAGCGAGCGCGACTCCCACCACGACAGCTTGGAACGCTGGCTGACGGCCTTGCCGACGGTCAGCACCAGCGGGCCGGCCAGGGCGTTGCCCAGCTCGTTGATGGTGGCCAGGGTGCCCTCGATGGTGCGCTGGGCGCAGGTGGTGCCGTTGATGGTGATGGCGACCGGGGTCTGGGCGGCCATGCCGTGTTCGGTGAGGGCGCTGGCGGCCTCGGCGAGGTGTCCCGACGTGGCGTGCAGCACCAGCGGTCCGGGGGCGGCGGCCAGGGCGGCCCAGTCGACCTCGCCGCGGACGTCGGCGGCGGTGTGGGTGGAGCCGAGCGGCATGCCGGCGTAGCTGGGCACGACGGAGGCGGCGGGCAGCCCGGGCAGCACCTCGAACTGGATCGACGTGCGGGCCACCGCGTTGACCTCGGCGAGCACCGAATCGGTGGTCAGCGGATCACCGGCGACCACGCGGACCACGTCGTCTCCGGCCTTGGCGGCGGCGACGAGGGTGCGGGCGACCTCGGTCGGATCGCCGAGCGCCGGATGCACCACCGACTCTTCCTCGACGGTCTCGGCCGGAGTCTCCTCGGCGGGGGTTTCCGCGGCCGGGGTCGGGGTGGCGGGGCTGCCTTCGGCGGCCTTCGCGGCTTCCTCCGCGGCCTTGGTGGCGGCCGACTTGCGGCCGGCGCGGCTGCGGGTCTGCTGCGGCTCGTCCTCGCGGTAGGCGGATCCGATCAGCTCCACGACGGCAGCCGGTACGTCAGGGTCGATGTAGGCGGTCGTCGCGTGAACGATGACGTTGCGCGCCCGCACTGTCAGCAGGTCGGGGTCGCCTGGACCCGAACCCACGAAAAGTATCCGGCCCGGTCGCCCCTGGCCTGCCCTGTTCCCCGGTGTGACGTTGTTCGCTGTACGGCTCATGCGTTCGCACTCTCCTGCCCTGTCCGTTCAGGGCTGCGGTAACTTGCGCTGTCACCAGCGTGAGAGTCGACAGGTCTCGTCGGCGGCGGCACGTCCGGCCTGCCCGCCGCGCGTCACGACACGGGTCAGTCCGACGAACCGGTACCGATGAGCTCCGCGGCTCCCAGCTCCAACAGTTCGGCGGCGAGATCCTTACCCAGCTGGACGGCCTGATCGACCGGGCCCACCACCGAAGCGCGGATCACATCGGATCCGTCCTCGGCCGCCACCCCCGCACGGAGCGAGAGCTCGTTGAAGATGTGCCCGTCGTCGTCGATCGACTCCACCACTTCGGCGATGGCTCCGACCGGTGCGGTGCATCCGGCCTCCAGGGCCGCGAGCAACGCCCGCTCGGCCTCCACGGCCGACCTTGTGGACGGGTCGTCCAACTCGGCGAGTATTCTCACCAGTTCGGCATCGTCACCGCGACATTCGACGGCCAGCGCCCCCTGTGCGGGGGCGGGAAGCATGACCACCGGATCGAACGCCTCGGACACCACTTCGGTGCGTCCGATGCGAGCGAGTCCGGCCCTGGCGACCACGACTGCGTCGAGTTCACCGCCGGCGACTTTGCCCAACCGAGAATCTAGGTTGCCTCGTAGGGGGCGAATTTCCAAACCGAGACCCAATGCTCTAAGCTGTGCCGCCCTCCGGGGCGACGAGGTCCCGATCACCGATCCGGCGGGCAGCTCACCGAGGACCAGATTGTCCCGGCTGACCAGCGCGTCCCGGGGATCTTCGCGGGGCGGGATCGCGGCGATGTTCAGGTCCGGTTCGGGTGCGGTCGGCAGGTCCTTGTAGGAATGCACAGCCACGTCGACCTCGCGGTTGCGCAGCGCCACCCGGATCGCGGTGGTGAACACCCCGACCCCGATCTCGGCGACCGGTGCCGCCGACGCGTCGCCGTCGGTCTTGATGATCACCAGTTCCGCCGGATGCCCGGCGGCGGTGAGTGCGTCGGCGATCGTCTGCGCCTGGGTGGTGGCCAGCTGAGAGCCACGTGTGCCGATCCGAATCACTGCATCGCCCCTGATCAGTGTGGGTATTGGTAGGTGGTTGGTGCCGGCGGCGCTCAGCGCTGCGTGCGGCTGGGGTCGTCGAGTCCGGTTTCCGGCGCCGACACCGGCCCGGTGGCGCCGGGCTTGAGTTCGAACAGTTCCCGCAGGGCCTCGGCGTAGTGGTCCCCGTTGGGGGTGGCGGCGAGTTGCTTGACCCGCACGGTCGGTGCGTGCAGCAACTTGTCGACGACGCGCCGCACGGTCTTGGCGACCTCGTCGCGCTGCGGGTCGTCAAGTCCGGGCAGCCGGGTTTCCAGGCGCAGGATCTCGGACTCGACGACCTCGGCCGCGCGCTGGCGCAGGGCGGCGACGGTCGGGGTGACCTCGGCCTGCCGCTGCGCGGTGAGGTAGTCGGCGAGTTCGGCGGCCACGATCGACCGGGCGGCGAGCGCGTCGTTCTCGGCGGCGCGGGTCGCCTCGTCGTCGCGCAGGCCGGCGATGTCGACGATGTGCACGCCGGGCAGGCGGGCGGCGGCCGGGTCGACGTTGCGGGGAAGTCCCAGGTCACAGATGACGAGCGGCTGCGTCGAGGTGCGAGCGGCCAGCGCTTTGTGCACCTCGCCCACACCGACGACGGCCCCGACGCTGCCGGTGGCGACGACGACGATGTCGGTGTCGGCCATCACCGACGCCAGGTCGTCCAGGCCCGCCCCGCGCACCGAGATGCCGTGGTTGGCGGCGACATTGCCGGCGAGATGTTCGGCGTTGGCGAGGGTCCGGTTGACCACCACCAGGTGCCCGACACCCTCCCGCGCCAGGTGCGCGGTGGCCAGGCCACCCATCGCGCCCGCGCCGATCACCACGGCCGACCGAAGCCGGGCGGCATCCGGGTCGCCGGCGGTGATGAGCGTCTTGGCGCGGTGCAGCGCCACCGACACCACCGAGGCACCGGCCCGGTCGATGCCGGTTTCGGTGTGCACCCGCTTGCCGACGCGCAGCGCCTGCTGGGCCAGCTCGTGCAGGGTGCGCCCGGCCGCCTTGTCGGCGTCGGCGCTCAGGTAGGCGTTACGGATCTGTCCGAGGATCTGCTGTTCGCCGACGACCATCGAGTCGAGTCCGGCGGCGACGGTGAACAGGTGCTCGACGGCGGCCTCGGAGTAACGCACGTAGGCGTGTTTGGTGAGGTCGTTGATGCTCATGCCGGAGTGTTCGCCCAGCACCTCGCCCACGGCCTCCAGGGCCGGGTGGAAGGCGTCGACGACGGCGTAGATCTCGATGCGGTTGCAGGTGGAGACGAGCATCGCCTCAGAGATGGAGCGGTGGTTCAGCAGCTTGCCGACGAGTTTGGGGCGGTCGAACTCGGACACGGAGATGCGTTCGAGCACCTCGACCGGAGCACTTCGGTGCGATACTCCGAACAACAGAACACTCACGCGGTCACCGCTTCTTCGCCCATAGCCTGATTACTCTCTGTAGTAGGCACAATACGGTTCCGTGCGGCGGAGCTGTGCACCGCATAGGCCTGAAAGCCGAGCACCTGCAGTTCCAAGGCTAGATCAACCTGCCGGACCACGACGTCGGACTCGACGGACAGGTGCACCGGGGTGACGTTCAGCAACTGCCGGATACCGCTGGCGGTGAACGCGTCGCAGGCCGCCTGGGCGTCGTCGTCTCCGGTGGCGATCACCCCGAAATCGATACCCTCCGCCAGGCCCGCGCAGGTAGCCCCGACCTCGCTGAGCGGGACCACCACCAGATCGTCGGTGAATCGGGTCCCGATGACGGCCGGGTCGGTGTCGAACAGCGCGGCCACCTTGAATCCCCTGCCGAAACCGGCGTGCGAGATGAGCGCGTGCCCGAGCCTGCCCGCCCCGGCGAGCGCGACCATGTTGGTGTGGTCGGTGTGCAGGGCCAGCTTGATGCGGGCGGTCAGCCGGGACACGTCGTAACCCACACCCCGCACCCCGGAGGCGCCGACATAGGACAGGTCCTTGCGCAGGATCGACGGGTTCACCCCGGCCGCGGTCGCCAGCTCGACGCTGGAGGCCACGACGGTGCCGCGGGCACTGAACGAGCGCAGCACGTACAGGTAGGTTGCGAGGCGGGTCACGGCCGGACGCGGAATCGTCGGCGGCTGCCCCATCACTCGCCACATCCTCTCGATCCGGTCCCGGTCAGTGCTCGTCTCAGCCTAGTGCCGACGTGTTCTGCCTCACTGCCCGGGATGGGCTTTCGGTGCCCGCTCGCAAGCTCGCGGATCAGGCCTTGGCGCGTGACCTCAGGTCGGCGAGTAGGCGGGGTGCGTCCACCTCCCAGTAGCTGTGTTCCTCGCCGTCGAGCAGGACGACGGGCAGACGGTCCCCGTACTCCGCGCGCGGCTCACCGTCGCCGGCCGCCGCGGCCTCGTCGACGTCGACCTCGGTGACCGGTACGTCGAGGGGGCCGCAGATCCGGGCCAGGTCCTCGCGTGCCCGTCCACAGGCCGCACAGCCGGCCCGGACGAGCAATTCGATTCGCGGTGCTGTGAGACCCATCTCGTTACCTCCGTGGTCGATCCGGTTCCGCGCCACACTCACCCCAGGTGAACGGCGCGCGGCGTGCGGTTGTTCCAGTTTCCCGCCCCACCGCGGGGCCGGTGCGCGGGCCCCCGCCAAGTAGGGTGGATCCGAACACTCAAGTTGCGCGGGAGGTGCTCCGGTGGGCGACACACAGGACGCGGATCAGACGGGTTCCGGCACGGGGACCGACGGTGTCGATTCCCGCGCAGAGCAGGTCGACACCCCGGCGCAGGAGCCGACGACTCCGCTACCCGACGACTGGGAGGCCCAGGCCGAGATCGTGGACCCCGACGGGGCCGCGGACGACCCGAACGACGGCGACACCCCCGAGGGGGACGCCGAGATCGACGAGGCGAGCCGGGTCACCACCTGGATCTCCGAACGTGCCAGCGCGGCGTCGGGCCGCTTCCGGCAGACTGCCGCCGAACTGCGTCAGCGCCTGGCCGGTGAGGCCAGCGCCGAGGCTGCTGTCGACTCCCTGCGCGCCCGCGAGGGCGAACGCGACGACGCCGACACCCCGAAAGCACCGCCGGTGCCCCGCGATCTCACGGCGGCCGCGTTCTTCGACGTCGACAACACGCTGGTGCACGGCGCGTCCATCGTGCACTTCACCCGGGGGCTGGCCGCGCACAATTACTTCCGCTACAGCGACATCCTCGATGTGGTGTGGGCGCAGGTGAAGTTCCAGGTCACCGGCAAGGAGAACGCCGACGACGTCGCCGAGGGCCGGGAGAAGGCGCTGTCGTTCATCGCCGGCCGCCCCACCTCCGAGTTGATCGACCTCGGCGAGGAGATCTACGACGAGTACATCGCCGACAAGATCTGGCCCGGCACACAGGCTTTGGCGCAACGCCACCTCGACGCCGGTCAGCAGGTGTGGCTGGTCACCGCCACCCCGCTGGAACTGGCCCAGGTGATCGCGGGCAGGCTCGGACTCACCGGAGCCCTCGGCACGGTCGCCGAAAGCGTCGACGGCGTGTTCACCGGCCGCCTCGTCGGCGATATCCTGCACGGTCCCGGAAAGGCACATGCGGTGCGCTCCTTGGCCATTCGCGAGGGCCTGGACCTGAAACGGTGCACCGCCTACTCCGACTCCCACAACGACGTCCCGATGCTCTCGCTCGTCGGCAAGGCCGTCGCCATCAACCCCGACTCCGACCTGCGCGACGTCGCCAAGGTACGCGGCTGGGAGATGTACGACTTCCGCACCGCCCGCAAGGCCGCGAAGTACGGCGCCACAACCGCTTTGGCCGTCGGCGCCGCCGGTGGCGGAGCGGCCGTCGCCGCCCGCATCCTCCGCCACCGCTGACCCGGTTCCCGCTCACCGCTTTCGCTCCCGCTCACCGAATAACGTGAGCGTTTCCCAGCTAAGTGAGCGGGAATCACTTCACGCGGCTAACAAGAATTGGGTTCGTCGGTTTTCACGACGGACAGAACCGCGTCACCTTCCGAGATCGGGGTTCCCGGATCCGGAGTCTGTGCCACGACGATCCAATTCCTGTCCATGATCTGCAGACGCCCCTGGCCGCTGGCATCCTCGCTGCGCGAGAAGAACACACCGGCTTCCTGGATTTTGTCCTGTGCCGCTTGTAAATTCATGCAGACGACGTTCGGCATCCTGGCCGCCGAACCACTGTCGTCCGTGGCGGCGGACCTCTTCTCGGTCTTTGTGACCGGCACCTGTTCGGTCGACGGTTCCGGCGTTTGGGTCGCGGTCACCGTTTCGGTTTCCGTCACCCGGGTCACCTTTTCGGTGGCGGTGACCGTCGTGGGCGTGGCCGCATCGTCCCCGGAAGAACATGCGCGCTCACTACGATTTCACCGAGTCAGGTGAGTACGGCGGATTCGTGGCGGTCAGCGTCGTCGACGAGAACGGCGGCCCGGTGTCCTGCAAAGTCTATGTCAACGGCCAGGTCGTGTCCAAGTCCAACGACAACAGCGATTATTACAGCTTCGCGTCCTGCTACTGACCGGTCACAGCATCGCGTTGCTGGTGGGGTCGATGAGGATCTTGGCGTGCTGTTCGGCGGTGCCGAGAGCCTCGAAAGCATCTCCCACGGCGTCGAATCCGATGGTGGCGGTGATGAACGGGGAGACGTCGAGGCGGCCGTCGGCGATCATCTGCAGCGCGGTGGTGAATTCGGCCGGGTCGTAGTAAAACGTGAAGCGCAGTTCGAGCTCTTTGTTGACGGCCATCACCGGCCGGAAGGTATCGGGTTCCATGCAGACACCGACGACGACGATCCGGGAGCGGAACGGGGCGCCGGAGACGATGTTCTCGATCATCCCCGGGGCACCGACGCATTCGAAGACGACCGGGCCGGAGGGTACGGCGCCGAGACGTTCGGCGGCGTGGAACACCGGCTTCCACGGCAGCACCGGGAGGCGGCGCAGGCGGCGCATGGCGTCGAAGGCGAGGCCGAGCATGTCGGGCGCCTTGGTGACGTAGCTGCGGCGTTCGGTGGCCTTGTCGTAGGGCGACTCGATCCGCGGGTCGACCACGACGTCAGCCCCGACCCGCTTGGCGAGATTGCGACGGGCCTCCGAAAGATCGCTGGCTACAACATGTTTGACACCAGTGGCCTTGAGCACCGCGATCACCGCGAGGCCGATGGGGCCGCAGCCGATCACCACGGCCACGTCGCGTTTACCGACCTCGCCGCGGCGCACGGCGTGATAGGCCACCGCCATCGGCTCGGTGAGCGCGGCCTGCTCGGGTGTAACACCCTCGGGCACTTCGAAAGTCAGGTCCTCATTGGCCACGACGAAATCGGCGTACGCGCCGGGCGCCGACTCGGTGAACCCCGTCAGGTGGCTCTGCCCGTCGTGCGACACGATCGGCAACGCGACGACGGGGGTGCCCGGCACCCAGCGTTTCTGGCACTGCGGCCCGTACGAGATCACCTCGCCGGTGAACTCGTGCCCGAACACCACCGAATCACCCTTGCGCATGAAGCCGTTGTAGCCCACCTCGGCCGACATGTCGGCGGTGGCATCGCAGTGCACGCGGGCGTGCAGATCGGAACCGCAGATGCCGGCCCGGGTGACCCGCAACAGCACCTCGCCGGGGCCGGGTACCGGCGTCGGCAGATCCTGCACCGTCAGTTCACCCTCATGACAGACCACTGCGCGCACGTTCAGCTCCCTCGTTCAAGGCCACCAGTTCTGGCCCTCACCCTAGTCCCCGGGGCCACGTGAACCGACACCCTGCTGCGAACTACTTCGAGCCGAGTTCACGCACCCAGGCGAGGAAGTCGTCGGCATCGTCGTTGGCACCGTGCCCCTGATCCCAGTACATGAGGTGGTCGACCTTGTCACCGAGCATCACCAGGCTCGCGGTGAGGTTGGTGGAGATCGTGAGCGAGGTATCGGAATCCTTGGTACCCAATCGGATCCACCACTGCTTGGACCGGCCCGGATTCTTCGCCGCGATGTGATACATCGGGTTCATCTGGTTGGTGCGTTTCGCGGTGTCATCGGGCAACGCCTTGCCCTTGAGGCCGGTGGTGTCCCGTTTCTGGCTGTATTCGGTGATGTGCCGCGCCTTCTCGGTTCCGTGCCCGAACAGATTGTTGATGTCCAGGGACAGATCGAAGGCGTCGAATGCGGGGGCGGGCTTCTTCCGGGTGCCCACATGGTCGGTGAATCCGTCCCACGTGAACGATGCCTTTCCACTCGAATAGGTGATGAACGAGTTCTCTTTGAGGTAGGTCTGCCGATCAGCCGTGCTGAGCCCGGACAGGTAGGTGGTGGCCGACGGGATCAGGTACTCACGCAGCAGGTAATCGTGATAGTTGCCTGCGTTCAGTGCACCGAAACCGTTGCGACCCTCCAGCTTCAGCTTGTCCTGATACTCGGCGAACTGAGCAGCGAGTTCCTTGGTCACGGTCGTGTCGATGCTCGACGTGTACGGGTTGGCACCCCAGCAGAATTCGTAGGCGGCATCGGCGTGTTCGAGATCGGTGATGGGGCACCATGATCCGGTCGCGTACACCGCATCCGAGGCGTCGGCGGCGCCGATCTCGGCAAGTTCGGAGCTGTACAGGTCACTGTCGCCGGACGCCCCGAGCAGTGCCGACACCGCCCCGCCGGCGCTGGTACCGGTGGAGACGATGCGATCAGTGCGGCCGGGGATGCGGCCTTCGTTGAAGCGCACGTAACGGACCGCGGCCTTGAGGTCGACGATGACCGCCGGGGCAGTGCCGTAGTAGTCGCCGGAGTCGCTGACCAGGGTGCGCCCGCGAGCGCCCGGCTCGACCACGACGAAACCTTCGGCGAGGGCGATCTCGGGAATGGACACCATCTTGCCCATGCTGTTGAGCATCGCATTGCCGCCGGACTCAACCTCGGTACCCGACGCGGACGTGGACGACTGTGCTGCCGAAGAACTGGGGGCCGCAAACGAACTGGCGGCCGCCGACGAACTGGAGGCAGCCGACGAAGTCGGGGCACTCGACCCGGACGCGGACGAAGACGAGGACGAACCCTGTGTGCCCATTCCCACCATCTGCCCGCCGCCCACCGCGGTGGCCTCGGCCACCGACGACGGCATGTAACCGCCGACGGAGTTGGCGAACACGATCGGCGCCGTCGATGCGTCGACCTTCTTGCCGTCGATTTCCGTCGGAACACTGACGGTCAGGCACTGATAGGTCTCATCGACCGGCTTGGTGACGTAGGTGATCGGACCATAGAAGCGGTAGGTGACCTTCTTCGACGATCCGTCGGCGGCCGAGATCGTGGCGGTCTTCTCGGTGAAGGAGGCCGGGTCGAACACCAGATCACCTGTTGCCGTTCCTGTTCCGGAAGATTTCGGCGACGCGGAGGACGATCCGCTCCCGGAGTCGCTGTCGTCGTCGGAACAGGCCGCAACCGCGGCCAGTACCAGCGCCCCGAATCCGGCCAGGGCCGCGCGGCGGGTGATCTCTGACGGCATGAATGCCACCTCCGGTGGTATCTCGCTAGGGTTACGTATCGCACGCTTGCGGGCTGGCCCGCACCGGTCACATTCGCCAGTCAACCACGCGATACCCCTCGATATTCTGCGAAAGCACCCACAAGTTCCTGTGCTTGCGCTGTCTTCCGGGCCGTTGCCAACAGTCGCCTGTGAGGTCGCTGGAAATGTTTCCGAGAACCGGGAGTTCCCCCGCGCCGCGCGATTACGATCGGTCGAGAAGGTCAGCGAACGAACACCATGACAGTGCGCCTTAGGCGGCCTTAGTCGGGGTCAGCCGAAGTAGACGCTGCCGCGGCGGCTCAGCATGCGGAACAGGGTCTGCTGGATCTCCTCGCGCACGTGGTCGGTGAGGTCGAAGACCACCATCGGATCGTCGGCGGCGGACTCGTCGTAGCCGCTGGTGTCGATGGGCCGGCCGAAGTGGATATGCCACTTGGACGGCAGCGGCACCGCACCGAGCGGGCCGAGCAGCGGGAACAGCGGGGTGATCGGGAAGTACGGCAGCCCGAGCATCCGCGCAACCGGCTTGAGGTCGGCGATCATCGGGTAGATCTCCTCCGAGCCGACGATCGACATCGGGATGATGGGTGCCGAGTTCTTGAGCGCGGTGGTGACAAAACCGCCGCGGCCGAACCGCTGCAACCGGTAGCGGTCCTTGTAGGGCTTGCCGATGCCCTTGAAACCCTCCGGCCACACGGCGGTCAGCTCACCGGCGCGCAGCAGCCTGTCGGCGTCGTTGGTGCAGGCCATGGTGGCGCCGATCCGGCGTGCCATCTCGCTGATCGCCGGCATCTCGAACACCAGGTCGGCGGCCAGCGCCCGCAGGTAGCGGCCGGTGGGGTGGTTGTCACGGACCGCGATCGAGCACATCAGCGCGTCGATCGGGATGACGCCGGCGTGGTTGGCGACCAGCAGTGCGGCACCCTCGGCGGGCAGGTTCTCGATGCCGGTGACCTCGACGCGGAACCACTTCTCGTACACCTGGCGGATCGCCGGGAAGAACACGGTCTCGGTGAAGTGCGGGTCGAAACCGAACTCGTCGACGTCGTAGTCGCCGGTCATCCGTTCGCGGATGAAGCCCGCCGTGGAGGTGAGGGTGTCGGCGATGGCGCCACGGATACCGCCGAGGCTGAACAGCGGGCTCGAACGGACGTCGTTGCCGGTTTCGGCACCGAGGCCGTCGGCCAGCGTGATCTCGTCGGTGATGGGCGTGACACTCGCCGGTGGCATGCCGAATCCATCGGTGTTGGGATGGCCCGTCAGCTGGCTGGGATGCCTGCGTTCGGACAGGTCCCTGCCCATGGCCGCACCGTCGACTCCGTTGGGAGTCGCGTACAGCTGAATGACCTTCGCGGTACGTGCGTCGGTTGCTCCAGTCGGCACGGTGCCCACCATCCTCGCGTGGTTGCTTCAATCCGGTCCCGAGCGGGGAACGCAATGTGATGCGCCGCTGCCGTCCCCCTGGGCTGTCCTGAATTGAATTGTAAACGTTGCAATTGCGTTGCGCATACTACACAGTGGGGTCTTTAGTCCTACATCACACCTCGACCAATCGATGCGCCGCCGACACCACCCGATGTTCGAGACCGCGCCAGGTGTCGGCCCCGATGACCGGGCTGGACGAGCCCCGGCGGATGAAGTCCTCCAACGTCTGATCCGTCGTGTAGCGCGGCACGAAACCGAACTCCGTCCGCATCCTGGTGGTGTCCAGGACCCGGCCGTAGGTCAGGAAGTCGGTCTGGCTCGACCGCAGCTTGGCCGAGCGCAGATCCTGGAAGACGCCGGTGATCGGCGCCAGCAGCCCCTTGGGCACCGGCATCTGGATGTGCCCGAGCCGCCGGATGGCCTGCGTGAGGGTCACCACGCCGTCGCCGGACACGTTGTAAGTGCCGGGCCGGTTGGCCAGCACCGCGTGTTCCATCGCCGCGAGCGCGTCCTCCTCGTGCAGGAACTGCAGGCGCGGTTCCATTCCGATCACGGTGGGCACAATCGGCAACGACAGATACGACCCCATCCGGGTGTTGATCCGCGGGCCGAGGATGGCCTGCGGGCGCACGATGGTGATGTCGATGTCCTGTCGCCTGCGCGCCAGGCCGCGGACGTAGCCCTCGACGTCGAGCAGGTCGCGGCCATAGCCGACCTTGGGTTCGCGCCGGGCCGCGGTGCCCTCGGCGAAATGCGACGGATCCTTGGAGCTGGCCCCGTAGACCATCGCCGTGGACCGCAGCACCACCCGCTTGACCGAGGGACTGCGCTGGCAGGCGGCGCACACCTGCATCGACCCGATCAGGTTGAACTCCTTGATCGCCGCCGAATGCGGCGCCGCCTCCATGATGGAGGTGGCCGCGTGCACCACGGTGTCGACGTTGTAGGAGGCGATCGCCTTGGCGATCGACGGCCGGCGGATGTCCAGGCGCAGGAACTCCGCCCGCCCCATCCGGCGCAGCAGGTCCTTGCGCGGCACCCGCGAGTCGACGGCGAGCACCGTCTCGATCTCGGGGTTGGCGGCGAGCCGGGCCACGAGATAGCCGCCGAGAAAGGTCGACGCCCCGGTGACCAGCACCGACCGCGGTGCCTCCGGCGACGGCATGTGTGTCTCCCCTGTCATGGCTAGAGAGTAGGCCATGCCGGCGGGCACGGCACACAAGCGAGGGACCCGCACAGCCTGTGCGGGTCCCTCGCCGTGAAGTCGAGCTTATTTACCGAGTTTGCGACGCTGAACGCGGGTACGGCGCAGCAGCTTGCGGTGCTTCTTCTTCGACATGCGCTTGCGGCGCTTCTTGATCACTGAACCCATTGGGGTGCTTCCTCACGCTCGACGCTTAACCTTCTGTGCTTTCGGCGCATTCGGGGTCCGACCTACCGGCCGTTACTCGCCAGAACCGAAGCCCCGCAAACGCCGTCGCCGGTCAGGTCGACCGAGAGCCGTCGGGGATCGCAGCACGCGATCCCCTAGCCTACCGGCCGGTGACCTCCAGACGAAATCGAGGTGCCGACCCGGGTACGGCGATCGACGCTGTGCCTAGCCGGCGTCGAAGTAGGAGGTCTCCAGATAGTCATGAACCGCCTTGGCGTGCACACGGAACGAACGGCCGACGCGAACCGCGGGCAGCTCACCGCTGTGGACGAGGCGATAGACGGTCATCTTCGAGACCCGCATCAGGGATGCGACTTCTGCGACGGTGAGGAACTGCGACCCCGAGGTCGTGCTGCTCACTGTTCCGGTCTTCTCTACAGGTGCCATGACTTGCTCATTCCTCCGGTGCACGAATCGCGGCCGCCGGCTTCCCCTCCGGCGAACTATCAGTCACGTACGTGCTTTGAGCAGCTTAACGGGGCAGATGTGAAAAAAGCGACGCAAGTGGCCTGGCGAAACGTCTATTTCACCCCTGGGACCACAAGATGTAGTGGTTCTTGCTTGTTCTAACCACTAAACACGGGGTGCGGCAGATTCACCTGGACCGGCCAATCCGCCACCTAAACCCTCAACGTCGACTCGACGGCCAGCGTTTGCGCTGTGGGCGGCGCAGGCACGCATCGCCTGGTAGACGCCGTGCCGGAACCCGGCCGCCTCAAACTCGCGGATCGCCTCGGCGGTGGTTCCGCCCGGTGAGGTGACCGCGGCCCGCAGATCCACCGGGGAGAGCCCCGACTCACTGAGCAGGATGCCCGCACCACGAATGGTCTGCACCGCCAGCTCACTGGCCTGAGCGCGGGTCAGTCCCAGCCCCACACCGGCATCGATCATGGCCTCCACCAGCAGGAACGCGTATGCGGGACCCGATCCCGACACGGCGGTGACCGCGTCCATCAGCTTCTCGGGGACCACCATCACCTTGCCGACCGCGCGCAGCAGGTCCAGCACCGCCTCGAGCTGATCGTCGCTCACGTAGCGGCCCGGCGAGACCGCCGACATCGCCTCGTTGACCAGCATCGGGGTGTTGGGCATGACCCGGATGATCGATGACCCCGCCTGCAGTGCCGTCTCGTACCGCGACAGCGGCAGACCCGCGACCAGCGTGACCACCACGCGTTCGGTGTCCCCGTTGTCGTCGACGGAGGCGATGTCGCGCAGCACCTCGGTCACGCCGTCCGGCTTCACCGCGATGAACACGAACTGCGCCCCCTCGACGGCGTTGACCACGTCGGTCACCAGCACGCCGTACTCGTCGGCGACCTCGGCGGACCTGACCTCGGACTTCTCGGCGACGACGAGATCCTTGGTCTGCTTGCCCGACTGGATCAGCCCGGCGAGCAGCGCCTCACCGATCTTTCCGCCACCGATGATCGCGATACGTTGGGACACTTGCCTTCTGCCTTTCGTCTGGGTTGCGGCTACTTCGGGAGCAGCGCGAGCTGACGCGACTGCGTGACAACCGCACCCGTCGAGTCCACCACGAGGTGGTCCGCCTCGAACATCCCGGGGCCCACCTGCACACTGGAGTTCTCGAACCGCAGCCAGCCCGGCGCCGGATCACGGCGCAGGTAGGTGGTCAGCTGCACTGTCGGTGCCCAGCCGAACATCCCGAGATTCATCACCACCGGCGGCGAGGCGTCGGCCACCAGCACCGCGAAGTCGAGGTCGGGTTCGGAGCCCTTCGGCCGCGCCCAGCCGACGATCCGCGACGGCCCGGTCTCCCCGCGCATCACGTGAAAGGTCTTCGGGTCCAGCATCATGTCGAGGGCGGGACCGAAGTGCACGATGTCGCACATCGGGGAATCGTCGACCGACACGCCATCGGCGGGCGGCGCCACCGGAACCGTGTCGAGTCCATGCGGCGCCCGATGGACCGGCTCGCCCTCACCGCCGTACGCCAGGGTCACCGTCGAGGCGACCATCGTCCGCCCGCCCTGCGCGATGTCGACGGTCAGCACCGCGACGGTCCGGCCGTGTTTACGCACCGACACCTCGACGTCGACGACACCCGGGTTGGGTGCCGACAGGTAATCACTGGCGATGGCGACCGGCCCCAGCCCACCGGCCATCGGCGCGAGCTCGGCGAACGCCTGCCGCGCCGCCGCGACCGCGACCATCTGCAGGGTTCCGCCGTGTACCTTGGGTCCGATCGTGAAGGCCGGGTCGACGGTCGCGGTGTAAGACAACACGCCCTCGGCGCCCGCGCCCGGTGCGGGGCTCAGGGTACGGACCGCGGCCAGAAGTTCACTCATCACTGTTCTCCATGT
>NZ_BAED01000045.1 GCF_000241345.1 Gordonia amarae NBRC 15530
CAGCAGATCGGGGCGCGGACCGAGCACCAGCACCGGCAGTCTTCCCGGTCGAAATGACCGGGCTCCATTGCGGCCAGTCGCGGGCCGTGTGACGCTGCCGCTGCCTTTCCCAGGTCTTCCCGGTCGAAATGACCGGGCTCCATTGCGGCTGCTCAGTGCGGATGAGTCGACGTGGCATCCGGAGTGGTGTCTTCCCGGTCGAAATGACCGGGCTCCATTGCGGCGCTGCTCACCCCGAACGGCGGAGCCGCGCGGGTGGCACGTCTTCCCGGTCGAAATGACCGGGCTCCATTGCGGCGCACGCTCCGGCGTCGACTCATCCGGATTGCTACCGAAGTCTTCCCGGTCGAAATGACCGGGCTCCATTGCGGCCCTGGAGTAACGACCCCCCCCGAGCCGCCGCCCCCGCCGGTCTTCCCGGTCGAAATGACCGGGCTCCATTGCGGCGACGCCGGGTCTCAGGAGTGTGTGACTTCGGCGCTGATCGTCTTCCCGGTCGAAATGACCGGGCTCCATTGCGGCAAAGACGACTACCTGGCGGGCACCGTCGTCTTCACCTCGTCTTCCCGGTCGAAATGACCGGGCTCCATTGCGGCGCTATCCGAATGAACCTGTTCGCTTTGCTGACGCTCGTCTTCCCGGTCGAAATGACCGGGCTCCATCGCGGCCGTGCTTCCTCCACCTTCGACTCCGCTACCCACTTCCAGTCTTCCCGGTCGAAATGACCGGGCTCCATTGCGGCGATCGTAATGCGTTGTGGCGCACCCTGATACGCACGCGGGTCTTCCCGGTCGAAATGACCGGGCTCCATTGCGGCGTGTCCGGCAGACCTGACAGATTGATCACCGACACGTCTTCCCGGTCGAAATGACCGGGCTCCATTGCGGCGAGAACTGACGGTCGCTGTCGCCTACGTCGACAAGGTCAGGGCGGTGTCAAGCCTGCGGAAGCAACGTTGGCGTTGGGTAACGCTTCAAACTTCTCGCGAGGGGTGTAGAAACCGAGCGCTGCGCGGGGTCGTTCATTGAGTTCTCGGGCGAGAGCGTCGAGGTAGGGCTGATGAGAGGTGATCTCGGCGCCTTTGGGCAGCTACTCGCGGATCAGTCCGTTGGTGTTCTCGTTCATCGGCCGCTCCCGCGGCGAGCGGGGGTGGGCGAAGTAGATCGGCAGATCCGCTGCCACGGTCACCGATGCATGCTCAGCCATCTCCGTGCCCTGATCCCCAGGTCAGGCCCTGACTCATGATGCCGGGCAGCCCATGCAGGTGGTCGATGAGCACGTCAGCGACGCCGGTGGCTTTCTTCCCTTCGAGCAGGCCCAGGATCAGGGTGTAAGGGGTGGTCCGCTCCACTGGCGTGATCGCCGCTGACGCGCCGTTCTTACCGACAGTTAGATCACCTCCCCACCAGCTCGGAACCACCCACAGTGCCACTCCGTCCTTACACTCGGCCAGGCCCGTTGACCTGCCCTGTTGCTACGACGGTATGACCCTGCAGACCGATCACTGGTCAGTGCCGACACCTCGCGCCAGGACAGAGCCGATGCTCCATTGAGGGCGGGCTGGACGTCGCGCCAATGATTTCACAGCCATGGGTTGGTGACACTGACTTGCATGGGTTCGAAGTCGGCCGCGTTGCGGGTGACGACGGTCATGTGGTGGGCCGTGGCTGTCGCGGCGATCAGGGCGTCGCGCTCGGGGCGCGGATCGGGAACATGCAGGCGTCCGGCGTGACGGGCAACCGGTACGTCGACGGGGAGGATGCGCCCATTGAACACGTCGAGGAGGTCGTTCTCCAGCCAGGAGCGCAGGCGGTCGGATTGTGTACCGTCCCGACGACTCAGTCGGGCGATCCCCAGCTCGATCTCCAGAAGGGTAATCGCGGACAGATACAGGTCCGCCGGTGCGCGAGCCGCGATCCAGGACCGAACCGCCTTGTCGGCGCGCCGCGCCGGCTTGCGCAGTTCGCTGACGACGTTGGTGTCGAGAAGATAGTTCACAGGTCCGGGACCGACAGGTCGATCGTGATCGGTTCGAATTCGATGTCCAGGTCGTCGTCCATGCTGAGGCGCGCGAGAAGGTCCTCGCCGCTGCCGGTGAGTCGTCGGTACTCCTCGATGCTGAGCAGCACGAACGCCGGTTCACCGCGGTCGGTGATCATCACCGGCCCTTCCGTGGCCTCCCGTTTCGCGGCGCTCACATCACGGTTGAAATCGCGAGCAGATATCGTCGTCATGCTGGCCCCCAAATAATGTAGGTATGAACCTACATTATTTGGCGCTGTGCGGCTCCGCAACCGTCGTTACGCCGGACGCGGGGTCGGGGCGGCGAGTAGTCGGGGCGATTTGGGTTCTGGCGTCCGGTTCCCTACACTTGAGCGGTTGCCTGGGTGAACTGTGCCCCCGGGAGCCACAACTTCATACCTGACCGGTGCCGGCGAAAAGCCAACGGCATCGATCGGGGAGAACCTGCACAACTGTCCACTTCGTGGAAGGCCCACCGGGGGAGTGTTCGCACTCCCGCGTTGTATGGGAACCACTACGAGAAAGGTTGACGGTCAACCATGACCATGACTGACCCGATCGCAGACTTTTTGACACGTCTGCGCAACGCCAACTCGGCGTACCACGACGAGGTGACCCTTCCGTCGTCGAAGATCAAGGTGGCTATCGCCGAGATCCTCAAGCGCGAGGGTTACATCACCGACTTCCGCACCGAAGATGCAGAGGTCGGCAAGAGCCTCGTCGTCTCCCTCAAGTACGGCCCGAGCCGTGAACGCAGCATCGCCGGTCTGCGCCGCGTCTCCAAGCCGGGTCTGCGGGTGTACGCGAAGTCCACCAACCTGCCCAAGGTCCTGGGCGGCCTCGGCGTGGCCATCATCTCCACGTCGTCCGGTCTGCTCACCGATCGTCAGGCAGCCAACCAGGGCGTGGGCGGCGAAGTCCTCGCCTACGTCTGGTAGAGGGAGGCTCACAGATATGTCGCGTATTGGTAAGAATCCCATCGCCATCCCCGCCGGTGTCACCGTCTCCATCGACGGCCAGAACGTCACCGTGAAGGGCCCCAAGGGCGAGCTCACCCACACCGTCACCGAGCCCATCGTGGTCGCTCAGGAAGACGGCAACATCGTGGTCACCCGCCCCAACGACGAGCGCCGCAGCCGTGCCCTGCACGGCCTCAACCGGTCTCTGGTGAACAACCTCGTCATCGGCGTCACACAGGGCTACACCAACAAGATGGAAATCTTCGGTGTCGGCTACCGCGTGCAGGCCAAGGGCAAGGACCTCGAGTTCGCGCTCGGTTACAGCCATCCCGTGCCGATCGAGGCTCCCGAAGGCATCACCTTCGCCGTCGAGACGCCCACCAAGTTCTCGGTGTCGGGTATCGACAAGCAGAAAGTCGGCGAGATCTCGGCGGTCATCCGCCGCCTGCGTCGCCCCGACCCGTACAAGGGCAAGGGCATTCGCTACGAGGGCGAGCAGATCCGTCGCAAGGTCGGAAAGACGGGTAAGTAAGCCATGAGTGAAACCAAGATCGATCGCAAGCCGCTCGGCAAGGACGCCTCGACTCGTCGTCGTACCGCGACCGCGAACCGTCATTTCCGGCTGCGTAAGAAGGTCGCCGGCACCGCCGAGCGTCCCCGTCTGGCCGTCAAGCGCAGCAGCCGCCACATCCACGTGCAGCTCATCGACGACCTCGCCGGCAAGACCCTTGCCGCCGCGTCCTCGATCGAGGCCGACGTGCGTGCGGTGGACGGCGACAAGTCGGCACACGCCCGCAAGGTGGGCGAGCTGATCGCTGCCCGCGCCAAGGCCGCCGGTGTCGAGGCCGTCGTGTTCGACCGTGGTGGCAAGGACTACCACGGCCGTATCGCCGCGCTCGCCGACGCCGCCCGCGAGGGAGGCCTGAGCTTCTGATGAACATCTCGACCAGCAACACCACAGTGACCGGAGGGAACCTCTGATGCCCGGACGTCAGCGTGACGGCGGAAACGGACCCGCCGGAAACGACAACAACAACAGCAACGAGCGTCGCGGACGCGGCGACCGCCGTGACCGCGGCGGCCGCGACCGCGACCAGGACCGCAACCAGCTTGAGCGCGTCGTCGCGATCAACCGCGTGTCCAAGGTGGTCAAGGGTGGCCGCCGGTTCTCCTTCACCGCTCTCGTGGTGGTCGGCGACGGCCAGGGCCTCGTCGGCGTCGGCTACGGCAAGGCCAAGGAAGTTCCGGCCGCGATCCAGAAGGGTGTCGAAGAGGCTCGAAAGAACTTCTTCCGCGTCCCGCTGATCGGCGGTACCGTGACCCACCCGGTTCAGGGTGAGGCCGCCGCCGGTGTCGTGATGCTTCGCCCGGCCAGCCCCGGTACCGGTGTCATCGCCGGTGGCGCGGTGCGTGCCGTGCTCGAATGCGCCGGTGTGCACGACGTTCTCGCCAAGAGCCTCGGCTCCGACAACGCGATCAACGTCGTCCACGCCACCGTTGCCGCTCTCAAGATGCTGCAGCGTCCCGAAGAGGTCGCGGCCCGTCGTGGCCTCCCGATCGAAGATGTGGCACCGGCCGGTATGCTCCGTGCCCGTGCCGGTCAGGGAGTGTAGATCATGGCCGAACTGAAGATCACCCAGGTCAAGGGCACCATCGGTACCAAGAAGAACCAGCGTGACAGCCTGCGGACCCTCGGCCTGAAGGGCATCCGTAAGACGGTCACCCGCGAGGACACCCCGCAGAACCGCGGTCTGATCAACGTGGTGCGCCACCTCGTGACAGTCGAAGAGGTTTAAGCAAATGACCATCAAGCTCCATCACCTTCGCCCCGCGGAGGGCGCGAAGACCGAGAAGACCCGCGTGGGTCGCGGTGAGGGATCCAAGGGTAAGACCGCCGGTCGCGGCACCAAGGGCACCAAGGCACGTAAGAACGTGCCCGCCGCGTTCGAGGGCGGCCAGATGCCGATCCACATGCGGCTGCCGAAGCTCAAGGGCTTCACCAACCGCAACCGGGTCGAGTACCAGGTCGTGAACGTCGGCGACATCGCCCGGCTGTTCCCGCAGGGCGGCACCATCGGCGTCGACGACCTCGTCGCCGCCGGCGCGGTGCGCAAGAACCAGCTGGTGAAGGTGCTCGGCGACGGCGACCTGTCGGTGGCCGTCAACGTCACCGCCAATAAGTTCACCGCCGCGGCCAAGGAGAAGATCACCGCCGCCGGTGGTAGCGTCTCCGAGCTCTGACAAGCCCACGAGCCGCCGGACAAGGGGAGCGTCACACGCCTCTCTTGTTCGGCGGCTCGCTGTGGTCTGGGCGCGGCCCGCGGCGCGGGCCGCTCATTCGCCAAACCGACAAATGCCCTGGTCACACGGTGGCCGCAGAGGTGCTTTCGGCCTCACTGTTAGAGTTTCACAAGACGTTCCCGGCCACCTCGGCCGACACCACCCCGGACTAGGAGGAACTTAGTGCTCTCCCCCCTCGTCGCGGCCTTCAGGACGCCGGACCTGAGGAAGAAGATCCTCTTCGTCATCGGCATCATCATCCTGTACCGGCTCGGCGCCACCATCCCGTCCCCGGGCGTGAACTACAAAGTAGTGAACGACTGCATGGACCAGATCAACTCCGGTGACAATCAGGTCTATGCGCTGATCAACATGTTCTCCGGCGGCGCGCTGCTGCAGCTGGCCGTGTTCGCGATCGGCATCATGCCGTACATCACCGCCAGCATCATCGTGCAGTTGCTGACCGTCGTGATCCCGCGCTTCGAGCAACTGCGCAAAGAAGGCCAGTCCGGTCAGGCCAAGATGACGCAGTATACCCGCTACCTGACGGTGGCGCTGGCGCTGCTGCAGTCGACGGGCATTGTCGCCCTCGCCTCGCGCGGCCAGCTCCTGCCCGACAGCTGCACCGGCGACGTGCTCAGCGACGAGTCGGTGTTCGCGCTGACGATCGTCGTGCTGGTCATGACCGCCGGCGCCTGCGTCGTCATGTGGATGGGTGAGCTGATCACCGAACGCGGCGTCGGCAACGGTATGTCGCTGCTGATCTTCGCCGGCATCGCCGCCCGTATCCCCGCCGAGGGCAAGGCCATCCTCGACCAGCGCGGCGGTCTCGCCTTCGCGCTGGTGTGTGTGGCCGCACTGGTCATCATCGCCGGCGTCGTCTTCGTCGAGCAGGGCCAGCGCCGCATCCCGGTCCAGTACGCCAAGCGCATGGTGGGCCGCAAGATGTACGGCGGATCGTCGACGTACCTGCCGCTCAAGGTCAACCAGGCCGGTGTTATCCCGGTGATCTTCGCGTCGTCGCTGCTGTACCTGCCCAACCTGGTGCTGCAGTTGACCTCGGGCTCCGACGACACCGCGGGCTGGAAGAAGTTCGTCAACGACTACCTGACGGATCCGACGAGCTGGTCGCACATCCTGATCTACTTCGCGATGATCATCTTCTTCACGTACTTCTACGTGGCCGTCACGTTCAACCCTGAAGAGCGTGCCGACGACATGAAGAAGTACGGCGGCTTCATCCCGGGTATCCGTCCCGGTCAGCCCACGGCCGATTACCTCGGTTATGTGCTGAGCCGAATCACGCTGCCCGGCTCGATCTACCTCGGTATCATCGCCGTGTTGCCCAACGTCTTCCTCGACATGAGCAGCGGCGGTTCGGCGAGCGGTCTGAACTTCTTCGGTGGAACCGCGGTGCTGATCATGGTGGGTGTCGGATTGGACACCATGAAGCAGGTCAACAGTCAATTGATGCAACGGAAGTACGAAGGGTTCCTCAAGTGAGACTCGTTATTCTCGGTCCGCCCGGAGCGGGCAAAGGCACACAGGCAGAGCTGCTGAGCGAGGCCCTCGGGATCCCGCACATCTCCACCGGTGACCTGTTCCGCGCCAACATCTCGCAGGGCACCCCGGTGGGTATCGAGGCCAAGAAGTACCTCGACGCGGGCAACCTGGTTCCGTCCGAGATCACCGTCGACATGGTGCGTGCCCGCCTCGCCGAGCCCGACGCCGTGAAGGGCTTCCTGCTCGACGGCTTCCCCCGGTCCACCGAGCAGGCCGACGCCCTCGTGGAGATCCTGACGAACCTGGACGAGTCCCTCGACGGCGTGCTGTCGCTGGAGGTGGACGCCGACGTGGTGGTGGAGCGGATGCTGGCCCGTGGCCGCGCCGACGACACCGAGGAAGTGATCCGCAACCGGCTGTCGGTGTACACGACCGAGACCGCGCCGCTGCTGGAGTACTACGCCGGTCAGATCAAGGCCATCGACGCCGTCGGTGACGTCCAAGAGGTGCATCAGCGGATTCTCGGCGCACTCGCCGGAAGCTGATACGCAACACTGTGTTGGGCAGAAAAAAGAAGGTCCCGTTCCGCACCGCCGCCGAAGTCGACGCGATGGCGGCGGCAGGTGCGATCGTCGGGGCCGCACTGGTCGCGGTTCGTGACGCGGCCAAGCCCGGGATGTCGACCCTCGACCTCGACGAGATCGCCGAAACGGTGATCCGCGAGGCGGGGGCGATCCCGTCTTTCAAGGGCTATCACGGTTTCCCGGGCTCCATCTGCAGCTCGGTCAACGATGTGGTGGTGCACGGCATCCCCACCAAGGACACCGTCCTCGCCGAGGGCGACCTGGTGTCCATCGACTGCGGCGCCATTCTCGACGGCTGGCACGGCGACTCCGCCTGGACGTTCGGCGTCGGTGAACTTCTCCAGGCCGATTCCGATCTGAGCGAGGCCACCAGGCTGACGCTCGACGCCGGTATCGCCGCGATGGTCGAGGGTGCCCGGCTCACCGACATCTCCCACGCACTGGAGCAGGCGACCCGCGCCATGGAGACCAAGTTCGGGCGGCAGTTCGGGATCGTGTCCGGGTACGGCGGCCACGGCATCGGCCGCGAGATGCATCTCGACCCGTTCCTGGCGAACGAGGGCAAACCGAACCGCGGCCCGCTGCTGGTGATCGGTTCCACCCTCGCCATCGAACCGATGCTCACGCTGGGCACCACCGAAACGTCTGTGCTCGATGACGATTGGACCGTCGTCACCGACGATGGGTCGCGGGCCGCGCACTGGGAACACACCGTTGTCGTCACCGGTGACGGACCGCGGATTCTCACCACCCGGCCTTAGGTTTCGTTCGCGAGCTTGCGAGCCGACAGCGTCACGACGGGTCAGGTGACGCGAGGCTCTCAATGCTGTTCGTGGACAGTCGGTCCGGGCGGGTGTAGGCGACCAGGGAGTCACCGCGGACGAATCCGACGAGGGTCAGGCCCGTGTCGTCGGCGAGATCGGCGGCCAGGGAGGAGGGCGCCGACACCGCCGACAACATCGGGATTCCCGCCATCACCGCCTTCTGGACGAGTTCGAAACTGGCGCGGCCCGAGACCTGGAGGATGTGACCGCGCAGCGGGAGCAGACCCTGGGTGAGGGCCCAGCCGATCACCTTGTCGACGGCGTTGTGCCGGCCGACGTCCTCCCGGACCACGACGGGTTCGCCGGTGCGGCCGTCGAACAGGGCGGCCGCGTGCAGACCGCCCGTCTTGTCGAAGACGTTCTGGTGATCGCGCAGCAGTCCCGGGAACGTCAGCAGCGTCGCGACGTCGACGGTCAGCGGGTCATCGGCGACCGTGAACGACGAGCGGATGCTGATCGCGTCGATGCTGTCCTTGCCGCACACCCCGCACGCGCTGGTGGTGGTGAAGCTGCGGGCCAGTTCGGGGGCCGGGGAGGCACGTGCGGGGCGAGCACGAGGTCGAGGACGTTGTAGGTGTTGGTGCCGTCGGCGTCGGCACCGGCGCAGTAGCGGGCCGTGACCAGGTCGTCGGCGCCGGCCAGCACACCCTCGGAGACGAGGAAACCTGCGGCCAGCTCGACGTCGTTGCCGGGGGTGCGCATCGTCACCACCAGCGACTGTCCGCCCACCCGGATCTCCAGCGGTTCCTCCACCGCCAGGGTGTCGGGCCGCTGCACGATGTGCCCGTCACCCCGGATGCGGGTGACGCGGCGGCGGGTGGTGATACGTCCCATGTGGCTACGCTAACGCCGCCGTCCGGTCAGCGCTGATCGGTGTCGAGGATGAGGGTGACCGGGCCGTCGTTGACCAGCGACACCTGCATGTGGGCGCCGAAACGTCCGGTGGCGACGGCCGCGCCGAAGGACCGCAGTTCGGCGACGACGGCGTCGACGAGCGGTTCGGCGACCTGTCCGGGGGCGGCGGCGTTCCATGACGGCCTGCGGCCCTTGTTGGTGTTGGCATACAGGGTGAACTGGCTGATCACCAGGAGCGGGGCGCCGAGATCGGCGGCCGCCAGTTCCCGCTCGTCGCCGGGCAGGATCCGCAGCCGCCAGATCTTGTCGGCCAGCCTCGCCGCGTCGTCGGCGGTGTCGTCGTGGGTGACGCCGATGAGTGCGACGAGGCCGTGTTCGCCGTCGGGGATGTCGAGGGCTCCGACCACTTCGCCGTCGACGGTGACGCTGGCCTGGCTGACTCGCTGGATGACCGCTCGCATCGGTCCAGAATGCCAGTTCCCGCGTGGCCGGTCAGCCCGGGGATCAGCGCGACGCCACCGCACTGACGCGGGGATCGGGTGCGGTGGCCTCCGGCGCGGTCCGGGGCCGTCGCGGCAGGAACACGGCGAAGACCAGGGTTCCGGCCAGCCCCACCAGGCCGGTGCACGCCGACGCCGCGGCCAGCCCGATGATCCCGGCCAGCGCACCGGCGGCGGCGGGCGCACCGGCCGAGCCCGCGTCGTGCAGCAGCCGCCACGCGGCCAGGAACTGCGGCCGGGCGTCGGCGGGGGAGGCGTCGGCGCCGATGGTCATGATGAGCCCGTTGGTGAGGCCATTCGCCGAGGCGACCGCGATCGCCACGATCCACACGCCGGTCTCGGTGGTGGCGAGCGGAATGCACAGCAGTCCCACGGAGTACAACAGGAGCGAGGGGACGGCCATCGCCCGTCTGCCGAGCCTGTCGAGGCCGACACCGGCCGGATAGGACAGGCCGACGTCGAGCGCCCCCGCCACACCGAACGCGAGCGCGATCTCGGCGCCCGACATCCCGATGTGTTCGGCCCACAACGGCAGCACCACCGTGCGGGAGGCCCGGACCGCCCCGAGCGCCAGCGCGCCGGGGCCGAGCCGCAGCAGGGTGCCGCGTTCGCGGACGGCGACCGTATGGATCGGCAGGGAACCGGCCGGCGTCCGCAGGTGCGGGGGGTCGGCCATGGTGACGAACAGGATGCCCGCCAGCAGCACCATCGCCAATTGGACCGCGAACACATACGTCAGGTGTCCGGAATCCGTTGCGCCGGAACCCACTGTGTCCGTGCTGCTTTCCGATCCCAGGATGGCTGCGGTGACGAACGGTCCGACGAAGAAGCCGAGTCTGCTCATCCCGGCCATCGTCGAGATCGCCCGTGCTCGCTGCCCGAACGGCACCACCGCCGTCAGATACGACTGCCGAGCCAGCCCCCACACCGCCTGCGCGAGGCCCAGGAGCACCACACCCACACTGAGCGTCAGCAGTGAGGAGTCGATGACGCACAACAGCGCGCCGACCACGCCGACAGCGCTGCCGAGGGCGATCGACCAGCGTTCCCCGATCCTGGCCACCAGGCTGCCCGCCGGCAGATCGGCGGCGACCATGCCCAGACCGCCGCCCGCCACCACCAGACCGGCCTGCGACACCGACGCCCCGTGTGCGAGCGCCGCCAACACGACGATCGGTGCGGTGGCGCCGTTGGCCACGCCGAGCAGGCCGGTCGGGAGGTGGACGTGGAGGGCGAGGGTCCGGGAGTTCGTGGTGCCCGCGTGGTCGCGACAGGCGGGGCCCTGTCCGCTCAACTGGCGCTCTGCGCGGATGCCTGCCGGATCGCGAACTGGTTCTCCGGGCGCGGCAGTCCGAGATGATCACGCAGCGTCGTGCCGGTGTATTCGGTGCGGAACAGGCCGCGGCGCTGCAGGATCGGCACCACATGTTCGGTGAAGTCGGTGAGTCCGCCCGGATAGTAGGGCGGCATCACGTTGAAACCGTCGGCGGCGCCCGAGGTGAACCATTCTTCGATGGTGTCGGCGACCTGCTCGGGGGTGCCGGCGAACACGCGGTGGCCGCGCGCTCCCGCGAGACGATGCAGGAGCCGGCGGACCGTCGGACGTTCCTTGGCGACGATCTCGGCGACCACCTGCTTGCGGCTGCGGGTGTTGTCGGTGACATTGCCTGCCTCCCCGAACGCGTCCAGCGGGACCGGGGCGTCGAGATCGAGGGCGGACAGGTCGACGTCGGCCAGGCCACGGATCTGCTTGAGGCCGTAGGCGGGTACGGTCAGCTCGTTGAACTCGCGTTCCAGTTCCTTTGCCGCCGTTTCGGTGTCGGCGATGAACGGGCTCAGTCCGGGCAGGATCTTGATGTGGTCAGGGTTGCGGCCCAGGCCCTTCGCCTGCGACTTGATGTCGGAGTAGAAGGCCTGTGCGTTGGCCAGCGACTGGTGGGCGGTGAAGATCGCCTCGGCGTAGCGGGCGGCGAAAGCGCGGCCGTCGTTGGACGCGCCCGCCTGCACCAGCACCGGATAACCCTGCGGGGAGCGGGGTGCGTTGAAAGCGCCACGGACGGACAGGTGTTCGCCGACGAACTCGGCGCGATGGATCTTGTCGGTGTCGGCGTACTGTCCGTTCTCGCGGTCGAGGACGACGGCGTCGTCTTCCCACGAATCCCACAGGCGGGTGGCGGCGTCGACGAACTCGGCGGCGCGCTTGTAGCGCTGCGCCGGGTCGGGATGCGCGGTGAGGCCGAAGTTCTCGGCGGCGGCGTCGGTGGAGGTGGTGACGATGTTCCAGCCGGCCCGGCCCTTGGACACGAAGTCGAGGGTGGAGAACAGGCGGGCCAGATTGTAGGGCTCGTAGTAGGTGGTGGAGGCGGTGGCGATCAGGCCGATCCGTTCGGTGGCGGCGGCGATCGCGCCGAGAACGGTGATCGGTTCCAGCCGTCCGGCGGTGCTGTAGGCGGCCTCGCTGCGCAGGGCCGGACCGTCGGCGAAGAACACGGCATCGAAAAGTGCTGCCTCGGCGGCCTTTCCGATCTCCTGGTAGTAGTCGGCGTCGAAGATCCGGTGTGGCTGGCTGCGCGGATGCCGCCAGGCCGCCTCATGGTGGCCTGCGGGGTAGATGAAGGCGTTCAGATGGAGCTGTCGTGTGCTCACGGGATGTTCCTTCCGTTGGTGGTGGGTGGGTACATGGTCTGCTCACGAGGTTTCGAGGCTCGTCGCTTGCGCTCCTCGCACCTCAACCAGCGGGAATGGATTCCGCTGGTGGAGCCTCGAAACCCGGTGAGCCGACGATGTCCGGGACTCAGTGGGTGGTGAGGTCGACGCCGAGGGCGGTGAGGAGAGCCTCGCGGTGGGCGACGAACTCGGGGTCGCGCAGGGAGCGGTGGGCGCCGAGGGAGTCGAGGCTTCGGTCGGCGACGAACCGGCCCTCGTCGAGGACAAGGACCCGGTCGGCGAGGGTGATGGCCTCGTCGACGTCGTGGGTCACCAGCAGCACGCCGGGCCGGTACTTGCTGCACAGTTCGCGGAGCAGGCCGTGCATCCGGATGCGGGTCAGGGCATCGAGGGCGCCGAACGGTTCGTCGGCCAGCAACAGCTCGGGCTGACGCACCAGCGATCTGGCGAGCGCCACCCGCTGCTGTTCACCGCCCGACAGCTCGTTGGGCCAGGCCCGTTCGCGGCCTTGCAGACCGACGTCGGCAAGTGCGGTGCGCCCGGCAGCGGCGGCGTCGCGGCCGGACAGGCCCAGGGTGACGTTCGGCAGCACCCGCGACCAGGGGAGCAGCCGTGAATCCTGGAACACCACAGACGAATTGCGGGCGACGAACAGGTCACCCGTGCCGTCGACGCCGACATCGAGCCCGGCGACCGCACGCAGCAGCGTCGACTTGCCACTGCCGCTGCGGCCCAGCAGGGCGACGAACTCGCCGCGCGCGATGGTCAGGTCGATCCCGTCGAGGACGGTGCGGTCACCGAACCGCCGGGTGAGGTTGTCGGCCACCAGGACCGGATCGTCGGTGGCCGAGGTGCGTTGCCGCTCGGGGGATTCGATCAGCTGCCCAGTGATCGGCGCCATGTGAGTGCCCTCCGTTCGATGAGGCGTACAAAGGTGTCGCTGAGAAGGCCGAAGACGCCGTATACGACGAGTCCGACGACGACGATGTCGAGTTGTCCGTAGGTGCGGGCCTGATCCATCAGGTAGCCGATGCCTTTGGTGGCGTTGATCTGTTCGACCACCACCAGCGCCAGCCAGGAGGTGGTGACGGCCAGTCGCAGGCCGGTGAAGAAGCCGGGGATGGCGCCGGGCAGGGCCACTCGCCGGATGAACTCCAGGCGCGAAAGCCCCACGGTCTGAGCGAGTTCGACGTGCCGCAGGTCGACGCCACGTAGCTGGGCGTGGGTGTTGATGTAGATCGGGATCAGCACGGCCAGCGCGATGATGGTGATCTTCATGGTGTCGCCGATACCGAACCACATGATCGCCAGCGGGATGATGGCCAGGGTCGGGATGGCGCGTTTGATCTGCACCGGTCCGTCGAGCAGGGCCTCGCCGAGGCGGCTCAGGCCGGCGATCAGTGCCATCACCAGGCCGGCGAGCACGCCGATCACCAAGGAGATCGACGCCAGTTTCAGGGAGGCGAGGATGTTCTCGGGCAGCCGGCCGTCGGACCACAGATCGGCGCCGGTTTCGGCGATCGTCCAGGGTGCGGGCAGGGTGCGGTCGTCGATGACACCGGTGGCCGAGCCGATGAACCAGATCGCCACCAGCACAGCCGGTCCCAGCAGCCAGGCGCCGCGGACGGGTTTGCCGGGGCCGAGCCTGCGGCGTGGGGTTCCGGTGCGGTGTTCGAGACCGGGATGGCTTGCGACAGTGGGGGTGTGGTCGACGTCGTCGGCTCTGTGCTTACGCGACAGACCGATACGTGGGATGGTGGTGGTCATCGGATCACCCCCGACTCACTCGGCGCGCCCGACTCCTTCTTGGCCTCCTCGATGACCGGTGCGAACCGGAGATCGAAATCGTCTGCGGCGCGGACCTTCTTGGGAAGCTGCCCGGCCTTGTCGAGGACGTCGATGGTGGCCTGCTGGCGGGTGATCAGCGCGTCGTCGAGCGGCGGGAAGGCGATGGTGCCGGTGCTGCGCAGGATGCGCCAGCCGTCGTCGGCGGTGACGTTCTGGTTCTTGACGTAGTACTTGTCGATCCACTCGGCGGGATGGGTGTTGGCCCACTGGTACGCCTTGATGAGGACCCCTTCGAGGTGGCGCAGTGCGGCGGCCTTGGCGGGGTCGGTCAGTGACTCGCCGCGGGCGTACACGTAGCTCAGACCCTCGGAGATGCGGCCGAGGCTCGCGGTGTCCACGGTCGACGCGCCGTCGCGGCCGAAGTCGCGCAGGTAGCGGGTCAGCCGCGGCTCGTTGAGCGGGGCGACGTCGACCTGCTTGGCGCCCAGCGCATCGGAGAACTCGGCGAGCTTGATTTTGACCAGTTGCACGTCCTTGACCGTCAGGCCCGCGTTGGCGAGGGCGCGCAGCACCACGGCCTGCTGGGCGGTGCCCTCCGCATAGGCGAACTTCTTGCCACGCAGGTCGGCGGCGGTCTTCACGTTCGATCCTGGTGCGGTCGCGAGACCGTACGTGGTGAGGCTGTTCTGCAGCGCCAGAATGATCGGCACTTTCTGGTCGGTGAGCTGAGCGTGGATCGGCGGCACATCGCCCACACCGGCCACGTCGGCGGTGCCGGCCCGGAACGCCTCGAGGACGGCCGGGCCGCCGGTGAAGTTGGCGTAGCTCAGCTTGTACGGCAGGTCCTTCTCGAGACCCGATGCGGCCAACAGGGTTTGGTACTTGTTCTGCTGGTCGGCGAACACGATCTTGGTGCCCGCCGGGATCTCGGTGGGCAGATCCTTGCTCAGGTCGACGTCGCCATCGTCGGAGCCGCCGCATGCGGTGAGGACCAGCGCGAGGATCGCGATGAGGGCGGACAGTATCGGCAGGGTTGCCGATCGGGCGTTCCGGCTGTTGCGCACGGTGTTACTCGCTTCGGTGTTGTCGAAACCCGGTGTGACCGAATCTCGGTGGTGAAAACGGTCGAGGCACGGCGAAGCGGTGCTCTCGATGACGTGCGCAAGCGTGCCAACAATTTCGCCCGTACCCAATGGTTGGATTCGGGCTGAGGATTAATAGCTCTCCCGACTCCGCTCGTGTGTGGAATCAGAGTGTGCCGCCCGGCGTTGACCGGACCGGCGGTGTCGACGGTGCGCCGGGCACACGGTCCGTGCGCAGCCTTCGTCAGGAGAGGAAAGCCGATGTCCGATGAGGTGAGTGCGCGTGCGGGGCACAAGAAGAGGTTCGGAACCTACGGTATCTGGGGTGGGTTCCCCCAGTTCTCCGCGGAGGAGGTAGCGGAGTTCGAGAGACTGGGCCTCGGCGCCATCTGGCTCGGCGGATCGCCGGCACACCTCCGTCCCGTCCGGAAGGTGCTGGAGGCCACCGAACACATCACCGTCGCCACCGGCATCGTCAACATCTGGAACACCGACGCCGCGACGATCGCGGGCGAGTACCGCGAGCTGGAGCAGGATTTCCCGGGCCGGTTCTATCTCGGTATCGGTGCCGGCCACCCAGAGGCCACCTCCGACTACACCAAACCCTATGCGGCGCTGAATCATTACCTTGACGTCCTCGATGCCGAAGGGGTGCCCCGTGATCGGCGACTGCTGGCGGCGCTCGGACCACGGGTGCTGCGGCTGGCCGCGGAGCGGTCCCTCGGAGCGCACCCCTACCTGGTACCGGCGGCGCATTCGCGGGTTGCCCGCGAGGTCCTGGGACCGGATGCGCTGCTGGCCCCCGAACACAAGGTCGTCGTCGACAGCGATCCGGTGTCTGCGCGGGCGGTCGGCAGGCCGCCGGTCGACAAGCCCTACCTACAGCTGAGTAACTACACCAACAACCTGCGCCGGCTCGGCTACTCCGACGCCGATATCGCCGACGGCGGCAGCGACGCGCTCATCGACGCTCTGGTGGCGCACGGTGACGCGGCCGGCGTGAAGGTGCAGATCGACGAGCACCTGACGTCCGGCGCCGATCACGTCGCCATCCAGGTGCTCGGGTCGTCGGCCCCGGCCGAGCAGCTCGCCGCGATCCTGGGCGCCTGAGCGGACCCGGTCGGGCTTCGGGCTACTTGAGGGTGAACGACACCGTGACGGTGAACGTGAGCGTCTGCTGGCCGGGGGAGATGGGGACGGCTGCGTCGACGGCGCTCTCGCGGGAGTAGGTCTTGGGTGCGGCGCCGCTGACCTGCTCGTCGATGGACAGGACCGGACCGAGCGTGTCCTTCGACAGCGACGCGTACTGTTCGGCGCGGGTGCGTGCGTCGGTGAAGGCGCGGGTGCGGGCCTGCTTGAGCAGTTCGGCGTCGTCATCGATGGACAGGCCGACGCTGTTGATGCGGGTGTTGTCGCCGCCGGCGTTGACCGCCGCGGTCAGCGCTTCGGAGGCGGCGCCGATGTCGCGGACCTTGATGGTGAGGGTGTTGGTGGCGGTGTAGCCGCCGATGCCGGAGGTCTGACCGGGACCGGGCCGGGTGTAGCGCGGGGACAGCGACACCTGCTGGGTCTGCACGTCCTCTTTCTTCACGCCCGCCTTGACGACGGCGTCGGTGACGGCCGTGATCTTGGTGTTGGCCTCGTTGAGGGCCGTCGACACATCGGCGCCCTCGGCCTCGATACCGACCGATGCCGTCACCGTGTCCGGGACGCCCGTGACCTCACCGGTGCCGATCACCGTCACCTTGCGCGGCTCGTCGCCGGGGGAGGAGTCGTCACCGCAGCCGGCGAGCACACCGGCCGCCACCAGAGGAATCGACAACAGGATCAGCGGGCGCTTGGTCATCGGACTCCTCAGGTTGATACGGACGAAACCGACCCTAGCGGTCGGCCCAGCGCCAGGGGTCCTCTTTCAGGGTCAGGTCGAGCAGCCAGCCGACGATCGAGACGACGACGGCACCCAGGATCGCCGCCCAGAAGAAGGAGTCGACCTCCAGGCCCCAGTGGGTGGTGTTGCGGGTGATCCACGCCGTCAGCTCCAGCATCAGCGCGTTGATGACGATATGGATGAGCCCGATCGTCAGGATGTACAGCGGGATCGCGAACAACTGCACGACCGGTTTGATGACGGCGTTGACCACGCCGAAGATGACCGCCACCACGAGGACGATGCCGATCTTCTCCCACGTCTCGTCGCCGCCGACGAAGTCGAGTCCGGGCACGATCAGCGTGGCGATCCACAGGGTGAACGCGGTCAGTGCGGTGCGCACCAGAAACTGCTGCATCAGCCAAGTTTGCCAGGTACGCCCGTACTGTTCGCCGCTGACCTGCCGGGCGGGACCTTCGGCCCAGCGGCGGCATCCGGGATCCTCGCAGGTCTGTGCGGCCGGCGGTGCATTTGGACTGGTCGCGCAAGAGGCGTAGCATAGAACGTCGGTGCGCTTCGCGTGCCCGGTTTCTGCGTGTCTCGCTCCGGCGGACGCGGGAGGTCGGGGAGGCGCATCACGGTGGCCTCCGACGACGGAGTGTCATCACCCTAACGGATAGACAAGGATTCAACCGGGCTTGCGGGCACCCGCAAGCCAGGATCGCGGAGGATATGGCGAAGAAAGACGGGGCCATCGAGGTCGAGGGACGTGTTGTCGAACCTCTGCCCAATGCGATGTTCCGCATTGAGCTGGAGAACGGACACAAGGTCCTCGCCCACATCAGCGGCAAGATGCGGCAGCACTACATCCGCATCCTGCCTGAGGATCGGGTGGTCGTTGAGCTTTCGCCCTACGACCTCGGACGTGGCCGAATCGTTTACCGGTACAAGTAAGCCCACCTATCAGCACAGGAGCTCCAGACGTGAAGGTTCAGCCGAGCGTCAAGCCGATCTGCGAGAAGTGCAAGGTGATCCGCCGTAACGGCCGGGTCATGGTGATCTGCGACAACCTGCGCCACAAGCAGCGTCAGGGCTGATCACAGCACCCCTCGTGGTCGCTTGAAACACACAACTGAATACGCAAGACCAGAGCTGAACAGACTTTTGTGAAGCCCTCCCAGCACCAGCGGCGGCATTCGGGCCGTCGCCCACCCCCGGTTCAGAGGCCGGGGCCCGATACGGACACAACACGGTGTCCGCACAGGCGGGACGGACTGGGAGCAGACCTCTGACAAGTAAAGGAATCACGCCACATGGCACGTGTTGCTGGTGTGGATCTTCCCCGCGAAAAGCGGCTGGAGATCGCACTCACATACATCTACGGAGTTGGTCGCACCACCTCCAAGGAGATCCTCGCAGCCACCGGTCTCAGCGCCGACCTGCGTGCCAAGGATCTGACCGACGCGGACATCTCGAAGCTCCGCGAGTACATCGAGGCCTCGGTGAAGGTCGAGGGTGACCTGCGCCGCGAGGTCCAGGCCGACATCCGTCGCAAGATCGAGATCGGCTGCTACCAGGGTCTGCGCCACCGTCGTGGTCTGCCGGTCCGCGGACAGCGCACCAAGACCAATGCCCGCACTCGCAAGGGCCCGAAGAAGACCATCGCCGGGAAGAAGAAGTAATGCCTCCGAAGTCACGCGCTGCAGGCCCCAAGAAGGGCACACGCCGTCGCGATAAGAAGAACGTCCCGCACGGCAACGCACACATCAAGTCGACGTTCAACAACACCATCGTCTCGATCACCGACCCCAACGGCAACGTGATCAGCTGGGCGTCGTCGGGCCACGTCGGCTTCAAGGGTTCGCGTAAGAGCACCCCGTTCGCCGCGCAGCTCGCCGCCGAGAACGCCGCCCGCAAGGCGCAGGAGCACGGCGTCAAGAAGGTCGACGTGTTCGTCAAGGGACCGGGTTCGGGTCGCGAGACCGCCATCCGGTCGCTGCAGGCCGCCGGCCTCGAAGTCGGCACCATCTCCGATGTCACCCCGCAGCCGCACAACGGCTGCCGCCCGCCCAAGCGGCGCCGGGTCTAAGCGGGAAAGGAACTAGAGAACAATGGCTCGTTATACCGGCCCCGCCACCAAGAAGTCTCGTCGTCTCCGTGTCGATCTCATCGGCGGAGATCAGGCGTTCGAACGTCGCCCCTACCCGCCCGGCCAGCACGGCCGCGCGCGGATCAAGGAGAGCGAATACCTGCTCCAGCTGCAGGAGAAGCAGAAGGCCCGCTTCACCTACGGCATCCTGGAAAAGCAGTTCCGCAAGTACTACGAGGAAGCCAACCGTCGCTCCGGCAAGACCGGTGACGAGCTGCTGCGCATCCTCGAAACCCGCCTGGACAACGTCGTGTACCGCTCCGGCATCGCCCGGACCCGTCGTCAGGCCCGCCAGCTGGTCAGCCACGGCCACTTCACCGTCAACGGTGTGAAGGTCGACGTGCCCAGCTACCGCGTCAGCCAGTACGACATCGTCGACGTCCGGCCGAAGTCGCTGGCCACCACCCCGTTCCAGATCGCCAAGGAGCTCGTCGGCGATCGCCCGGTCCCGGGCTGGCTGCAGGTGGTTCCGGCGACGCTGCGGATCCTGGTGCACAACGTTCCCGAGCGCGCGCAGATCGACATCCCGATCTCCGAGCAGCTCATCGTCGAGTTCTACTCGAAGTAGTCAGAAGCCTTACAGCACAAGCTGTTCGGTCCACTTCTAGGCCGTCAAATAGCGGGCGGCCACAAGGAGAAATCCACGAATGCTCATCTCACAGCGACCCACCCTCACCGAGGAGATCGTCGCCGACAACCGGTCGAAGTTCTTCATCGAACCGCTCGAACCCGGCTTCGGCTACACCCTCGGTAACTCGCTGCGCCGTACCCTGCTCTCGTCGATCCCGGGCGCTGCCATCACCAGCATCCGCATCGACGGTGTCCTGCACGAGTTCACCACCGTCCCCGGCGTGAAGGAGGATGTCACCGACATCATCCTGAACCTCAAGGGTCTCGTGGTCAGCTCCGAAGAGGACGAGCCGGTCACCATGTACGTGCGCAAGCAGGGTCCGGGCACCGTCACCGGCGCCGACATCGTGCCTCCGGCCGGTGTCACCGTGCACAACCCCGATCTGCACATCGCCACCCTCAATGACAAGGGCAAGCTCGAGATCGAGCTTGTCGTCGAGCGTGGTCGCGGTTACGTACCCGCGGTGCAGAACAAGGCGTCGGGTGCCGAGATCGGCCGGATCCCGGTCGACTCGATCTACTCGCCGGTGCTGAAGGTCACCTACAAGGTCGAGGCCACCCGTGTCGAGCAGCGCACCGACTTCGATCGGCTCGTGCTCGACGTCGAGACCAAGAACTCGATCAGCGCACGCGATGCGCTGGCGTCAGCGGGCAAGACCCTCGTCGAGCTGTTCGGGCTTGCCCGGGAGCTCAACGT
This sequence comes from Gordonia amarae NBRC 15530, assembly GCF_000241345.1. Classification (GTDB taxonomy): domain Bacteria; phylum Actinomycetota; class Actinomycetes; order Mycobacteriales; family Mycobacteriaceae; genus Gordonia; species Gordonia amarae. The sequence continues at coordinate 20,408 of NZ_BAED01000045.1, forward strand.
GGAGGCCGAGGGCATTGAGATCGGGCCGTCGCCGGCCGAGGCCGACCACATTCAGTCGTTCAGCCTGCCGATCGAGGAGCTCGAGCTCACCGTCCGGTCGTACAACTGCCTCAAGCGCGAAGGTGTCCACACCGTCGGCGAGTTGGTTGCCCGCACCGAGTCGGATCTGCTCGACATCCGCAACTTCGGCCAGAAGTCGATCGACGAGGTGAAGGTCAAGCTGCACGCCCTGGGTCTGTCTCTCAAGGACAGCCCGGCGAGCTTCGACCCGTCGCAGGTCGCCGGTTACGACCCGGCCACCGGCACCTGGTCGGACGACGCCACGTTCAGCGACGACAGCGGCGAGGATTTCGCGGAGACCGAACAGCTCTGAGGGCTGTAGCTCACCATCAGAACCCGTGACTCGAGGTCTGCAGAAGATCGAGAGTCGTCTCTTCTAGGAGATAGCAATGCCCAAGCCCACAAAGGGTGCCCGCCTCGGCGGGTCGGCGAGCCATCAGAAGGCGATCCTGGCGAACCTCGCCACGGCGCTCTTCGAGCACGGCCGCATCACCACCACCGAATCCAAGGCCAAGCGGCTGCGTCCGTACGCCGAGAAGCTGATCACCCACGCCAAGCACGGCAAGCTCGCCAACCGGCGCGAGGTCCTCAAGGTCATCCGTGACAAGGACATCGTGCACGTGCTGTTCGACGAGATCGGCCCGTCGTTCGCCGACCGCAACGGTGGCTACACCCGCATCATCAAGACGATCAACCGCAAGGGTGACAACGCCCCCATGGCCGTGATCGAGCTGGTGACCGGTGAGACCGTGTCGACCGAGGCCAGCCGCGCCAATCGGGCGGCCGCGTCGAAGGCCGCCGAGGCTCAGAAGGCTGCCGAGGCTCCGGAAGCCGAGGCTCCCGCCGCCGAGGAGACCGAGAGCACCGCTCCGGTCGGCCTGCTGGGTTCGACCGAGGCCCCCACGGCCACCGGTTCGCACGCCCCGCTCGAGGACGGATCGCAGCCGGAAGGCTTCCCGATCAAGGGCAACGAGAGCTCCAAGCTCTACCACCGCCCCGGCACCCGGTTCTACGACTCGACGGTCGCCGAGATCTGGTTCGCCACCGACGCCGACGCCGAGGCCGCGGGTTACTCGCTGCCGAAGAGCCAGCAGGAGTCGGAAGACTGAGCAGCAACGCTGTGAACGAGCCCGTTGTCGCATCGCGCGGCAACGGGCTCGTTCGTCTCCGCCTCGATGTGGGTTATGACGGAACGGATTTCGCGGGCTGGGCGCGGCAGACCGATCAGCGGACCGTGTGCGCGGTGCTCGAGGACACCCTGGCGACGGTGCTGCGGGTGCCGGTGCGTCTGACTGTCGCCGGCCGCACCGACGCGGGCGTTCATGCCACCGGACAGGTGTGCCACGCCGACATCCCGGAATCGGCCCTGAACACCCGCAGCATCGCCGGGGATCCGTCTATGCTCGTCGGCCGACTCGGCAAGATGTTGCCGGATGATGTGCGGGTCAAGGAGATCCGCCGGGTTTCGGACGATTTCGACGCCCGGTTTTCCGCGCTCCGGCGGCACTACGAGTACCGGCTCACCGACGCCCGCTGGGGTGCCGAGCCGGTGGTCGCCCGGACTACCGCGGCGTGGCGCCGTCCGCTCGATGTGGACGCCATGAACGCGGCGTCACAGACGTTATTGGGCCTCAACGACTTTGCCGCGTTCTGCCGGCGCCGTGAGGGTGCCACCACCATCCGTGACCTGCAACGCTTCTCGTGGCGTCGCGACGACGACGGCGTGCTGATCGGTTCGGTGAGCGCCGACGCGTTCTGCTGGTCGATGGTGCGCTCACTCGTCGGCGCGGTCGCGAGCGTCGGCGACGGCCGCCGCGACATCGACTGGTGCCGTGGGCTTCTCGGTGCCACCGAACGCAACCAGCAGGTGCCCGTGGCAGAGGCGCGGGGGCTGTGCCTGGTGGGCGTCGACTATCCGGCCGACAGCGAGCTGGCGTCCCGCAATGAGATCACGCGCGACGTGCGTACCCCGGGCGGGTGCTGCGGGGGCTGATCCTCAGGTGGCGCTGCGTTCGTCCTCGAACGCCTCGAGCACCTCGTCGATCGTCTCCTCGTCGCCTTCGAAGTCGGCGCGCTGTGCACCGCCCGAGCTCATCAACTCACGCCACATGAGCGGATCGAAGTCCAGGGGAGTGGTGCGGTCGACGAAGTCGATGAGGGTGCGGGTGAAGCGTTCGGGATCGTCGTGGAACGGGAAGTGGCCCGCGCCCTCGAAAGTGACCAGTTCCGAGTGCGGGATCACAGTGGTCGTGATGACAGCGTGATGGTACGGGATGACGGTGTCGTCGGTACCCCACATCACCATCATCGGCAGGCGTTCGGTGAGGTAGCAGCGGTCGAGCATGGTGACGGACTGCCCGCGCCAGTCGACGACCGCGTGCAGGGTCCGCAGGAAGGCCTTGGTGGCGTGTGCGTCGGCGAAGCCGCCGACCACCCGCAGCAGGTCGTCGTGGTCCTTGAGGATCCTGCTCGGTGACCAACTCGCGGGAGCGCCCGGCAGCCGAGGTGCGTCCGCCAATTTGTCGACACCCCAGCGCACCACGGGCAGCACCCCGGGGACCCGAAGCATGGCGAGGACCTCGCCCGCGCCGGGCAGGGTCACCAACCGCAGGACCGGATTGACCTCGCGCATCACACCGCCCGCCGCGACCAGCACGAGGCGTTCGACGAAGCGCGGGAACTGGTAGCAGAACTGCATCGCCACACCGCCGCCGAGGGAGTGGCCCACCACCGTGACCTTGGAGATACCGAGGACCACCAACAGGTCGCGCATGCCGTTGGCGAAGGCGGCCACCGAGTAGTCGGCGCGCGGCTTGTCGGACTGGCCGTGTCCGAGCAGGTCGGGTGCGATCACGGTGTAGTGCTGGGCGAGGGTCGGGATGACGTCGTCCCAGGTGGAGGAGTTGTCGCCGATGCCGTGGATCAGCAGCAGTGCCGGTCCGCTGCCCGCGATGCGGAAGGCGCGCCGGTAGCCGTGCACTGTCCGGTATTCGATGCGCATCCTGGTGTCCGATACCGATCGCAGGACCGGGGGGCTGGGCCGCTTCTCCGTCAGGACGGTGGAGGGCTGGTCGGGTCCGGGCACGGGGACTCCTCGGTGAGTGTTCAGCCCGCTCGCCGCGTGGGCGAGAGTGTCGCGGGGCTGGTGTCGGTCGGACACCGGGTGCGACGGTTCGGAGTCCACTGAACAGTCAACAGTATGTCCACCAGATGTGCTCGGCATGTTGCACAGCGTTAACCGGTGGGTACTGGATGGTCAGATATCGCCATCGTCGGCGGCGGGGAGTCCGGCGATGCGCCGGTCGGCAGGGTGCCGAGGGTGCGGGTCGCTGCCGGATGTCTCTGAACGGTAACGGTCGCACTGTCACTCTGAAACCATATGGCGCTCGAAACCTTATGGCGGGATAGAATCTGCCGACTATTCAACAATGATTGATGTCAAGGAATGAACGCTCGATGATTCGGCGAGGGATCGCACGGCGAATTGTCGGCTTCGTACAAACCGATGAACCTCAAGCCCGTCGACAATTTCGTTGGCTAAACGTATGAGATCCTGGGCCAACACGAAAGACCGGATACGCATACGCGAAATCCGGTCTGCCGTAGGCTATTTGGCCGAATGGAGGAACTAGTCGCCCGAGCTGCCGAGCTGGCCGAGGAGTGAATCGACAAGGCCATCGACAATGGCGCCAATGATTGCTTCTTGGTTGCGCTGGGGCATGGTTGCTCCTAAATTCTCAGGTTGAGGATGTGGCCGGATTGCCACGTATTGAAGCTACACTTTGCTGTACCGGAGGGCCGAATCAGAATATCGACGGTATCTATATGTTATATGAACGCTATCTATCCGTTATATGAGTCGATTGGGCCGCGCCGCGCGTCGTGTGTCAAGGGGCAGTCGTGGTCCGGCGGTGTCTCGAAGTTCACACATCGGCACGGGGGGTAGGGGGCACGGGGAATAGGTTATGGGGACGGGAGCGAGGTTGTGGTGGCAATAGGTGGCGAGCGGGTGCCGGCGACTGGTCAGGCGCGTAACGGGGTGGAGCGTGTGCACTGTCGTGCGCTGGGCCCCGATGATCACAGTGAGGCTGTGGGCCTGGTAACGCAGGGCGTCCTGGAGCTACCGATCTATCGATGGCTGTTCGGTATCAAGGGACATTGGGATCTATTGTCGGAGCGGTCCGCGCGATGGACAGCTGAGCTCATGTGCGAATGGCTGCGTCAGGGTGGTGGCGGCATCGGGGCTTTCGACGCCGACAATCGTTTGGTCGGGCTGATTCTGTTGACGCTGCCGGGGCAGCCGGTGCCGACGATGACCGAGGATCAGGTTGCGTATCTGACTGAACTGGTCCGAGCAGACCCGGATGTCGGGCGCAGGTTGGTGAAGATGAGGGGTGGCGGTGACGCGGATTTGTCGCGGGCTGATGCCATCGACGTTGCGCATGCCGTCGTTGACCCTCGGGTACGCAAGTCGGGCATCTTGCGCAAACTCGCGATCGCGGTGAACGAGCTGGCGCTGGAGCTGGCCCGGCCGCTTACGCTCAAGACGAATGTTCCGGGGCTGGCCGAGGCGTATCGCAGCAGCCTCTTCTTTGTCGATACGGGTAGTTATGTCGACGCCAGCGGCGCCACGACTTGGGTGTTCGGCCAAGAGGTCGCTGATATGCCCCAGGCGCTGGCGCGGCTGCGTGGGCGGGGCTGAATCCGCCCGACGAATGGCGAGGCCGGCCCCACTCCGGGACCGGCCTCGACCTTTGTCTATTGGGCTCGATTGAGCGTCCGACTAGGAGCCGGCGCTCGACGAACCTGCCTCAAGGGCGCCGGTGACGATGTCGCCGACGACGTTGCCGACTGCGCTGCCGATCTGATCTGCTTTGAGTGCCATGAGAGTCTCCGTTGCGTTCTCGGTGTGTGTGGCCGACGCGACCACGCATGAGAAACGTAGCAGGTCCTACTGATGAGTAGCTTATGGCGCTTCAGGTTGTGGCAGATTCGTTATCAATATGAGATGTGCTGTAGTAACGTTTCTTAAACCAGCAGGTCAAGGCATTAAATTCGGGCGATTCGAAGATTGCGATAACATCACGATTAGGGTTGGCGTGAGGGTTGTGAGCAGGTTCAACAGACCAGTAGGCCCCCGCCGACGGCGTCGGCGGGGGCCTGGTGAACGAGTGGGAATCAGCGCAGATGGCGCTCGTAGAACGACCACGAGCGGTGCAGCTGGTCCTGCCAGTACTTCCATGAATGCGACCCAGTCGGCTGCAGGTCGACGGTGGCCGGGATGCGCAGCTCGCCGAGCCTGCGGAGCAGATTCTGGGTGCAGTACATCGAGCCGCCTTCCAGGACCCCACCGATCACGATCTGATCGGCCAGCGTCTTGGCCTTGGTGACGTACTGGGGACTGTCGTACTTGCCCGGGATGCCACCACCACTGGAGATGTACAACGGCATGCCGCGCAGGCCCGCCGCGTGCAGCACCGGATCGTTCGCCTTCCACCCCGGGCCGTCGTACGGGCCCCACATGTTGGTCGCGTCGCCCTTGCCGCGTGATTCCACCACCAGGCGCACGCTTCGCTGCCCGAAGGTGTCCGAGGTCTGCGCGCACCCGCTGTAGGCGCCGACGGCCTTGTACAGGCCCTTGTGTTCCATCGCCAGATTCAGCACCGAGGTGGCCGACGAGGAGATACCGCCGATCGCATTGCGGCCGTTGGTGTTGTAGGCGGCGTTGATGACGGGCGGGAGTTCCTTGCCCAGGAACGTCGACCATTTGTACAGGCCGAGGTGTGGGTCGGGCTTCTGCCAGTCGGTGTAGTAGCTGAACGCGCCCCTGTTGGGTATCACCACGTACACATTCTTGTTGGCGGTGAACTTCTCGATGTCGGATTTGTTCAGCCAGTTGGCGGTGTCCTCGCCGCCGCCCGCACCGTTCAGGAGGTAGAGCACCCCGCGCGGCTTGGATGCGTCTTTCGGCTTGATGATCGTGAGCGGAACGTCGGACTTCATCGCGGGGGAGTACACGACGATATCGGTGACCCGGTCCGTCTTGGATCCGGCGTCGACCAGCAGCGACGACGGGTCGGCGGATGCGACCCCGGTCGCCGAGGAGGCGATCACCGACAGCGCGGTAACCGCCGAGGCGATCACCCCGGCCCGGATTCGCCTGTCTCGAATGTGCCTGGTGAACACAAGACCTCCATCTATTCCCAGGGGACCGTCGTCGTGATGCGGCCCAGTACCTGTGTCGGTGTGTCGTCGTAACTTGCCCTGCGGGCCCCCCGCAGGCGCGAGACAACGGCGGAGACATCCGCTTGTTTGTCTCGTTCGCATCGTTGAGCGTAGCTGCCTCCCGCGACCATCAGCTCGTGATGAGTACCACATTCGACCACGCGCCCCGCTTCGAGGACAACTATCCGGTCGGCGAGAGCGGCGGTGGCCAGGCGGTGGGTGATCAGCAGCGTGGTGGTGGTGCTTCGCAACTTCAGCAGAGCGCGCTGAATCAACAGCTCGGTGCGGGGGTCGGCGGAACTGGTCGCCTCGTCGAGCACCAGGATGCGGGGCCGGGCCGCGATCGCCCGGGCCACCGTCACCAGCTGCAGCTCGCCGGCACTCAGATTGTCACCGTCGTGCCCGACCACCGTGTCCAGGCCGTCGGGCAGCACCGACACGATTTGACCCACATGACTGTCGACGATGGCCTCGGCCAGCCGCAGCTCCCGTGCCGCGCGATCGTCGTCGTCGCCCGATTCGCGCAGACCGTAGGCGACGTTGTCGCCGACGCTGCCGGTGAACAGCCACGGCTCCTGCGCCACTGCCGCCAGCATCGACCGCAGCCCGGCCCGGCCGAGCTCGGTGACGTCGGTGCCGTCGATCCGGATGCTGCCCGAATCGGGCGTGTAGAAGCACTGCAACAGGCTGGTCAGCGTTGTCTTCCCCGAGCCGGTGGTGCCGACGATGGCGGTGGTGGTGCCCGGCGGCATCGAGAAGCTCACCTCGTGCAGGACCGGGGTGTCGGGCTGGTAGCCGAATCCGACCGCATCGAAGTCGATCTGCGGCGGACCGTCGGGCAGGGCGGGCAGTTGCCCGGCGTCGACGGCCGGATCGGTTTCGGTCGGCGTCAGCAACAGTTCGCGGACCTGGCCCGCCGACACCGCGCCGGACTGGATACGCGGCAGAAAACTCGCCAGCTCCTTCACCGACCCGGCCAGCTGCGCGGCGAAGACCACGACGACCTGCGCGGCGCCCAGGCTGAGCTGGCCGTTGATGACCTGCACACCGCCGACAACCGCGAGAACGAGAAAGACAATCGCGTTCAGGCAGGTCAACACGGGTGCGAGGGTTCCGGCCGCCCATTGCGCCGACCGCATCGAGGTGAACAAGGTGTCGTTGAGTGCGGTGAACCGGCCCCGGACCAGGTCGTCGGCGTCGTAGGCCTTGACCATCTGCCGCGCGGTCAGTTCTTCCTCGAAACTTCCCGACAGCGCGGCTGTGGCCTTCCACTGAGTTTGCAGATGTCGTTTGGCTCGGGCGGCCACCAGCATCGCGACGCCCGCGGAGACGGGCGCCGAGACCAGGATGATCGCGGCCAGCAGGGGCGAGATCCAGAACAGCACCGCGGTGGTGAACACCGCGGTCAGCAGGTTGACCGGCAACGACACGAACAGCGGGCCGAGCACCGTGGTGGCATTGTCGATGTGGGTGGTGGCCTTGGACATCAACGCGCCGCGCTGGGTGGATTCGGTGAAACCGATGGGGACACGCGGAATCAGCTCGGACACCCTGGCTCGCAGCCGGGCGATCGATATCTGCACCGTGGTGGTGAGCAACAGGCCTTGCGACAACGTGCACACGTAGCTGATCAGGTACACCGCCGTGGCCACGGTGATCAGGATCCACAGCAGGTCCCAGTCCATCGCCCCCGGTTCTATGTCACCCAATCCGGTGGTGCCGCTGACGATGACGTTGGTTGCTCCGCCCAGCACGATCGGGGCGGCCAGGGTGCCGATCGTGGAGGCAATCGCCAGCGCCGACACCACCGCCATCCGCGGGCGGCTCACCTGGATCTGGGCCAGCAACCAGGAGAGGGTTTTCAGGCCGCTCGCATCCTTTTGCGATGTGGTTGCCTCAGACACCTGCTACCGCCTGTGCGTCGGCGAGTTCGCGGTAGACGGTCGAACCGGCCAGCAGCGATTGATGGGTCCCGACCGCGACGATCCGGCCCGCGTCGATGACGGCGATCTGATCGGCGCGGCGGATCGACGACACCCGCTGGGTGCCGATGACGATCGAGGAGGTGGGACATGCCGCGCGGATAGCGCTGACCACGGCCTGCTCGGTATCGGTGTCGAGGGCGCTGAACGGTTCGTCGAGCACGAAGATGTCGGGGCGGCGCAGCAGTGCGCGGGCCAGTGCCAGCCGCTGCCGCTGCCCGCCGGAGAAGTTACGGCCGCCCTGGGTGACCTCGGCGTCGAGACCGCCGTCGCGTTCCCGGACGAAATTCGCCGCGGCGAGGTCGAGTGCCTGCCACAGCTCGTCGTCGTCGGCGTCCGCCTTGCCGATGCGCAGGTTGGTCGCGATGGTTCCCGTGATCAGCGACGTTCCGGCGGAGATGTAGGAGATCCGGGACCGGACCGCGGCCGGTGCGAAGTCGGCGGTGTCGGCGCCGTTCCAGCGAACCGCGCCGGAGGTGGGATCGATGAGCCGGGGCACCAGCGCGAGCAGCGTCGACTTTCCGCTGGCGGTGCCACCGATGATGCCGGTGGTGGACTGCGGCCGGAAGGCGAGCGAGACGGAGTCGAGTGCGGGTGACTCGGCGCCGGCATAACGGAAGCTGACGCCGTCGAGCTCGACGAGCGGTGCCCGGTCGGTGACACCGAGCGCGGCCAGACTGCCGTCGTCGCGCCTCGACGTCGCACCGTCGATGGACGCCTCGGTGTCGCGGACCTCGATGATACGTGCGGCGCTGGCACTGGCCCGCGAGGCCACTCCCGCCACCACCGACAGCATCGACACCGCGACAAGGATCTGCATGAGATAGCCGCTGGTGGCAGTGAGCTGCCCGATCTTCATCCAGCCGTGGTCGATGAAGACGGCACCGAACCCGGACACCGCGACGGAGGCGAGCCCGGCCACGACGGTCACCGTCGGCAGCAGCGCGGTCTGCCAGCGCCCCATCCACAACGCGACGGTGAACAGGTCGGTGTTGGCGTCGTCGTAGCGCCTCAGCTCGGTGCGTTCGCGGCTGAACGCGCGGATCACCCGCTGACCCGAAAGCTGCTCGCGGATCACCCGGTTCAGGGTGTCGATGCGCTTCTGCATGAGCGTGGCCGCGGGGATCAGCTGCCGGACGAACAAGCCCATCCCCACCGACAGGATGATGCCGGCGACGACGATGACGGGGGCGAGCCGCCAGCCCTGGATCAACGACAGTATCGCGGCGCCCACCAGCATGAAGGGGGCGGTGATGGCGATGGCCAGCGTCGCGAACAGCAATACCTGAACGTTGGACACGTCACCGGTGGCGCGGGTGAGCAGACTCGGAACGCCGAACCGGGAGGCCTGCGCATCGGAGAGGAGCGCGACCCGGTCGCGGACGGATATGCGCAGATCCCGGGCCATTTCCGACGCGATGTGGGCGGAGAGATACGTCGCGGCGAGGGACACCGCGAGATTGACAACCGCGACGATCAGCATGTAGCCGCCGACCCGGTAGATCGTGCCGGTATCACCGGCCATGATCCCGTCGTCGATGATCCGGGCGTTGAGGGCCGGTTGCGCCAGCGCGGTGAACGTGGCCGCGAGCTGGCACAGCGCGAACAGGGCGACGAGTCGCCGCCGCGGGGCCAGGGCCTCGGTGAAGAGCACCGTCAGTGGTCTTCGTGGTGCTGCGTCGGTGGTCCCGGACGGAGTATGCGGGGTGGTGCTACCGGTGGGTGTCATGGCCATCTAACAATACGAACGAGCCGCCCCGCGAGGTGCGGGACGGCTCGGAAAGTTCCGTACGGCGTCCGTGACTAGGCGCTGCTGCCGTCGCCACCGGTGGTGTTGCCGGTGTCGGTGCTGCCGAGGCCGCTGAAGATCTCGTTGCCGACGAGCTGGATGACGTCCTTGACGGTGGTATCGGCGCCGATTCCTGCCATGGTGATTCTCCTGAGAATTAGGTGGGTGCCCCGATCGTCGGGGCTGTGGATGGATGTCGGGGGCCGGGGTCCGGCGCTCGCCCGAGTGGTGACTGAGTCCGCCGGCTCAGGAGCCGGTGCTGCCCTGGCCGCTGCCCTGCGAGCTCAGGTCGCCTCCGACGACCCGGACGACGTCTGTCATGGTGGCGTTGAGAACCTCATCGACGGTGTAACCCATGTCTGTGCTCCGATCTGGGGGTTTGCATCGTATGCAACTGCAACTTTGAGTTGCGCTAGGCTAACCTAACATAGGGTTCTGTGTGATAGTAAAGCGATGGCAATGAGATGGTAAATACTCTGTCAACCCGCCGATCTGATGATGTTCAGCAATGGCATCTTTGGCCCGTTGAGCTGCCACGATGGACTGGCCGGCGCACACGGGCAACCCTGACCTGAGATAAAGATCACGTTCGATGACCACATGGAGGCGTAGTGCGGCCCTCGGAAACCCTGTCCACGCGCGCGATCAGGCTCGATGACCCTGCGGAGCGGGCCAGGGCGGTGGAACTACTGACTGTGGGTCTTCCCGATATCCCGCACTTCCGGTGGTTGATGGGCGACCTGATGTCCGCCCCACTCACCCGGTGGCTGGCGGAGGTCACGTTGTCGCCCGCCCGGACCGACGGCGTACACGGCACGTTCACCGAGGCCGGCGACCTGTGTGCCGTGGTCGTCTGGTCCGCGCCGGACCACACGGCGTGTGCGCCCGATCCGGACCTGGTCGCGACGGGAGTCGAGCTTTTCGGCCACGACGCCGGTTTCGTGGAACGGCACTGGCAGAGTCAGGAACCGGATGTGGGTACCTGGTCGGTGCCCGGAGCGCTCACGGTGTCGGTGGCGACGGTGGCGCCGGAATACCGGCGTCGGGGAGTCCTGAACGTCGCCGTCGAACCGGTGATCGCCGAAAGCCTGCGGCGCAATGTGCCGGGTGTGCTCAGGACCGGCACGCGCGATCTCGCCGACACGTACGTCAGGCTGTTCGCCGCCGTCGAACTCGGCAGCTATACGCTCAGTGACGGGTCGACGGTGTGGGTGCTGGAAGTGCCGCCCGGAGGTGGACGATCGTCGCCGTGATAGCGCTGCGGCACAGAGATTGCTGCGACACAGAGATTCGGAGGCATGCGATGGCTGACTTGCCCGGTGCGCTGGTGGCGCGTGCCATCAGGCTCGACGATCCGGTCGAGCGGGCACGGGCCGTGGAGATCGTGGCGCAGGGTCTGCCGGACATCCCGCACCTGAGCTGGCTGTTCGGCGATCTCATGTCGCCGCGGCTGGCGCGCTGGTTCGCCGAGGTCGAGCTCAACCCCCGGCGGACAACGGGCGTGACCGGTGCGTTCACCGAATCGGATGAGCTGTGCGGGGTCGTGGTGTGGACGGCACCCGACCATGAGAAGGTGCCGCCGCTGCCGGAGCAGGTCGAGGAGGGGCGGGAACTGCTTGGTGGCGACCAGGCGTTCTTCGCACGCTTTCAGGAGAATGGCGCGGCCGAGGAGAAGTCGTGGTCGGAGCCGGAGGTGATCAGTGTCGTGCTGGCGGCGGTGGCGCCCGAGTACCGGCGCTCGGGTGTGGGTCAGGTGGCGATCGCACCGGTGATCGCCGAAGCGCAGCGGCGCAAACTGCCGGGGATATTACGGGCCGGCACCCGCGAACTCGCCGACGCCTACATTCGGACCGGCAATCTCATCGAACGCGGTAGCTACACCCTGACCGACGGTCCCACGGTGTGGGTTCTGGAATGGACGCCGGCGACGTAGGCGGGAAAAACGAGAAGACCGTCTCGCATGAGGTCGCGAGACGGTCTTGTGCACCACGGGGTCTCTAGTTGGACGACCCGGTTGTGGTGTGGCTGGTGGACGAGCCGGTGGAAGTGCCGTTGCCCGTGAGCATCTTGATGATCTGAGCGAGGGGGTCGGTGCCTCCGCCGCGGGTCTTGTGCATTTAGGTGGGCCTTTCCGGGTCGTTGAACTGCGTGCAGCCGAACGGGCTGACGTTCGCCTGAACCCTATCCGGGTGGTGTTGCGGATCACAACACAGCTCAGGCCCCGTTATGGATTCGTAATAAACTGTCGTGTGCTTATTTAGCCAAAGGAATTGAATCCTTCGCGGCTGCGCTGATTGCTCGCGAAATCGTCGGCCATTGTGGCGGCGAGTTCGACGAATGCCAGGCGGGTCTGTTTGTTGACGAGGTCGAGGTCGATCTCGGCGCCCTCGGCGAGGTGGTCGTCGAACGGGATACGCTGCACGGCCCGGCAGCGGGTCAGAAAATGCTGGGCGAGCTTGACGGTGTCGATCGTCGACGCGCCCGGCCGGGACGAGCTGAGCACCACCACCGAACGGGGCACGAGGTGGGCGTATCCGTGGGAGCTGAGCCAGTCGAGGGTGGCGGCGGCGCTGCGGGCGCCGTCCATCGCCGGCGAGGTCACCAGGATGACGGCATGGGCGAGGTCGAGGACGCCGGTCATGGCCGAATGGCTCAGTCCGGTGCCGCAGTCGGTGATGATGATGTTGTAGAACCGCTGCAGCACGTTCATGACCGCGCGGTACTCGTCGGCGTCGAAGGTTTCGGCGGCCGCCGGATCGCGTTCGGAGGCGAGCACCTCCAGTCGGCTCACCGCCTGGGACGTGTGGGCCCGGACGTCGGCGTAGGTGGTCACGGAACGGTCGGCGACGAGGTCACGGACGGTGGAACCGGTCTGTTGCGGGACGCGTTGGGCGAGCGTGCCGAGATCGGGGTTGGCATCGACCGCGATCACCCGGTCGCCGCGCAGCCAGGCAAAGGTCGAACCCAGGCCGATGGATGTGGTCGTCTTACCGACGCCGCCCTTCAGTGACAGCACGGCGATGCGGTAGTCGCCGCGCACCGGCCGGTTGACGCGCTCGAGGAGCCGTGCGTACTCGATGTCCGAGGACGATTCGCCGGGATTGATCGCACCACCGGTCAGCGTATGGATGAGGCGCCGCCAGCCGTGGGTGGGTGCGCGCCGGACCTTGCGCAACAACGCCACGTCGTCGAGCCCACCGGTGAGCAGCGGAGGGCCCTGATTCGGTGGGCCTGGGTTGGGAAGACCGGGGTTGGGAAGACCGGGATTCGGAACGCTCGCCGTCGGGGGGCCGGGGGGTGGGAAGCCCTGCGGCATCGGGCCGGCGGGCGGCGCGGTCTCCGCCGGGGTCATCGAATGGGCGGCGGGGATCGGGGGTTCCGGGTCGGCGCGGGGTGCGGGCGGTGGGGTAGGCATCGCGTGTTGCGGACTCCGGGAATGCCTTGTGCGCGACTGGGTTTCGTTTGTATATGGGGTGGCCGGGGCGGCGTGGCCAAGCGCGCGCTCGGTGTTCGGTGGGCTGATGCCCGCGGTGGCGGGGCTTGCTGTTCCGTCGCGTTGCAGCGGTGGCAGGGGCGGGCGGGGCCCTTCCGGGCGGGGGATCGGGCGGGCGGGATCTGTCGGTGCCGGACGTGATCGGCGGCGGTCGGTGGCGGCCGCCCGTGTCCGTGGGGGCGGCGGGAGCTTGTCGATGCGGCGGTCGGTGGCGTCGGGCATCCGGCCGGTCGGTGGCTGCATGCCGGGGCGGGGCCAGGGTGACGGTGGCGTGCGTGGGCCGGGCGGCGTGCCGGGGCCTTGCGGGCGGCGTGGTGGGAACGGAAGCAGAGCGCCCGTGCCATCTGTGGTGTTGTCGGTCATCGATCGGCTCCCCCATCGGATCAACGGACGGCCCGTCGGGCCGGTGGCGTGCAGTCTACCCAATCCGATCGTTCGGATTGTTCACTACTTGCGACAAGCAGAGCCGGGTTATCCACAGGCGTGCGGCGCGTCTATGGCCAGTCACCCGGGGATATGGCACTATCTGCTCATCGCAACAGACAAGCCGGACAGTCACTATCCGCACCACCGTCTGTCCGATAGTCAAGATCATTGCAGTACCGCGCATTTGATGTAGTTCTGTTGATGTTTGAGACGGTGTCGCCTGGGGGGCATCGCAACGATACGGGGGTATTCGTGGTGGAAAGAACGACTCTCACCGACAGCTGGTGGGCCCGCGCGCAGAGTGATCTCACCGCTCGGACACAGAGTGACTGTTCGACCGGATTCGCCGGCGCCTTGACGACCGTCCGTTCCCGGAGTGGATCGATCACCGTGACCGCAACGCATCAGGGACTGCCGGTGTCCATCAAGATCGCCGACCGCGAAATGCGCCGCGACATGGCCGGATTGGCGGCCGAGCTCACCGAACTGTGTCAGGGCGCCGCGATGGTATCCGGAATCCGGCTCCGCACAAAGCTTCTCGACGAGGGTATGGACGCCGATATCGTCGGTGCCATGGGACTGCCCACTTCCGACGATCTCGCCGACTTCGAGCGACGCACGGAGCGCACGGACGGGTCGACGGTCAGATGAACTGGGGCATAGATGAATTGGAATCACGGGCGCGTACGCAGCTGAGCCGGATGCAGGATTTCTCCGACAGGCTCGGGTCGATCAATGTACGGGAAACTTCGCCCGACGGCCTGGTCACCATCGGCGTCGACGGCGTCGGCGGGGTGCGGGAGATCGTGCTCTCCCCGCGGGCCGATCGGCTGGGTGCGCCCAGGCTTGGTGAAACGATCGTCGCCACAGCGGCTTTGGCGGCACAGCGTGCTTTCGCGCAGCGTGCGCGGATGACCGAGGAGTTCACCGAGTCGTTTGCCGAACTCCTCGGCAGCCGGCCCGCCTGAACGTCGCTGGCGCCACGCGCCGGTGACAATCGTCGGCCGATGCCGGTGCCGGTATGTCCTTCCGTGACTCAACGTATTTCCCGGAATGCCGAGCGCCTGGCGCATCGGTGTCAGTGCATTGCCGAATGTATTTGTTTGTGAGTAACAGCAATTGGACATCAGTCATACGCCAGGGCCGTCGACCGGCGGTCCGAACAGGGAGAAGGGGGATCGATGAACACGACCGTTGTCGTTCCTGACGCGGTCCGCGTCTACGGACAGAGCTCGGCAGCCACCGGGGTCGCCGTCGCCGGTGCGGGCGCCATCAACGCCGGAGCCAACACCATGGCGCTCATCCCGGTGTTCGGGCTCATCGGGCAGGAGTTCCTCGCGTCCTTCATCGGCGCGCAGGCCAACCACCTGTCCTCGGTGAGCGAGGTCGCCGCGGTGCACCTGGGAACGGGTGCGGCCGCGATCGGCGGTGCCGCGGACTTCGAGAACACCGACGGCGACTGCGCGAGCGGCATCACGCGGACTCTCGGGATGCGGGCATGAGCTCGGGCGGCGCGCCGAGTACGGCGACGGCTCCGGGATCGGCCACCGGGTCTGGCCACGGCGGCCACGCCGTGGGAGAGGCGAGCAGCCAGAGTCACGGCTCCGTCGGCGCCGGCCACCGAGCCGGCGACGACATGTCGATCAACGACATGATCGCGGCGACCCCGCTGGGACCGATCCTCGACCGCCCCGTGAGCGATGTCCTGGCCGGTCTGACCCTGCCGGCGATTCCGCAGATACCCGAGCTGCCGCCCCTGCCGGGACTCCCGGACCTGCCCACCCTCGACCTGAGCGCGTTGCTCAAACCGATCACCGACCTCCTCGGCGGATTCGGCACCGGAAACCTGTCGACCGCCGCCATCGACCCCACGGCGCTGTTCACCGCCCTGTCCGGGGTCCTCGACACCGCGATGTCGACATCGTCGGGTGCGCTGAAGGTCGCCTCAGAAGTCTGGGACGGTCAGGGCTCGCAGGCCGCGATCGCCAAGAACGTCAAGGTCACCTCCGATACCACCGCCGTGTCGAAGCAGGGTACGACGATGTCGATCGACATCCAGGTCGCGGCGGCCATCGTCGGCACCGGGCTGGCGCAATTGCAGGGGATCATCGCGGCGACGGTGGGCAAGATCGGTGCGACCTTGCCGATCATCGCGACGCCGGCCGGGCAGGGACTCGCACTGGGGTTCGCGGCGGAAGGACTCTCCCAGGCGATCACGGTGGTCACCGCGACGCGCGCTCAACTGCTCGGACCCACCGCCAACATGAACCTCAACGGCCTCAAGGTCAGGGTGACCAACGTGCCCGGGCTGAAGGGGGTGAACCCGTTCTCGGTGGCCGGATCCGTCGTCGACACTGTCACGCCCGTCGTCGGGGCGGTCAAGCAGATACCGACCAACCTGACGACCCCGAACACCCCGACCACCACGAAGACCGTCCCCACCACCACGACACCGGCGCCGGTGACCACGAAGCAGACGACCAGGCGTGACCAGGTCGCGCCGACGTCCGGGAACGACCCGGTGGTGCGGACCGCGTCGCTGGACGGACTCTCACCGTCGTCGGCGGGTCTGTACGGCAACAGCGGTGCCACGCCGACGGGCTCGCCGTCGTCGCAGACCCCGGCCGGCAGCTTCCGGCCCGCCATGCCCACCGGTGCCGACCCCGCGGCGGCAACCGCCGCGGCCGCCCGGAACCTCACCGGCGGCACCGGATTCGGCACCGGCGCACCGATGGTGTCCGCGCCGGGAACAGCCGGCGGCCGCGGTTCGGGCGACGGATCGCAGGGCAGTGCCTCCTATCTGGTCAGCGAGGACAACGGCCGCCGCGTCGTCGGCGATGTCGGTGGCACCGCCCCGGCCGTGTTCGGAGCGGATAACGAGTCCGGTAGTGCCGCAAAACAATCGGAACCCGATATCGCGCTCCGTCTGAACCTGGCGCTTGACGCCGGTTCCGGCAAGAACTGAACCGTCGCCGAGTTCCCGAACCCTGAGTGCCCATACCGCGAAACGAGACAGTCCCATGACCACATCCGAATTCTGGGTCGACCCCCACGCGCTGCGCCGTACCGCGGCGCAATTCGACAAGTACGCCGAACGGCTCGACGGTATCGCGACGGTGCACGGGCCCGCGCTGCGCGTCGCGCCGGCCGCCCGCGACGAGGTATCGGCGGGCGTAGCGCGTTCGGCGACGTCGGGAGCCGACCACTTCGTCGTCGAGATCACCACGGGGGCAGCCGAATTCCGCGCCATCGCAACGGCCTTGCGTACTCACGCCGCAGAGGTGGGCGTCGCCGACGAGCGGCTCGCGGCGGAATTGCGGCTCTAGTCATGACGGGTTTCACGGGTGTCGACTGGGAGAACAGAACACAGCTGCGTCTGCACGCCGACCTTGCCGCAGGGCCGGGCGCCGTTCCGCTCGCCGAAGCCGCGAGGGCATGGACCGCCGCGGGCAACGACCTGGCAGGGATCGCCACGGACGTGAATGCGACGCTGCGGAACCTCGGTATGCAGTGGAGCGTCGCGGGCGAACCCGACGTGGGGCCGGCGTTGCGGCGCATGGCCGAATGGCTCGTCGAGATGTCCGGCACCGCCGATCGGTCCGGCGGCGTCGCGGATGTCCAGTCCACGGCGGTCGAGGTGGCGCGGCGGACGATGCCGCATCCCGACGGGCTCGCCGGTGACCTGCCGGGCATCCTGACCGTTCTCGGTCCCGCCGGGGCGACCCTGCTCGGGGCGATGGCGGACCTTGAACTGGCACAGCAGAGCGGGCGCCTGCGGGCGGCTCGGGTGATGGCCGCCTACGAACACGCGGCAACCGAGGCGGTGCGGTCCTGGTACACATCCACGCCGTCACCGAATGTGGTGCGTACGAACAATATACAGCCGATCGCGGACGGCGGGCCGGAGCGCCGGGACTCCGGGCGCGTGGCCCCGGATGCGGGGGCCACCCCGGCGGTGTCCGGCGGGCAGGCGGGAACGCCGCCGGTTCCGCTGTCGGCCGGGCTTGCGATGCCGGCAGTGGTGCCGGGCACGTACGCCCACAGCCAGGTGGGCAGACCCGCAGGGCTGAGTGACCGCAAGGAAGGGGCGGACGTCGCCGCAGACGGTGTGGGAGCCGGGGCGGCGATCGGCGGTGACAGTGGGGTGGCCGCCGATCCGGCTCTCACCCGGCAGGGTGCCGCGACTGTCGGGGCGCCGGTCCTGCCGTCGGCGGTACCCGCCTCCGCCGCGGCACCCTCCGCGGCCGCCTCGGTCTGGACCGGGGCGCAGCCGACGGCATATACGCAGCCCGCTGTGGTCTCCGATCGTTGGGTCCGCATCGACGCCGACACAACCGCACCTGCCCCGGTGGCCGACCCCGCGCACCGGACGACCTGGACGGACATCGAGGCGATGGACACCGCCGCACCCGATTACGTGGTGGGTGCCGGATCCGGGGGAGGTGGCCGATGACCACGGGCGCTGCCACCTACCTGCTCGACGCGGTGCGCCTGGCGGGGTTGCGCGCCGAGCTCGGCGTCCAGACCTGGCCCGCGGTGCTCGACGAATCCGGCCTCGCCCGCACGGCACCGGCCGGGGTGGACCACGGGGCCGACGCTCTCCCGGACTGGCTCGTCGAGGGCCTGCGGGTACTCGGTCATCCGTTGTGCCACATCGAGATAAGGACGGTCGATGACGCCTCCGGCTGCGTCCGGCGGACCTGCATCGCGGCCCGGCCGCGCCGCGTGGTCGAGGCGACGATCGTGGGCGAGGGGATCGTGGCAGAGGGGATCGTGGCAGCTGGGATCGGAGAGCAGGGGGAAGGCGGCGCGGTGATCGGATTCCGGGATCTCGGCGCACCCGCCGTCTTTCTCCGAGATGGTCCGGCGTTGCTCGCCGCGGCGGTGCGCGGTGCCTTCGGGGATGCCGACGTCCCTCGGTTCGGGTCCATCACCGCGCCTCGCGATCACGTCCTCGACATCCTCCGGCAGACAACGGGACTCGGTGCCGCGGCGGTGCGGGAGACCGTGGCCGACGGTCTTCGGAGACTGGACGTCGACACCTCCGATGCGCGGGTGGCCGCGGCGTTCGCGACCGCGTCCCGGCGCAGTGAGGTGGTCGCGTACGCCGCAGAGGGGGTGGTCACAGAGGGGATGGTCACGGAGGGGGTGGTCCCGTACCGGTCGCCGGGTGCGATCGGTGTCTTCGAGACCACCGGCGGGCGGATAGTGGCGAGCGCGGCGGCCGCCGCCGACGGCCGGATGTGGACCACGTTGTCGCCGGGCACCGGGCATCGCATCGAACAGGCCGTGACCCTGCTGCTCGAACCGCTCGGTCGGCTGCTGCCGGCGGGCGCCGGCAATCATCGGTGATTCTCTCTTTTACTTCACTTGCGTCACAACACAACAGGCAACCATCCGGTTGTCTCACCAGAGGAGGAAACAATGCAGTTCGGTTCATCCAACGGGGTTTCCATCGACCTGGCCGCCAGCCAGTCGTCGGCGAACTCCATCGGCACCATCGTCAGCGAGATGAAGGGCATCCTGAACCAGATCCAGACGTCGGCCGGTACCGGCCAGGCGAGCTGGAGCGGGCAGGCGGCCACCGCCTTCGGCAACACCCACAACAACTGGCAGGATCTCGCCACCCGCCTCAACACCGCGCTCAACGAGATGGAGGCCAACCTGACCACGAGTTTCAAGGGCTACGACAGCCAGGACTCGGAGGTCGCGAGTGTGGTGACCCAGAGCGTGGGCGGAACGTCGACTCTCAATCTCTGACCCTCGCATCTGCGACCACCGCGTCCGGTGCTCGCACCGGTCCGCACATCCCAGCCTTCACCAGCCATAGAGGAGAACAGCATGTCCAACGGCATCATCGCCTACAACTTCGCCGGCCTCGACACCCTGTCCGGCGACCTGAAAAGCCAGTTCACCAAGCTCGGCACCCTCGCCGAGGAACTGAAGACGCAGGTCAACAAGCTCGGCGCCAACTGGCAGTCGCAGGAGGGTGCGGCGGCGTATCAGCAGGCGCAGACCAAGTGGGACAACGCCTTCGCCGACGTCCGGACCCAGCTGAACGGCCTCGGCAGCGGCGTCGAGAACGCGGGCACCATGATGCGCAACGCCGATCGCCGCGTGCGCGACAGCTTCGCCTGACCCGGTACCCCTGACCCGGCAGCCTTGATCTGGTGCCCGTGTGAGATCGCCCCGCAGGTCCGCAACACCGCGGTACTGCGGGGCGATGCGCAGGCCGGGGCAGTATCGTCAACGCTGATCGAGCCGCACCCGTGCGGCCCGGTCCGCGTGGCGCGCCTTCCGTCACGTGCCCGATCCCGGTGCGGCAGGCCGCGCCGACGCCAGACCCAGGAGAACCGTGTCCGCAGAGGGATCAAAACGCGCGATCATCGCCGCACTGCTGGCCAACGCCGGAATCGCCGCCGCCAAGTTCGTCGGCTTCCTGATCACCGGATCGTCGTCGATGGCCGCCGAAGCGGTGCACTCGGTCGCCGATACCTCGAATCAGGGACTGTTGCTGCTCGGGCAGAGCCGGGCCGCCAAGCAGGCGAACCGGCTGCACCCGTTCGGGTACGGCCGCAGCCGCTACTTCTATTCGTTCGTGGTGGCGCTCGTCCTGTTCACGCTCGGCTCGATGTTCGCGATCTA
This sequence comes from Gordonia amarae NBRC 15530, assembly GCF_000241345.1. Classification (GTDB taxonomy): domain Bacteria; phylum Actinomycetota; class Actinomycetes; order Mycobacteriales; family Mycobacteriaceae; genus Gordonia; species Gordonia amarae. Next base: position 41,028 of record NZ_BAED01000045.1, read on the forward strand.
CGAGGGCATCGAGAAGGTCCGGCACGCCCACGATCACGCCCTCGAATCGCCGATCGTCGCGGTGGTGATCCTGGCGATCGCGATCTGCCTGGAGGGCTACAGCTTCCGGACCGCCTACAAGGAGTCCAAGCCCCTCAAGGGCGATGCCACATGGTGGCAGTTCATCCGCAACGCGCGCACCCCGGAACTGCCGGTCGTGCTGCTGGAGGACTCCGGTGCGCTCATCGGTCTGGTCCTGGCGCTCGGCGGTGTCGGCCTGACGATGATCACCGACAACGCGGTCTGGGACGGTGTGGGCACCCTGGCGATCGGTGCGCTGCTGGGTGTCATCGCGATCATCCTGATCGTCGAGATGCACAGCCTGCTGATCGGTGAGGGCGCCACCGACGCGGAGGAAAAGGCGTTGCTGGCCGAACTCGCCGCCGCCGACGGCGTCGACCGGGTCATCCACATGAAGACCCAATACCTCGGACCCGACGAGATGCTGGTGGCCGCCAAGATCGCCATTTCCCCGGGCAGCGACATCGCCAAGATCGCCGACACCATCAACGCGGCCGAATTGCGTGTGCGCACGGCACTTCCGCAGGCCCGGCTGATCTATCTCGAACCCGACATCGACCAAGGCGTCGTCAACTAACGTAACGCCCATGGTCCGAAGCGTTACCGCCCACGCAGGTTCGGGGGTCGTGAGATGAGTATGTTGTTCAATCGCGTCAAGTCGGTCGAGCAGTCGATCGCCGACACCGACGAACCCGATTCCAAACTCCGCAAGGACCTCACCGCGTGGGACCTGACGGTCTTCGGCGTGGCGGTCGTGGTCGGTGCCGGTATCTTCACCCTCACCGCCCGCACCGCCGGTAACGTCGCCGGGGCGTCGGTGTCGCTGGCGTTCGTGATCGCCGCGGTCGCGTGCGGTCTGGCCGCGCTGTGCTACGCCGAGTTCGCCTCGACGGTGCCGGTCGCGGGCAGCGCGTACACCTTCACGTTCGCCACGTTCGGCGAGTTCCTGGCCTGGATCATCGGCTGGGACCTGATGCTGGAGCTGGCTCTCGCGGCGTCGGTGGTGAGTAAGGGCTGGTCGGCCTATCTGGCGGATTTCCTGAACATCACCACCACCGTCGACATCGGATTCGACCTCGACTGGGGCGCGGTGCTGCTGATCGCGGTCCTGACCGTGCTGCTGGCGCTGGGCACCAAGATCTCCTCGCGGGTCTCGCTCATCATCACCTCGATCAAGGTGGGCGTGGTGGTGCTGATGATCATCGTCGGCGCCTTCTACATCAAGGGCTCCAACTACAGTCCGTACATCCCCGAGTCGAAGCCCACCGACACCGGTTCGGGTATTCATCAGACGCTGTTCTCGGCGATCACCGGAGGCGGCGACACCAACTTCGGCTGGTACGGGCTGCTGGCCGCGGCGTCGCTGGTGTTCTTCGCATTCATCGGCTTCGACGTCGTGGCCACCACCGCGGAGGAGACCAAGGATCCGCAGCGCGCCCTGCCGCGCGGCATCCTGGGCTCGCTCGCCATCGTGACCGTGCTGTACGTGCTGGTCACCCTGGTGCTCACGGGGATGGTGCCCTACACCGATCTGGCCGGTGACAGCACGCTGACCACAGCGTTCAAGATCCGTGGCGTCACCTGGGTGGGCTGGATCATCAACCTCGGCGCTATCGCGGGCCTGACCACGGTGGTCATGGTGATGCTGCTCGGCCAGACCCGGGTGGCGTTCGCGATGTCGCGTGACGGCCTGCTGCCACGCGCGCTGGCACACACCGGGAAACGCGGCACCCCCGCCCGGCTGACGATGATCGTGGGGGCGGTATCGGCGGTACTGGCGGCGATCTTCCCGATGGGCACCCTCGAAGAGATGGTCAACATCGGCACCTTGTTCGCATTCGTGCTGGTCAGTATCGGTGTGGTGGTGCTGCGGCGGACCCGGCCCGAACTCAAGCGCGGCTTCACGGTGCCGTTCATGCCGGTGATCCCGATCCTGTCGGTGCTGGCGTGCGTGTGGCTGATGCTCAACCTCTCCATCGAGACGTGGCTGCGGTTCATCGTCTGGATGGCGCTCGGACTGGCCATCTATTTCGGGTTCGGCCGTCACAACTCGGTGTTCGCGCGCCGGGAACGCGGGGAAATGGCGTCAGTGACATCGCCGGACCCCGCACCCGGGGCGAACCTCGGAAAGGACCTCACCTGACGTCCACAACGCACCTGAGGGCACCCTAACCAGGGGTCGTCCGATAGCCTCAGAGTCGACTGCTTACGCGCCGGACGACAACAGCGCCGCGCTGCTATCGACGAAGGGTTATTGATGACGTCTGTGGACACGTTGAACGGGATCGACTTCAAGGTCGCCGACCTGTCGCTGGCCGACTTCGGCCGCAAGGAGATCGACCTCGCCGAGCACGAGATGCCCGGCCTGATGTCGCTGCGCCGCGAGTACGCCGACGTGCTCCCGCTCAAGGGTGCCCGTGTCTCCGGGTCGCTGCACATGACCGTGCAGACCGCCGTGCTCATCGAGACCCTGGTGGCCCTCGGCGCCGAGGTGCGCTGGGCCTCGTGCAACATCTTCTCCACCCAGGACCACGCGGCCGCGGCCGTGGTCGTCGGGCCGCACGGCACCGTCTCCGAGCCCAAGGGCGTGCCGGTGTTCGCGTGGAAGGGCGAAACGCTCGAGGAGTACTGGTGGGCCGCCGAGCAGATGCTGACCTGGCCGGGTGAGCCGGCCAACATGATCCTCGACGACGGCGGCGACGCCACCATGCTGGTGCTGCGCGGTGCCGAGTTCGAGAAGGCCGGCGTCGTGCCGCCCGCCGACGACGAGCACTCGGCCGAGTACAAGGTGTTCCTCGAACTGCTGCGCCAGTCCTTCGAGAACGACAAGACCAAATGGTCGACGATCTCGGAGTCGGTGCAGGGCGTCACCGAGGAGACCACCACCGGTGTGCTGCGGCTGTACCAGTTCGCGGCCGCGGGCGATCTGGCGTTCCCGGCGATCAACGTCAACGACTCGGTCACCAAGAGCAAGTTCGACAACAAGTACGGCACCCGCCACTCGCTGGTCGACGGCATCAACCGCGGCACCGACGTCCTCATCGGCGGCAAGAAGGTGCTGGTCTGCGGCTACGGCGATGTGGGTAAGGGTTGCGCCGAGTCGCTGGCCGGGCAGGGTGCCCGCGTGCAGGTCACCGAGATCGACCCGATCAACGCGCTGCAGGCACTCATGGACGGCTTCGACGTGGTGACCGTGGAGCAGGCCATCGGCGAGGCCGACATCGTGGTCACCTCCACCGGCAACCTGGGCATCATCACCCTCGAGCACATGAAGCAGATGAAGAACCAGGCCATCCTGGGCAACATCGGTCACTTCGACAACGAGATCGACATGGCCGGGCTCGAATCGTCGGGTGCGATCCGCCTCAACATCAAGCCGCAGGTCGACAAGTGGACGTTCGAGTCCGGTAAGTCGATCGTCGTGCTCAGCGAGGGTCGCCTGCTCAACCTGGGCAACGCCACCGGCCACCCGTCGTTCGTGATGAGCAACAGCTTCTCCAACCAGGTCATCGCGCAGATCGAGCTGTGGACCAAGAACGACGAGTACGACAACGAGGTGTACCGCCTGCCCAAGCATCTCGACGAGAAGGTCGCCCGCATCCACGTGGAGGCGCTCGGCGGCACCCTGACCAAGCTCACCAAGGAGCAGGCCGAGTACATCGGCGTCGACGTCGAGGGCCCGTACAAGCCGGAGCACTACCGCTACTGAGCACTACCGCGACTGAGCACTACCGCTACTGGGCACCGAAGCCTTTGTGGCGCAACGTGATACCGACGCCCCCGCCGCACGGTGGGGGCGTCGGCGCGGTCACGGCCGCAGTCGCGTGGCGAGTGAATCGGGGTCCGAGCCGTCGGTCAGGATCCAGGGGGAGTGCCAGTTTGCCTGTGCCAGTTGGTGATACACGCCGTCGACGCGGTGCTGCAGGCTGTCGTCGCGCTCGTAGAAATCGCGCTCTCGGGCGGTGTCCGTGGCTTCCCGGCCCCGCGCCCGCGACATCGCGACCTCGGGGGTGACCCCCAGCAGCACGTGCCGATCGGGGACCGGCAGACCGAACCGGCCGAACTCCAGCTCGTCCACCCACGCCACCACCTCACCGTCGGCGCCCTGCCGCAGCCGGCCCGCGTTGTAGGCGGCGTTCGAGGCGACGTACCGGTCGCAGACCACGATGTCGCAGTCGGCCACAGACGCGGCGATCGCACTGCGCGCCTCGTGCCGGTCGAGCGCGAACATCAGCGCCATCGCATACACGCTCTCGCGCAGGTCACCGTGACCGCCGTGCAGCGCCTCCGAGGCGAGATCGGCGTGCACCGACTGCCCGTAGCGGGGAAAGGTGAAATGCGCGACCCGCAGTCCCGCCGACTGCCAGAGGCCGGTCAGCGCTGTCACGAGAGTGTTCTTGCCCGCTCCGTCGAGTCCTTCGATGGCGATCAGTTGGCCCATGGGCGGTGATGGTATCGGTGGCCGGTGAGTGCGTCATATCCGCAGTTCGGCGCGTCATATTCGCGGTTTCCGGGGCGAAGATGCCAACATGGGATTCATGAAGCCACGGATCCTTGTTGTCGACGACGATGCCGCGCTCGCCGAAATGCTGACGATCGTGCTCCGTGGCGAGGGCTTCGAACCGTTCGTCGTGGGCGACGGCACCCAGGCGCTCACCGCGGTCCGCGAGATCCGGCCCGACCTCGTCCTGCTCGACCTGATGCTGCCCGGCATGAACGGCATCGACGTGTGCCGCGTGCTGCGCGCCGACTCCGGCGTGCCGATCGTGATGCTCACCGCCAAATCCGACACCGTCGACGTCGTCCTCGGACTCGAATCCGGCGCCGACGACTACATGGTCAAGCCGTTCAAGCCGAAGGAACTTGTCGCCCGCATCCGTGCCCGGCTGCGCCGCACCGACGACGAACCGGCCGAACTGCTGTCGATCGGGCCCGTCGAGATCGACGTGCCCGCGCACAAGGTCAGCCGCGACGGCGTACCGATCTCGCTCACCCCGCTCGAATTCGACCTCCTCGTGGCGCTCGCCCGCAAGCCGCGGCAGGTGTTCACCCGTGACGTCCTGCTCGAACAGGTCTGGGGTTACCGGCACCCGGCCGACACCCGCCTGGTCAACGTCCACGTGCAGCGGCTGCGCGCCAAAGTCGAAACCGACCCGGAGAACCCGGAGATCGTGCTGACCGTGAGAGGGGTCGGCTACAAGGCCGGACCGCCGTGATCGGACGTTCCCGGCGGATCAACAGCACCCTGGGGCGCATCACACGGGCAGCCATCCGTTTCGGCCGCTCATTCGGCAAGATCTGGCGTCGTTCACTGCAACTTCGGGTCGTGGTGTCGACGCTGCTGCTCTCATTCGTGGTGCTGCTGGTGCTCGGACTGGTACTTGTCAGCCAGATCACCGACAGCCTGCTCAACGTGAAACTGGCCGCGGCCACCGAGGCGCTCGACCGCGCCCGCGTCACCGTCGAACGCGACCTGTCGAGCACCGACGGCGCGATGTCGACCCAGAACAGGCTGCGTCAGACCCGGTCGCTGCTCACCGACCGCGGCTCGGGCTCCGACCAGGGATCGGAGGACGTCGGCTCCTTCGACACAGTGCTGATGGTGCGCAGCGCCGTCCGCGACGGTAACGAGACCGGTGCCGGACCGGGCAGCGAGATCCCCGGCAACCTGCGCGACATGGTGCAGGGCGGACAGGTGGCCTACCGGTACGCGTCGGTCGACAACGGTTCCGGCACCAGCGTTCCCGCGCTGATCATCGGCACCCCCACCAACTCGGCCATCAACGGGCTCGAGCTGTATCTGGTGTTTCCCCTCACCAACGAACAGAAGATGGTGAACCTGGTGCGCGGCACGCTGCTGACCGCCGCCGTCGTGCTGCTGGGTCTGCTCGCCGCCATCGCCTGGCTCGTGTCCCGGCAGGTGGTGATCCCCGTCCGGTCGGCCTCCCGCATCGCCGTGCGGTTCGCCGACGGCCGGCTCAAGGAACGCATGCCCGTCCGCGGCGAGGACGACATCGCCCGCCTGGCGATGTCGTTCAACGACATGGCCGAAAGCCTGTCCAAACAGATCACCCACCTCGAGGAGTTCGGCGGCCTCCAACGGCAGTTCACCTCCGACGTCAGCCACGAACTCCGCACCCCGCTCACCACCGTGCGGATGGCCTCGGACCTGCTGTACGAGGCCCGCGACGAACTCGACCCGATGTACAAGCGGTCCGTCGAACTGCTCGACAAGGAACTCGACCGGTTCGAGACCCTGCTCACCGAACTGCTGGAGATCTCCCGCCACGACGCCGGCATGGCCGAACTGGCCGCCGAACGCATGGACATGGCCATCCCCATCGACGGGGCACTGGCCACCGTGCGTCACCTCGCCGACGACACCGGCACCGAACTCGTCCTCGACCTGCCCGCCGAACCAGTCCTCGCCGAGATCGACCCGCGCCGCGTCGAACGGATCCTGCGCAACCTCCTCGCCAACGCCATCGACCACGGCGAACGCAAACCCGTCACCCTCACCATGCGATCCGACGGCGACGCCGTCGCCATCACCGTCCGCGACCAGGGCATCGGCCTGCGCCCCGGCGAGGAGAAACTGGTCTTCAACAGGTTCTGGCGCTCGGACCCCTCCCGGTTCCGCAGATCCGGCGGAACCGGACTGGGCCTGGCGATCAGCATCGAGGACGCCCGGCTCCACCAGGGCAGACTCGAAGCGTGGGGCGAGCCGGGCGACGGGGCGTGCTTCCGGCTGACCCTCCCGCTCGTCCGCGGACACAAACTGCTCGGCAGCCCCCTGCCGCTCAGACAACCCGCCACCGGCCGGTCGTCGACAGCAGAAGGAGACACGCCATGAGTGCCCGCCCACGGACCGGGCTGCTCGGCGTGCTGACGGTGGTGCTCGCGCTCGTCCTCGCCGGCTGCGGGGCCATACCCAACAACTCCTCACCCCAGCCCATCCGCGCCTTCCAGCGCGAGAACCCGCCGAACGCCGTACCCGCGCCCCAGGCCGACATGGACTCCGAGGCGCTCGTGCGCGCCTTCGTCAAAGCCACCGCCAACCCGCGCGGCAACTACCGGTCCGCCCGCAAGTTCCTCACCCGGTCCGCCTCCGAGCAATGGGACTCCAGCGGCGACATGGTGGTCGTCGACGAGGTCAACGTGTTCATCGATGAACGCAGCGCCACCACCGTCCGGTTGCGGCTCGTCGGCGACAACGTCGGCACGCTCCGGCCCGACGGCCAGTTGCTGCCCGCCACCGGACGCGTCGCGGCCACCTTCGACCTGCGCCGCGTCAACGACCAATGGCGCATCGACGGCCGCCTGCCCAACGGCACCCTCATCGACAAGAACCAATTCGAATCGCTGTACCGCTCGGCGGTGCTGTACTTCCCCAACAGTGACCGCACCGCACTCGTCCCCGACCCGCGCTGGCTGTACGCCGGCACCGACACCGACCCCGGCACCCTCATCCGGCGCCTCATCTCCGGGCCGTCCACCGACCTGCGCGCCGCGGCCGGTACCGCATTCCCGCGCAACGCCGGACTGCGCGGCAAGGTCGGAGCCGTCGCCGACGGCGGAGTTCAGGTACCCCTCACCGGTGTCGGCGGGCTCTCCGACACCGACCAGCAACTGATGGTCGCCCAAATCGTCTACACCCTCGAAGGCCTCGAGATCGGCGGGCCTTACCAGATCGACAACGACGGCGTGCCGCTGCGCAGCGACAAGGCCGAGGGCTGGCAGCCCACCGACGTCGCCGCACTCGACCCCAACGGGGCCGTCGCCGCCGACGTCGGACTCCACGTCATCCGGGACGGCGCGCTGCTGCGGGTCGGTGACACCGCCACGGCCCCCGTCACCGGCGAACTCGGCACCGGCGACGACCTGCGCAGCGCATCCATCTCACCCGACGGCAAGCGCATCGCCGGAGTCCTGGTCCGCCGGCCCGGCGCGGCATCCTCCGAACTCGTCGTCGCACCCTACGGCGGCGCACCCGACACCCTGGTCTCCGCGGCATCCATCACCCGGCCCTCCTTCGGACGAACCGCCGACACCGTCTGGTCCGTCGTCGACGGACGCCTGCAGCGCTGGCAACGTGAAGAGGACGGTGTCGACCACGTCGCCGCCATCGACATCAGCGCCGTCACCAACCTGGTGCGCGGACCCATCACCGAACTGCAGGTCGCCCCCGACGGCGTACGCGTCGCCATGGTCGTCGACGGCCAGCTCGTCTTCGCCGTCGTCTCCACCAACGCCGAGGGCCGCATCATGCTCACCGGCCCCCGGATCGCCGCCTACAACGTCGGCAACCGCGTCACCTCCATCGACTGGGCCTCACCCACCACCCTCATGCTCGCCCGCGACTCACCCGAATCGCCCGTCCTGCAACTGTCCATCAACGGCACCCAGGCAGTCGGACTGCTCAGCGGCAACCTGTCGCCACCCGTGCGCTCCGTCGTCGCCGACCTGTCCACCGTCTACGTCGGTGACAGCCGCGGCGTCCTCAGCCTCGGCAGCACCAACGGCGAACCCGACCAATACTGGACCGAAGTCGAGACGGCCATGACCCCCGGATCGATACCCGTATTGCCGTAATAATGCGGCGGGCTGTGTTGATGCGGCGGGCCTGATTTTGCCCCTTGTTCCCCGTTCTTCCTCCGTCGTTCGGGGTCGCAGGCTCCCCGCTCACTCCGTCGTCCAGAACGGGGCCGGGGCAAAATCAACTCGCCTGGGCGGCCAAACATGTTGGCGCCCTGGCATCGGCCTGTTGCTGTGTTGATGCGGCGGGCCTGATTTGGGCCCTTGTTCCCCTGTCTTCCTCAGTCGTTCGCGCAGGCTCCTTCGTCGCCTGGCTCACTCCTTCGTCCAGACAGGGGGCGGGCCCAAAACCAAACCCCGCCGCGGCCAAACATGTTGTCGCCTTGGTAGCGGCCCGTCGCCATTTCGCTGGTTGAGGTGCGAGGAGCGCGAGCGACGTGCCTCGAAACCCGGCGAGGCGACAGTGTCCGTAACCCCGGGCTCACGCAGCGGCGATGACGAGCACGGCGTCCAGGTGGATGCCTTGGGTAGTGAGAACTCGTGCCGATTCGGCGGCGGTGGTGCCGGTGGTGATCACGTCGTCGACGAGGACGGTGAGGGCGTGTGGGTGGAGGCGGGCGTCGCTGCGCAGCCGGATCCGGCCAGACAGGTTGCGGGCACGTTCGGGTGCCGACAGGCCCGCCGAGTCCGCGGTCCAGGCGGCGGTGAACAGCGCCGGGGTCACCCGGACCCGCGGGCCGAGGGCCGTCGCGGCCGCCTGCGCCATTGCGGTGACCGTGTCGCCGCCGCGGCGGCGGGCCGACGTCGCCCGGGTGGGCGCGGGCACCAACTGCAGGAACGGGGCGTCGGGGAGCTCGCCCCAGCGGGCCAGGGTGCGCAACGCGTGTGCCAGAGACTCACCGAGGGGAGCAGTCAGATCGGTGCGCCCGTGATCCTTCGCCGCGAGCACCGCGCGGCGGGCCGGGCCCCGGTACCGGCCGCACGCCCACACCGGAGCCGGAACCGGCACCCGGGTGATCACCTGAACGGGTGAATCCTCCAGTGTTCTGGCGCACCGCGGGCACCACGCGATGCCCGGACGGTCACAGCCGCCGCAACACAGTGGCACCGCGAGGTCGATCCCCGCACGAACCACGTTCCGGCAGAACATCTTCAACCCACGCCGCGCTGTCACACGGCACACCTTGCCAGGGCGTGCGGCCAGACCCAAAGGTCCCATCCACACCCCGGCGGGAACGAGTCCGACGGATCAAATCGGTCCCTACCGGCAGACATGCGCGCGGAAACGTGGCCGTCCGGCGAACTTCGGGCTACGGTCGAAGGCACGAAAGGTGGCCGGACGATGATGACGGCACCTGGGACCGCCCGGTGCGGGCGGTTCATGCGTGAGGGAGGTGATAGCGCGTTCGTGAGTGTCAGCCGTCGGCTGGCATGGCCACCATCCCCGTCCTGCGGAGTTCGGAGCTGTCCGGATGCGGTGGGGGACAAGCACAATCCGGCCACAATCCATCAATTCCAGTGAGATCCATTCTGCTGCAGGCGGATTCGGAACACTGGATACACGGCCCGGCTGGGATGTGCCTGACTGATCGCGAAAACCACAGTGACCGCGTGGGCCAGGGAAGCTATTCAGGAGGAAATTGCATGTCCAGTGTCATCCACCGCAAGGGCCAGCGTGAATCCAAAGTCGACGCGCGAGCGATCCGCGACGACGAGGTCGAGTCGGCATTCGTCGTGCCGCCGGGGACTGTCGAATCCGCGGAACCCGCGGAGCCTGACGCCGCCGTAGAATTCACCGGCCGGAACGTGGCGATCCCGGACCACTATCGGGTACACGTCCGCGACAAACTGGCTCGGCTCGAACGTTTCGATCCTGGAATCTTCCGATTCGACGTACGGCTGAGCCACGAACGTAACCGACGGCTGGCCAAGGTATGCCAGCAGGTCGAACTCACCGCCAAGGGCAAGGGGCCGGTGGTCCGCGGCCAGGCCAGCGGTGAGAACTTCTACACCGCCCTCGAGGCCGCCGTCAGCAAACTCGAATCCGGCCTGCGCCGGGTCAAGGACCGCAGGCGCGTCTCGCACGGCAATCGCACCCCGCTGTCCGTGGCCTCGGCCACCGAGGTGGGGGCACCGCCCCTGCGCGGCGACCAGCTCGCGCATGCGCTGTCCGAACCCGTCGACGAGGTCGAACAGACCTGGGACGACGGTGTCACCGAACGCACCCCCGGGCAGATCGTCCGCATCAAGGAACACAAGGCGCCGCCGATGACCGTCGACGACGCGCTGTACGAGATGGAACTGGTGGGCCACGACTTCTTCCTGTTCCACGACAAGGAGACCGACAAGCCGTCTGTCGTGTACCGCCGTCATGCGTTCGACTACGGATTGATCCGACTGGCTGACACGCACTGATCGCGCAAATACGCTTGTAGTTCGTATCGGCTGAACGACCGCCGGGGTGGGTCCGCACAGGTGCCCGCCCCGGCGGTTTGCCGTCGCCGGGCGAGTGTGCCGGTCAGCGTGTACTCAGACGGCCTGAGTACGATGGTCTGCGATCTATGCTCTGGCGATCAGAGTTGGGGATTCGGGGCGTCGCACGACGGATCCGAAGGACTGAGTGAGGATTGGCAACACGGTGCTGAACAAGCTGCTGCGCATGGGCGAGGGCCGCATGGTCAAACGGCTCGATGCGATCGCATCGCACGTAGAGGCGCTCTCCGACGAGATGGAGGCGTTGTCCGACGCGGAGCTGAGCGCCAAGACAGACGAGTTCAAGGAGCGCTACGCCGGCGGCGAGACGCTCGACGAGTTGTTGCCCGAGGCGTTCGCCGTGGCCCGCGAGGCCGCCTGGCGGGTTCTCGACCAGAAGCACTTCCACGTGCAGATCATGGGTGGCGCGGCCCTGCACTTCGGCAACATCGCCGAGATGAAGACCGGTGAGGGCAAGACCCTCACCTGTGTGCTGCCCGCCTACCTCAACGCGATCTCCGGCGACGGCGTCCACGTGGTCACCGTCAACGACTACCTGGCCAAACGTGACTCCGAGTGGATGGGTCGCGTGCACCGCTTCCTCGGGCTGGAGACCGCGGTGATCCTCACCGGCATGAACCCGGACGCACGCCGCGAGGCCTACCACGCCGACATCACCTACGGCACCAACAACGAGTTCGGCTTCGACTACCTGCGCGACAACATGGCGCACACCCTCGACGAGCTGGTGCAGCGCGGGCACAACTTCGCCATCGTCGACGAGGTCGACTCGATCCTCGTCGACGAGGCCCGCACCCCGCTCATCATCTCCGGCCCCACCGACTCGTCGAGCAAGTGGTACGCCGAGTTCGCCCGCATCGCGCCGCTGCTGGAGAAGGATGTCCACTACGAGGTGGACATCAAGAAGAAGACCGTCGGCGTGCACGAGCAGGGCGTCGAGTTCGTCGAGGATCAGCTCGGCATCGACAACCTGTACGAGGCGGCCAACTCGCCGCTGGTGGGCTACCTGAACAACGCCATCAAGGTCAAGGAACTGTTCCACCGCGACAAGGACTACATCGTCCGCAACGGTGAGGTGGTCATCGTCGACGAGTTCACCGGGCGTGTGCTCGACGGCCGCCGCTTCAACGAGGGACTTCACCAGGCCATCGAGGCCAAGGAGAAGGTGGAGATCAAGGCCGAGAACCAGACGCTGGCCACGATCACCCTGCAGAACTACTTCCGCATGTACGACAAGCTCGCGGGCATGACCGGTACCGCCGAGACCGAGGCCGCCGAGTTCGACCAGATCTACAAGCTGGGCGTACTGCCGATCCCCACCAACAAGCCGATGATCCGCAAGGATCAGACCGACCTGATCTACAAGACCGAAGAGGCCAAGTTCGCCGCGGTCGTCGACGACATCACCGAACGCCACGAACTGGGGCAGCCGGTACTCATCGGCACCACGAGCGTCGAGCGTTCGGAGTACCTGTCGCGCCAGCTGGAGAAGCGCGGCATCCCGCACTCGGTGCTCAACGCGAAGTTCCACGAGCAGGAAGCGCAGATCGTCGCCGAGGCCGGCCGGATCGGCGCGGTCACCGTCGCCACCAACATGGCCGGCCGCGGTACCGACGTGGTGCTCGGCGGCAACCCCGACATCATCGCCGACATGCGCCTGCGCAAGGCCGGGCTCGACCCGGTGACCACGCCCGAGGAGTACGAGGCGGCGTGGGACGAGGCCATCACCATCGCCCGTGACGACGCCACCGAGCAGGCCAAGGCGGTCCGCGAGGCCGGTGGTCTGTACGTGCTGGGCACCGAGCGGCACGAGTCGCGCCGCATCGACAACCAGCTGCGCGGCCGTTCCGGCCGTCAGGGCGACCCGGGCGAATCCCGCTTCTACCTCTCGCTCGGCGACGAGCTGATGCGCCGGTTCAACGGCGCCGCGCTCGAAGTGATCATGAACCGCGTCAACCTGCCCGACGATGTGCCGATCGAGGCCAAGATGGTCACCAAGGCCATCCGCAGCGCGCAGACCCAGGTCGAGCAGCAGAACTTCGAGGTCCGCAAGAACGTCCTCAAGTACGACGAGGTGATGAACGAGCAGCGCAAGGTCATCTACGGCGAGCGTCGCACCATCCTCGAGGGCGAGGACCACGCCGACGAGGTGCAGCGCATGATCGACGACGTCGTGACCGCCTACGTCGACGGCGCCACCGCCGAGGGCTATGCCGAGGACTGGGACGTCGACGAGCTGTGGCGGGCCATGCGCACCCTGTACCCGCTCGACCTCGATCCCGATGCGATCTTCCACACCGATATCGACGGCGCCCGCGACGACGTCTCGCCCGACGAATTGCGCGAGGTGCTACTCGACGACGCGCACAAGGCGTACACGGCCCGCGAGGAGGAGATCGATCAGATTGCGGGCGAGGGCGCGATGCGTCAGCTCGAGCGCAGCATCCTGCTCAACGTGATCGACCGCAAATGGCGCGATCACCTGTACGAGATGGACTACCTGCGCGAAGGCATCCACCTGCGGTCGATGGCGCAGCGCGACCCGGTCGCCGAATATCAGCGCGAGGGCTTCGACATGTTCACCGGCATGCTCGAGGGCATCAAGGAGGAGGCCCTCGGCTTCCTGTACAACGTGCAGGTCCAGACCGAAGAGGTCGCGCCCGCGCCGACGCTCACCAAGCCGGTGCCGGCCCCGATGCTGTCGGCGGCGGCCCAGGGCGACGGCGAGCCCTCGGGAACGCAGGCCCCGGCCGCGCTGCGGGCGGTCGGCGTCGACGGCTCAGGTCCGGTGGACTCGGACATGACCTACAGCGGTCCGACCGAGAGCGGCGGCGTCGAGATCCTCACCGACGAGGAGGAAGAGGGCGACCCGGTGCTGGCCTCCCGCCGGGAGCGCCGGGCCGCGGCGCGCGCCGGTGCGAAGGGCGGCGCCAAGCCCCCGAAATCGAAGAAGCGTCGGCATTAATCGCTGAACACCATCCTGCAACGGCGTGTCGCGGAGCGGCACGCCGTTGCATTTTATTTGGTGAAAAAATCTGGCATTCGGAGGGAACCAAACGGCGTTTCATCGCGTCCGATTCCCATGCAGATACCTCGAGTTGTGATCCGGACAGCCCCCGACTACGAACACCCCGCCGGGCTCCTCGCCTCGCGCCGCCGCTCCGCCGGAGCGGTGGCCGCACCGGGTGACCGCCGTACCCCGCCGGCCGCGGCACCGGTCCGGCACGAGGGTGCCGAGGTGCGCAGGTTCGCCGTGGGCGCGCTGACTGTTCTGTTCGAGGCGCTCGACGGCCGCCGTGGCTTCGGGCAGTTGTCGACGTCTGTGGCCCCCGAACTGGCCGACCGGTTCAGCATGCTGCGGCAACTCGGGGTGCGCCCGCACGCGCGTGACCTCACGCCGGGAGCCACGGGCAGAACGGCCGCCGGGGGAGGTTCGGCGGCGCTGCGCAGGGTGCACGTGCAGATGGGTGCCGGCGGGGTCGCGAGGATCTTCGGCAGCTACACGATCGGGGGACGGGTGCGGGCGTTCTGCGGTACCGCCGAGCGCGTGCCGCACAAGATTCCCCGGCCGATCGACGCCGACGTGCTCACACCCGCGCGCTGGGAATACCGGTGGCAGCTCACGGCACTGGATTTCTGCTGAGGCTGATCGTCTCCGGTCACATGATCTCTGTTGGTGTGATCGCTGCCGCCGGTACCGGGTACCGTAATGCCGGTGATAGATCGAGGTGCCCGATGGTGCGGTTGAGTCCCCGGGATGCGACGTTCTACTTCCTCGACGACGCCGGGTCGACGACACACCTCGGTGCGTTGCTGATCATCGCCCCCGATGCCCCGGGTGTGGCCAAGGACGGCACCGCCACGGGGAAGGCCGCCCAGGCCAAGAGGAGGCCGCAGAGGTCGATCCTCGACTACAAGAGCCTGGTCGAACTGGTCGAGAACCGGCTGCAACTGGTGCCGCGGTATCGGCAGCTCGTCCTGCCCGTCACGCTGGGCCTGGCCCGGCCGGTGTGGGCCGATGATCCCGACTTCGACATCAATTTCCACATCCGCAGGGCCGGGTTGCCGGCCCCGGGCGGCCCCGCCCAGCTCGACGATCTGGTGGCGCGGATCATGTCACGCCCGCTGGACCGGACCCGCCCGCTGTGGGAGATGTACCTGATCGAGGGGCTGGCCGGGGACAAGCTGGCCGTGCTCACCAAGTCGCACCGGTGCCTGGTCGACGAGGACTCCCACCGGGAGATCAGCGAGGTCCTCACCGACGAGACCCGGGAACAGGAGAAGATGCCCGAGGATCTGTGGATGGCACGGTCGCTGCCCAGCGGGTCGCGGCTGGCTCTGGGCGCGATCGCCGAGGCCGTCGCACGGCCGGGCGATCTGGTCAGTTCGGTGCTCACCGGTAACGGGCTCATCGCCGAGGTCCGCACGCTGGCCGAGCGCACGGTGCGGCGCACCGGGTCGCTGGTGCAGCAGGTGATGGACTCCGCCCCGGCGAGTCCGCTGAACCGGTCGAGCACCTCAACCCGTTCGTTCGCCGAGGCGTCGGTGCCGCGGCGGGGCTGCGCCAAGATCGCCGAACGCTACAACTGCACGGTCAACGATGTCGTGCTGTCCATCATCAGCGGGGTGCTGCGGCGGTGGCGGCTGTCGCTGGAGGCGACGATCTCGCCGGGCGACACGGTGCGGGTGGTGTTGCCACTGTCCTCGCGCGATCCGTCGGTGCAGTTGCGGATGGACGCCGAACCCCGGACGGTGGCCGTCGGAACGCCCGGATTCGTCACCGACCTCCCTGTGGGAGAAGACAATCCGTCGATGCGCTTGGTGCAGGTGGCGGGTCTGGCCAACCGCTACGCGCATTCCTCGCGGCGGGTCTCGATGGGTATCCGGCCGATCCTGCCCGAACTGGGTATGGTGCCCTTCCCCGAGTTCAGCTCGCGGGCGCTGAGCAGCATCACCAGCCGTCCCTACAATGTGCCGGTGACTATGCCGAGTGCCCCGATCTCGCGCAGATATATTGCCGGGCAGAAGGTTTCGGAGATGTACGCGGTGCCGGCGTTCATGCAGCAGCACGCGTTGGCCATCGGTGTCATCGAATACTGTGGCGCGCTGCAGTTCTCGTTCATCGCCGACCGTGGTGTGTTGCCGGATCTGGGAGCGATGGCGGAGTACGTCACCGAGTCCTACGAGGAGCTTGTCGCCGCGCTGTGAGGTGCGGTTAGGCTTTGGGGCATGAGGGTTTACCTGCCTGCGACCTTGGCGATGCTGATGCGGCTGGGTGAGACGGGGGAGTTCGCGCCGATCGGCGGTACCGCCTTCGCGCTCACCCCGGCGTTGCGCGAGTCGTACCTGTCGGGTGACGACGAAGAGTTGTCGGAGGCGGCGATGCGGGAGGCAGCCCGCGCGTCGCTGCGGCTGCTGGCCGGTGAACCCACCCGCCCAGAAGACACCGATGGTCCTCGTTTTCCGCCGCGGCGGGTGGTGGTGGCCGCCGATGTCGACGGGGTGAAGCTGCGTCCTGATCTCGACGCCGCCGTGGTCAAGGTGTCCGGGCCGGTGCCGCTGTCGGCGATCGCGTCGGTCCACGTCGACGGCTCCGATGCCGAGGATGCGGTGCGCACCGCGGTGGTCGTGATCGACGCGGCCGATCTCGGCGACGAAGACGCCGAACTGGCCGTCGGTGATGTGGAGGACTTCGACCTCGCCTGGTACGCGACCCAGGAACTACCCTTCCTGCTCGAATTGCTCTGACCGCGCGCCCGTCGGCCGAGGTGGCCGTCGGCACAAGGTTCCGGTACCGTAACCTACGCAGGCGTAAGTTCTCGTCGACTGGGATTGAAGGTGCTTATGGTCATGGGTGTGCAAGAGCGTGGAACCGGTGGTGGCGAACCTGGTTCGCGGTCGTGGCGGGAACGTTTCGAGGCGCCGGTCGCGCAGGTGTCCTCGCAGAATCGTGCGGCCAACTGGGTGCGTGCGGCCGCCGCGCGCATCACCACGCCGCTGCTGCCCGACGACTACCTGCACCTGGCCAATCCGCTGTGGTCGGCGCGTGAGCTGCGCGGCAAGATCGTCTCGGTCACGAGCGAGACCGAGGACTCGGCCACCATCCGCATCAAGCCGGGCTGGGGATTCTCCTTCGACTACACCGCGGGCCAGTACGTCGGCATCGGCGTCCTGGTGGACGGACGGTGGACGTGGCGGTCGTACTCGCTGACGTCGGTCCCGGACATCTCCAAGACCGACCGGATCATCTCGATCACCGTCAAGGCGATGCCCGAGGGCTTCCTGTCGACGCACCTGGTCAACGGTCTGGAGCCGGGGGCCATCGTCCGGCTGGCCGCCCCGAAGGGCGAGTTCGTCCTGCCCGATCCGCTGCCGGGCAAGATCCTGTTCGCCACCGCGGGCAGCGGTATCACCCCGATCATGTCGATGCTGCGGATGATCCGCCATCGCGGGCAGCACACCGACATCGTGCTCGTCCATTCGGCGCCCACGCGGGATGATCTGCTGTTCGCCGACGAACTCGCCGACCTCGCGAGCGACGGCATCGCCACCGTGCACACCGTGTTCACCCGGAGCAGTGGCAAGCTGACCACGCAGAGCCTCGCCGAGCTGTGTCCGGACCTGGCGGACAGGCAGGCGTGGGCGTGCGGTCCGGCCGGTTTCCTGGAGATGCTCGAGCACACGTTCGCCGACGCCGGTGTCTCCGGCAACCTGCACCTCGAGCGGTTCGCCCTCGAGCGCGGTGCCTCGGGAGCGCACGGCGGCGAGGTGACCTTCGGCCGCAGCGGAAAGAGGGCCGCGGTCGACGGCGCCACCACGCTGCTCGAGGCGGGTGAGGACGCCGGTGTGCTGATGCCGTTCGGGTGCCGGATGGGTATCTGCCAGAGCTGTGTGGTGATGATCGACAAGGGTGCGGTGCGTGACCTGCGCACCGGGCGTGAGCATGTCGAGGGCGAGCGGATTCAGACGTGCGTCAGCGCCGCGGCGGGGGACTGCACGCTCGACGTGTGAGGTCCGGGACTTCGGATAGGTGTGTGGCCCCGACCCTGTGCGGGATCGAGGGTCACACTTCTATGTCAGGACCGGGGTCGCGGGAGAGTGGACCCGAGGTCATTGCTCGCAGGCGATGCCGTCGTTGTCGTAGTCGAGCTTCTTGTTGTGGTTGTAGATGTTGGTGTTCACGATGTAGCCGGTCACCGGACGCTTGCCCGCCGTGACGCGGTCAGTCGCGCCCGCCCGGGCCACCCCGTGCGGGTAGCGCTCGTTGAGTGCCGTGCAGGTGTTGTAGTACTTGGTCGTCTTTTTCGCTGCCTGCTGACCGGCTGCCGCGGAGTCTCCGGTGGCCGCCGACGCGATGGGGGCGAAGGCGCCCGCCATGATCGCGCCCGCCGCCAGTGCCGAACCTGCGATGACCGGGATTCTTTGCATCTTTGTCATGTGTCACAACGTAGAAAGCGCAGCTTGGGGCAGCCTGCGCCTTGTCTGTGTGGTCGCTGTCCGTTGTCGCCGGGGCCGTGACGCATGCGGGCTGGACAACTACGCAACCGTAACCTACGCTGACGTAAGTTACGGTTACGTAGTCGATGGGTTGGAGACAGAAACACGCGATGGCTATTACTGACATCCCTGAGTACGCGCACCTGTCCGAGTCCGATGTCGAGGCGCTGTGTGTCGAACTCGACGCGATCCGGGCCGATATCGAGGCAGACCGCGGCGAACGCGACGCGCGCTACCTGCGCAACACGATCCGCTTCCAGCGCGGGCTCGAACTCGCCGGGCGCACGCTGATCGCCGGTTCCACGAAACGGCCGCTCTGGTGGGCCGGGGCCTCGGTGCTCGGCGTCGCCAAGATCGTTGAGAACATGGAACTCGGCCACAACGTGATGCACGGGCAGTGGGACTGGATGAACGACCCCGAGGTGCATTCGACCTCGTGGGAATGGGACATCACCGGCCCGTCGGCGCACTGGAAGCACACCCACAACTACATCCATCACAAGTACACCAACGTGCTCGGGATGGACGACGACGTGGGCTACGGCGTCCTGCGCGTGACCCGCGATCAGCGGTGGCGGCCCTACTACCTGGGCAATATCGTTTACAACACGCTCCTGGCGCTGCTGTTCCAGTGGGGTGTGGCAGCGCAGCACCTGGAACTGGGCAAGAAGCGCAAGACCCCCGAGGCGAAGGCCGAGCTGCGGCGGGACCTGCTCGACGTGGGTGCCAAGGCCGGCCGGCAGGTGGCCAAGGACTACGTGGTGCACCCGGCGCTCGTCGCGGCCACCACCGGAACCAAGGTGGGCCGTCGCCGGGCCTTCGCCAAGGCCGCCACAGCCAACGCCCTGGCCAACGTGATCCGCAATGTGTGGACCAACGCGGTCATCTTCTGCGGGCATTTCCCCGACGGCGCCGAGAAGTTCACCAAGCAGGACGTCGACTCCGAGACTCAGGGCGAGTGGTACCTGCGGCAGATGCTCGGCAGTGCCAACTTCCGTTGCGGACCGGTGCTGGCGTTCATGAGCGGCAACCTGTCGTACCAGATCGAGCACCACATCTTCCCGGACCTGCCGAGCAACCGGCTCGCCGAGATCTCGGTGCGGGTGCAGGCGTTGTGCGACAAGTACGACCTGCCCTACACCACGGGCTCGTTCCCGCTGCAGTACCTCAAGTCCTGGCGCACCATCGCCAAGCTGTCGCTGCCCGACAAGTACCTGTCGGCCACCCGCGACGACGCCCCCGAAACGGCGTCGGAGAAGCGGTTCGCCGGGGAGTTCCCCGAGGGCGAGCGGCTGCACAGCACCATCGACCCGGCGACGGGCCGGCGTCGCGGTCTGCGGTCGGCGATCGCCTCCCTGCGGAGCAATAGGCGCAGGTCCGAAGGTATTGACACCCGGCAGGCCGCCTAGCCTGCCACCGGCGGCCCGCCACCGCGGGCGCCGATAACACGACAGCGGGCCGGTCCGTACCCTCGCAACGGCGAGGACTACGGACCGGCCTCGTCATATGTGGCACCCGGCCCATCGCGAGACCCGGCGGGAGTCTCGCAAGCCGGACACCGACAGTCAGGGCATACTTGTAGCGATGGCGATTTCCGATATCAACACCTACGCGCATCTCACCGATGCCGACGTCGAGGCTCTGGGACACGAACTCGACGCCATTCGTCGTGAGATCGAGGCGGATCGGGGTCTGCGCGACGTCCGGTACCTGCACCGGACGATCAAACTGCAACGCCTTCTCGAAGTCTCCGGCCGCGTCGCGCTGTTCGGCAGCAACCGGCGGTCGCTGTGGCTGCTGGGCACCACCGCGCTCGGGCTGGCCAAGATCATCGAGAACATGGAACTCGGGCACAACGTGATGCACGGGCAGTGGGACTGGGTGAACGATCCCGAGATCCACTCGACCACCTACGAGTGGGACATGGTGTGTGCATCACCACACTGGAAACACTCCCACAATTACATCCATCACAAGTACACCAATGTCGTCGGCATGGACGACGACGTGGGCTACAAGGTCCTGCGCGTCACCCGCGACGAACCGTGGGAACCGCGCAGGCTTTTCCAGCCGATCGCCAACCTGGTGCTCGCCTCCACGTTCGAGTGGGGGATCGGCCTGCACGACATCGGCCTGCGTGAGGTCATCGACGGGACCAAACCCCGCGACGAAGGCATCGCCAAGGTGAAAGAGTTCGGGCGCAAGATCTTCCACCAGGTCGGCAAGGATTATGTGCTGTATCCGGCGCTCACCGGACCGAATTTCACGCACACCCTGACCGCGAATCTCACAGCCAATCTCGTCCGCAATCTGTGGGCGTACGTGGTGATCTTCTGCGGTCATTTCCCCGACGGTGCCGAGAAATTCACCGTCGACACCCTCGAACACGAGACGCAGGGCCAGTGGTATCTGCGGCAGATGCTGGGCAGCGCCAACTTCCACGCCGGCCCGGTGATGGCATTCATGTCGGGCAACCTGTGCTATCAGATCGAGCATCACCTGTTCCCGGATCTGCCGAGCAACCGGCTCGCCGAGATCTCGGTGCGGGTGCGGCAGCTGTGCGACAAGTACGACCTCCCGTACACGACGGGTTCGCTGCCGGTGCAGTACCTCAAGACGCTGCGCACCATCAACAAGCTCGCGCTGCCCGACGAGTTGCTGCACGACACGGCCGACGACGCCCCCGAAACCGCATCGGAACGGCGTTTCGCCTCGCTGCCCGCGCCACAGGGTCTGCGCACCTCGGGTGGGCTCAAAACGGCGATCGCGCAGCTGCGTGAACAGCGAAAAGAGCGCAAGGCCCAGCGGTAACGACCTGTCCAGCGCTCGGTAGGCTGACGCAATGGGAACCGAGACCGTGGCAACTGTCCGTGACGCGATGCTCGAACGGGTCTCCTGGCCCAAGGTCACCGACGACGCGCCCACGCACGACGAGCTCGCCGACCTCGTCACCGCCGCGAGCCGGGTCGCCGATCACGCGGGCCTGACGCCGTGGCGCCTCATCGAGTTGCGTGAGGACGACAGGGTGCGTCTGGGCGCGGCGTTTACCGAGGTCCTCGGCCACGACGGTTCTGCCGGCAAACCGCTGCGCGCGCCGCTGCTCATCGCGATCGTGTCCAGCACGAAAGCGCACCCCAAGGTCCCGGAGTGGGAGCAGGAGGCCGTCGCCGCCGGCGTCGGGCACGCGTTGAGCCTGCTTCTCGATGAGGCCGGGTACGGCGTGATCTGGCGGACCGGGCCGTTCACCCGCACCGAACCGGTGGCCAAGCTGCACGGCCTGGCCGCGAACGAGAAACTCCTGGGCTGGCTGTACGTCGGCGGCAAACCCGACGCCGTCCGCATCGGCCGTCCCGTCGACGCCGAAGAATTCCTCACCCGGCTGCCGGACCCCTCGCCGGTTGAGGTGCGAGGAGCGTAAGCGACGAGCCTCGAAACCACGTGAGCGGACAATGAAATCTCACCGGGTTTCGAGGCTCCTCGCCTAGCGGCTCGTCGCACCTCAACCATCGAAGGGGACGGTTCCGGTACGTCAATCGGTTACTGGCGGAGGAGATTCGGCGTCGTCGGTGGCGGGTGCGCCCGAGGTCACCGCGATCAGCAACTGGCGCACAGCCAGCGCCCGCCGCAACGAATGGCCCGACAACGAGTCGAGGGCGCACTCGGGGTCGGCGGGCGGGCCGAGATGGGTACAGCCACGCGGACATTCGTCGATGGTGTCGCGCAGATCGGCGAAGGCGTCGACGATATCGTCGGGTCCGACATGCGCCAGGCCGAACGACCGGATTCCGGGGGTGTCGACCACCCAGCCGCCACATTTCCCCGTCGCTTCGCTCGCCCCGGGCAACGGCAGGGCCACCGACTGGGTCGAGGTGTGCCGGCCCTTGCCCACGCCGGACACCGCACCCGTGGCCCGATCTGCTTCGGGTACAAGACGATTCACCAGGGTCGACTTGCCGACGCCGGAATGGCCGATCAGAGCGGTGATCTTCCCGGACAGTATCGTGGTGACCTCGGCGAGGTCGTCGTCGCGGCCGGCCATCACCACCGGAAGGTCGAGATCGGCGAAGGCCGCGGCGAATTCGGCCGGGTCCGCCAGATCCGATTTGGTCAGGCACAGGATCGGCGACAACCCGCCCACATAGGCCGCGGCCAGCGCGCGTTCGACGAAACCGGTCCGCGGCGGCGGGTCGGCGAGGGCCGTGACGATCAGCAATTGGTCGGCGTTGGCGACGACGATCCGCTCAAACGGGTCGGTGTCATCGGCGGTGCGCCGCAATACCGTTGACCGGTCGGCCACCTTCACGATCCGGGCGAGGGTGTCCTTGCGGCCGCTCAGGTCGCCCACCACCCCGACCCGATCGCCGACGACGACGGGCGTCCGGCCCAGCTCGCGCGCGCGCATCGCCACCACTCGGCGGTCCGGGTCGCCGTCGATGACGCACCCCCAGCGCCCCCGGTCCACCGACACCACCATCGCATCGGCCGCATCATCATGTGCCGGACGGGTTTTCGTCCTGGGCCGCGATCCTTTCCCAGGGCGTACCCGGACGTCGGATTCGTCGTAGCTGGCCGCCGAGCGTTGACGCCTGCTCATGCGGTGGCTCGCATCGGGGCCGAGGTGGTCGCGTCAGGTGTGGACGGTCGCCGGACCCTTCGTGACCCTCGCTCCCGCGTCGCATCGGCCTCAGGGATCAAGATGGTGGGCTGGGCCCCTAGCCGCCATTGTGGTTGTTGTGGGGTGGTCGCCGCCGGCCGTCGTGAGTGCTGAGGAGCGGTCGCGACCAGCCATTGTGATTCCTGAGGGAGGGTCGCGACCGGCCGTCGTGAGTGCTGGGGGGTGGTCGCGACCGGCCATCTTGATCCCTGAGGAGCGGTCGCGCGAGCTTGCGAGCCGACCGCGTCACGAAGGGTCCGGTGAGATGAGGCTCCCAACGGTTGTGTGACGGTGCTCGGAGCTATCAAGCGGTGCCCGCGATCATCTGCTGCCACATGGCGGGAAAGTCAGGGAGGGTCTTGGCGGTGGTCTCGATGTCGTCGACGTCGACATCGTCGGTGACCAGGCCGATGAGTGCGCCTGCGGTGGCCATACGGTGGTCGGCGTAGGACAGCCAATGTCCCCCGTGCAGCGGTGCGGATTCGATGCGCAGCCCGTCGTCGGTTTCGGTGACCTTGCCGCCGAGCCGGTTGATCTCGGTGGCCAGGGCCTCGAGCCGGTTGGTCTCGTGGCCGCGCAGATGGGCGATGCCCGACAGCACCGACGCCCCGTCGGCGAGTGCGACCAGCGCGGCGATCGTCGGGGTGAGCTCGCCGATGTCGTGCAGGTCGATGCTGACGGGGGACAACCGGTCCGGCCCGGTGACCGTCAGGTTGCCGCCGGACAGTGTTACCTGGCAACCCATGTCGCGCAGGACGTCGGCGATCTGGGCGCCCGGCTGGGTGGTGACGGTGGGCCAGTACGGGACGGTGACGGTGCCGCCGGTGGCCGCGGCGGCCGCCAGGAACGCCGCCGCATTGGACAGGTCGGGCTCGACCACCCAGTCGACGGCCCTGATCGGCCCGGGCGCCACGCGCCAGGTGTTGGCCTCTGCTGTGTCCACCGAGACCCCCGCCGTGGTGAGCATGTCGACGGTCATGTCGATATGCGGTGTCGATGGCACCGGCTTGCCCACGTGGTGCACGGTCACGCCGTCGTCGAACCGCGGCGCCGACAGCAGCAGCCCCGACACGAACTGCGACGACGCCGACGCGTCGATGGTGACCGCGCCACCGGTGGCCCGGCCGGTGCCGTTGACCGTGAACGGCAGCGTGTCGCCGTCGACGTCCACCCCCAGCACCCGCAGCGCGCCCAGGATGGTCGACTGCGGCCGCGTCCGCGCCTGCTCGTCGGCGTCGAAGCGGACCGGTCCGTCGGCGAACGCCGCGACCGGCGGCAGGAACCGCAGCACCGTGCCGGCGAGGCCGCAGTACACGTCGGCCCCGTGCAGCGAGGCGGGGGTGACGGTGACGGTCGTCGGGTTATCCCCGGATTCGATGCCCACCCCGAGCGCCGACAGCGCGCCCAGCATCAGGTCGGTGTCGCGGCTGCGCAGCACCCCGCGCACCGTCGACGGCCCGCTGGCCAGCGCCGCCAGGATCAGGGCTCGGTTGGTGATGGACTTGGATCCGGGCAGCTCAACGGTCGCCGTCACCGGCCCGGTGACCCTGGGGGCACGCCATACAGTCATGCGTTCAGTCTGTCATCACGCCGGAGCCGGCTAGGTGCGCAGGTCGCGCCGCAGCGGATGGTCGTCGGGGATCTCGACGACGATGAGGGTGCGGCCGTCGGGATCGGCGATGTGCATCTCGATCAGGCCCCACGGTTCGGTGACCGGTTCCCGCGTCACGCTCACCCCCGCGTCGCGGAGTTGTTTCTCGGTGCCTGCGATGTCGCGGACCTGCAGCCACAGCAACGCACCCGAGGTGCCCACCGGGTCGGTGGACATATGCCCCGGTACCTCGATGAAGCCGGAACCGGCGTGGAAGACGATCCCGCCCGGATACTCGCGCGCCACCGCGAGCCCGAGCTGGTCGCGGTAGAACCGTTGCAGCCGCACGGGGTCGGGGGACCTCAGCAGGACGCGGCTGCTCAGGACCTCCACCTGATCACCGGCCCTCGGTGACGCCGCCGCTGCCGCCCACGGCGTGACCGCGGTCGATGGGCGCGGAGGTCCGCGCCGCGTCGTAGATGGCCTTCTCCCGGGCGATGCGGTCGGTCTCGCCGATCGGCTTGGCGTCGCCGAATGCGAACGGTGACTCGTGTTCGTAGGTGTGCGGGACGTCCGGGTCGGGTTCGGGAGCGGGCTGCGGATGCTCTGTGCTGGACATACCTTCCACGATAAGCGCGATACCGGCGCGATCGGTGTCGTTGAGGCTATCTGTGTGTTGCGCCCAGAACCGTGGACACAGCGAACGGCGCCGCCACCGGAGAGACCGGTGGCGGCGCCGTCGGATGCGGGTGCTACTCGCTGCCGCGTTTGGAGAAGTCGCCGTGCGTGTAGCCGTCCCATTTCTCGAACAGCCGCAGCACCTTAGGGTCGCCGAGACCCTTGATCCAGTCGCACAGATCCTTCGGCGCCGACGGGTTGGTGACGATGAAAGGGTGCAGGCCCTCGTCCCGTTGCGCCAGGTACCGCAGCGTTTCCTCGGTGGTCGCCGGGTCGGCGGCGAGCAGCGCGTCGCGCGGGTCGAAGGCGGGGCCGCGCGGGGCGTCCGAGGCCGACGGCGCGACGTCGATCTCGCCGGTGTTGTGGTAATCCACCGGATCGGGCGAGGTTGACTTCGTGTTGAGCAGCAGGTTCAGCACGATCGCACACAGTGCGCCCGCCGAGATGCCCGAGTGGAAGATGGTCTGGAACCAGTCCGGGAATTGGTGGTACAGATCCAGTTTCACGTCGACGGGCGAACCGCCCGAGCGGTCGGTGTAGTACAGGCTGGCCTCGGTCAGCATCGCCATACCGATCGAGATGGCCACCACCAGGATGTTGGTGTTGTTGAACTTGACCTTGGACAGGGTCCGGACTCCGCTGGCGGCGACCATGCCGAAGAGCGCAACGCCGGCACCGCCGAGCACCGGCTGCGGGATGCCCTCGACGATCGCGCCCATCTTGGGCAGCAGGCCGAAGATCACCAGGATGATGCCGGCGCACGATGCGACGTGCCGGGTCCGGACACCGGTGATGGCCACCAGGCCCACGTTCTGGGCGAAGGCGGTGTACGGGAAGGTGTTGAACACGCCGCCGAGGACGGTGCCCAAACCGTCGGCGCGCATACCGTCGGCGAGCTTCTGCGGGGTGATCTTCTTGTCGACGATCTCGCCGACGGCGACGATGTCGCCGGTGGTCTCGGTCATGATCACGATGGCGACGATGATCATCGAGATGATCGCGGAGAACTGGAAGTCGGGCATGCCGAACTGGAACGGCTGCGGGATGCCCACCCACGCGTTCTCACCCACGGCGTCCCAGTTGGGCATGCCGAACGGGATCGAGATCAGGGTGCCGATGATCAGGCCGAGCAGCACCGACACGCGGCGGATCGAGTCGGGGGCGAATCGTTCGATGGCCAGGATGATGACGAGGGTGCCGAAACCGAATGCGATGGCCTTGGGTTCGCCGAAGTCCTCGCCTTTGGCGGTGCCGCCGCCGAACCAGCCCGCAGCCACCCGCATCAGCGACACGCCGATGATCACGATGATGGTGCCGGTGACCAGGGGCGGGAAGAACCTGACGAGTTTGCCGATGACCGGCGCCATCACGATCATGAAGATGCCCGAGGCGATCACCGCACCGTAGATGGCGGTGATGCCGTGACTGGTGCCGATGGTGATCATCGGGCCGACGGCCGCGAATGTCACCCCCTGCATCAGCGGCAGGCGCACACCGAAGCGCCAGAATCCCACTGACTGGATCAGCGTGGCGATTCCGGCGACGAAAAGGTCGGCCATGATGAGGTGGACGATGTCGCCCTCGTCGAGTTGGCCGGCGCTGACCATCGCGCCGCCCACGATGAGCGGGACGGCGACAGCGCCCGCGTACATGGCCAGCACGTGTTGCAGACCGAGCGGGAAAAGTTTGATGAACGGGGGGATCTCATCAACGGGATGCGGGGTCGCTTTGCCGTTTTTGATCGTATCGAGGACAGCCATGCCAATGGTGTACGGCGGGGTTGTTTCCGCTGGACCGACGCCAGATGACGTCGGTGTTTCCCGCAAGATATATCGCTTGCCCGGTGCCCGGGCACAATAGGATGCCATGACCGCGAAAACGCCGGCCGCGAAGTCGCGGAGCACGGTGAAACGCAGCGCCGGGATCCTGTTGTTCCGTGGTGGTTCCGATGATCGGGGGGATTCCGGTGAGCTGGAATTGCTGATCGTGCATCCCGGTGGTCCGTTGTGGGCCCGCAAGGACACCGGTGCCTGGTCCATCCCGAAAGGCCTCGTCGAACACTCCGACGGCGAACCGGCCGAGACCGATCTCGACGCCGCGCGCCGCGAGTTCACCGAGGAGACCGGCGCACCCGCACCTGATGGTCCCTATCTGGAACTCGGCGAGGTACGCCAGTCGGGCGGCAAGACGGTGGTCGCGTTCGCCGCACGCGGGGATCTCGATCCGGCCGAGATCGTCAGCAACACCTTCGAGATGCCGTGGCCGCCCCGTTCGGGGAGGATGCAGAGCTTCCCCGAGATCGACCGCGCGGAATGGATGGAACCCGAAAAGGCCCGAGCCGCACTGAATCCCGCGCAGGCCGAGTTCGTCGACAGGCTCCTTGTGGCGCTGGCGGAGTCCGGGGGCATGTGACCGGCGTCTCTCGGCGGGTGTTAGGGTACTTGACCATCCCGGGGTGCGGGATCGGGAGGGCAGAACCGCACCGGACCTGACCGACACGACGGAGTGGAGCCGGCCCGATGACCGACGCCTTTGATCTGGACTGGGAGGGTCTGCGGCGCGTCCCGCAGCAGACCCGCAGTCGTGAACGCCTGCTACAGGTGCTCGCCGCGGCCGAACGCATCCTCGTCAACGAGGGCGCCCCGATGCTCACCACCACCCGTGTGGCGCAGGAGGCCGGGGTGTCGGTCGCCTCGCTCTACCAGTACCTGCCCGACCGCGACGCCATCATCGAAACCCTCGCCGACACCTACCTGCATCGGCTGGAGAACCGGATGCGCAAGCTGCTGCGCTCGGCAGGACAACGCACCTGGTCGGACCCGGTCGGCATACTGTTCGACGCCTTCGTCGACGCCTACCGCGCCGAGGACGGTTTCCGGGCGCTGTGGTTCAGCAGGTCGCTGACCGACGCTACACAGGCCGCCGACCGCGAACACAAACGCCGCATGGCGCAGATGCTGCGCGAGATCCTGATGCAGCAGGGCATCGCGGAGACGCCGCGGCTCGACGTCGTCGCCAGGTCGGCGCATCTCGTGGCCGACACCATGCTGCAGGAGGCATTCCGCGCCGACCCCGAGGGAGACGACGCCCTGATCGAGGAGGCCAAGACGATCCTGCGTGGCTACCTGCGCGAGTACCTGGCCACCGCCGAGTTCTGAGTCTCTGGCAGGGGGTCCGGGGCGAGGAACGGCTCGATGAGCGTGGGGGAGATCGCCGCGGCGAGCCTGCTCGCGTCGGTGCCGTCGATGTCGACGACACCGTAGGCCTCCAGGCCCGCAGCGCTGGCCGCCACCAGGGTGACCAGGCCCTGCCGACGCTGGAACCAGGTGGACCGCACCGACCAGCCGATGATGCCGTCGCGGTGCAGCAGGTTGCGGTGACGGGCCGTCGTCGGCGCCCCGATCACCAGACTGCGGCCGGTGAGCCGGTGCCCCAGGTTCCGATAGCGCAGCTCGGCGAGCGCCGCGCCGCCGGCCACCAGCACCAGGACGCAGCTCAGGGCCGCCGCGAGCGACGGCCACCCCAGCGCCCACCCGGCGATCGGCACCACCGACAGGATCAGCGCACCCGGGACGGCGCGGGTGAACCGGCGGCGCCGGGCCGCGGCCGGGTGCGCGGTGACCGGACCGCGCAGGTCGGCGCCCTCGCCGGATACGGCGACGCTGACGTGGTCGACCACCTCGAGCGGGGCCGGCGGCAGCAGCAGCGGGTGTTTCTGCGCACCGGTGGCCACCGCGTGCAGCCGCGCCCCGTGCAGCGGCCGCATCAGCAGCGGTTCGTGCAGGTGCACGCCGCGGATCCGGTTCTCATCGAGCGTCGTCGACGTGGTGGTGACCAGACCGCGGCGCATCCGCAGCGTGCCGTCGTCGTGGCGCGACAGCGTGAAGCCCCAGTAGCTGAGCACGTAGGCGAGAACCGACAGGACACCGCCCGCGGCGACAATCCCGACCACACCCACGACCACGATGACCGCGACGGGAACGTCGCCTGCCCGGTCCCACAGGCCGACACCCGCATCGGCGACCACTGAGTAGAGGTCGAACTCGTCGGCGAACTGCGCGCCGAAACCGAAGACCGCCGCGGCCGCGGCCATCCCGAGGATCGAGAAGGGCGAGTACCGCAACCATCGCGGCTCGAAACGGGCGAGGACCTCGGTGACGTGTGCGGGTTCGGCGACGTCGGGGCCGTCGGCCGGTGCCGCGGTGGCGGTTCCGGTGGGCATCAGGTAGTCGCGCAGGCTGGTGGCGTACTGCTTGCCGACGGCGGTCAGCACCACGTTCGACGATTCCTTGTCACTGCCGGTGCCGATGGTCACCTTCTCCAGCCCGAGCACCCGGTGCACGAGCGAGGCGGTGGTCTCCACGCTGCGGATGCGGTCGCGTCGCGCGGTGGCCACCTTGCGGTTGAGCACGCCGCTGCGCACCCGCACATGCTGATCGGTGACCTGATAGGTGGTGGCCAGCCACGGCACCACCGTGACCAGCGGGGCGAGGACGATGCCGATACCGAGCGCGATGAGCGGTGCGGCCTGCGCGGCGAAAAAGATGCCGACGAGGGTGGGCAGGATCTGCGGTGCCAGCTCAACGGGCCGCACCGCCATCATCCCGGGCGAGAGGCGATGCCACTGGCCGGGTTCGTCCTCGCGGGGGGTTGCAGTGTCAGGTCGCGTCACCGGTGTGCCCTCCGGTGGCGATGGTGAGGTCGGCGGCGGTCTGTTTGGCGACGGCCGCGTCGAGTCCGACGATTCTGACGGTGCCGGCCGACGATGCGGTGGTCACGGTGAGCGTCGCGAGCTTGAGCAATTGCTCCAGCGGTCCGGCCTCGGTGTCGACCACCTGGATGCGGGCGATCGGGATGATCACGGCATGTCGGGAGAACCAGCCGGACTGGGTGTACACCGCGTCGTCGGACACCTCCCAGCGGTGGAAGCGATACCGCCACGCGGGTACCACCGCGACGTAGAACACGAGCGCGAGCAGCGCCGCGACAACGATGAGCAGCGGTATCCACCAATAGTTTTCGGCGAACGGCAGGGCGATCAGCGCACCGATCACCACGGGAACCCCGCACGCCAGCGGAACGATCCGCCACAGCTTCTTGGCGCGCGGATCTACCCGGTTGACCGGTTCACGCAGACTCGGGTGGGCGGACGCCGACGAGTTCGGTCCGATTTCCATCACACCCCATTATGCCGACCGAACGGTCGAACCTTTGTCGCCCGTAAAGACGATCCCCCCACGCTGCGGCAGGTGAGATACCGGCATGTCGGGTATTTCTGGCACCTGCAGAGCGTGACGAATCGGCCGGCGGGATGGTGGACATGGCGTCTTCGACAGGGGACAGCGACGCGGTGCCGGGGCAGTGGCAACCGGCCGCACCGGGCAACTACCCCTATCCGGGCCCGCAGCAGGCGTATGCGCCGTATCCGGCTCACGGGGGTCCGCCCGGGTACCGCCCGCCACCACCGCGGTCCCGCGCCCCGATGTTCGCGGCGATCGCCGTGGCTTGCGTGGCCGCACTCGCGGTCGTCGGAGGGGTGATGTGGTGGACCACCAGATCCGACGACGCTCCACCGCTCGCCGGACAACTCACCCGTGAATATCCGACGGTGCCGAAAGCGGCGTGGACTCTCACCCCTGCTCAGCTGGGCGGGGTGGCGTTCGCATCTCCCAATCCGCTTGCCGCGATCTATGCGACTCCCGGTCCCGTGCATGATGGCCGGACGATCCTGACGCTGGTCATCAATCAGCGGTCTGGCGGGGAACGCCGTATCGCCGGAGTCGACTCCGTCACCGGATCGCATTGGGTGAACGACGATCCCGTCGATGCCTGCTCCGACGAGGTCGTCGGTGCGCGGATCGTGTGCATCAGTGGTTCCCAGGTGCACTTCATCGACACCCGGACCGGCCGGACCGTCGCGTCACACACGCTGCCGGGCAAAGGTTTCACCGTCGCCTACGACGGAAAAGCCGCCTACGTGCGGGGGTTCAATCAGACCGAGGCCCGTTCGGAGTCGCTCACCAAGGTCACCGCCGAGCGCATCGAATGGCATCGCCAATACCGGCTGCCTGAGAGGCAGAGCTTCGGTTCGGGTGACGCGACGCGGGTCATCGCCACCGGAAAGCTGTTCGGCACGGCCGGTGGACGTGTCATGGTCTACTCAGCCGACAATGGGCGACTGCTCCTCGACCGGCCGGGCAGCTACCAGATGAGTGCGCTGCCGGACGGCTCCCTGGCGGTGAATGTCGCTGACCCACAGGCGTTCACCATGCCGCTCGGGGGGCTGGGGCCGGTAGCGGTGGTGCGGCCGGACGGCACGGTCACCGATATTCCCGGATTGAGTATCACGGCACCGGCCGTGCGCTCCGGCAGGTTCGGTGACGCGGTATTCGTCGGCGGGAGACCTATGACGGTCGACGGTACGGACCTGGGCTGGCAGGTCACCGCCGCGCCCGGCGCGGTCGAGGTTCCGCTGGCCGCCGGTCCGTACGTGGCCCTCGTATCCGGCGGCACCACGCTCACCGTTGCCGACGCTTCGACCGGTGCGCCGAAATGGTCCCGGAAGATGATGTGGGTGATGACGGCGCCGTCGGTGGTGACCGACGGCCGCCTCCTGCTCTTCCCCGCGGAGAACGGTGCGCTGACAGCAGTGGACCTGGAAACCGGTGCCGACGTGTGGTCGCTGCCCGCCTCGGCCCTCGGTGGACCGGGTTCTTCCGGTCAGGATTCACTGGCTCCGACGGTGAGTGCGCTCGGTGAGGTGCTCGTGGCCGGTACCCGCGAGCACATCACGGGATTCGCGCCCACCGGTGGCCGGGCATCTGCGCCCGGATCGGGCCGTGGCACAACGAAACCCAAATCCGGGGGGTCGGGTGGAAAATACGTGACGCGGTGCGGCAGCGCTCCGAAGTTCACCCCCGAGAAGTTCACGACCTCCTCCGGTGGTCTCGGCGTGCGGATGAAGGTCACCGCGACCTGCCCGAAGGGGGATCTGTTGTCGGGCAGGCAGACCCGGGTCTCGTTGTCGGACGGGAACGGAGCGATCGCGTCGGGCACGTTCGATTTCAGCACCGATCCGCTGGTGCTGTCCTCGGACCGGGGTGATGACTCCGTCACCGTCGACCTGACGTTCCCTTCCGGGTCGTTTCAGCGGCTGCCGGACACCCTGGCGCAGGGCGGTATAGCCGTCACCGAATCCGGTCAGGCCGGATCGGGAGGAAACATCATGGTCGACTGCGATCCCGGTCAGCAGACTGTGGAGTCGTTGCCGCGCAACCATGTTCAGAGTTCGCAACCGCATGTGGCGACTCCCGTGCCGATGTCGTCGGCGACCGGTGGCCGGGGTTGCTCGGCCGCATTGCGCATGCAGTCGGACTCCGATCGCGCGTTCATCTCCCGCGTTCTCAACAACAAGTGGGTCGCCCAGCTCAGCTCGAAACGGCCCGGGCTCGTCGCCGACGGCAAGACCTGGGACGATTGCGCGATCCTCGATGAGTTCCTGGCGTTGCGGCTGAGATTCGATGACGCCCGGCTCCTCGACAGCGGTCAGTGGCCGGTGTTCAGCTACACGGCGTGGTGGGTCACCGTGGCCACGGTGACGTTCCGAGGTCCAGCTGCGGCCAACTCATGGTGCCGTACAAATGGTTTCGACCCCGAGCATTGTTTCGCCAAACTGGTCAGCACCACGGCCGGACCGGACAACAGTACCCGGTACTGGAGGTGAGTGACCGGTGAAAATGTCACGAACGTTGTTGTGGGCTCTGCTT
This sequence comes from Gordonia amarae NBRC 15530, assembly GCF_000241345.1. Lineage (GTDB taxonomy): Bacteria > Actinomycetota > Actinomycetes > Mycobacteriales > Mycobacteriaceae > Gordonia > Gordonia amarae. The sequence continues at coordinate 74,302 of NZ_BAED01000045.1, forward strand.
TCCGGGGTGGCACTGCTCGTCGTCGCGGTGGTGGTTGTCGTGACCACGGTTGTCGATAAGGATGACCAATCTGGTAATACGTGGCTTAGCGGCGACGGGGACTCCGACTACCGCGGCTACGACCTGTCGGAACCGCCGCAACAGGTGTGGCGCGTGAGCGCGGCAGAGGCGCACGTAGGTATGTGGCTCGACCCGAAAACGAAATGGGGCGCTCAAGAACCCACGGGATACATCGAGGACGGCGGAATCGTGATCGCCGCCGGGGCTGCCACCGTCGGTGACGACGGAAGGAAGACGGTCGGGATCAATGCCCGCGACGGTGCCATCAGATGGCAGGCGGACACTCAGGGCCACGGCTGTAGTCCGCTACTGACGAACCATCGCATCGCGTGCGCCCACATCGGTGACGTCGACGTCCTCGACACGAGGACCGGGAAGAAGAACGCGTCCTTCGCCCAGCCCGACGACGGTTACGACTCGACGGTATCTCTGGGATCGACACTGGTTTCGGTCAGCAGGCCCGACGCTGTGATGGCCGTGCATCTCGGCGACGAACCAGGACCCGGTAGTCGGCGGATCGTCGGCCCGATCATCGATGGGAACACCGGTTGGACGTCCAACGGGACGGTGGGCACCTACTGCTCGAGTTCGGTCCGGGCCACCTCGAGCATCGTGTTCGATTCGAAAGGCGGGCAACCGCGGCCGGCATCGTCGACCGGATGCTTTTCGGCTCTGCCGGGTGGCGGATTCGTGGAATCGAATGCGATCGAAGCTGTGGTGTACACCGATTCCGGCGAGATGCGGTTCGCGAGCCCGCACCCGATGACGTTTCCCCGGACATTCGGGACGTCGGCGGAACGGCAGATCGCGATCATTCCCACCACCGGCGGCGTCGTCGATCTGGCGGCACGCAAGGAGATCTGGTTCTCGCCGGTCCTGCTGACCGACCCGCTGACCACGCAGCAGGTGGTCGGGATCGTCGGCGATGTGGTGGTGGTCCTCACCGACGACGGGGCATCGCTGGTGGGATTGTCGTTGCATGACGGCAAGCAGTTGTGGCACATCGGTGGCCTGAGGTCGTACGGCTCCTTCTCCTCACCGATGTCCGACGGCCGGCGCCTCGTGTTCCGGCACAGCAAAGAAGGCCTGGTGTGCGTCGATACGAGCACCGGCACCCGACTCTGGACGCTCCCGGATGCGGAGCAGGACACCTCCAGCAAGTCGTTCTTGTCCGGTGGGCGGATGGTGACCGTCAACGGTGCCGCGATCGCCGGATACGGATGGAGGTGAGTCCGTGCCGAAACTCATGAAAGCGCTTCTCGCGACGCTCGTCGTGGTTCTGTTCGCCGTTGTGGCAATGATTGTCTGGCGGTCCACATCCGATTCGGCCGACAGCCGTCCGACCGTCCTGGCGCAGAAGCAGGTCCGGTCGCTGTTCGCGCACCAGCCGACGATCGACTGGCGTGTACCCGTGAAGGACGCCGCACCAGAGGGCCTGGCCGCACCCGAGTTCGGCAACGGGTTCAGCTACGACCGCAGTGGCCCTCAGGTCATCGACCTGATCGACACCGTCATCGTCGGGGTGGTCGACAGCGAATCGGCCGGAGAACTGCCTTCGATGGTGGCGATCGACGTCGCGACCGGTGAGATCCGCTGGCGCGCAAAGGGTGACCCGCGAACGTGTGCGTCAGCGACGATCGACGGGTTGCTGCCCTGCGTGATCGGTACACCGTCCGGGGGCGCCGGCGACGAGGTAGCGATGATCCGGGTGGCTGACGGGACCATCGAACGGACACTGCCACGTCCGTCGTCGATCGTGGTGGGCAGTATCCGGGGAGTCCGGGTTCTGGGTGACCGGGTGATCGTCGCCGGATACGGCGCGGGAGAGACCGGCAATCCGGCCACGATAATCGTGGCCGGAACGGTCACTGACCTGTCGGCGCATTGGACGGTCTCCCACTCGGCGCGATCGCGGTGTTTCGGCACCGGCGACTCCCTGTACTTCGAGGCCGGAACTGACTTCATCAGCGTCGGTAACGACGCCGGCCAGACGGTGGTGCGCAGTTCCGACGGAAGCCTCATCACCGACGAACGACTGGCGAACGTACAGCACCGGCCGGGCCAGGGGCTGATCGCGACCAGTTGCCGTGGCAGCGAACCGCGTTCGCCCCGAGAACTGCTCATCTACGACACCTCGGGAAAGCTTATCCGAAAACATGATTCGGTGACTTCGGGCTTCGCTGGGGTCGGGGTCGCCGGGACTGCCGGCGGCGATGCACCGTATCGCGTCGGCACCGTGGTGACCGCCTTCGATTCCGGGCAACCCGCCTGGCCGTCGGCCGGCACGGTTCCCGACGAACTGGCGTACGGCCTCACAATCGAGGCGATCGGAGACAAGGCGCTCGTCTCGTATCCGTCCTGCGCGCAATGCGTCGACGCGACGAGCAACGTGATGACCGGGTACACGTTGGACGGTGGACACAACCTGTGGCCGCAGATCCACGAGACGTTGTCCTCTCGTGAATGGGTCACCGACGGTGAACGGATCATCTGGCTGGATGAGAACAAGGTGGCTGCGCTCGATGTGGCCACGGGCAGGCAGGCATGGGCCGTGCCCGCGGGTACCGGCGACCCGGACTACTCGGGTCCGGGCTCGCTGTACCGGGCCGGTGCGGGTTTTGTGCTGCGGACCAAGCACTACCTCACCTACTTCCGTCCCGACGCCTGACGGCCTGCCCGCGACTTTCCGGGAAAACAGCGTTCCGCGAGGGCACTATGCCCTCGCGGAACGCTATATCGCCAGGATTCTCCGGATCAGTTGATGGTGATACCGCCGTCGACCGGGATGGTCTGGCCGACGACGTAGCCGGCGGCGTCCGAGGCCAGCCACACCGCGGTGGCGGCGAGCTCCTCGGGATCTCCGATGCGGTGCAACACGATCCGGTCGTTCTGCTCCTGGAGATAGGTCGGCGGGTAGTTGTCGGTCATCTCGCTCTTGAAGAAGCCGGGCGCGATCGAGTTGACGCGGATACCCTTCCGAGCTCCCCACTGCTGGGCCAGGTCGCGGGTCAGGCCGATCACGCCCGCCTTGCTGGCGGCGTACGCGGCCTGCGGCAGACCGGCGGTGGTGATGCCCAGGACGCTGGAGATGTTGACGATGGCGCTGCCCGGCTGCATCACCTTGCCGCACGCCTGCGCCATCCAGTAGCTGCCGTTCAGATTCAGGTCGACGACCTGACGGAACTGCTCGGGGGTTTCGCGGGTGGCCGGCACCGCGGTGCCCACACCGGCGTTGTTGACCAGCACGTCGACCTTGCCGAACTCGGCCATCGCGGCGTCGACGGCGGCCTGGCACTGTGCGGGATCGGACACGTCGGTCTGCACACACAGCGCCTTGCGGCCGGCGGCCTCGACGAGCTTGGCGGTGTCGGTGAGTTTCTCCAGGCGCCGGGCGGCCAGCACCACGTCGGCGCCCGCCTCGGCGAAGCCCTTCGCGAACGCGACGCCGAGACCCGACGACGCGCCGGTCACGATCACGACCTTGTCGGTGAGCGAGAACCTGTCCATGATTGACATTGTGTCGGTTGACCTTTCGTGGTTAAGCGGGCGTATCCGGGGTTATCAGAACCAGTCGGACGGGGTGTCGATGGTGGTGCGGTCCTTGGCGGCGACGAGATCGAACATCGGGCCGGTCTTGGGCAGCTCGTACGTGAAGAAGTATTGCGTCGCGGCCCGCTTGCCGTCGTAGAAATCGCCGTCTTTGCCCGCCGCGGCGAGGAACTGCTCCAGCCACAGCCAGGCCAGGACGGTGTGGCCGGCGGCCTCCAGGAACGCGGTGGCGTTGGCCAGGGCGACGGCCGGGTCGCCGTCGGCCCACACGGTCATGACGGTGGCGGGGATGCGCTCGACGTACGGGCGCAGCGTGGCGGCGTACTCGGCGGCGGTGCCGCCGGCGGCGGTGGCGCGGTCGATGGTCTCGGTGAGGGTCTCGATCAGCACCTGCAGACCGGCGCCGCCCTTCATGACGAATTTGCGGCCCAGCAGGTCGATGGCCTGCACGCCGTGCGTGCCCTCATGGATCGGGTTGAGCCGGTTGTCGCGGTAGCACTGCTCGACGTCGAATTCCTTGGTGTACCCGTAGCCGCCGTGCACCTGGATCGCCAGATCGTTGGCGGTCAGGCACCACTGCGACGGCCAGCTCTTGCTGATCGGGGTGATGACGTCGAGGAGCAGTGCGGCGCGGGCACGTTCGTCTTCGTCGGTCGCGGTGGCGGCACGGTCGACCAGGGTCGACGACCACAGGCCCAGCGCGAGACCACCTTCCACGTACGACTTCTGCGCCAGCAGCATCCGCTTGACGTCGGGATGGTCGATGATCGCGACCGGCTTGGACGCGGGATCCTTGGCATCGACGGGGCGGCCCTGCAGACGGGTCTTGGCGTACTCCACCGACTGCAGGTAGCCGGCGTAACCGATTGCGGTGGCGAGGAATCCGACACCGATCCGAGCCTCGTTCATCATGTGGAACATGTAGAACAGGCCCTTGTGCTCCTCGCCCACGAGGTAGCCGACGGCGCCCTGATCGTCGCCGACAGGGAAGGTGCCGTCACCGAAGTTGAGCAGGGTGTTGGTGGTGCCGCGCTGACCCATCTTGTGGTTCAGGCCCACCAGTGCGACGTCGTTGCGGGTGCCGTCCTCCAGGAATTTGGGCACGATGAACAGTGAGATGCCCTTGACGCCGGGACCGCCGCCCGGGGCCTTGGCGAGCACCAGGTGCACGATGTTCTCGCCGAGTTCGTGGTCGCCGGCCGAGATCCACATCTTGGTGCCGGTGACCCGGTAGGTGCCGTCACCGACGGGGGTGGCCTTGGTGGTGATGTCCGACAGCGACGATCCGGCGCCCGGTTCGGACAGGCACATGGTGCCGAAGTACCGGCCCTCCAGCATCGGCTTGACCCAGGTGTCGATCTGGTCGGGGGTGCCGTAGGTGGCCAGCAGGTTGGCGTTGCCGACGGTCAGGAAGGTGTACGACGACATCGCGGGATTGGCGGCCTGGAACCAGGTCATCGCCGCCTGGTGGACGGTGGCGGGCAGGCTGCCGCCGTCGAGCTCCTCACCGAACGGGCCGGCGATCAGCCCGGCCGCGAGGAATTCGCGCACGCCTTCGGCGGTGACGTCGGGAAGCACGACTTTGCCGTCCTCACCCACGTACGGCTCGTTCTGGTCGAGGAGCTTGTTGAACGGCGCGTACTTCTTGATCGCGATGTCCTGGGCCAGGTCGAGGACGGCGTCGAAGGTGTCCTTCGAGTGATCGGCGTAGCGCTCGAACTTGGTGAGCTGCTCGACGTCGAGCCATTCGTAGAGCTGGAAGTCGAGGTCGCGGCGGGAGATGGGGTCGGCCATCAAGGTCTCCTCTGGGCGTAGATGCGTTATCGGCGGTATTGCTCAACTAAGCGATCGCTCATAAAATGAGCACTTGCTTATGATGCACCTCACGCGGGGCTCTGGTCAATCAGCGACCCGGTCACAGGTGCGCACGTGCGGTTCGGCTGAGAGAGGTGCCATGCGGCAGAGCGAGGCGGATGACGTCGCAGGTGGGTATGGCGCAGAGAAGGTTGGCGCAGAAAAGTTTGGCGCAGAGGGGTATCCGGCCCCTTACGTGTCGGACTCGGCGGCTGCGGCCCGGATGCGCCGGGCGGCGGTGGAGATGTTCGCCCGCGACGGATTCGGCGGTACGTCGACCCGGCAGATCGCCAAACACCTGAACCTGAGCCCGGCCGCCATGTATCCGCACTACAAGTCGAAAGAGGAACTGCTGTTCGCGATCGCCGTCGACGGGCACGGCCAGATCCTTGCCGAACTGCGTTCGGTCGATGCGGCGGCATCCGGAGACGGTCCCGGGCCGCGGCTGCGTGCGGTGGTCGCGGCGTTCGCCGGTTGGCAGGCCCGCCACCACGAACACGCCAAGGTGGTGCAGTACGAGATGCACGCCCTGGCCCCGGAGCATTTCCGGGTGGTCGCCCGGATGCGCCGCGACACCGTTGCCATCATCGAAGGCATTGTCCTCGAAGGTATTCAGAGCGGCGACTTCACCGTCGACAATCCCGACGACGCGGTGCTGGCCATCTCCTCCCTCTGCGTCGACGTGTGCCGCTGGTTCCCCAGCCGCACCCACTCCGACCCTGACGCACTCGGCACCGCCTACGCCGACCTCGTGCTGCGCATGGTGACGTGAGCACGTCCACCCCCACAACATCCACCTTCCTCACCCGCGAGATCGCCCGCTATGCTGGTGAATCTCCGTCGCGGGCAGCCGAAGCGGCCCGCAGCACGGCGTTCACCGCGCTGGGTGTCGCCCCGTAGGGTACCGCCGCGCAGGCCGTTGCGGCCGGTAGAGTCGCAGCATGCAGATCAGGGGAGTGGACCCGGCCGGGGTCGTGGAGAAGCTGCGTGACCCCGACCTCGTGGAGAAGCTGCGCAGGCGGGAGATCATCTACCTGATCGCGCCGTCGGGCTATCCCAACTACGGCGACGAACTGATCGCGCGGGCCTGGCTGCGGTACCTCGCCAAGGAGCGGCCTCGGGCCACCGTGGTGCTCGACTGCCATTCACCAGGGCAGGCGGCGCTGCTCTTCCGGGGTGTTCATCCACGGGCGCTCTTCGTCGACACCGTCTGGAAGCTCACCGTGCACGCGGGCGGATTGGCGGGAGACGTGACCGGCACCGACGGCCTCGACCCGGAGAAGCCGTGGGAGTGGGTTGCCTCGGCGGCAACGGAATTCGGCCATGCGCCCGGCCTGGCCGAGGGTGTGGACCTGTTCCGGCGGGCGTCGTCGGTGCATCTGCTCGGCGGTGGTTACGTCAACAAGGTGTGGCCGTATCAGGTGTCGCTGGTGGCGGCGGCGGCCGCGCTGGCCCGGTCGACCGGGGCACCCGCGTACGCGACGGGGCTCGGGCTGATCCCGACGGTCGGCGAGCCCGCCCTGGCGGCGCTGCGCGAGGCAGCGTCCGCGTTCACCGTGTTCGACGTGCGGGATACGGCCTCGGCGGCGGCCCTCGGCGACGACGCACGGCTCGGTGGCGACGACGCCTGGCTCGCGTGGGGCGACCGACGGCTGCTGACCCGGCGGCCCAAGCCGGTCCCCGGTGGGGTGACGCTGTGCATCCAGGCCGACCTCACCGAGGACTTCGCGGCGTTCGGGCAGACCGGTGTCGACGCCCTCGCCGAGGTGGTGCGCCGCACCCTCGACGCCTGGGAGGTGCCCGGGTCCGCGGTCACCGTGGTCGAGGGTATCCCGGGCAAGGACATGACAGTGCCGGTGAAACTGGCCGATCGGCTGGAGGGTTCGACGTCGGTGTCGTTCCTGGACATCTGGCGGCGCGGACTGCCCGCCGGACGTGGTGACACCTGGATCAGCACCCGCTTTCACCCGCACCTGATCGCCGCCGCCGCGGGCGATTCCGGTGTCGCACTGGTGCCCCGGCCCGACTACTACGCCACCAAACACGCCTCGCTCGCCGACATCGGGTCGCGCTGGACCATCGTCGACGATCCCGAACAGATCCCGGACCGCCCGCGGGCCGGCGGTTTCACCGCCGTCGACAGGGTCCGCGCCGTTGACGCCAAACGGGCACTGGCCGCGGAGCTGTACGGCCGCAAGCGGATTCGCGGGTAGTCTCCGGTTTTAGGTGGTCCGCTCATGCGCCGAAAGGTCGCCGGACCCTTCGAGACCCTCGCTCCTTCGTCGCTTCGGCCTCAGGGATCAAGATGGTGGCGTGTTTGGGCTGCGGTTTCGGGGGAGGTTTCTCCTGGTTTGCTTCGGCTTCAGGGATCAAGATGGTGGTTCGTCGTGGCGTCGCCGGGGTGTGGGGTTCAAGAGGGTGGTTCGCTGTGGTGTCGCCCGGTTTCGGGGTGGGGACGCTTCTTGATCCCTGAGGGCGATGCGAGGAACGAGCGAGCGTCTCGAAGGGTCCGGTGACGCCAGGCTCTCAACGGGTGAACCGGGAGAGCCGGGAGATACCTTCGGCGAGTTCGGATTTGCCCACCGAGTAGGACAGGCGGACAAACTGTTCGGCACCGGCGTCGCCGAAATCCTTACCCGGGGTGAGTGCCACGTGGGCTTCGTTCAGGGCGCGGTCGCAGAACTGCGAGGCGGTCATACCGGTGGACGAGACGTCGATGTAGACGTAGAACGCGCCGTCGGGAACCACCGGGACGTCCATGCCGATCGCCGCCAGCGCGTCGAGGGCCAACGCGCGGCGTTCCCGGAACTCGGTGCGCCGGGATTCGGCCTCGGCCAGCGCTTCCGGGGTAAAGCAGGCGAGTGAGGCGAGCTGCGACGGGGTGGCCGGGCAGATGTAGTAGTTCTGCGCCAGCCGCTCGATGACGTCGACGAGTTCGTCGGGCACGATCGCCCAGCCCAGGCGCCAGCCGGTGAGACCGAAGTACTTCGAAAAACTGTTGATCACAATCGCATCCGGGTCGGACGCGAGCACACTGCGCGGCGGCAGCGTCGGATGGGTGCCGTCGGAGTCGGCGAGGCCGAGGTAGATCTCGTCGACGATCCGCCAGCCGTCGCGCGAGCGGGCGACATCGCAGATCGCGGCCAATTCGTCCGCCGGCACCGTCGTCCCCGTCGGATTGGACGGCGTCGCCACCATCACCCCGCGCGTCGACTCCGTCCACGCCGCCGCCACCGAGTCAGCGGTGAGCTGGAACCTCTCGGCCGCGGTGGTTTCGATCAACCGCACCGTGGCGCCGAAACTCTCGGCGAACTGCCGGTTGCACGGATACGACGGGTCGGCGATCAGCACCTCGTCGCCCGGGTCGACGAGCGCCGCACACGCCAGCAGCAGCGCCGCCGACGCTCCCGAGGTCACCACCACCCGGCGCGCCGGAACCTCGCACCGGAAATGCTCCGAATAGAAGCCCGCGATCGCCTCCCGCACACTCCGCAGTCCGAGCGCGCCGGTGTAGGGGAGCGGCCTCCCGTTGCACAGGTCCCGGGCAGCGGCCAGGAACTGCGGCGGCGCACCGAAGTCGGGTTCGCCGATATTGAGCCGGATCACGTCGTGACCCTCGGCTCTCAGTTCGGCCGCGCGCATGCCGTATTCCATGGCATAGAACGGGCGCATCGATGCGGCGCGGGTGGAGGTCCTCATGGCGGTGATTCTGTCAGGAGTCGGGGCGCCACCCTGATTTATCCCCCAAACCCGTCTCTCAGGGTGTTGTCACCGGCGCGGCGCGGGCATGGTGGAGTCATGAACACATCAACGCAATTCAACCCGTCCACCGGCCGTGGCCTGGGCTTCTGGAAGATCCTGGCCATCATCGCCGTCATCCTCATCGCGTGCGCGCTGCTCGTCCCGATCCTCAAGGCCCTGTTCTGGGTGGCGCTCGTCGGACTCGCCCTGTATGGCGGATTCATGCTTTTCGGGAAGTCCGGTCAGTAGCATCGGGGTAACCGACTCGGCATCGGGGTAACCGAACTCTTGGAGGTAGGTAGTCATGCTGGCATTGGGATTTTTCGGCTGGATCATCATCGGCGGGCTCGCCGGATGGATCGCGGGCAAGATCATGGACGACAAGAACGGCCTGGTCCTCAACATCGTCTTCGGCATCATCGGCGGCCTGATCGGTGGTTTCCTGCTCAAACTGATCGGCGTCGACGTCGAGGGCGGTGGCATGATCTTCAGCTTCGTCACCTGCCTCGCCGGCGCGTGTCTGGTGCTGTGGATCGGCAGACTCGTCGGAGCCCGAACCGGGCGTTAGCCCGCCCGTCGCCCGGACCGGCCGGGGCTGGTGTGATCCGGGGCTAGTGTGGTGAAAGGCCATGTCACCACACGAGAGCAGACACATGACTTCGATCGCCATCATCGGCGGGCACGGCAAGATCGCGCTGCGCCTGGCACGCATCCTCACCGCGCGCGGCGATGCGGTGACCTCGATCTTCCGCAACCCCGACCACACCGACGAGGTGGCGGCCACCGGCGCCGCCCCGGCCGTCGCCGACATCGAGAACCTCGACACCGACATCCTCACCGAACTGCTCGGCGGCCACGACGCGATCGTGTTCTCCGCCGGGGCGGGCGGTGGCAACCCGCCCCGCACGTACGCCGTCGATCGTGACGCCGCCATCCGCACCATCGACGCCGTGCAGGCGGCAGGGGTACGCCGCTACGTGATGGTGTCGTACTTCGGCGCCGGACCCGATCACGGCGTCGACCCCGGAAATTCGTTCTTCCCGTACGCCGAGGCCAAGGCCGCCGCCGACACCCACCTCAAGGCCGCCGACCTGGACTGGACGATCCTCGGGCCGTCCCGGCTCACCGACGACCCCGGCACCGGCACCATCGAGGTGGGTGCGGGCGGAACGGCGAAGGGTTCGGTGAGCCGCGACAACGTCGCGCAGGTCGCGGCGGCGGTACTCGCCGCACCGGCCACCGCGCACCAGGTCATCGAGTTCAACGACGGGCCCGTGCCGATCGCCGAGGCCATCGGCCGGTAGAACTCGCGATGCCGAGCCTCCCGGACCGCCTCGCCGGCATCGTCGGTGCCCCGCACGTGCTCACCGACGCCGGCACCCTCGCCGGGTATCTCACCGACTGGACGGGCAGATGGACCGGAGCCGCCGACGCTGTCGTCCGTCCCCGTACCACCGACGAGGTGGCCGCGGTCGTCACGCTGTGTGCCGCCGAGGGCATCTCGCTGTGCGTGCAGGGCGGCAACACCGGTCTCGTCGGCGGGTCCATCCCGCCCGCCGCCGGTGACGCGCCCACCCGGCTCACCATCCTGCTGAGCACCGCCCGGATGACCGGCCTCGACGACGTCGACGTGATCGGCCGCAGCGTCGGTGCGCAGGCAGGTGCCACCCTCGACGCCGTCGACCGGCACGCCGCCGCGCACGGTCTGCGGTTCGGGGTGGACCTCGCGGCCCGCGAATCTGCCACCGCCGGTGGGGTGGTGGCCACCAACGCGGGCGGCATCCGGATGATCCGTCACGGCAACACCCGCAGCCAGGTACTCGGCATCGAGGCGGTCCTCGCCGACGGCCGCATCCTGCGCCGCTGGTCACCGCTGATCAAGGACAACGTCGGCTACGACCTGCCCGGCCTGCTCACCGGCAGCGAAGGCACCCTGGCGGTGATCACCAAAGTGCTGTTCTCCCTGGTCACCCCGCCTGAGGCGACGACCGTCGCGGTGGTGGCCCTCGACCGGGTGGCCGCCGCCACCGAACTGATCGCCGCCGCGTCGCGGCGTGGGCTGGTCGTCGAGGCCGCCGAGATCATGACCGAGGCCGGTGTCGACCTCGTCCACGCCCACGGCGCCCGCAGACCCGTCGCACAGCCCGCACCGTTCGAGTTCGTTTTCGAGGTATCCGGTGCGGGTGCGGTCGACGAAGAACTGTTGGCCGCGATCGAGGGTATCGACGGGGTACTCGACGCCGTCGCCGAACCCGGTCCGGCACAAGCCCTCTGGGCCGCCCGCGAGAACCACACCGAGGCCATCGCCCGGTCCACCACCACACCGGTGGTGAAACTCGATGTGTCCGTACCGATCAGGGCACTGCCCGAGGCCTTCGACCGGCTGCATGCCGTCCCCGGCGACCTCGGCGTCGAGTGCCGTCCCATCCTGTTCGGGCATGTCGGCGACGGCAACATCCACGCCAATTACCTCGACGTCCCCGCCGCCGATGTGCACCGCGTCACCGAGGCGGTGTTCGCCGTCGTCACCGATCTCGGTGGCAGCATCTCCGCCGAACACGGCATCGGCCGCGCCAAGGCCGCGTGGATCAGGCTGGGCCGCAGCGACGTCGACATCGACCTGATGCGCACCCTCAAAACCGCTCTCGACCCCCACGGCCTGCTCAACCCCGGGGTCCTCTTCGGCTGAGCTGTTCCGAATGCCGCTGGACATTTTCTCATATCGGAATATGATGTGGTCATGGCACGAGCGTCGACCACGTCCGATGTGTTCAATGCGATCGCCGAACCGCAGCGCCGCGAGATCCTGCTGCACCTGCGGCGGGGTGAGCATGCGGTCGGCGAGTTGGCGCTCGAGCTGGAGATGACGCAACCGCAGGCATCCAAACATCTGCGGGTCCTGCGTGAGGTCGGCCTGGTGCACGTGCGGGTCGACGGCAAACAACGGCTGTACGAGCTGGACCCGGCGGGACTGCTGCCCGTCAAGGAGTGGCTGGGCGGCTTCGAGCAGTTCTGGAACGAGAGCTTCGACAGGCTCAACGACTATGTCCGTGAATTGGACCGGACACGAGGCAAAGGACAATACAGTGACTGACACCTCCGGCACCGCGGAGACCGGCACCGCCGACAGGGAGACCGTGGTCAGCCACGACATCGACGCCGCGCCCGACATCGTGTTCGAGGCCTTCACCGAGGTCCGGCACCTGTCGATGTGGTTCGGGCCCAACGGATTCACCACGACGACGAAGTCTTTCGACTTCCGGGTCGGCGGTGAATGGGACTTCGTGATGCACGGACCCGACGGCACCCACTACCCGAACTGGGTCCGCTGGCGGGTCATCGATCGGCCCCGCCGGATCGTTATGGAGCACGGCGGTTTTCGTGACGACCCGGACGCCTTCGAGGAGACTTTCACCTTTGAGTCGGTGGGGGACCGGACCCGGATCGTGCTGCGCAACGTATTCCCCACGGTGGAGCTCCGTGACCAGGCGGTCGCGAGATTCCACGCCGTCGAAGGCGGGCGACAGACGCTGAGTCGTCTCGCGGCCCATGTCGTAACCACCACCCACAAGCAGTAGGAGTAGCCATGTCCCGTGTTCGGGTCCACAACTTCGCCGTCTCGCTCGACGGCTTCGGCACTGGCGACGGCCAGACCCGCGAGGCGCCGTTCGGCCACGCCGGCACCCGGCTCCTGGACTGGGCCTTTCCCACCCGCACCTTCACCGACATGGGCTTTCATGGCGAACAGCCCGGCACCACCGGCATCGACGAGGCGTTCGCGAGCCGCTGGAACACCGGGATCGGCGCGGAGATCATGGGTCGCAACAAGTTCGCGCCCAAGCCGGGGCCGTGGCCCGACGATGACTGGAAGGGTTGGTGGGGTGACACACCGCCCTTCCATACACCGGTCGTCGTACTCACCCACCATCCGCGGCCGCCGCTGGAGATGGAAGGCGGCACCACCTTCCACTTTCTCAACGGAGAGCCGGCCGAAGCGCTCGCCCTGGCCCGCGAACTCGCCGGCGGCCTCGACATCCGCATCGGCGGCGGGGTGACGACTGTGCGCGAGTTCCTGCGGGCCGACCTGATCGACGAGATGCACATCTCCGTCGCGCCGGTCTTCCTCGGCCGCGGGGAGCGGCTCTGGGACGGCCTCGAAGGACTCGAGGAACGATTCGCCATCGAATCGGTGATCTCGCCGAGCGGCGTCATCCACCTGATGTTCTCCCGCCGTTGACTCCACCCTCGCGGCGTGACCTGGTGCCGGCTTCTATCCCGGTTCTTGGGTATCGGCGGTCGGTGGTCGGGGATGGGTGCTTTGCCGGAGCCTGCCGGCCGCCGTGCGGGTGCCGGGCTCGATGGGCCGCGCGCCCACTGCCGCTGTCAGGCCGTACGGAGGCATGCCCGAGCTGATGGCCTCGTGGTCGCCGATCACGTATGTCTCGTGCCAGATGCCGACTTTGTCGCGGTCTGCGTAGATCTTGGTGAACCAGCGCCAGGCCGGAAGGTGTGGGGCGTCGGGGTCGGCGGCGAACCGCTGGAGGTCGGTGGCCGAACGCCAGTAGGAGACGACGCTGAACGAGGCGTCGGGACTTGCACACAGCCGGGCCGACAGCATGCCGGCTTCGGGATGTGCTTGCAGGTACCGCAGCATGCGCGGCATCGCGATGAATACCGACAGCCAGGCGCGCAGGTGCCACGGTTTGGTGACCTTCATGCCGATGAGGAACAGAGCGGTCCCTGCGGGTGGTGGTTCATTGGTCATGCGGATGGCGGTGGGTCTGGGCATCGGAACTCCTGGGATCGGCGGCATCGTTTCATAACAGTGTTATGAAACGATGTTATGGAATGATTTCCCACATGGCAAGGCCCAAGGTGTACTCGGATGACCTTCGTGACAAGTTGCTCGACGCGGCCGTCGAGGTTGTCGCGGACCGAGGCGTCGGCGCGCTGTCGGTGCGCGAGGTGGCGCACCTGGCCGGCACGTCGACGACGGCGGTGTACTCGCTGCTCGGCAGCAAGACCGCGCTCACCGCCGGAGTGCTGGTGCGGTCCTTCGAATCCTTTGCCGCGCACCAGGAGGAGGCGGTCGCCAACTCGGCTCCTGCCGATGTGCTGGCGGGTCTGGGTGCGCACTACGTCGGCTGGGCACTGGAGAATCCGCGGCTGTATGAGCTGATGTTCGGCGGGTCCCTCGCCGGAATCCCGCAGAGCCCCGAGCTTCAGGCGGCGGCGACCCGCGCGATGACCCCCCTGCACGACGGTGTCGTCGCCGCGATCGCCGCCGGCTTCGTCCGCCGCGATGCCGAGACCGCCACCGTGATGGCGTCATTGTGGGCACAGGTGCACGGACTGTCGATGCTGTTGCTGTCCGGGCATTTTCCGGCCGAAGCGGACCCGGCGACCGCTGCCATGGCGGTGGTCGACGGATGGCGCCCGCCGTCCACCCGAACGGAGTCCTAGTGCCAGGTCGTGGCACCTGAATACCGGATAGAGGTGCAATCGTCGGCGGTAGTCCGGCGCGGCGGGCCAAATGCTGCGACGATGGTCGGGTGAGCACCGTGGACCGCGCGCGGCTGGTGGAACTGGCCGGACGACTGGGCGTCGCCGACAGCTATGTGGGCTGGGACAAACTCGGCCACGAGGTGGCAACCGAGACGCTGATCAGCGTGCTGGCGGCGCTCGGCGTCGACACCGGCGGCCCGGACTGGGTGGACACGGCGCTGGCCGAGGCTGATGCCGACGAGTGGCGGGCCTTTCTGCCCGCGGTCACCGTCGCCGCCGAGGGAACCGGTCACTGGTTCAACGTGCATGTACCGCACTGGGATCCGGTGCACGTGTGGATCACCACCGAGGACGGCGAGTCGGTACCGGTGCAGCAGGCCGATCACTGGGTGGATCCGCGTGAGATCGACGGGGTACTGACCGGTCGGGCGAGTTTCATCGTCCCCACCGACCTCGGCATCGGCTATCACACGCTGCACGCGCACAACCCGGCCCGCGACCACACCGTCGAGGCGCCGCTCATCGTCACCCCCGCACGGTTGACCACCGCCGACGCCCTCGGAGGCCGGCAACGCTGGGGGCTGGCGATCCAGCTGTACTCCACCCGCTCGAGGCAATCCTGGGGCGTCGGCGACCTCGGCGACCTGGCCCGGATCTGCGAGATCGCCGGCACCGGACACGGCGCCGACTTCGTGCAGATCAACCCGCTGCATGCCGCCGAACCCATACCGCCGGTGGAGGATTCGCCCTACCTGCCCACCACCCGGCGGTTCGTCAACCCGCTCTACATCCGGGTGCAGGACATTCCCGAGGCCGCGCGACTACCCAAAGGGCTGCGCAAGAAACTCGCCAAGGTCGCCACGGAATTCGAGCCGGTCAACACGTCGGCCGGAAAGATCAAACGCAACAAGCCCTACCGGTTGAAACTGCTGTGGCTCAACAAGATCTACGACCTCGGGATCGGCGGTGAGCGGGCCGGGGATTTCGCCGCGTTCCGGGAACGGGAAGGCGAGGGGCTCGTCCGGTTCGCCACCTGGTGCGCACTCGCCGAGCGATACGGCGCCCGCACCGACCGCTGGCCCGTCCGGCTCGACGATCCGGACAGGTTGGCGCGCAAGGTATCCAAGCTCGCCGGCCGCATCGACTTCCACTGCTGGCTGCAATGGATCTGCGATGAGCAACTCGCCGCCGCCGACACATCGGCGCGAGAATCCGGGATGGCCGTCGGGGTGATCGCCGATCTCGCCGTCGGCGTCAACCGCACCGGCGCCGACGCGTGGGCACTCAAAGACACACTCGCCCAAGGGGTCAGCGTCGGTGCCCCGCCCGACGGCTTCAACCAGCAGGGCCAGGACTGGAGCCAACCGCCCTGGCATCCCCGCAGGCTCGCCGCAGCCGGATACGCGCCCTACCGGGACATGCTGCGCACCATCCTCCGGCACGCCGGCGGCGTCCGCGTCGACCACATCCTCGGCCTGTTCCGGCTGTGGTGGATCCCCGACGGCAACCCGCCCTCCGGCGGCGCCTACGTGCGCTACGACCACAACGCCCTCATCGGCATCCTCGCCCTCGAAGCGCAACGAGCCGGGGCCGTCGTGATCGGTGAGGATCTCGGTGTGTTCGAGCCGGTTGTGCAGGACACTCTGCGTGATCGGGGGATCCTCGGCACCTCCATCCTGTGGTTCGAGCACGGCCCGTACGCACCGATCCCGCCCGAGGAGTACCGGGCGCTGTGCCTGACCGCGGTCACCACCCACGACCTGCCGCCCACCCTCGGCTACCTCGCCGGCGACCACATCGCGCTGCGCTCACAGCTCGGTCTCCTCGAAACCGGTGAAGAGGCCGAACGGGCCCGCGACGCCCGCGACCGCGACGCCATCCTCCAGCTCGCCGTCGATCGCGGACTGCTCACCGACGACGCGGAACTCGTCAACCCCGGCACCGTCGCGGCGCTGTACCGGCTCATCGCCCGCAGCCCGTCCATCCTGCTCAGCGTCGCCCTCGTCGACGCCGTGGGGGAGCGGCGCATCCAGAACCAGCCCGGCACCACCGGCGACCAATACCCCAACTGGCGCATCCCGCTCGCCGACGACACCGGCACGGCTGTCCTCGTCGACGACCTCGACGGCCACCCCCGGTTCACCGCACTCATCGACGCGCTCACAGGTCCACCCCCCACATGCCCTGAGAACCCCGACATGCCCTGAGCCCCTCGCCTCCGCCGCCCACCGGGCATACGCTGGACTGCATGCGAGCGTGGTCAGTCACCGAGCCAGGGCCGATCGACAGAAACGGCGCCGCCCCACTGCGCCTCGTCGACAAACCCACGCCCACACCGGGACCCGGCGAACTCCTCGTCAGAGTCCGCGTCTGTGGGGTGTGTCGCACCGACCTGCACGTCACCGAGGGTGACCTGCCCGTCCACCGGCCCGGCGTCACCCCCGGGCACGAAATCGTCGGCGAGGTAGCCGAAACCGGCCCCAGCGCAGAAGGATTCAGCATCGGTGACCGCGTCGGCGTCGCCTGGCTGCACCACACCGACGGAACCTGCCGCCACTGCCGCAGCGGCGACGAAAACCTGTGCGCCGCATCCACCTACACCGGCTGGGACACCGACGGCGGCTACGCCGAATACACCACCGTCCCCGCCGCCTACGCCTACCGCATCCCCGACGGCCTCGACGACGTCGCCGCCGCACCACTGCTCTGCGCAGGCATCATCGGCTACCGCGCACTCAAACGCGCCCGCCGCGAACCCGGCACCATGCCCGCCCGGCTCGGCCTCTACGGCTTCGGCGGCAGCGCCCACCTGTGCGCCCAGCTCGCCATCGCCCTCGGTTCCACCGTCCACGTCATGACCCGCGGACAACAGGCCCGCGACCTGGCACTGTCCCTCGGCGCCGCATCCGCCGGAGACGCCTACGACGAACCACCCGAACCACTCGACGCCGCCATCACCTTCGCCCCCGTCGGCGAACTCGTACCCGTCGCCATGCGCGCCCTCGACCGCGGCGGCATCCTCTCGATCGCCGGCATCCACCTCACCGACACCCCGCCGCTCAACTACGAACGAGAACTGTTCTACGAGAAAGAAATCCGGTCCGTCACCGCCAACACCCGCGCCGACGGCCGCGAATTCCTCCGACTCGCCGCCCGCCACGGGGTGCGCGCCACCACCCACACCTACCCCTTCGACCAAGCAGACCAGGCGCTACGGGATCTCAAGGCCGGCGCTTTCGACGGGGCCGCTGTGCTGGATTTGCGGTGAGATCAGGCTCCGCTCCTTCCCGTTCTTCACTCCGCCACGCGGGCTCGTTCCTCGCTCGCGTGTCGTCGCTCCAGAACGGGCGCTGCGCCTGATCTCACCGCGCGGCCAAACATGTGGTCGTCCTGGTGGCGGCCTGATGTTTTCGGGGCGTGCGATCATGGGGGGTATGTCCGCTACGCAACCGTCCCTGATCCAGCGCGTCAAGTATCTGCTGGGCCGTCCGCTGCCGGACGGGATGCGGGAGTGGGTGCGCAACGACGTCGTCGGACCGGGCAACGCCCGCCGGTACTTCATCCGCGGCATCCTGCCGCTGATCCCGATCCTGATCGCGTTCGCGTTCGTGCCGGGGCCACTGATCATCCGGCTGTGCATGATGCTGCTTCTGCTGCTGCCGCTGATCTACTTCCAGTTCGCGCTGATGAGGGTGTACCGGCGGCATCTGCTGCACAGCAACGGCCTGGACCCCGACCTGGTCAACGAGTCCCGGGACCGGCGCAAGGCCGACACCCGCAGCGAATACGAGAACATCTACCGCCGCGACTAGCGGTTAGGCACCTCGGCCAACAGCTCCGGACCGTTGTTGGCGACACGGTTGACCAGCGGCGACACCTCGCGGATGTCGATGGCGTCGGCGATTTCCTCGGTCGGTGCGCGGAACAGGGCGCTCGGCGCCAGATGGTCGGGGTCCAGCCAGCGGTCCCAATGGTCGAACGGCATGATCAGCGGCATCCGGTCGTGGACCTCGGTCAGCTTGCCGACGGCGTCGGTGGTCAGGATCGAGCAGCTCAGCAGCGGAGGAACTGCCCCGCCCTCTTTGCCACTGTCGTCCTTGGCGTGCCACACCGACCACAGCCCGGCCATGAACAGCCGGGTGCCGTCGCGCGGTGACATGAAAAACGGGATCTTCGTCGGCTTGCCCTTGACGTCGGGCGGGCCCTTCTTCCACTCGTACCAGCCGTCCATCGGCACCAGGCAGCGGTACGACTTCACCGACGACCGGAACGAACTCTTCTGCGCCGCAGTCTCGGCGCGGGCGTTGAACAGCAACGGCCCCTTGCCCGGTTCCTTCGACCACGACGGCACCAGACCCCAGCGCATCGCGCGGATCCGCAGCCGCGGATCGTCGTCGGGACACTCGTGGTCGTGCCGTTTGACGACGGTCATCACCGAGGTGGTGGGAGCGACGTTGTAGTTGACGCCTGGCGACGGCGTGGCCGATTCCGTGCCGTCACCGACGTCGGGAACCTCGTTGACCGCGTCGATCTCGGCGGCGAGCTTCGCCGGATCGGTGGTCACCGCGTAACGTCCGCACATGCGTCCATGGTGTCACGGAACCGGCGTCACGGAGCTGCGGGCATACGGAACAAACTCCCACGAAACTATGTTGGCAACTCATGTCACTTGCCCATGCCGACAGCGGAAAGGTCGAAGCCGTGAGCGTCAGCCCCAACCTGCTCACCCGAGCCTACGGCGACGTGTCAGTCGCCCCGGACGCACCCGCCGGACAGGTGCCGTCGGTAAGCTTGTCCGACAGCAGTGGGCGCTCCGGCACGCTGCGTGGGCACATCGAGTTCCGCCAGGTGCTCACCGCGCCACAGACGCCGGTGCCCCCGGTCGACATCGAAGGGATCGCAGTGGCTGACTCGGATTCGGGCGCGACACACAGTTCACCGGAGGAGGTGGACGGCCACGACAACGTGGATTCCGCGCCGCGCCGTGCCGACCCGAATGAATCGGAAGCCGACCTCACCGCCCGGTTCGAGCGGGACGCACTGCCGCTGCTCGACCAGATGTACGGCGCCGCACTGCGGATGACCCGCAACCCGGCCGACGCCGAGGACCTGGTCCAGGAGACCTACATCAAGGCGTACACCGCGTTCGCCTCGTTCCGCGACGGCACCAACCTCAAGGCGTGGCTGTACCGCATCCTCACCAACACCTACATCAACTCGTACCGCAAGAAGCAGCGCCAGCCCGCGCAGTATCCCACCGACGAGATCACCGACTGGCAGCTCGCCGCCACGGCCGAGCACACCTCGTCGGGGCTGCGCTCGGCCGAGATCGAGGCCCTCGACGCGCTGCCCGACGACGAGATCAAACAGGCGCTGCAGGCGCTGCCGGAGGACTTCCGGATGGCCGTCTACTACGCCGACGTCGAAGGTCTGCCGTACAAGGAGATCGCCGAGATCATGGACACCCCCATCGGGACGGTCATGTCGCGGCTGCACCGGGGCCGCCGCCAGCTCCGGGAACTGCTCGCCGAGGTGGCCCGCGAACGTGGATTCAACCGCTCGCCCAAGGGTTCCGACGGCGGGAAAAAAGCCAGGAAGTCCGGCGGTAAGAAATCCGAAGCCAGCGGGTCCCCAGCGGATCCGGATCCCGAGAAGACAACCGACCCCGAGAAGAAGACTGCGCGGACCGCGCAGAAAAGTGAGGTATCACGGTGAGCGCCACTGAACCGGAAGACACCGGGATTCCGGGAGATACCGACCCCGAGTTCGTCACCCTCGATTGCAGCGCGGTCCTGGCCGACGTGTGGCTGCTGCTCGACAACGAATGCGACCCCGGCGCCCGCAGCCGGATCCAGGGTCACATCGACAACTGCCCGTCGTGTCTGGAGCACTACGGGATCGAACGCGACCTCAAAGCGCTGATCAGCCGCAAATGCGGCGGCGACGAGGCACCCGCCGGCCTGCGGGACCGGCTGCGGCTGGAGATCCACAAGACCGTCGTCAGCCGCACCACCGTGGTGTTCCCCGACGACACCACCCGCTGACCGGGCGCGACACGGCCCGGATGCCACAGACCCCGAATACAGCAAGAACCCCGAATACAGCAAGAACCCCGGATGCAACAAGACCCGGTCGCACCGTGTGCGGTCCGGGTCTTGTGGGTCGAACTCGACGTGTTGCTGCAGACGACTTCTCGTGTGCAGACGAATGTCAGGAGTTCGGGCGCTTGCCGTGGTTGGCTGCGTTCTTCTTGCGAGCGCGCTTCTTGCGTCCACGCTTGCCCATGGCGGATCTCCTTTGATGTCTACCGTTGGTCAGAGTCGATCATCCCACGTCGGGGGCCGCTCCCGGAAATCAGCCCACGTCCCGGCCCTGCGGGCAGTACCAGGTGCGCCTCTCATCCCCGGCAGGGGTCGGCTAGATTCTCCTCATGGCTGAAGATGTCGTCGCGGAGATCGTGGCAACCGTCCTTGAGGTCTCCGCAGCAGGGGGACAGCGGGTCGAGGTGGGGGACACCCTGGTGCTGCTGGAGTCGATGAAGATGGAGATCCCGGTGCTGGCCGAGGACCCCGGAACGCTCGCCGAGGTGAAGGTCAAGGTCGGCGATGTGATCCAGGCCGGCGACGTCATCGCGGTCTACCAGTAGCCGCACCCGGCCGACAAGCGCGGGACACAGATGTCGACGCTGGTAGATCTGCTCGCCGAGCACACCACGCTGTCCGATGCCGCCGCCGGTCATCTGCAGCGCCTCGTCGCCGAATGGCAGTTGCTCGCGGATCTGTCGTTCGCCGACC
>NZ_BAED01000044.1 GCF_000241345.1 Gordonia amarae NBRC 15530
CCAGATCCGATTTCCGCTTCGCAAGTCGCGGATTTTCGGTTGTGGTGATCGCGGCCGACTGGACCCTGTCTGCGACTCTCCGGTCCAGGACCTTCGTGTCAGAGGCAGCCAAGCCCGCCCGGTTTCGCTTGATTCCGGGGCGGTTGCTCTCGGCGATGCTTCAACTAAGTTACACAGGCGCGAACACGAGGTCAAATCGCCTGGTCAGGAGCTGAATCGTGCGCCGGCGAAGCTCTTCTTGCCGCGTCGGACGACCAGCCATCGGCCATGCAGCAGATCCCCGTCGGAAGGAGTCCACTGGGCGTCGGTGATCTTGGTGTTGTTGACGTACGCACCGCCCTCGTCGACGGCACGGCGCGCGGCCTTGTTGCTGTCGGACAGGCCGGTCGCCACCAGCAGTTCGACGATGGTCGGACGTTCGCCGGCGAATTCGGCGACCTTGGTCTCCCCTACCGCCGCGGAGAGGGTGCCCTCATCGAGATCGGTCAGCTCCGCCCGGCCGAACAGCGCCTGGCTTGCGAGTTCGACAGCCGCGGTGTGTTCGGCACCGTGAATGAGCGTGGTCATCTCCGCGGCCAGCTTCTTCTGCGCCAAGCGCAGATGTGGGGTCTCCGCCGTGGCGCGTTCCAGTTCGTCGATCTCTTCGCGGTCGAGGAAGGTGAACCAGCGCAGGTAGCGAACGACGTCCGCGTCGGCGGTGTTGACGAAGTACTGGTACCAGACGTACGGGCTGGTGAGTTCGGGGTCGAGCCAGAGGCTGCCACCGCCGGTGGACTTGCCGAACTTCTTGCCGTCCGAGGAAGTGACCAGAGGAACGGTGATCGCATGGGCCGATTCGCCATCGACCCGGCGGATGAGGTCGACGCCGCCGACGATGTTGCCCCACTGGTCGGATCCGCCGATCTGCAGGACGCAGCCGTACCGGCGCCGGAGTTCGAGGAAGTCGTTGGACTGCAGCAGTACGTAACTGAACTCGGTGTAGCTGATGCCGTCGGATTCGAGCCTGCGGCGGACCGTCTCGCGGGCGAGCATCACGTTCACTGAGAAGTGTTTGCCGATGTCCCGTAGGAAGTCGACGGCGCTCAACTGCGATGTCCACTCCATGTTGTTCACGAGCACGGCACTGTTGGCCGAATCATCAATCGCGACGAACCTGCGCAGCTGGCCGTCGATGCGGGCGGCCCATTCGGCGACGGTGTCGGTGGAGTTCATCGTCCGCTCGCCCACGTCGCGTGGATCACCGATCAGTCCGGTGGCGCCGCCGGCAAGAACCACGGGACGGTGACCGGCGAGCTGGAAACGCCGCAGCGTGAGCAGGGGGACGAGATGTCCCGCGTGCAGGCTCGACGCCGTCGGATCGAAGCCCGCGTAGAGCGAGATCGGCTCTTTCAGCGCAGACCGGAGTTCGTCGATATCCGTCGACTGAGCGATCAGCCCGCGCCACGTGAGCTCATCGATGATGCCGTCGAGATCGGTGGTGTTGTCGCCGGTGCGCTGGGTCTGGTCTGTCGTCACGCGTCAATCCTGCCATCTGCCCGATTCCCGCCGGCGACCACCGGACCGATACCGGGCACTGCCGGCCGGACAGTCAGCGCGAAGCGGTCAGTCGCTCGTGTTCGGCGTCGTCGGTCACGTTGCGTGCGTCGCTGACCAGCATGTCGGGGATTCCGTCGGCATCGATCGGGTACGCGACCCGCAACCGCGGATTGTAGAGCTCGTCGCCGGCGTCGAGCAGCGGTCCGTGATCCTGCGGACACACCAAGCGCTCCCGGACGACCTGCGGGATCGACTCTGCCCGTGTACTCACGCGATTCCTCTTTCGTTTACTGCACCCGCACCGGTGTGATCCGGACGGTGATCCGAAGCCACCTTATCGGCGCGGCCCGAACGGTGGTCAGCGGGACGCGCTCGGCTCATCCCTGCGCCCCAGCGTCCGGTTGGTCCAGTCGATCTCTGCCGCCACGTTGGCGGTGTAGCGCCGATAGCGGCCTTCGTCGTCGCGGTACCAGACCTTCGATCCGGGTTCGGGGATTCCCTGAGCGGCGAGCACCGCGGCGAGCGGGCGATACGAACTCGACACGGGAATCTCGTCGACGACGCAGATCAGGTGGGGGCGCAGCGCCGCGGGGATCTCGCCGAGCGCCAGGCGCAGAGTGGTGACGGTCAACGAATCGGCGGATGCCTCTTCGCGGAGGGTGAGAGCCGCGACCATGATCTGCTTGCCCGGCTTGCCCACCGCGTAGGCGGCCACCTGGTCGACCCCGTTGACCTGCGACAGGTGGTACTCGACCGGTGGGCAGAACAGCGCGCCGTCGGCACTGCGGATCACCCTGTCGACCGCCGAGACCAGCCACAGGTCGTCGTCGACATCGCGAACGAACAGCTGGCCGACGACCTCCCACCGGTCGCCGCGAGCGAACACCCCCCGCAACACGGTTCCGTTGTTGTCGAACCGGTGCGACGACCGTGACAGCAGCAGGCCCGGCATACCCACGTCGGCCTTGCGGACGAACCCGGAGTCGTCGATGATCAGCCGGTCCTTGACCACGTCGTACGCGGCGAGTTCGACCGTGCTGGTGCCCGGCAGCGGCTGCCCCATCGCACCAGGTTTGTCACCGGCGACATTGGCGAGGATGACCGAGCCGTCGGCGGTGGCGAAGAACTCCAGCACGCGGGCGCGGGGGAAGGTCTCGATGACATCGTCCCAGAGCCCGCCGGGCATACCCGAACCCATGAACAGGCGGATCGGGTTGTACCGGTTGATCTGCAGATCGTCGGCCCGGATAACCTCCCGCAGCATCGACCAGGTGTAGGAGACGACGGTCACGCCGTAACGATCGACCTCGGTGGCGAAGGTCTCCGGTTCGATCGCGTTCGACAGCGCGATCCTGGACCGTCCTGCGACTGTCGCACCCAGCGTCGTCAGCAGGCCCGACGCGTGGTGCAGCGGCGGGAGGCAGTAGACGGTGTCGCGGTCTGTGAGTGCCGCCGCCGAGGCCGCGCCGAAGGCCGAGATCGCGAACCGGTGGTTGGTGACCCGCCACGGATTGAGCTTGCCGCCCGACCGGGTGAACAGGATGAACGCGACGTCGCCTGCGACACCGGGGTCGCGGCGGTACCACGACGGGACGTGCACGGCGTCGGGATCGATCTGTTCCATATCGACGACCGTCGTGCCGTCGGCTTCGGCGATCTGCCGTGACTGGCCGCTGCCACCGCCGAGCACGAGGATGTGATCGCAGCCGGCGCGCGCGGCATCGAGGTTGTCGGGGTCGGTGACGACGGCCGGGCAGTGCGCGACGCGCAGCATCTCCCCGAGATCGCCGTCGGGTGAGAGCATGACGGCCACCGCGCCGAGCCGGGACAGCGCGGCCACCACGACGAGAGCACTGGGCCTGGTCTCCATCAGGACGCCGACGGGGGCGCCCGGGCGGATCCCGCAGTGGATGAGGCCCTTCACGACATTGTCGATACGGGTGTTCACCTGGGCGTGGGTGAGGACGCGGTTCTCGAAGAGGAACAGTTCCTTATCGCCGCTGCGCCGGTTGTTCTCGGACATGAGCTTGCCGAGCGACACCCGGGTGTCCGGCTGGATCTGGCCCATGCGGCTGAGCATCATGGGCACGCTGCGCACCGATTCGCGGGCGACGGCGGTCGCCGTGCGCTGGATCGAGCCCGCCGCGTCGGCGACCTCCTTGGTCAGGTTCGCACCCGCCATGGCGACCGACCCGAAACCATGCGTCAGGCGCGAGGACAGGCTGACACCGGAGCCCTGGCCGCGCTCGGGGGTCTCGGCCATCTTCTCGATGACCTCGGGACGTGGCCCCGCGCCGTCATGCCAATTGATCCACTCGGCGGTGACAGGCCAGGAATGCGCACCAGCCGCACTGCCCACCACAAGGCCGAAATGCCCCACCGGCATCGTTGATTCGTAGACCTCGGCGTTGGATGCGGCGCGGGCGATGCCGCGCACCGCGACCGGCTGCCCGATGTCGTCGGCCGTGCCGACGAACGCCAGAATCGGCATCGTGAGTTCGGTGAGCGACACCAGGTCGCCGTCGATCACGAAGCCGCCGGACATCATGCGGTTGTGGGCGACGAACTGGCGCAGTAGTTCGGCGATCGCCGGGCCGGACCAGGCCACCCAGCCGTCGACCTCAAGGAACCGGCGCGCCTCCTCCCGGGGCAGCAGCGCGTCGCGATCGTGCAGCTTGCGCAGGAAGTCGATCCGGCCCTTGATGGTCTTCACCGGGTCGAGCAACTGGAAACCGGTGCGCGACATCCATCCCGGGATCCACAGCTTGCTGACCACGTTGTCGGCGAGGAACTCCGATACCGGCGCGGCGATGGACGCGGGAACGTGCATCGGCAGACCACCGAGCACGTCGACAGGGCTGCCGTAGGTGGTGATGCTGGTGATGTTCTTCGAATGCCGGTAGGACGCCGCCTGGTAGGCGAACATCCCGCCCTGCGAGTAGCCGGCGAGGTGGATGTCGCGGCCGGTGGTCTCCACGACGATGTCGATCGCCCGGCTCACCGCGAGCACGTGGTCGGCGAGGGTCCGTTCGAGCCCGCCCTCCTCCGCATCGGGCGACCCGAAGTCGATCACCCACGGGATGATGCCCTGCTCGTGCAGGATCGACACCGCGCCGTTGTCCTGGGTGACGTCATAGACATTGGCCGCGACCATGAGCGGCGGGATCAGCAGAACATGCGGGCCGGTTCCCGGATCGTCGGGAAAGTACCGGCGCAGCCGGAACATCCGCTCGTTCTCGACGACGATGAACGGTGTGGGCTCGGTCCCCGTGTCCAGCGCACCGAAGCGCAGGACCTCCAGCCCATTCTGGGCGGTGGCCAGTACACGCTCGACTGCGGCTCCCACACCCGGAATCCCGAATCCCACCATCGTCACCTAGCTCCCTACCCGGTCAAGCGACCCACACGTCGCGACGTGCGGCTCACTTTACCCACCGGTCTCCGGTGTGATCGCGACTACCGGTTCGTGTTTCCCGGCCACCGGTCACGAAGCGCGGGCAGCGCCGCCCCGATGACATCGAGTTGCCGCCGGACCTGTGTCGGTGACGTGCCGCCGAGAGCGTCACGTGACTCGATGGAACCGCGTACCGTGAGCACGTCGCGGACCGCGGGCGTCAGTGCCGGATTGATCGCGGCCAGCACATCGTCGTCGAGTTCGTCGAGCCCGACGCCCCGCGACTCTGCCTCCCGCACGCAGGCACCGGCCACCTCGTGCGCCACCCGGAACGGAACACCCTGCCGGACAAGCCATTCAGCAATGTCGGTGGCGAGGGTGAAGCCGGCCGGCGCCAGCTCCGCCATGCGGTCGGCGTGGAATTCGAGGGTGGCCACGAGTCCGGTGATGGCGGGCAGCAGCAGTTCGAGCTGCGCCACCGCGTCGAAGACCGGCTCCTTGTCCTCCTGCAGATCCCTGTTGTAGGCCAGCGGTTGCGCCTTGAGCGTCGCCAGCAGGCCGGTGAGATCACCGATGAGGCGGCCCGTCTTGCCACGGGTCAGCTCGGCAACGTCGGGGTTCTTCTTCTGCGGCATGATCGAACTACCGGTGGACCACGCGTCGGCGAGGGTGATGTAGCCGAATTCCGGTGTGCTCCAGATGATGATCTCTTCGCTCAGCCGCGACAGGTCGATCGCGATCATCGTGAACACGAACAGCGCCTCGGCCGCGAAATCCCGCGACGAGGTGGCGTCGATCGAGTTCTCCGCGGCAGCCGCGAAGCCCAGGTCGGCCGCGATCGCCGCCGGGTCGAGGCCGAGCGACGAGCCGGCGAGCGCCCCGGAACCGTACGGGGACACCGCGGTGCGGCGATCGGCATCCGCGAGCCGGTCGACGTCGCGCAGCAAGGGCTGGGCGTGTGCGAGCAGGTGGTGGGCCAGCAGCACCGGCTGGGCGGCCTGCAGGTGGGTCTTGCCCGGCATCACCACGTCGGGGTGGGCGGCGGCCTGCGCGGTGAGCGCCTCCACCACATCCAGGACTCCCGAACCGACGCGGCGCATCGCATCGCGCAGCCACATCCGGAACAGGGTGGCCACCTGGTCGTTTCGGGACCGGCCGGCACGCAGGCGGCCACCGAGTTCGGTGCCGACCCGCTCGATGAGTCCACGTTCGAGAGCGCCGTGCACGTCCTCATCGGACTCGGCGGGCGCGAAGGTCCCGTCCGCGACGTCGGCGGCGAGCCGGTCGAGACCGGCCAGCATCGCGGTCAGATCGTCGTCGACGAGCAGCCCGGCCTTGTTGAGCACGCGCGCATGCGCCTTGGACGCCTGGATGTCGTACGGCGCCAGCACCCAGTCGAACTGGGTCGACTTGCTCAGGGCCGCCATGGCGGCGGCCGGTCCGTCGGCGAACCGGCCACCCCACAGCGAGCCCTCGTTGGTGGAGCCGCCAGCGTTCTCGGTCACAGACCCAGGTCCCGCTTCGCCGAAATCTTGGACGAGAGTCCGTGCAGCTCAACGAAACCACGAGCGGCCGACTGGTCGAAGCTGTCGCCCTCGTCGTAGGTGGCGAGGTTGAAGTCGTACAGCGATTCGCTGCTGCGGCGGCCGGTGGCGGCGATGTGACCGCCGTGCAGGACCAGCCGGATGTCACCGCTGACGTGTGCCTGGGTGGCGTCGACGAATGCCTCGAGCGAGCGGCGCAGCGGCGAGAACCACAGGCCGTCGTACACCAGTTCGGCCCACTTCTGGTCGGTGCCGCGCTTGTACCGGCCGAGCTCACGTTCGAGGGTCACGTGCTCGAGTTCCTCGTGGGCCCGGATCAGCACCATCGCGCCGGGGGCCTCGTACACCTCGCGGCTCTTGATGCCGACGAGTCGGTCCTCGACCACGTCGAGACGGCCGACACCCTGTGCGCCCGCGCGCCGGTTGAGTTCGACGATCGCTTCGAGCACGGTCACCGGGCGACCGTCGATGGCGACGGGCTTGCCCTTCTCGAAGGAGATGATGACCTCATCGGGCGACTGCCAGTTGAGGGTGGGGTCGTCGGTGTAGTCGTAGACGTCCTTGGTGGGCGCGTTCCAGAGGTCCTCCAGGAAGCCGGTTTCGACGGCGCGGCCCCACACGTTCTGGTCGATGGAGAACGGCGACTTCTTGGTGACGTTGATCGGGATGGCGTTCTCCTCGGCGAAGGCGATCGCCTTCTCCCGGGTCCACGCGTAGTCGCGCACCGGCGCGAGCACTTCGAGATCGGGTGCGAGGGTGGCGAAGCCGACCTCGAAGCGCACCTGGTCGTTGCCCTTACCGGTGCAGCCGTGCGCGACGACGGTGCCGCCGTGGTCGCGGGCGGCCTGCACGAGGTGCTTGGCGATCAGCGGGCGCGAGAGCGCCGACACCAGCGGGTAGCGGTCCATGTAGAGGGCGTTGGAGGTGATCGCCGGCAAGCAGTACTCCTCGGCGAACTCGTCGCGGGCATCGACGACGACGGCCTCGACGGCACCGCAGTCGAGGGCACGCTGGCGCACCACTTCCATGTCCTCGCCGCCCTGGCCGAGGTCGAGGGCCACGGCCACGACCTCTTTGCCGGTTTCCTTTTGGATCCAGCTGATGGCAACGGAGGTGTCGAGGCCGCCGGAGTAGGCGAGAACAACGCGTTCGGTCATGGGATGTGCGCTCCTTTGTGTCGAGAGGAAAGTCTATGAGTGTCCGGGTGTTGTGATCACCCCGGGGATCGCCCAGTCGGGCGGGGAGGTCGGGAGATGGGGCCGGACTACACCAGGCCCTCGATTCGTCGGGCCAGTCCGGCGCCGTCGAGCGGTTCGCGGGCGACCACAAGAATGGTGTCGTCGCCGGCGATGGTGCCGACGATGTCGGGCAGACTCGCCCGGTCGATGGCGCTGGCCAGGTAGTGCGCCGCCCCCGGCGGGGTGCGCAGCACCGCGAGATTGCCGCTGGCGTCGGTGGACACCAGCAGTTCGGACAGCAACCGGGCCAGCCGGTCGGTGCCGCCGGACACCCCACGCACCGGCGAACCGTCCTCGGGCACCACGTAGATGCCTGCTCCGCCGTCGGCGGCGCGCAGCTTGACCGCACCCAACTCGTCGAGGTCGCGGGACAGGGTTGCCTGCGTCGCGTCGACGCCTTCGGCTGCCAGCAACTGCTGCAGCGCCGACTGACTGCGCACCTGCCGGGACGACAGGAGCGTGACGATCAGCGCATGCCGACCCGCACGGGTCTGCGCGAGCCGGGACTCCGGCAGCCGCTCGGCTGCCGTGTCGCCCGGGGTGTCTGAGGTGCCCGCGGCGGTCACTACTGCTCCAGTAACCAGATCAACAGCGCTTTCTGCGCGTGCAGCCGGTTCTCGGCCTCGTCGAAGACGACACTCGCCGGACCGTCGATCACCTCGTCGGTGATCTCGTCGCCGCGGTGCGCGGGAAGGCAGTGCAGCACAATCGCTTCCGGGTCCGCCAGCGCCAGCAGATCGGTGTTGATCTGGTACGGACGGAAGGGTGCGCGGCGGTCCTTGCCGTCACTCTCCTGCCCCATCGACACCCAGGTGTCGGTGACCAGCACATCGGCTCCGGCCGCCGCGGCCCGCGGGTCGCGTTCGATGGTGACCGATCCGCCGGTCTCGGCGGCCCGTGCCCGGGTCGCCTCGATGACGGCGGGATCCGGGTCGAATCCCTCGGGCCCGGAGATGGTCACGTGCATGCCGGCGGTCACACCGCCGAGGGCCAGCGAGTGAGCCATGTTGTTGGCGCCGTCACCGAGGTAGGTCATCGACAGGCCGGCGGCCTTGCCCTTGCGTTCGATGATCGTCTGCAGGTCGGCCAGCACCTGGCAGGGGTGCCACATGTCCGACAGCGCGTTGATCACCGGAACGCTCGCCTGCGACGCCATCGCTTCGAGCCGTTCGTGCCCCGAGGTGCGCCACACGATGGCCTCGACGAACCGGGACAGGACGCGGGCGGTGTCTTCGATCGTCTCGTCGCGGCCGAGCTGGGTGGTGGTGCCGTCGACGACCACCGCGTGACCGCCCAGCTGGGCGACGCCGAGTTCGAACGAGAAGCGGGTGCGGGTGGAGTTCTTGTCGAAGATCACCCCGACACCGCGCGGACCTTCGAGCGGCCGCGCGCTGAACGGGTCGGCCTTGACGGTGGCTGCGAGGGCGAGGATCTGCGCCTGCTCCTCGGGCGTGATGTCGTCGTCACGCAGGAAATGCCGGGTCACTGTTGTGCCTCCTGATCGGCGGTGGCGGCGTCGAGGATCGCGGGAAGTGCGCCGACGAACTGTTTACCCTGCTCCTCGGTGAGGATCAGCGGCGGGGCGAGCCGCACTACGTCGGGTGCAGGTGCGTTGATCAGGTAGCCCGCGTCGCGGGCAGCCATCTCGACGGCCGACGAGACGGGCTGTGCCAGAGTCACTCCCAGCAGCAGACCGACCCCGCGGACGCCGGCCACCAGCGGGTGGGCCAGTTCTTCGATGCCCGCGGCGATCGACTTGCCCACCGCCGAGACGTGATCGCACAGACCCTCGGCCTCGATCGTCTCGATGACGGCGAGTGCGGCGGCCGCCGCCACCGGGTTACCACCGAAGGTGGTGCCGTGCTGGCCCGGGCCGAACAGCTCGGCGGCCGGCCCGGTGGCCAGGACCGCACCGATCGGCAGCCCGCCGCCGAGTCCCTTGGCGAGGGTGAGCACGTCGGGAACAATGCCGGCGCTCTGGTGCGCGAAGAAGGGTCCGGTCCGGGCCACACCGGTCTGCACCTCGTCCAGGATGAGCAGTGCTCCCCTGTCTGCGGTGATCCGCCGGACGTGCGCCAGGTAGTCGGCGGGCGGGACGATGACGCCCGCCTCGCCCTGGATGGGTTCGAGGATGACCGCGGCGGTCTGGTCGGTGACCGCGGCCTCGAGTGCGGCGGCGTCGCCGTAGGGCACGAACCGCACACCTGCGGGCATCGGCTCGAACGGCGCCCGTTTGGCGGGCTGGCCGGTCATCGCGAGCGATCCCATGGTGCGGCCGTGAAACCCCATCTCGGTGGCCACGATCTCGGGCCGACCGGTGAGCCTGGCCAGCTTGAACGCGGCCTCGTTGGCCTCGGTGCCGGAGTTGCAGAAGAACGCGCGTCCGGGGTGCCCGAACTTGTCGAGCAGTTTCTCGGCGAGTTCGACGACCCGCGGGTTGACGTACAGGTTGGAGACGTGGCCGAGGGTGTTCAGTTGCTCGGTGACGGCCGCAATGATCGCCGGGTGGGCGTGGCCGAGCGCGTTGACCGCGATCCCACCGAGCAGGTCGAGGTATTCGCGGCCCTCGGCGTCGGTGACCACCGCGCCCCGTCCGCCTACGAGTGCCAGCGGGGGTGTTCCGTAGTTGTTCATCAGCGATGCCGACCACCGCTGTTGCAAGGTTGTCATGCGTCGGTCCGTTCTACCCGCGTCCCCGCGGAGCTGGAGGTGAGGAGTTCTGCGAGTACCGCGTGCGGCACCCTGCCGTCGACGACGTGGGCACGCTGCACACCGCCGTCGACGGCACGCAGGCAGGCCTCCATCTTCGGGATCATGCCCGAATCGAGTGTCGGTAAGAGTTCGGTGAGGTCGGCGGTGCTGATCGATGACACCAGAGACGATCGGTCCGGCCAGTCGGTGTACAGGCCTTCGACGTCGGTCAGCATCACCAGCCGCGCCGCGCCCAGGGCTTCGGCGAGTGCGCCGGCGGCGGTGTCGGCGTTGATGTTGTGCACCACCCCGTCCTTGTCGGGCGCGATCGTGGACACCACCGGAATACGCCCGGCGGCAACAAGATCGAGTACGGCCGAGGTGTTCACGGAGGTGATGTCGCCGACGAGGCCGATGTCGGTCGCCACGCCGTCGACCTGCACGGTGCGCCGGGTGGCGGTGAACAGGTGGGCGTCCTCACCGGTGATACCGACGGCGTACGGGCCGTAGGCGTTGATGAGGCCGACGAGTTCGCGGCCCACCTGCCCGAACAGCACCATCCGGGCCACGTCCATCACCTCGGGGGTGGTGACGCGGAAACCGCCGCGGAACTCCCCTTGCAGGCCGAGGCGTGTGAGCATCGCGGAGATCTGCGGGCCGCCACCGTGGACGACGATCGGGTGCATGCCGCAGGCGCGCAAGAACACCATGTCGGCGGCGAAGGCTGCTTTGAGCTCCTCGTCGACCATGGCGTTGCCGCCGTATTTGACGACGACGGTGGCGCCGTGCAGTTCCTGTAGCGCGGGAAGTGATTCGGCGAGGATGGCCGCCTTGTCGAGCGCGCTGAACGATGCCTCGCTCATGACGAATACGCCGAGTTCTCTTCGACGTACGCGTGCGACAGGTCGGTGGTGCGCACCCATCCCGTCGCGTCGCCGAGCCCGAGGTCGACGATCACGTCGATATCCGTACCCGACAGGTCGACGTCGCGAGCGCCTTCGGCGCCGTATCCGTTGCGGCACACGGCCTGTCCGTTGAACGAGACCGAGATGATGTCGGGGTTGACGGTGACCGGCGAGATGCCGACCGCCGCCAGGACCCGGCCCCAGTTGGGGTCGGAGCCGAACATCGCGGTCTTCACCAGCGAGTCGCGCGCCACGGCACGCGCCACCGTCACGGCGTCGTCCTCGGTGACCGCACCGGTGACGGTGATGACGACCCGCTTGGTCACGCCCTCGGCGTCGGCCTGCATCTGTGCGGCGAGGTCGTCGCAGACGGCGTACACGGCGGCATCGAGGTCGGCCTGGTCGACGGGAATCCCGCTCGCACCCGAGCTCAGCAGCAGCACGGTGTCGTTGGTGGAGGTGGAGCCGTCGATGTCGAGTCGGTCGAAGGTCTTGCCCGCCGCATTGCGCAGGGCGGTGTCGAGTTGTCCGGCGGAGGCGACGGCGTCGGTGGTGAGCACGACGAGCATCGTCGCGAGCGAGGGCGCCATCATGCCCGCGCCTTTGCCCATGCCGCCGACGTTCCAGCCCTGGGGATGATGCAGCGCAACCTGTTTGGGGACGGTGTCGGTGGTCATGATCGCGTGCGCGGCGTCGGTGCCGCCGGACAGGCCGCCGCCCATCTCGTGAACGATCTCGGTGACACCGTTCAGCACCTTGTCCATGGGCAGCCGGTCACCGATGAGTCCGGTGGAGCAGACGGCGACCTCGACGGCCCCGGTCTCGGTGCCCCAGTTGCTGAGTGTCTCGGCCACCGCCTCGGCGGTTTGGTGCGCGTCCTGGAATCCGCCGGGGCCGGTGCACGCGTTGGCTCCACCGGAGTTGAGGATCACCGCCCGGAGCCGTCCGGTGGTGAGCACCTGCTTGCTCCACAGCACGGGGGCTGCCTTCACCTGGTTGCGGGTGAACACACCAGCTGCCGCGTACTCGGGACCCTCGTTGAAAACCAGTGCGAGATCCTGCTTTCCGGACTTCTTGATACCCGCAGCCAGCCCGGCGGCCCGGAATCCGAGGGGTGCGGTCACGCCCTGGCCGCGGACGATGCGGGGCGCGTCGAGCGGTGCACCGCCTTCGATCCGGTCCAGTTCGTCCTTGTTGTCGGTCACGGTGCCACTCCCACGGTCGAAAGGCCTTCGGTCTCATCCCAGCCGAGGGCGAGGTTCATTGATTGCACTGCCGCGCCACCGGTCCCCTTGGCCAGGTTGTCGACGGCGCCGACCACCACAAGGGTTCCGGCGCGTTCATCGACGGCCACCTGCAGGGTCACCGCGTTGGAACCGATGACGCTACCGGTTGCCGGGAGCTGCCCCTCGGGCAGGAGATGAATGAAAGGCTCGTCGGCGTACGCCTTCTCGTAGACCGCGCGGACGTCGGACGCCGATGCGGTGGTCTTGGCCGTGCAGGTGGCCAGGATGCCTCGTGAGGTCGGCACGAGAACAGGCGTGAACGAGACGGACACCGGCAGGTTCGCCGCTTCGGACAGTGCCTGTGAGATCTCCGGGGTGTGCCGGTGCACTCCCCCGACCCCGTAGGCCCGCGACGAGCCGATGACCTCGGCCGCCAGCAGGTCCACCTTGGGTGAGCGGCCGGCGCCCGAGGTGCCGCTCACCGCGACGATGGTGACGTGTGGCTCGATGAGACCCGCGGCCATCGCGGGCCGGAGCGCGAGGATCGACACCGTCGGATAGCAGCCCGGCACCGCGATCCGGGAGGCGTCAGCCAGCCTCTCCCGGTTGCCGGGAAGCTCGGGCAGCCCATAGGGCCAGGTACCGGCGTGCTCACCGCCGTAGTACTGGGCCCAGTCCTGCGCGTTCTGCAGCCGGAAGTCGGCACCGCAGTCGATGACGATGGTCGTGGGCGGCAGGGCATTCGCGATGACGGCCGACTGGCCGTGCGGCAGGCCGAGGAACACGACATCGTGACCGGCGAGGGTGTCGGGGGTGGTCTCCTGCAGGATCCGGTTGGCCAGCGGAAGCAGGTGCGGATGCTGGGTGCCGAGCGCGCTGCCCGCATTGCCACCCGCTGTCAGGGCGCCTATCTCGAGGTCACCCGATCGCAGGCGTGGGTGTCCGAGGAGCAGGCGCAGGATCTCCCCGCCCGCGTAGCCACTGGCACCGGCGACAGCCACTCTGATCGTCATGCGATCATTATGCACGACGATGCAAATCAATTCACGCGTGGTGCCGGGCCCCGACGTTCGGTCTGTCGCCGCTACGCGTGCGGACCACCTCGCGATCGCACCCAGTCCCACATCGCGTCGGCGCCTCGCTCGGTCACCCGGTCTATGGGCCGCCAGATCCTCTTCTCGAGCTTGCTGAGGAAGTAGTAGACAATCCCGCCGGCCACCGCTCCCACTATCACGCCGAGCAGGGCGTTGCCGGTGGCAAACATGATGACGATCCAGACGATCGCCCACACCGCGGCGGAAATGGTCGTGACGAAATTGAGAAAGAAGTGCCACATAAAAGCCTCCTGTAGTCAAGCCGCCGCACTGTGAATTCTACAGCGACCGGACGCGAAAGCACTGTTCATTCAACCGACGTGGACGACACCACAGAGCCGGCAAGCGGAATCAACGCCCACGGACAACAGCGCATTTATTGCACAGCCGTGCATAACGTATCGGCGCGAGTTGCCGGCTTGATCTATTTCATTCCTTATCCAAAGCAATAATATTGCCGGAGGATTGCGCCCGACAACTTTCTTGCCCGGAATCAGCACCAGTGCTTTCATATAGTGACCAGCCTGCGTGTCTCCTCCGTGCCGGGGCTCTGGTCCACGAGCTGGCGTGAACAACTACGCACACTCGGAGGAATCATGTTCTCACTTCGCCACAATTCGCTTTTCAGGCAGCCCCTACGCTCAAGATCCGCGACCCGACCCCTGTCACGATGGTGCGCAGCCGCTACCTGCGTATCTGCTGTCGTCGGGCTCGCCGTAACGACGGCACCCGCCCACGCGGCGACCCGAACGGTAACCGGCGACGCCTCGTTCGTGATCAACGACTACGAAAACTTCGGTTCCGACGAACGTTGCAACCGTGATGTCAATATCAACTTCACGCTGACGTCCGGGCAGACCCGTTCGAGGGTCGCCACGGCCAGATGCGGTGGGGAGATCCGGGTCGAGCTCCACTACACGGTCCGTGAGGAGAACGGCACCGTCTACCTCACCAAAGGCCGAGTCGATTTCTTTGAAGGCGACAGCGAGAACACCAACGATTTGGACGGAACAAAGCGACTCAAGGCCGACAACATCACACCGGGTCAATCAATGACGTACTCCCCATTCGTATACAACCGCGATGAGAATGAGCCACGCGACTGGGCTCGCGTAGAATTCACCCTCAACAACGGCTGAACGAAGGCCGGTGACCGGCCTTGCCGAAGTCAGTGCGGCGCAACAAGGACCGCGCTATTCGGCAAGACCGCGACCAACGCTTCGTCCAATGTTGCGAGCATTCCGCCGCGATCAGTTGCGAGCGAGGCAAGGTAGGCGTCGGTCACTTGACGATGCCCGCGTACATGACCAAGGGACGCGTCCGCGTACGACATCGAATCGGCCCAGAACTCATAGCCGGGTCGCGCACGAACCTGCCGCAGGACCGCAGCAGCAGTCTCGGCCTTCTCCCCGATCCGCACCAGGAACCGAACAAGAGCCCCCTCGACCACCGGACAGACGGCGAAACGTTCGATGCCGGCCGCCCATTCAGATGCCCGCGTGTGATGCTCATGCTCTACGACGGTGAGCGCAATCAGCACGTTCGCATCGAGCAGGTAGGTGGTCACTCGTCATCCAGTGCGTCGGCGACCGCTTGGGAAGTGATTCTCCGACCGACGCTGACCACCGGAAACCCTGACACCGCATCCGTAGCGATGCACAGTGGCTCACCTAGATGCGACAGCCCTCGCGCCGTCAGCTCGGCGAGCGTCGCCGATAGAGACTGACCCCTGGATCTGGCCAACTCGACGACACGCTGATGCAGTTCGGGGGCAAGCTCGACGGTGGTCCTCATAGATTGCATCATATGCGATGATGCCGTGATGCAGATATGATGAGCGATCTGACACCCCGCTACGAACTCAACGATCCGAAGTATGTAGGAGATTCGTCCACCGACGGCGGCGACGCTCGGCGTCGGGGGGCCAGGCCGCACTGGTCGAACACGCCGGCGGGCATGAACGGGTACGGCAGTACCTCGGTGAAACCGTCGACGGCCAGTACGCGACCGATGCTGCGGCGACGGCGCTGGGCCGCGGTGAGCCCGGTCCCGGCGGGTGCTTTCGGCGGGATTGCCGGGATCAGTTCCAGACCCTCCAGACGCAGCACCACAGGTAGATCCACAGAGGCCGCACGGACGGGCCGCCGCAACGAAGGGTCGGCGACGAGTACGGCAACCCAGACGATCAAGC
>NZ_BAED01000043.1 GCF_000241345.1 Gordonia amarae NBRC 15530
GCGGGCGTACACGTCGAAACCTTCACCGGTGAGGGTGTCGACAAGCCGCGCACCGTAATCGGTGACGTTCTCGGCGCGGGTACAGGTACACACCGACGCGCCGAACGCAGCCGCCGTGCGGGCCAGCCCCACCACGAGGCGGGCGTCGTCGACGAGCTGGCCGTCGACAGAACTCCGCGCTCCGCGCAGCCCCTCACGGCGCACCTCGGGGAAGAGCCGGATGGTGTCGAGGGCATCGATCCGGGCCGGCGGCGGCATCAGCTCGTACGGGGTGCCCGACGCCTTGCGCAGCCCCTTGGCCAGCGAGGTCCCGAGCCGCACCCGCATCGCCCGCGGCTCCGGACCGTACAGGGGGTAGACGTGCCGCAGCGGCGACACGAGGTGCGGGGCGATCGCCGTCATCAGGATGCGCCGTTCCCGCGCGCACTCCAGCACCATCGGCAGGTGCCCGGTGGTGAGGTAGCTCAGCCCGCTGTGCAGCAGCTTGTTGCTCCATCGCGATGTACCGAAGGCCAGGTCGTTGGCCTCCACCAGCGCCAC
Source organism: Gordonia amarae NBRC 15530 (assembly GCF_000241345.1). GTDB lineage: Bacteria > Actinomycetota > Actinomycetes > Mycobacteriales > Mycobacteriaceae > Gordonia > Gordonia amarae. Next base: position 541 of record NZ_BAED01000043.1, read on the forward strand.
CCGCAGCCCGCGCGAGGCCGCGTCGAGCGCGACCCCGGCGCCGGTGACCCCGCCACCGATCACGAGCAGGTCCAACGGCGACTCCCGGTCGGCGAGAGCGGCCAGGTCGGCGCGGCGGCGGGCGGCGTTGAGGCTGGTGGTCACGAGCCGAGACTAACCGCTCACCGGCGGGATGAAACAGAGCCTCAGCATGTGTCGGTGTCCGCATCGTGCGGCAGCAGGTCCGCTGCCTGCTGCTTTGTCAGCGGCGGGGTGGTGGCGCAGATCCATCGCTTGGCATCGTGCACGTCGATGACCTGCCGGTACAGCGATCCCGAACTGTCCCCGGAGGTGAGGATCGCCGCGTCGGAGGTGACCGACGGCGCGAGCTGCCAGGCCGGCACCGGGTCGGCCTGCGGCATCAGCGGCACCACCGCGGCCGCCGGCCGCCAGCCCTTGTCACCGAGGGTGAACGTGCGCAACTGATGGGTACTGGTGCCCACCACCACCCGCGTCGGGGTGATCGACAGTGTCGCCGCGTACAGCTCCGACAGCCGGGCCCGTTCGGTGGCCTTGCCGGCCGCCTTGTCGATGCGCCAGGCGCTCAGGTCGCGGGAGGCGAGCACGATGGTGTCGTCCTTGGTGAACGCGACCTGTGACGCCGAATTCGAATCCTCGATCACCACAACGGGTTCGGTGGGCTGGGTGGGCCGCACCGCGGTCAGGTCGTAGATGTAGGTGTTGCCGTCGTCGGCGCTCACCGCGAGCATGGTGCCGTCGGTGTTGAACGCGATACTGCGGATCAGGTCTTCCGGACCGACGAGGTGTCCGGAGATCGCCTGCGGTGCACCGGCATTGCTCACGCTCCACAAGCGGACCGCAGTGTCGTTGATCCCGGCAGCGAGCACATCCGACCGCGGCGAGAACGCCAGCGCGGAGGTGTATCTGGTCTGCGTGGTGATCGAACCCGCCGCCCGCGGCCGGCTCGGGTCGGCGATGTCCCACAGCTGCACCGTGCCGCCGTTGTTGTTGGCGGTCGCCACCCGCGTGCCGTCGTGGTTGACGCTCAGACGCGGTTTGTCGTTGACCTTGCGCTGCATGGCGATCCGGCCCTGGAGTTCGATGTCGGCGCCCTTGGCGGTCCACACCGACAGCATCGCGTCGGTGCCGGTGCTCGCGATCACCTTGCCGTCGCCGGAGGTGTCCAGGCTGCTGATCGCGCCGCCCTGACCGGTGAGGACTCCGGACGGGAAACGCCACAGGTCGATCAGACCGTCGTCGCGGCCCACCACCATCGACGACCCGTCGGGGCTGACCGCGCCGGCGAACGTGCGCAGCGTGCCCTCAGCGGGCGCGTTCTGCATCGACCACAGCGTGCTCGGCGCCCGCGCGTCCACCGTGTTCCACACCTGCACACTGCCGTCGAGTCGCGGCGACATCACCCGCAGGCCGTCGGGACTGAAACCGATCCACCACGATCCGCCGGGGGCATGCGGCAGCGCCGAACTCAGCGGCCGTGGCCGTTGCGGGTCGGCGACATCCCAGATCTGGGCGTTGGAACTGTCACCGGTGACGGCGAGTTCGCGTCCGCTCGGGCTGAACGCCACCGAATGGGTGATCGACGGAAAACCGGTCAGCACCGGTCCCGCCTCGACGGGCAGCGCCGGGTCGGCCACGTTCCACAGGTGCACCACCTGGTCGTCGCCACCGCTGGCCAGGATCGCGCCGTCACCCCGGTACGACAGGGTCCGCGCCGGACCCGAATGCGCGCGAAGCACATTCGCCGGCCGGTCGGCCACCCGCGACCCGGTCACCCGGAACAGCGCAATCGTCCCGTCGTCCGACGACGTCGCGAGCTGGTCGCCCCTGGGCGAGAACCTGGCCATGTACACCGTCGATCCGTTGCCCGGTTTCAGCGTCGACACCAGATCCGGTTTGCGCACATCGGAGATGTCCCACACCCGGACCAGCCCGTCACCGCTGGACGCGGCGAGCAGCGGCCGCGTCGGATGAATGGTCACCGCGGTCACGAAGTTCTTGAAACCACGCAGTGTCGCAACGGATGTGAGTGGCGATTCGGCGTCGCCCCCGGTGGCCCACAGCCGCACGGTCCGGTCCCCGCTCGCCGAGGCGACCAGATCACCCTGGCGCGAGTACGCCAGATCGTAGACCGCGGACGTGTGCCCCGGCACCGAGGTGGCCAGCGGCGACGACATCGCACCGAGGATCCGCTCGGAGATGGTCTCGTCGTTCGGGTACAGCTTGTTCCCGGACAGCAAAATCCGCGCCGCCACAGAAGGATTCGCCGACTGCAGGCTCAGCACATTGGACGTCAGCGCCGTGTGCTCGGCGGCGTTGCGCTGCTTCTCCAGGTCCCGGGCCTGCCGGATCGAGATACCCGCCGCGATCATCGACACGACGGCCAGCACGGCCACCGCCCCGATGGCGATGGACCGCAATCGCCTGGTGTGCTTGCGGTCGTCGATGGCGTCGTCGAGGAAGCGATCGTTGTCGGCGGACAGCAGATTCCGGTAGTTCTTGTTCACCTGGTCCCGCTGCAGGAGCGAAAGTTCCAGCCGCGCACCGGTATACAGGAAGGACTTGTGCCGATCGGCCTCCACCCAGGCATCGGTGTCGACGTCGAGCTGCTGGCGCCACACCAGCGAGTCCTTGCCCGCGATGATCCAGCCGCGCAGCCGGGGCCAGGCCGTGAGCACCACGTCGTGGATCAGCATGATGACCTCGTCGGACACCGTGATCAGCCGCGCCTGCGCGAAGATGTCGACGATCTCGGAGACGTCCTCGCCGAACCGGGTGCCGACGGTCGCCAGATCGAGCGGGGCACGCAGCGCGGCGCCGTCGGCGCGCACATGCACCAGCGCCATCAGCAGGGTGCGGGCCAGATCGCGGTCGTCCTCACCGATCGATGACCACGCGGCCTCGGCGGTGTCGGCGACGGCGCGGGCGATACCGCCGGCCGCCCGGTAGCCGGAGATCGTCATCCGGTTCCCGGTGCGCCGCGACCAGGTCACCGCGAGCACGTGCGCCAGCAGCGGCAGCCGGCCCGCCCGGTCACCGGCGTCGGCGGCGGCATGCAGATCGTTGAGGAGCACATCGGCCAGTCCGGACTCGATGCGGCCACCGGCCAGCTTCACCGGCGCGGTGATCGCGGTCCGCAGCTGGGTGTCGGACATCTCGGTGACGATCACGCAGTGCCGTTGCCAGGCGCGGGCGAGCGTCGGGAACTCGACGCAGTGGCCGAAGAAGTCGGCGCGCACACCGATAACGACGACGCCGGTGTCGGTGGCGTACTCCTCCAGGGCTCCGACGATGCCGCGGACCGCATCGTCGGACAGGGTGAACACGCTTTCGAACTGGTCGATGACGAGGATGCGTTCGAGCCGGGCGGCGACGGCCCCGGCGGGTTCCGAGGCCGCCGGTCCGCCGGTGTCCTCCGGCGACTCCTCGTCCGCGTCGCTCTCGGCGGTCGCATCGTCGGGGACCGAGTCCTCGTCCGGGTCGATAGCCGGGTCCGGGGCCACGGAGGCTTCGGGATCCTCGGCGGCCGGGTCTGCGAGGCTGATGACCGCGCCCTCACCGTCCGGGCCGGTGCTCCGCAGACCGTCGTCGTCGATGGTCGCGGTGCGCGGCGAGGGGATGCCCTCGGCCCGGGCCAGGCCGGCGCCGAGCAACGACGACTTACCTGAACCGGACACCCCGGCGACGATCACCACGCGCGGCCCGTCACCGACGGCGGCCGCCTCCCGGATGGTGGTGGCGAGTTCGGCGATGAGGTCGTCGCGGCCGAAGTACACCTCGGCGTCGTCCTCGGTGAGCGACGACAGACCGGCGAACGGCCGCAGATCCGACGATGCCTTCACCGGTGCCGCGTCGTCGTCGGCATCGTCGGCGGGGGTCCACAGGTGCTTCCAGTCGGGGATCGCCAGCACCCCGGTCTCGCCGGCGCGGAGCGCGCGGGTGGTGAGCCACACCAGCAGCGGTTCGACGGTGGAGAACTCACGCGGCAGATGCCTGCCGTTGCGCCAATCGCTGATGCGCTGGGGCGAAACCGACACCCCGTTCCGCGAACAGCCCGACGACGCCGCGCGCAAAGTCGGATTGCCCGCACGGACAAACAGCCGGGCAAGTGCCTCACCGAACGCCGCCTCCCGGCGACCCACTCCCTTACCTGCCACCAGGCCAGCGTAGTGATGCACCCCACCGGTGCGCGCACCCGATGCCGGTGACGACAGTCATATCCGGCGGTCCGGGGTCCGGTCCGGATTTTCCAAAATCGCCGGCACCTGCGGTTTTGCCGCCGTTTCGGGTGTGGGGGTTGGCTGTCGCCCGAACGGCTGGTCAACTTGTTCCCAAGCAACGAACGGCCGCCGGGACCGCGCAGCACGCGGTGTCGTCGGGGCACCGAAGTCGGGGGTGCGTGACCGGCGGCCGACGTTGCATCAACTTCCCGGGGGGTCGGGACTGGTTTCTCCACCACCTGTCAAGCGTTGGATTCGCCCCTGTCAAGCGTTGGATTCTCGGCTGTCGGCAACGCGCTCATAGCTCGGTCACGGGCACCCCCGCTCGGTAGCGTCGGCCCGATGACTGCTCACCTTCGTCACCTGCTGACGACCGTCTCGGTGCCGGCCGTCGGGTCGCTGCTCGCGATCGTCGTGGCCGGCGCGCTCGCCCCGGCTCCCGGGGCCGATGCCTCCGCGCGACCGGGAGACGGCATCGGGTCCGCGACCGTCCACACGCTGACGCTGTTCCTCCTCGCCGCCGCCGTGGCGGCACTGACCGCGGTCGTGGTCGCCGTGACGGCGCCGGCAGTACCCGTCGTCGGCGCCCTCGTCTCGGTGGCCGCCCGGGGGCTGCCGGTGGTGATCGTGGCGTCCGCCGCGATCGTGGTCGCCGTGACGCGCGAGGGGCCGGTGCACCCGCTGCCGCTCGGCGTGGTGCTCGCCGCACCCGCGGGTGTGGCGATGGCCGCCCGGCTCACCGATGCGCTCACCGACGAACAGCGGCAGACGTCGGTGACGATGGCCCGCACCCTCGGCGTCGCCCCGCGGCGGCTGGTGTTCGGGCGCGCCCTGCCCGCCGCCGCACTAAGACTCGTGCCCGCGTTCGCGGCGACCCTCGCCTGGCTCGCGGTGGCGGTCCTGGCCGCCGAAACGCTCACCGGACGATCCGGGCTGGGTCCGCTCACCGTCGACGCGATCGCCGCCGATGACACCGCACGGCTGCAGGTACTCGCGGCGGTGGCGGTCGCCCTCGTCGTGGCCGCGTGGCTGCTGGGTTCGATGGCGCGGACCGTGGCCGATCCCCGCGTCCGTCCGGCGGAACGGCCGTGAGCGCTCCGGCGGTGCTGGCCGCCGCGGGTCACGACGTCCTGACCGCGGTGGCCGGTGTGGCCGTCGGAGCCGTGCTGGGCGGTGCGGGCGGATTCGCCGCCGCCCTGTACGGCAGGGCGCGGCCGGGACGTCGCATCGTCGACGGCGCGGCCGTTCCGGTGGCGGTGGCGGTCGCGCTCGCCGTGGTTCTGATCGCCGGTCCGGGTCTGGGGACGATCCTGACGCTGGTGGCTGTGGTGACCGTCGTGTCGTTCGGGTCCCGGACGCGGCGGCGCGCGGCCGAGGTGCTGTCGCGGCCGTCGGTGGAGGTCTTGTTCGTCTCCGGTGCCCCGACAACGGCGATCGTCGGCAGGCAGGTGGCGCCGATCCTCGCCGCTCCCCTGCTCCGCGATCTGCTCACCGCGCTGTCGGCCGGGGTGTTCGTGGCCGCCGTCGCCGGCTATGCGGGCCTGGGTGGTTCCGGTCTGGGTGACCTGTTCGCCAGGCGGATCGCCGGCGACGACGGTCTGCTCGACGTGCTCGCCCCGCTGCTGGTGGCCGGGGTGCTCGCCCAGCTCGCCCGTTCCGCGACCGGCGCCGTGCCCGTGCCGGCATCGTCTCAGCCCGCGCTCGCCCTCACCGGACCGGACGGGGGGACACCGGACGGGGGAACACCGGACGGGGGGACAAAGGTGCGGCGTTCGGCGCAACCGGTGGACTCCTTCGGCGACGACGACGGTTTCACCCTCAGGCTGTACTCCCACCCGGCCCTCGACATCGACCATCTGGCAATCGATTTCGCCGGCACCCGACCCGCGGTGAAGAATATCTCGCTGCGGGTGGATCGCGGACAGATCCTCGCGCTCGTCGGTGAGACCGGTTCCGGGAAGACCATGACCGCGCACGCCGTCATGGGTCTGCTGCCGGCGGCCGCGACAGCGACCGGATCGATCCGGGTCGACGGTATCGAGGTCCTCAATTCGCAGGCACCCGAACGGTGTTCACCGACCGATGCGGCGTCGGCGCTGCTGCTGCGCGATCCACGGGCCACCCTCGACCCGAGGCTCACCATCGGCGCGCAACTCGGCGAGGTGCTGCGTACCCTCCGCGATGTGTCGCGGCGCGACCGCCGTGCCCGGACGCTGGATCTTCTTGATCTGGTGGACTTTCCGGACCCGCAGCGGTACGTCGATGCCTACCCGGGGCAACTGACCGCCGGCGACCGGCAACGGGCGGCCATCGCGCTCGCGATGGCGACCGATCCGGCGCTGCTGGTGGCCGACGAACCGACGTCGACCCTCGACACCGGTGAGCAGGCGGCGATCCTGGCGCTGCTGCGCCGCCTGCGCGATCGCACCGACGTCGGAATCCTGTTGATCACACACGATCTGGGTGTGGTGGCCGATATCGCCGACCGGGCCGTCGTGGTGCGGCGCGGCGAGGTGGTGGAACGGGCGGGCGTCTTCGAATGGTTCGCCCGGCCCAGTGCCGACTACGCCAGGCGGTTGCATGCGATCACCCCCAAACTGCCGGCCGCCACGTACGGCGACGACGGCCTGCCCGAGTTGCGGACGCCGATCCTGGAGGTGAACCACCTACACGTCGGCCCGACCCCATTGCGCGCCTGCGACCTTCAGGGACGCAACGTGATCCCCGCACTACGGGACGTCTCGTTCCGTATCGGACCGGGGTCAGCCCTCGGGGTGGTCGGCGAATCCGGCTCCGGGAAAACAGCTCTCGGCCGGGTCGTCGCCGGGCTGACACCGATCGGGTTCGGCCGCATCGCCGTCGACGGAACGGACCTGGCCGCGATCGACAGGCGCGGGTTGCGGGAGCTGCGCCGGCGGGTGGCGCTGCTGCCGCAGGATCCGGCCACGACGCTCGACCCGCGGCTGACCGTCGCCGAGTCCGTCGCCGAACCGCTGCTCCTGCGCGGCGAGGATGCCGGGGCCGCCAGGTCGCGTGCCGCCGAGCTGCTCGACGCCGTCGGGGCGGGTGGGCGGTGGGCTGACGCCCGGCCCGGCGAACTCACCGACGGACTGCGCCAACGGGTGTCTCTCGCAAGAGCATTGGCGCTGCGCCCCGACCTGATCGTCACCGACGATCCCACTCGCGGCCTCGACGTGTCGGTGCAGGCGTCGTTCCTGCGGCTGTTCACCGACCTGCGCAAGCGCTTCGGGTTCGCGGCACTCTACAGCGGACACGACATCGCCGTCGTCGCCCAGGTCAGCGACGACGTGCTCATCCTGCGGCGCGGGCGCGTCGTCGAATCCGGGCCCGCGCGGCGGGTGCTGACCGTGCCGGTGGAGGACTACACGCAGCGGCTCGTCGACACCGTCCCGTACCCCGATCCGGTGGTGCAGCGGGACCGGCATGCGGCCGAATCCGGAAGTCCGTGGGTCTAGGCGCGAGAGGTGGCGGCGTAGGTGGCGCCCGCCGACACAGCGGTGACCGCGAACACCGCGGGCCAGGCGCCGATCTTCTTGGCGAGCGGATGCGAGGCCCCGAACGCGCCCAGGTAGGTGCCCAGCAGACCAGCCGCGACGGCCGGTGACTGGCGCGCCCATTCCCGTGTGGCGTACGCGCCGGCCGCGCCGAGGACGACACCGCCGAGGGGACGATTGCCGCTGAACCGGGCGGTGGCGTAACCGCCGATCAGACCGGCCGCGACAACGGGAACCGTGGGACTGAAAGCCATGGACCTGAGGATAGCGGCCCGAGGATAGCGGTCGGCTCAGCCGAGGGAGTAGATGCTCCAGCGCAGATCCCGCAGCAGGTCACCCGGTGTCGGGTAGTTCTCCGGGTCGAGGGGCGTGCCGAAGTAGAGGGTGACCTTCTTGCTGCGGTCAAAACTCTTGCCTTTACGGAACTTCTTGAGCGGCAACAACTCATTGGATCCGACAATCCGGACCGGGATGATCGGGGTGCGGGTACGGAACGCCAGCACCGCCACCCCCGGCTTGAACCGCACCGACTCCGCCGGCGGCACCACCCGGCCCTCGGGATAGATGATCACCGCACCGTTGTGCCGCAGCGCGTTCTCCATCCGGGCCAGGGCGTCGTTGCCCGAATCGGCGTCACCGCGCCGCACGGGGATGAAATCGCCCTTGGTGACCAGGAATCCGACGATCGGCCACTTCCACAGCTCGGCCATCGCGATGGCCTGCGCCCGGCGGCGCAACGCTCCCCACAGGAACACCCCGTCGAGCATCGAGATGTGGTTGGAGGCGAGGATGACCGGCCCCGACGACGGCACGACACCGCGGTTCACCACCCGGACCCGGACGATCTTGAGGCCGGCGATGATCCGCAGGATGCGCCGGATGAAGCGGGTCCACAGACCCGCCCGGAAACTCAGGCCGGCGGGACGGGTACCCCGAACGGGAGCGTCGAGCTGGGGCTGGTCGTCGTTCACCGTCCCGACACTATCGTGGCACGCCCCGCTCGGGCGGCGGCCATACCCGGCCGGCATTCACCCGAACGACGACCGTGCCCTCACCGCCGTTTGATGATGCCCGCGAGGCCGAGGATCGCCATGACGATGCCGAAACCGAGGGTGAGCCACAGTCCGTACCCGACCTTGTGCTCGGTGAACGCCGACGACGCGTCGTTGATCTCGCCGATATCGGCGAATGCGATCAGGGCGAGGGCCAGACCACCGAGCAGGGCCAGGATCCCGGACACCGGATGCATCGCCGACACCTTGCGGATAGCGACGCTCACCAGTGCGAACACGGCCACGACGATCGCGATGATCAGGGTGAGCACGCCGTCCTTGAGTTCCTCGTTGTCGGGTGTGATGTCCTGGATGTCCAGGCTGCTGTCGACCGAGACCTTGCCCATGCCCGAGACCGTCACCTTGATGCCTTCGGCCTCGGACACACCCCACGGCAGGAACGCGGCGGCCGCGACGATCAGCGCCGCCAGCAGCGTGAGCGCGGCGATCAGCGACACTGCACCCGACATCCGGGTGCCGCCGGGTGCGCCGGGGCCCTGCGGCGAGCCGAACCCAGCGGTGCCCATTGCCGGGCGGGCGTCGGGCGCGTACGCGGTCTGCTGAGGCGGATAGGCGGCGCCGGGCTGATCCCCGTACGCCGTCTGGGCGTACCCGGACGGGTGGGGCTGGGCGACCGGGGGTGCGGACGGCTGACCGTATCCCGCTGCCCCCGAAGCCGGCTGACCGTACGGAGACTGGCCCGAGGACGGTTGACCGTACGGGGACTGACCATAGGGGGCCTGGCCGTAGGGCGACTGCCCCGACGGGGATTGGCCGTACGGAGACTGGCCGTATGCGGGTTGTCCGGATGGGGGTTGCCCGGTGGGTGGCTGCCCCGGCTGAGGCCGGCCGTACTGCGACGATGTCGGGCCGATCTGCGTGTGCCCGTACGACGGATCCGCCGGGGACCCTCCCGGTGGAGACCCGGCCGGCCCGATCTGCGTCTGGTCGTACGGCGACGGACCGGGTTGGGCCGCACCCGGGTGGGGCGGGCCGTAGGGCGACGGCCCGGGCTGGGACGGACCGGGTTGTGGGTGGCCGTACGGCGACTGACCCTGGCCGAACGGCGACGGGCTCATCTGAGTCGGGCCGTATGGTGTGTGGCCCTGCGGCGACGGTGGCTGCCCGCCACCCGAGTGCCGGCCATCGGATGCCGACGGCCCCGACCCCTGGTCAGGACGCTCAGGTGCGGGTGGATTGTCCTGCCCCTGCCCGGACGGTGGCCGGTGGTACGGGTCCGGATGGTTCATGTCCAACGTCCTGTTCCGGCTGTCTGTCAGCCAAGATGCCGATTGGCCTGACGATAGACGAGAACCGGTCGGTACGCCCCCGTTGTGCCCGCATCGATTCGGTAGTCCTGCGGGCCGTTTTCCTCGGGGGTGCTGACCTAGTGGGCGAGTTTGCGGCAGAGGGTCTCCAGGAGCCGCAGCTCCTCGGCGGACAGCCGGGATCCGATGAGCCTGGCGACGTCGACGGCGTGTCTGCCGCCGACGCGGCGCTGCGTCGCCCGGCCGTCGTCGGTGAGCGAGACCAGCACGCCGCGCCCGTCCGCCGGATCGGGTTCGCGGTGGATCATGCCGCGCTCGGCGAGCCTGTCGAGGAGCCGGGACAGCGCGGGCTGGCTCAGCAGCACCTGCTTGTTGAGTTCGCGGGCGCGGATCGGTCCGTCCCGCTTCGACAGCGTGTACAGCACGTCGTACTCGCGCATCGATACCTCCGACCATCTGTCAGCGGCCGAAACCCCTTTCAGCACAGCGGCATGTGCGGTCAGCAGCGACTCCCAGGCGTCGTTGGCGAGTCTGCTCGTCGACCTCGGGTCCGGGGCCATCAGGCGTCCAGATAGGGTGAGCCGCCGGTGACGTTGTCGCCGCGGTTGGCGGCCGGGCGGGCCTGGCGGACCGGACCGTCGCCGTAGCGGGCACGCACCAGCGACTCGTGCGTCGGGGCGTCGGCCGAGGCCGGGTCGCGACGGGCGTCGAGCTCCTTGCGCAACACCGGAATCACTTCCCCACCAAGCAGTTCCAACTGGTTCAGGACAGTCTGCAAGGGCAGTCCGGCGTGGTCGATGAGGAACAGCTGACGCTGGTAGTCGCCGAACGCATCATGGAAGGTGAGGGTCTTGTCGATGACCTCCTGCGGACTGCCCACCGACAGCGGCGTCGACGACGCGAATTCCTCCAGCGACGGCCCGTGCCCGTACACCGGCGCTTCGTTGAAATAGGGCCGGAACTCGCGGTAGGCGTCCTGGGAGCGCTTGGCGATATAGGCCTGACCACCGAGTCCGACGACGGCCTGCTTGGCGGTGCCGTGTCCGTGGTGCTCGAACCGTTCCCGGTAGAACTCGATGAGCTGCCGGGAATGCTCTGTGGGCCAGAAGATGTGGTTGGCGAAGTAGCCGTTGCCGTAGAACGCGGCCTGCTCGGCGATCTGCGGGGTGCGGATCGAACCGTGCCACACGAACGGCGGTACACCGTCGAGCGGACGCGGTACCGACGTGAAACCGTTGAGCGGGGTACGGAATTCGCCCTCCCAATCGACGACGTCCTCCCGCCAGAGCCGGTGCAGCAGGTCGTAGTTCTGCAGCGCGAGAGGCAATCCCTGGCGGATGTCCTGCCCGAACCACGGATACACCGGCGCGGTGTTCCCGCGGCCGATCATCAGATCCATCCGGCCTTTCGAGATGTGTTGGAGCATCGCGTATTCCTCGGCGACACGGACCGGGTCGTTGGTGGTGATCAGGGTCGTCGACGTGGTCACCACGAGGTCCTTGGTGGTGGCGGCGATGGCGGCGAGCAGGGTGGTCGGTGAGGAGGAGAAGAACGGCGGGTTGTGGTGTTCACCGATCGCGAAGACGTCCAGACCGACCTCCTCGGTCTTGCGGGCGATCTGCCCGATCGCGTCGATGCGCTCGGCCTCGCTCGGCGTCTCGCCGCTGACCGGGTCGCGGGTGATGTCGCTGACCGAGAAGACTCCGAACTGCATGATGACTCCCTGGGTTCCAGTGCGTTGGTTTCGATGCGTTTGCATACATCTCCAACGCTGCGGGGCGCGGAGTATTCCCGGCACCTGCCCGAAACCCCACCGATACGGGTCGGCATCGACATAGTTGCGATGCCGACCCGTATCGGTGGGGTTTGGGACGATCTTCGGTCAGGGCCGGGCGTGTGGGGGCGGGTTTCGTCGGGGGCGCAGGGGTGTCGCCGGCAGTTCGGGTGCCGGTAGCCACGACATGCCCTGGGCGTTGCGGTTCGGCCCGCCGAGGCCGACGTAGTCCTCGACCCGCCCGAACCGGTCTCCTCCGGCCTGCCACTCGTCCCGGAACTGCCGGATTTCGTCGGTCGAGCGGCCGAGGAAGTTCCAGAACATCACCAGTTCCTCGGTGAACGGGGTGCCGCCGAGCAGTACCAGCCGGGCAGCGTCGTCGCCGGTGTTGGCGAGGTGCAGTGCCGTGGCGCCGATACCGGTGTAGCCGATGGTGTCCTTGGGTACGTGCACACCTTCGAGCAGAACCGCGTCGCCGGTGTCGACGAGCAACCCGTGCTCGAAGTCGGGGTCGACGTCGAGGGTGACCGAGGTGTGCGGGTCGAGCCGCACTTCGGCGCCGAGCAGCGGGGTGTGCGTGGTCACCGGAGACGTGCTACCCAGCAGCGATCCGATGAACACCAGCGCCGACCCACCGTCGAAACGGGTGAGCGGCGGTTTGTGGTTCTCGAAAGCCCGTGGACTGTTCCGTGATTCGGATGGCAGCGCGATCCACAGTTGCACGCCGTGCAGGACGGTGGTGCCGGCCGTGGATGTCTCCGAATGGCAGATCCCGGCACCGGATGTCATCAGGTTGATCTCGCCGGGCAGCACATCAGCCGCCACTCCACCCGAATCGCGGTGCGCGATGGTGCCTTCGAACAGCCAACTGGCCGTTTGCAGTCCGGTGTGCGGATGTGGAGCCACATCCATTCCGCCGGACGCGGTGACGTCGTCGGGACCGTAGTGGTCGGCGAAACACCACGCTCCGATGGTGGATCGTTGACGCTGCGGCAGGGTACGCCGCACATTCATCGCGCGCGGGCCGCCGAGCGGAACGTCGCGGGCGGTGATGATCTCGACGGGAACCCCTCCGTCACAGACCGATTCGGGTCCGGGTGCGCCGCCGTCGGCGCAGACGAACGCGGCCGGGTCCATCTCCGTATTGCTCATGGGCTGTATCCTGCTGGGCTGGTGCCGGATTCAGCGCACGAGCGCGAGATGCTCGGGTGTCGCGTTCGTCGTCGACGACTGGTAATCAGGGTGCTTCTGCACCCATCCTTTGACGTAAGGACACACCGGCACAATCGTTTTCCCGGCTGCGATGGACTCGTCGAGGGCCTGTTTCACCAGCTTCGACGCGAGTCCCTGTCCGCCGAACTCGTCGCCGATCTCGGTGTGGTAGAAAATGCGCTCGGCGGCGCCGGGAACGTCGCGGTAGGCCGTCAGACCGGCCCTCGTGCCGTCGACGTCGATGGTGAACGCGCCCTCGTCCGGGGTGTCGGTGACAGTTACTTCACTCATGGTGTGGTCCTCTCCTCATCCTTTGTTCTTCGGTGTGCTGCGTCGTTTCACGGGATGCTCGGACATGATCGAGACCCGGTTGAAGGCGTTCATCAGGATCGCCGACCATTCGACGGCGGCCAGCTGGTCGACGGTGAGGTGCCGCCGGCCTGCCCGGATCGCACGACGGCGCCTGCGCGGACTCGGCAGCGACGTGATCGTCAGGCCCAGATCCAGAATGGCGCGCTGCCGGTCGGTGAACAGCGCCGACTCTCCCCACACCGGCAGGGCGTCGAGAAGCTGCTGGTCGGCGCCCGCCTTCCGCGCCCGGCGGGTGTGCAGGTCGGTGCAGTAGGCGCAGCCGTTGCGCTGGGAAATGGCCACATTGAGCAGTTCGATGTCGACGCGGTCGAGTCCGGCGGCCTCGCAGGCATCGCTCACCTGCCCGGCGACATCGCCGAGGGCGGCGAACACGTCCGGGTTCGTCTTGTCCAGGAAGGGTGGCCGATCGGCCTGCGGCCGCGTTGGTGTGGTCATCTGTACCTCCTGGCCACCGTAACCTCACCCGGACACGAACTGTTCCCGTTCGGAGCTTCCCGAAGCCGGTGATGGTGCCGGATCGCCCCAATATGAGAACGTGTTCTCATGCACAGCCCTGCAGCCCCCGCCGACCCGTTCGCCTCGGCGACCCTCGGCCCCCTGACCCTGCGCAACCGGCTGATCAAGTGCGCCACCTTCGAGGGCATGACCCCCGACGCGCTGGTCACCGACGAGCTCATCGACTTCCACCGCACCCACGCCGCCGGCGGCGTCGCGATCAGCACCGTCGCGTACTGTGCGATCTCCCCGGAAGGCCGCACCGACCGGCACCAGATCTGGATGCGTCCCGAGGCGGTGCCGGGTCTGCGCCGGCTGACCGACGCCATCCACGCCGAAGGCGCGCTGGCCGCCGCACAACTCGGCCACGCCGGCGCCGTCGCCAACTCGGTGTCGAATCGGGCAAAAGCACTGGGGCCGAGCCGGATTCCAGCGCCCATGGGAATGTCGTTGACCCACAAAGTGGGTATCGACGAAATACCTTTGCTACGAGCGAAATGCGCCGACGCAGCCAAGATCGCCGTCGACTCCGGTTTCGATGCCCTCGAAATACACTGCGGCCACAACTATCTAATCAGTTCGTTCCTGTCCCCGCTGCTCAACCGCCGCCGCGACGCCTACGGTGGCTCGCTGGTCAATCGGGCACGGCTGGCGCGCGAGGTCCTGGAGACGGTGCGCGAGGCCGTCGGGCCCGACGTCGCGGTCTGGGCCAAACTCAATATGTTCGACGGCGTCGGCACCCCCGGCCCCGGCCGTTCGTCCACGCTGGGCGGCTTCAATATCGACGAGGCGTGCCAGGTGGCGCGGTGGATGGAATCCGACGGCTTCATCGACGCCATCGAACCGACCGCCGGGTCGTCGCTGCTGAACCCGATGTACCTGTTCCACGGCCAGGCGCCGAGAAAGGCGTTCGCGCAAGCCTTTCACGGGGTGATGAAGCTGGGTCTGCAAGCCGGTGGTCCGCTGTTCCTCAAGCAGTACCAGTACACCGACGCCTACCTGCTGCCACTGGCCCGCGAGCTGCGCAAGGCCGTCGACCTGCCGCTCATCCTGCTCGGCGGTATCACCGGTGTCGACTCGATGACACTGGCTCTCGCCGAAGGGTTCCAGTTCATGGCGATGGGACGCGCCCTGCTCCGCGAACCCGACCTGCCGCTCATCCTGCAGAACGACCCCACCGCCCACTCGCAGTGCACCCACTGCAACCTGTGCATGCCCACCATCTACTCCACCACCCGCTGTCCGATACGCACCGGCGAGGTCACCGGATCGGGGTGGTGACGTGTGGTCTCCTCGTGGAAAGATCTCGGGGGCCATCGGTGTGTGATGCTGGGCCTGATCCTCGCCGCTTACGGATGGAGGTTTGGTGGAGCAGCCGGGGTATGACGCGATGGCCGACATCTATGCCGGGACATTCTCCGAGGCGTTTGGCACTCCTCTCGAACAGCGGGTTGTCGATGTGTTCGTCGATCTGCTCCGGGACGGCGATGATCGGCCGATGGTGTGCGATATCGGTTGCGGAACAGGTCATATCGCCGGATATCTTTCGGTCAGCGGGATCGGTGTCGTCGGGATCGACCCCAGCCCGGCGATGCTTGCGCACGCACGGCGCGGCTATCCCGGCCTCTCATTTGTCGACGCTGATGCATGGGCGTCGGAGGTCGCGTTGGAGGACTGTTCCGGGGTCATTGCCCGGTTCAGTCTCATTCATGTTGAACCCCAACAGGTTCGGCAGATTCTGGCCTCGTGGTTTCGGCGACTGACTGAAGGAAGCCTCGTCCTGATCGCCTGCCAGGGCTCCGACAACCCTGGTGTTCACGAGTTCGATCACGCCGTGGCCCGCGCCTGGCGCTGGCATCCCGACACCCTCGCCGACGCACTCACCTCCGCCGGCTTCACCGAGGTTTTCCGGACGGTCAGTCGTCCGGGCGAAGGTTTCCACCGGTTTCCCGAAGTGCATATTGTTGCGAAAAGGTCAGTGGCTCAGGGCAATGGAGATGACGTTCGGTCGTAGACCATGACATAGCGGGTGGCGTACAGACCATCGTGGACCATGTTCTGGACGCGGGTCAGGGTATCGCCGTCGAGGTGGAGTTCCTCGACGATCTCCGGATCCAAGTCGTAGCGTGCCTCGTTCCGGGCGCCACCACGCTCGAGTTCATGCGCGAACACATACGTGCGGCCGTCGACGATGTCGAGGTAGCCATGGAACGGACTGCCGATGTGGCCGTCGGCGACGTCGAGGATCTCGATACCGGTGTCGGGGGTGAGGAGCTCGAAGAAGGTGGCGTCGGGGCGGATCGTCAGAATCACCTCTCCCGGAACCGATACCGGCGCAGCATCCGATGATGGCCGCAACCGGCCGTCGACATTCCGGCCGTCGAGCCAGTCGTCACCGCCGTCTCCCGATTCGAGTTCGATCTCGGAATACTGCCAGGTGCGCATCCGCCAGCTGCCGACGAATTCGTCGCCACACGTGCCGGTTTCGTGTTCGATGGGATAGATCCCGGCGACCTCAAGTTCCGAGACCTCCACCCACTGCGGCTCATCGCCGGGAGTCGCCTCGGCGACCACCCGCAGACCACCGCGCGGGTCGGGCACTTCGTCGACGACAATGAGTCGCTCCGGTGATCCATGACGTCGCGCGATTCTGCCTGCGAGGCCCTGGTGTTCGATGTCCAACTGCAACCAATCATCGCGTTCGGCCGGCTGCACATCGTCACCGAACAGCGTGCCGAGAACGAACTCCGGGTCGTCGTCGACGAGCGACCACCAGTTCCACTTGTGCCCCGCCGGGCCGGTGAACGCAAAGTGCCGGACCGTCCGCGTCGCGCGATCGGCGGCGAGGACCAGGTTCACCGGATACGCATCGGCCGCCAGTCCCCGGGTGAACTCCTCGCCATAGTTTTCGAGTTTCTCCGGAAGGTCATGACCACCACTGCGCCAACGATTCTCGACGAAGTACCGCTGACGCCACGACGTGGTTCCGATCGACGGCCGGTAGGTGATCAGTACCGCACGTTCCCAACCCGCCGTTTCCGCCACCGCCTCCTCGAACCGTTCCCGCTCCTGCGCGACCCGCCGCTCCGACGACAAGGGATGCGGAACGAACTCCGGCGTCGCGAACACGGCGTCAACGATCTCCTGGGACAGTGGCTCGGTGGCGAACTCGTCAATCACGTACGCCACCCTAACGGAATCACTGTCCGTGATGCCGACGTAGGACATCCATCGTGACTGATCTGCTTGCGGACAAGGTCGCCGTCGTCACCGGCGGAGGCAGCGGCATCGGCCTGGTCACCGTCGAACGATTCCTCGCCGAGGGTGCGAAGGTCGTCATCGCCGACATCCGCGACGATTCCGGCACCGCACTGGCACCATCGAATCAGCCACTGCCATCAGCCCACGACACCGTCGCCTCACATCTACACGCAGCCGACGATGTCGAGGCGGTGATCGCTACTCGGCCTGACTCGCGAAAAAGCCGATATGCCCGAAGGTTACGCAGCGCAGGCCGTTGATCCTGTATCGCCGGCGTCCCAGCCTGCGGGCTCCGAACACGCCCACCTTCAACGGCCCCACCGCCCATCGCACATGGCCACCGGAAGATCACAGCAGCGCACGGGCTTTGGCGAGATGAGCGGCGAACTGCTTGGTGCGGCGCTTGCGGCCGAACGTCTGCAGGGTGGCGGCATCGAGCTCGCCGTCGCCGAATCCCGGATTGAGGCTGTGCAGCAGCCGCATCGCGTTGGCGATCTCGACCGGACTGATCTCAGTGAACGGCCGATCGACGGTACTGTCGTTGGGCCGGAACTCATTCCATGACTTCGGGTCGAGGCCGGAAGGCCAGACGAACTTGTCGCCGTCGACGAACAGGTCCGTCTGCTTGATCTGATAGACCAGTTTCTGCTCCCGTTTCGCCCGGAGGCGTTTCATCCCGAAGGAGGCCGCGGTGAGCTGCGCGAGGCGATCGAGGTGGATCGGGCCCTCGACGTCGGCGATCTCCGTGGCGACGGCCCGAACCTTTTCCTTCGCAGCCTTTTTCGGTAGATCATCGAGCACATCCACGTCACCGACCAGCACGACCGCCCAGGGCTGGAACTCGGCCCGGCCCGAACCGATGGTCGGGGTGTCGGCGTCGTCGGGTCGGGTCAGCACCGAGGGGTCCGGCCGGACGATCTCGGTGTCCGGCGCCGGGCCACCGATCGGGACCGTGGGTTCGGCCGGCGGTGTGACGGGTGCGGAGAAATAGCCGGCGTCGACCTTGTCCGCGACGAGAGCGAAGAACGCCTCGTCACGAAGCCCACGGGCCGCCGCCGCACCCTCGTCGTCGCCGAGACGTTCCAGCAGCCGGACAGCGAAATCGTTTGTCCGCCAGGCGTCCAGAGTCGTCAGATCGTCGTGATGCGCCCACCTGTTGCGGACGATCCGCAGTTCGTTGCCCAAGGTGCTGACCAGTCGCGAATGATCGTCGAACGGAAAGCCGAGCTGGCCCAGTCGTTCGGTGAGCATCCGCAACTGCGACTGAAGATCGTTGGATGTGTACGTCTTCGGTGGCTTGTTGGACATCTTGTCGAGCTGGGTGAGGATCGCCGGCCACGGCAGACCACCGAGGCTCGGCTCGAGTACGCGGCCGATGATCGGGTCGAGCCGGGTCGCGAGATGAGTCAAACCCTCGTCGATGCAATGGCGCGGCTTGAACGCCTGTGATGTGGTTGCCATAGTTCTCCTCTCGCCGCTGGTTGTCGAGAAACCCGCATGCCGGACTCTCTGCTTCGGGCAGGACTCTATCGGGGACCAGTGACAATGGGCGGCGAACAGTTGCCCGAGGATTCAGGCTCTTGCGTCGAACATCTCCGACCGGAGGACTCGAAGATCGGCGACGATCGCGGTCTTGTCGCAGCGCAGGAAGGTTGCCTCGAACCGGTCGAGGAGTCCGAGAAGGTCGCCGGTTTCCTCGGGTGAGGGCGTCGACTGCTGTGCGTTTGCAACGGCATCGACGATCCCGGACAGATCCCTGTCTGCCGCCTCGGCCACGACCTGCCCCGTCACCGAGTAGGCGGTGGCACCCGCGAACACACCGGACCGCACGATCTCCGCGACGGAGGCCGGCAGGGTGCCGTACGACGCGTCGTGGGCGGCGGGCAGGGTGTAGCGGCCTTGGCCGTTGCTGCGGAGCTGGTCGTGGTAGCGGCCGAAGATCCTTGTGCGGCTGATGAAATGGTGGACAGCCTGGACGTGCAAGTGGGCAGCGAAACCTGCCGCGGTGAATCGTCGGGCGGTCTCGACGGTCAGCTCGGGGCGACGGAAGGTGCCTTCGAGGATGACGTGCGGCCTCATGCGGACCGCCCAGGCGATGGCCTGCTCCACCCAGCGGCCGGAGTCCAGGTCCGTATAGAAGGCGGCGGCCTCGTCGTCGATGGTGAGAAGCCGATGGAACGCCGGGTGGTGAGGGCGGAAGTCGTCGCCGATGATCGCTGCCACCGCCCCAATGCCCTCTGCGCCGATATCCTCTGCGGCGATGATCGCGGACATGACCGAGGCCTGAACGACGGACTTGCCCGCGCCCGGCTGGCCGCCGAAGAAATGGACGACCGGGTGATCGACACCCGCGACGCCGGCGAACTCGGTGGGGACGATGCGTTCGTCGAAGATCCGGCGGCTGTCGGCGTCGCTCAGCAGGTACTGCTCGCGGTCGCGGGTACTCATGCCGTCCCGCCCGCCTGCCGCGCGGCGCGGCCGTGGTCCAGCAGCAGGCCCGTGATCGTGACGGCCGCGGGGTTGTCGGGGGTGAGGAGGCGGCGAACGGTGGCCAGCCTGGCGACCGCCTCGAGGTGTGCCCGGCCCTCGGGTGAATCCTGGCCGACCGTATCCATCGCCTCGGTGTGATGGGCGATCTCGATGTTGATCGACTCGCGCAGGCCCTCGAACCCGATGCCGCGCATCAGTATCTCTGCGAACGCCTCCGGCATACAGGTCCCCCAACCTCATTGCGCCTACGTACGACTGCCCCCATACGACGAGAGCCGGATTGCTGTTGCAATCCGGCTCTGCCAGTGTGGGCGAAGGGGGACTTGAACCCCCACGTCCCGAAGGACACTGGCACCTGAAGCCAGCGCGTCTGCCATTCCGCCACTCGCCCGTGGCTGCCCGGTCAACTGGGATGTCGTTCGGACTGGACGACGATAGCAGGGTGTTCGGGAGGATCGCAAAACGGCTGGTCAGGGCGGGGTGCGGGGCGTCGTGCACCGGGTGTGGCAAGAGGTGGGGGCGTCATGGCTGTCGGGTCACCTGACCCTTCGAGACCCTCGCTCGTTCCTCGCTTCGGCCTCAGGGATCAAGAATTGTGGTCGCGTCGGGGCCGGGTCAAGAAGTGTGGTCGCGTCAGGGCCGGGTCAAGAAGGGTCGTCGCGTCCGGCGCTGGAGCGAGATGGTTGGTGGGGTGGTCGGGTGGATGACGGGGATTGCACTCGGGAATCAAGCACGCCAGCATGTTTGTTCATGGCGGGGAGCAGGGATGAATGTGCGCGGATTTGCTGTGCATTGCGAATTTGTGATCGCGAATCGTACCAATATGCCCTGGTGAAGTGGGGCTGAAGTTGCATATGGTGCAGATGTTGACTTGACGGGGTGATTTTGGCAGGGAATCGTTATCATTTGACGAGGCGTTGTGCACTCATGACACGCCAACCGTTGATAACGACTCGACATACGACTCGACGCAGGAAAGGAGCGGGATGGGTTTCTTGGACCGGATCGAGCGCAAGCTCGAAGGCGGCGTCGAAGACGGCTTCGCCCGCGTCTTCCCGGGCCGGGTCGCACCGCAGGAGATCGAGACCGGCCTCCAGCGGGAGGCCGAGGAGTCGCGAGAGAACCTCGGAGACGGGACCGTCCTGGTCGCCAACCGGTACAACCTGCAGCTCAGCTCGGCCGACTATGCGGAGATCGCCGCGGAGTACGAACTGAACCGAAAGATGTTTTCCAAGCATCTGGACACGTACATCCGCGACAATGGCTGGCAGACGTACGGACAAGTCGTGGTCGAGTTCGCAGAGACCCCGGCGCTACACATCGGTATCTTTCGTGTTCAGGGGGCAGTGGACCCCGATGCCCGACCCCGGCCGATACGGCCACCGACCCAACCCGCGCCTGCACAACCGGCATCCCAACCGGGACCGGGGAGCGAGCCACAACCACCCGCAGCACCACAACCCCATGGTGCGAACCGACAAGTAGGAGCTCCACAGATGTCTCAGGAATCCGGCTACGACCAGCGCCGCAGCGCCGCCGAACCCGGCTACGGGCAGGGCCAGGAGGGCTACTACGGCCAGCAGGGCTATGACCAGGCCGGCTACCAGCAGGGCGGGTACGACCAAGGCTACGGCCAGCAGGGCGGCTACCAGGGTTACGACCAGGGCGGCTACCAGCAGGGCGGCTACGACCAGCAGGGCTACGACCAGGGCTACCAGCAGGGCGGCTACGACCAGGGCTATGGCCAGCAGGGCGGCTACCAGCAGGGCTACGCACCGCAGGGCGGCTACGACCCCGCCTACGGGCGCCAGGCGGCCGGCTACGCCCCCGCGGCCATCACCCTGTACCTGGAGGACGGCAGCAACCGCACCTTCCAGCTGCGTGAGGGCTCCAACGTCATCGGCCGCGGCCAGGACGCCCAGTTCCGTCTCCCCGACACCGGTGTCTCGCGCCGGCACGTGGAGATCCGCTGGGACGGCAGCGTCGCGATGCTGACCGACCTGAACTCCACCAACGGCACCACGGTCAACGACCTGCAGGTGTCGAGCTGGGAACTCGCCGACGGCGACCGGATCCGCGTCGGCCACTCCGACATCTCGGTCCGCTTCCAGTAGCTCCCCGCGCGGCCTCCCGCACCCGCGGTGCCCGGCCGCCGTCATCCGGCCGCTGTACCGTCGGGGGGCACCCACGCAGGTCGCCGTCAACGCGCGACCTGCGCAGATCCGATGTTGAGACCGAACTGTCACTCCACGATGAGTGCCTTCAAAGGATCTGCCCATATGATGCAGTCGGGCCCGTCATGGACGGCGGGGCCCGATTGGGCTGTCGGTGGCCGGGCCGCGCCCGGCTATCAGCGACGCGAGTTCAGGAGGTGACGACGGCATGCAGGGCTTGGTACTTCAGCTCACCCGCTTCGGGTTTCTCCTGTTGCTCTGGCTCTTCGTCTACGCGGTGATCCGGACGATCCGTGCCGACATCGCCACCGCGGGCGGCTCACGCATCATCCGGCGCGACCGCCGGGCGCGCGGCGACCACGCCAAGGGTTCCGCCCGCTACCTCGTCGTCACCCACGGTGCCCTCGCCAACACCCGAATCACCCTCGGCGCGCAGCCCGTGCTGATGGGCCGCGCCGCCGACTCGACGCTCGTCCTCACCGACGACTACGCCTCCGAACGGCACGCGCGATTGTCCCGGCGCGGCGACGACTGGTACGTCGAGGATCTCGGCTCCACCAACGGCACCTACCTCGACCGCGCGAAGGTCACCACCGCGGTCCGCGTCCCCATCAACACACCGATCCGCATCGGTAAGACCGTGATCGAGCTCCGCCCGTGACCCTTGTCTTGCGCTACATCGCGCGCAGCGACCGTGGCCTTGTGCGCGCCAATAACGAAGACTCCGTGTACGCGGGCGCCCGGCTGCTCGCGCTCGCCGACGGCATGGGCGGGCACGCGGCGGGCGAGGTGGCCAGCCAGCTGGTCATCGGCGCGATGCGCGAACTCGACGACGACGAACCCGGCGGCGACCTCCTCGACAAACTCGAACAGGCCACCCGCCGCGGCAACGACGCCATCGCCGCACAGGTGAGCCGCTCCCCCGAACTCGACGGCATGGGCACCACCCTGACCGCGATCCTGTTCGCGGGCAGCCGGATCGGTCTGTGCCATGTCGGTGACTCCCGCGCCTACCTGTACCGCGACGGCCAGCTCACCCAGATCACCCGCGACGACACGTTCGTGCAGACCCTCGTCGACGAGGGACAGATCACCGCCGAGCAGGCGCACGTGCACCCGCAGCGATCGCTCATCATGCGGGCGCTGACCGGTCAGCCCGTCGAACCCACCCTCACCGTGCGCGAGGCCCGGCCCGGCGACCGCTACCTGCTGTGCAGCGACGGACTGTCCGACGTGGTCACCTCCGAGACCCTCGCCGACACCCTCGGCTCCGTCGAGGACCACCGCGCCTGCGCCGACCGGCTCATCGAGCTGGCGCTGCGCGGCGGCGGACCCGACAACGTGACCGTCGTGGTCGCCGACGTCGTCGACACCCAGTACGGCGATTCGCGGCCCATCGTCGGCGGCGCCGCCGGCAGCGAGGACGAGAGCTACACCCCCGACCCGGCCACCGCCGCCGGGCGTGCCGCCGCGCTCCGGCCGCCGCCCACCGAGCCCCGCAGGCCCTCGATCATCGACGACGAACCGCCGGCGGCGAAGAAGAACCCGCTGTGGAAGTGGCTGGCCGTCGCGCTCGCCGTGCTCATCGTCGCCGGAATCGTCGCCGGCTTCTTCGTGATCCGGGCGATGTTCAGCAACAGCCACTACGCCGGTGTCGAGGACGGCAAGGTGGTGATCTTCCAGGGCTCGCCCGACAAGATCGTGTTCCTGACGTTCAGCGACGGCGCGAAACGGGCCTGCGTGCGCAACCCGAACCAGGACAAGCCCGAGGTGTACTTCGTCGAGTACTCCGCCGACTCGGACTGCGCCGCGCTCGACCTGTCCGATCTGCAGGAGATCGACCGGAATACATTGCGCAGCAATGCTATTCGTAACAAGTCTCTCGACGAGGCCGAGGACGCGGTCAGCGACCTGAGCTTCCTGCCGATGTGCGCACCGGCGCCCGCTCCCCAGCCGGCACCCGCACCGCGCGACCCCCGCTCCCCCACACCGCGCACACCCGAACCGTCCCGGCCCGGAACCCAGTCGCACACCACACCGGCCCCGGCGGGCAAGACCACGGCACCATCAACCGGTACGCCGAGCCCCGGCCTGCCCGAGGGCACCACCGCGGCGTCGGCATCGGTCCCCGAACAACGCGACGACAACGGCAACAAGGTCTGCCGGGGGACCGTCTGATGTCCGCTCCCGCACCCCAGCACGCCCCGCCCGGGAACCCGGCCAAACAACGCACCGGCCGCAACACCGAACTGGTCCTGCTCGGCTTCGGACTCGGACTGGTCACCGTGGCGCTGGTGATCGTGCAGACCGCCCAGGAACAGACCGTCACCCTCGATCTGGCCAAATACGTGGCCGCCTACGCGGCGCTGTTCGCCGCCGCGCACATGGTGGTGCGCCGGCTGGCGCCGTACGCCGACCCGCTGATCCTGCCGATCGTCGCCGTCCTCAACGGCCTGGGCCTGGTCATGATCCACCGTCTCGACCTGGGGTCGGGGCACACCGGTGAGACCGTCAACGCCACCGAGGCCACCCACAACGCCGACCAGCAGCTGCTGTGGGCGGTGCTGGGCCTGATCGCGTTCACGGCGATCCTGTTCTTCGTGCGCGATCACCGCACCCTCTCGCGGTACGCCTACATCCTGGGCCTGTGCAGTCTCGTGCTGCTCGCGGCGCCCGCGATGCTGGCGTTCCTGCCCGGCATCAACACCTCGGTCAACGGCTCCAAGAACTGGATCGTCACCCCGGTGTTCAGCATCCAGCCGAGCGAGTTCGCCAAGATCCTGATGATCATCTTCACGGCGTCGTTCCTGGTGTCCAAGCGCGACCTGTTCACCACCGCCGGCAAGCACGTGCTCGGCATGGACTTCCCGCGGCCGCGCGACCTCGGTCCGCTGTTGGTCGCCTGGGGCCTGTCGCTCGGCGTGCTCGTCTATTCCACCGACCTCGGCTCGTCGCTGCTGATCTTCGCGACGATGCTCGCGATGCTCTACATCGCCACCGAGCGCGTGAGCTGGGTGGTCCTGGGCGTCACCCTGTTCATCCTGGGCGCGTTACTCGCCTACCAGCTGTTCGCCCACCTGCGGCTGCGCGTCTCGATCTGGCAGGACCCGTTCGCCGACTTCGCCGGCAACGGCTACCAGCTCGCCCAGTCCTTGTTCGGGCTGGCCACCGGCGGTCTGTTCGGCACCGGCCTGGGCTCGGGCCGCCCCAACATCGTGCCGTTCGCCAACACCGACTTCATCGTCGCCTCGTTCGGTGAGGAACTCGGCCTGGTGGGTCTGGCCGCCATCCTGATGCTGTTCATGATCCTCGTCGCGCGTGGCCTGCTCACCGGCATCGCCGTCCGCGACAGCTTCGGCAAGCTGCTCGCCGCCGGGTTGTCGTTCACCATCGCGGTGCAGATCTTCGTGGTCGTCGGCGGTGTCACCAAGCTGATCCCGCTGACCGGTCTGACCATGCCGTTCATGTCGTACGGCGGATCGTCGCTGCTGGCCAACTACATCCTGGTGGCGATCCTGCTGCGCATCTCCAACGCCGCACGCGAACCCGACACGGCCAAGCCGAAACCGGCGCCCAAGGCCGTCGAATCGCTGCAGACGCAGGTGGTCCGCAAGGCATGAACACACCGATCCGGCGCGTATCGATGGCTGTGATCATCATGATCGTCGCCCTGCTCGCCAACGCCACCTACGTTCAGGTCTTCAAGGCCGACTCGTTGCGCGCCGACCCGCGCAACAACCGCGTGCTGCTCGACGAGTACGCCCGCCAGCGCGGCGCGATCACCGCCGGTGGCACCGTCATCGCCGCGTCGACCCCCATCGACGGGCGGCTGAAGTTCCTGCGCAGCTACCCGAACGGCGGGGCCGCGGCGTTCGCACCGGTCACCGGCTTCTACTCGTTCCAGTACGGCAGCACCGGCATCGAGCAGTACGAGAACTCGATCCTCAACGGCAACGACGACCGGCTGTTCGGTCAGCGGTTCCTCGACATGTTCTCCGGCCGCGACCCCCGCGGCGGCAACATCGTCACCACCATCGACCCCAAGATGCAGAAGGTCGCCTACAACGCCATGCGCGAGGGCTGCTCCGGCGGCTGCCGCGGCGCGGTGGTGGCGCTCGAACCCAACACCGGCAAGATCCTCGCGCTGGTGTCGACACCGAGCTACGACCCCAACAAACTCGCCAGCCACGACCAGAAGGTGCGCGAGGACGCCTGGACCCGGTGGAACGCGGCCGACACGGTGACCAGCCCCATGCTGAACCGGGCCGTGAACCAGCTGTACCCGCCGGGATCGACGTTCAAGGTGATCACCACGGCTGCCGCACTGCGCCAGGGCATCACCCCCGACCAGCGGCTGACCTCGTCGTCGGGGATCACGCTGCCCGACACCAACACCACGCTGACCAACTACGGCGGCCAGAGCTGCCCCGACAGTTCCGGCGGCACGGTGTCGCTGACGCAGGCCTTCCAGTACTCGTGCAACACAGCGTTCGTGCAGCTCACCACGGAAAAGATGAAGGACCCGACCTCGTCGTTCGTCGACACCGCCACCCGCTTCGGCCTCAACGAACGGGCCGCCGACATCCCGCTGCCGGTGGCCACGTCGACCTCCGGTGACATCCCCGACCTGGCCGCGCTCGGCCAGTCGTCGATCGGGCAGCGCGATGTGCGCGTGACCCCGCTGGAGAACGCGATGGTGGCGGCGACCGTCGCCAACGGCGGCGTGCGGATGCAGCCGTACCTCGTCGACAAGTTGCAGTCCGCCGACCTGCGGACACTGCACACGACGCAGCCGTCGACCATCAACTCGCCCATCGACGCCGACCAGGCGGAAACACTGACGCAGCTGATGATCCAGTCCGAACGGCACACGTCCGGCGCGGGCGGGGCGGTGTCGATCGCGTCGAAGACCGGAACCGCCGAACACTCCGACGAATCGGGGACCGGCGAAACACCGTATAGCTGGTACATCGCGTTCGGGCCATCGTCGAACGCGAAGGTGGCCGTCGCGGTGATCGTGGAAAATGGCGACCTGGGGGAGGCGTCAACCGGTGGCGCCGTCGCGGCGCCTATCGGGCGCGCCGTGATCAACGCACGGCTGGGAGGTGCAGGCGGATGACCCTTTCGAATGGAACGACCATCGCCGACCGCTATCGGCTGATGCGGCTGATCGCCACCGGCGGCATGGGCCAGGTGTGGGAGGCCCTCGACACCCGGCTCAACAGGCGGGTCGCGGTCAAGGTGCTCAAATCCGAGTACACCAACGACCCCGAGTTCACCGCCCGGTTCCGCACCGAGGCCCAGACCACCGCCAAACTCAACAACCCGGGCATCGCGAACGTCTTCGACTACGGCGAGACACCCGACCGGGGCACCGGCGAACCGCTGGCCTACCTGGTGATGGAACTGGTCGACGGCGAACCGCTGAACTCGGTCATCTCACGGATGGGCCGGCTGTCGCTGGCCAACTCCCTCGACATGCTCGAACAGACGGGCCGGGCACTGCAGGCCGCCCACGACCAGGGCCTGGTGCACCGCGACGTCAAACCCGGCAACATCCTGATCACGCCCACCGGGCAGGTCAAGATCACCGACTTCGGCATCGCCAAGGCTGTCGACGCCGCGCCCGTCACCCAGACGGGCATGGTGATGGGCACCGCCCAGTACATCTCGCCCGAGCAGGCCACGGGCGACGAGGCGACCTCGGCGTCGGACGTGTACGCGCTCGGCGTGGTCGGCTACGAGGCGCTGACCGGGCGCAGGCCGTTCCTCGGGGACGGCGCGATCACCGTCGCGATGAAGCACATCCGCGAGACACCGCCGCCGCTGCCCAGCAACCTGCCGTCGGGGGTCCGCGAACTCATCGAGATCACGATGGCCAAGGATCCGCGGCAGCGGTACGCCAACGGCGGCGAGTTCGCCGACGCCGTCGCCGCCGTGCGGGCCGGCCGCAGGCCACCGCGGCCCGGTGGATTCACCGCCACCAGCTCGATCAACCCGGCGCCGCGTCCGACGTCGGCGACACGGGTCATCGGCACCGGACCGGCCACATCGGCCCGGTATTCGCCGTCGACGTCGACCTACAGCGGCCCGAACTACAATTCGCCACCGCCGCCGCGACAGCAACGTCCCACCACCCCCGACAGCAACTGGACGACAGGTCAGAAGGTGCTGGCCGCGCTGGCCGGGATCCTGCTGCTCGTCGCCCTCGGTGTGGTCGCGTACTGGCTGGTGAACGCCGACTCCGACAACGGCGATCCGAAGACACCCGCCACCACGGTCACCAAGACCACCCAGAACCCCTCCGACGACGACACCGAGGCGGAGACCACCACCGAGGTCACCGAGGAGGAGCCCCGGCCCACGCGCACG
This sequence comes from Gordonia amarae NBRC 15530, assembly GCF_000241345.1. GTDB lineage: Bacteria > Actinomycetota > Actinomycetes > Mycobacteriales > Mycobacteriaceae > Gordonia > Gordonia amarae. The sequence goes on from NZ_BAED01000043.1 coordinate 28,764, forward strand.
ACCACCAGGGAGACGACCACCGAGGACACCACCACGGAGGAGACGACCACCGACGACACCGGCACCGAGGACACCGGCACCGAGGACACGGGCGGCGAGGACACCGGCACCGGAGAGACCGAACCCGAAGAACAGGACACCGGTGGTGGCATCACCATCTCCATCCCCGGCCTGCCGCAATTCCCATGAGCCCCCACGCGCCCGCGCTACCCATGACCCCGCCGAGTAAGCTGACCGAGAAGAAAAGGACGGTGAGAAGCCACCCATGACGCCGACGCCTCACCATCTGTCCGATCGGTACGAACTCGGCGAAACGCTCGGCTTCGGCGGTATGTCCGAAGTGCATTTCGCCCGCGACACCCTGCTCAACCGGGACGTGGCCGTCAAGGTCCTGCGCGCCGACCTCGCCCGCGATCCGTCGTTCTACCTGCGGTTTCGCCGCGAGGCGCAGAACGCCGCCAAGCTGAACCACCCGACGATCGTCCAGGTCTTCGACACCGGCGAATCCCAGACCGAAGGCGGCCCGCTGCCGTTCATCGTCATGGAATACGTCGACGGCAAGACGCTGCGCGACATCCTGCGCAGCGACGGCCCGCTGTCGCCGCGGCAGGTGATGACGTGGATGGCCGACGTGGCCGCCGCGATGGACTTCTCGCACCGCAACGGCATCGTGCACCGCGACATGAAACCCGCCAACGTGATGATCGACATCACCGGCGCGGTCAAGGTCATGGACTTCGGCATCGCCCGCGCCATGAACGACTCGACGTCGACGATGACGCAGACGTCGGCGGTCATGGGCACCGCCCAGTACCTGTCGCCCGAGCAGGCCCGCGGCATCAAGGTCGACCCGCGCAGCGACATCTACTCGATGGGCTGCGTGCTGTTCGAGCTGCTCACCGGCCAGCCGCCGTTCACCGGCGACTCACCGGTCGCCGTCGCCCACCAGCACGTCCACGAGGAACCGCCGCTGCCGTCGTCGATCCGGGAGGACCTGCCACCCGAACTGGACTCGGTGGTGCTCAAGGCGATGAGCAAGAACCCCGCCAACCGCTACCAGTCGGCGGCCGACCTGCGTGCCGACCTCATCAAGGTGCTCGCCGGCGGCAAACCGTCGGCGCCGATGGTGCTCAGCGCGGAAGAACGCGACCTCCTCGACACCGGGCCGCGCCGCAGTCTGCGGACCAACGGCCGGGGCGGCGGTGGAGAGCGCGGCGGCACCGACGAGGTGGAGACCGACGAGCCGGGCAACCGCCGGCGACCGCTGCTGATCCTCGGCGCGATCGCCGCGGTGCTGGTGCTGGTCGCGGGGATCCTCGTGTTCTGGGCGCCGTGGGACTCCGACGAGGCCCCGCAGGTCGCCGTGCCCGCGGTCGACGGCAAATCCGCCGCCGACGCCCGCACCATCCTCGAAACCGCCGGCTTCAAGGTCAAACGCCTCGGCGAGGCCAGCCTCGACGTCGACGCCGGCAAGGTCACCCGGACCGCACCCGGCCCCGGCGTCAAGGCCGACGACGGCTCCGAGGTGACCCTGTACGTGTCGACGGGCCCGCAGCGGCAGCCGATCCCCGACGTGCACGGAAAGACGCAGGACGAAGCACAGAAGGCGCTCGACGTGCTCGGCTTCACCAACGTCAAACTCGACACCGTCGACTCCACCGAGGACCTGCGCGACCGGGTCGTCAAGACCACCCCGCCCACGGGCACCGAAACCCCGGTCAACAGCGCCGTCGTGATCTTCATCGGCACCGGCCCCAAGATGGTCACCATCCCCGAGATCAACGGGCTCAGCGAGTCACAGGCCCGGGCCGTGCTCGAACAGAACGGCCTGCAGATGTCCAGCACCGAGGCTGACAGCGACTTCGCCAAGGGCAACGTGATCAGCAGCTCGCCGGGCGCCGGGACCACGGTGGTCATCGGTACCACCGTCGAGGTGACCGTCTCCCGCGGCAATCAGTACACCGTCCCCGATGTCACCGGGAACACGCCCGCACAGGCACGCAGCATGCTGTCCGACGCCGGATACGAGGGCGGCCGCCTCGAGGTCACCTACCGCAACGTGCCGCTCGGCAGCCGCGACGACGGCAAGATCCTCAGCCAGTCGCCGGCCGCGGGCACCCGCACCGACAAGAGCGAACAGGTGGCAGTGGTCGTAGGGCGCGCAAGTTTATTGCCGAACTGAAGCCGGTAGCCTGATCGCGTGAGTTCCGGACGCATCCTGGTCATCGACAACTACGACAGCTTTGTGTACAACCTGGTCCAGTATCTGGGCCAGTTGTCGGTGGAGACGGTGGTCTGGCGCAACGACGAGGACGCGCTCGGCACCGATGACGCCGCGTACGAGGCCGCGGTCGCCGGGTTCGACGGGGTGCTGCTGAGCCCCGGCCCCGGCACCCCGCAGCGGGCGGGTGCGACGATGCCGCTGGTGGGGGTGGCCGCGCGGACCGGGAAACCGCTGCTCGGCGTCTGCCTGGGCCATCAGGCCATCGGCGCGTACTTCGGCGGAACCGTCGACCGCGCGCCCGAACTCCTGCACGGCAAGACCTCGCTGGTCTACCACGAGAACACCGGCGTGCTCGCGGGTCTGCCCAGCCCGTTCACCGCCACCCGCTACCACTCGCTGACCGTGGTACCGGAGACGATCCCCGACGAACTGATGGTCACCGGCCGCACCGACACCGGCATCGTGATGGCGATGATGCACCGCGACCTGCCGATCCACGGCGTCCAGTTCCACCCGGAAAGTGTGCTCACGCAGGGCGGACACCGGATGCTCGCGAACTGGCTGACCCTGTGCGGCATCGACGTCCCCGAGGCGACGGTCGCCGAGCTCGAGGCGCAGATGGCCTCCGCCATCGGCTGAGTTGGCCGTACCCGCACGCCCGGTGTAGCCGCCTGGTCTTCGCGATGAGCCGACCAGGTGGGATACCGTAGTGAGCAACCGATCCGCTATACCAGGATCACAACCGGGTGGGGAGAGTCCCCACACAGGCCCCAGCGCTCGCCGGCAACGCGCGCGCCGTGTGTGACACGCGCCGGGGCACGAGCAACGAGGAAGTCATGCCGAAGTCAAAAGTCAGGAAGAAGACCGACTACACCATCAACCCGGCGAGCCGTACGCCGGTGAAGGTGAAGACCGGACCCTCCAGTTCCCTCTACGTCGCCCTGATGCTCGGCCTGATGCTGTTCGGGCTGATCTGGCTGATCGTCTTCTACCTGGTCGCCACCCCCAGCGCGCTCGGCGGCGACGGCAAGATCCTCAACTGGATGTACGAACTCGGCCCGTGGAACTTCCTGATCGGCTTCGCGTTCATGGTCGTCGGCCTGCTGATGACCATGCGCTGGCGGTGACGCGGTTCGCCCGACAATCCCGAGCCACGCGAACTCTGGTCACACGAACCACCTCCGCATCACGTTATCCACAGAATTGCATCGAATCATGCACCGGTTATCCCCAGTTGTGGAATCACATGTGTGTAACTCATCCCCACCTGTGAGTGTTTTCTGTGGATAACCCTGGTGATGGATCTGTGTATGAGTGGTCGACGCCCACCCTGGCGGGTGCGGCGATGGCGATCGGCGGCCTGATCCTGCTCGGCGGATCGGTCGTGCTGTCGTCCGACCCGGTCGGCCTGGTCCTCATGGCCTTCGCGGGCCTGCTGCTGCTCGGTTTCGCGTCGTACGCGCTGCTGCTGCGACCCCGACTGCGCCTGGCGACGCGGCCCGCACCCGAACTGACGCTGCGCACCATCGGCGGCCCCCGCACCTACACGCCCGCCGACATCGACCGGATCCGCGTCCGGCAGCTGCGGCGCATCGGCCGGCACAGCCACCAGCTCGAGCTGGACATCCTGCGCGAGGGTGCCGACGACCCGAACCCAGACGCCCAGACCCCAGACGCCCAGTACCCGGCCGGGACGCTTCCGGACACCACGCTCGTCGTGCTCAATCGCTGGGACCTCGGTGCCGATCCGCACGAGGTCGCCGACGTGCTGTCGGAAGCCGGATTCGTCATCGAACGCTAGTTCCGCCGCGGAACCCCGTGATGCCGCGTACTGCGCATCGCTATGCGCAACCTCATGTTTCCCAACCGTGAAGCTATTCACATACCCAAAGTTCCGGTTTGGTAACAGCGGCACCCACTCTGCCACATCGTCGAGATCTGCCTCACATCATCAACACCAGCCCCACAAGACATGGGGCATCTCTTGCGCAACACCCGTTCGCGGCACTGCTGTGCCGCCAATCGATGAGTGAGGTGTTTTATGCGTTCTTCCGGCAGTTCAGATCCGCGCTCCGCAGGCCCCGTCACCGAGAGATCCGAGGGGCCACCGCCCCCATCCGGATCGACAGTCACGACCGGGCGCCGCAGCAGCAGGTCGCTCACCCGGCCCCGCCCTATGTCCGCCCTCACCATCGCTGTCACGGCGACCACGGTCATGCTCACCCCGGTTGTCCCCCTCGCCCCGGCGAACGCCGTCGATGCCACGGTGTACCTGCGCAACCCGAACGGCCGCTGCATCGAGGCCCCCGGTTCCGCCGTCGGAACCGGGCTCGTCCTCGCCGACTGCACCCAGGCCCAGGCGCAACAGGTCACCATCGACCAGAACGGGACCGTTCGCATGCGGGGACGCTGCGTCGGACCCGCGGGCCGCAGCAGCGCCGGCGGCGCCCGCCTGACCCTGCAGACGTGCACCTCGTCCAACTACTACAAATGGGACAGCAACGGATCCGCCCGCTACATGAACCGGGGGTCCGGACGCTGCATCGACAACCAGTGGAACGTCAACATCCCCGGGAATCCGATCACCCAGTACGACTGCAACAACACCAACGCCCAGCACTGGGAGGCCGTCCCGGTCGGCACCAACCCACCGGGCAATCCGTCGGGTCAACCTGTGCCGCAAGGGAATCTGCCCGGCTGGCGACAGATCTTCTGGGACGATTTCACCAAGGCCGCCCCGGTGGGCAGTTGGGCCAACCCCTGCAGCCCCGACCAGATCGTCTACACCGGCGCACAGGGACAGCGCTGGCGGACCTACCCGCAATGCTGGGTCGACACGGTCCCACGGAACCCGTACCGGCCCGATCAGGTGCTGAGCGTCGCGGGCGGCGTCCTCAATTTCCACCTGCACAACGTCGACGGCCGCCCGGCCGGGGCCAATCCGTCACCCGTCATCGACGGGAACTCGCAGTATCAGACGTACGGCCGGTACAGCGCCCGGCTGAAGGTAGACACCCCGACGTTGTCGGAGTACAGCGTGGCGTGGTTGCTGTGGCCGGCCTCCGACAACTGGCCGTGGGACGGGGAGATCGACTTCCCCGAGGCACCGCTGTCCGGAACAGCCTGGGGATATCACCATTACGCCCGTGAGGGTGCCTGCGTGAACGGCTGCCAAGAGTCGGTGAACACCCAGGCCCGGTTCACCGACTGGCACACCTACACGATCGAGTGGATGCCCGGCCGGATCCGGCTCCTGCTCGACGGCACCGTGGTCCTCAACACCACCAGCTGGATCCCCGACACACCCATGCGGTGGCAGTTGCAGACCGAGACCAACAGCACTGGCAACCACAACGGCAACCTGCTGGTCGACTGGGTGTCGGTGTGGGCGTACAGCCCGTAGCCACCCGAGCCCGGACACCCGAGCCCGGACACCCGAGCCCGGACACCCGGCCGGGACCGTCGTCGCGACGTCCCGGCCGGTCGTCAGCGGATGATCGCCGACGTCGGCTCGTAGGCCAGGGCGGCGCCGACGGCGATCCCCATGCCCACGATCACCAGCGTCGCGATGACGGCCCAGCCGAGCAGGCTCGCACCGGCCGGAGTGCGCCCACGATCACCGGCGACCTGCGGCAGATAGATGAGGCCCGCGGTCGCGAGCGCACCGAACAGCAGACCGCCGAGATGGGCGGCCAGCGAGATGCCGGGCACGGTGATCGACAGCACGATGTTGAGGCCGATGATCGACAACACCGGCACCGGCGAGGCACGCATGCGCAGCACGATGACCAGCATCGCGCCCATCAGGCCGTAGATGGCGCCCGAGGCGCCGGCGTTGATCGTGAGGTCGCCGGCGAACAGCATCACCGCCGCGCTGCCGCCCACCAGCGACGCCAGGTACACGCCCGCGTACCGCGGATAACCGATGGCCAGCTCCAGGTCGCGGCCCAACAGGAACAGCGAGAGCATGTTGGCGGCGATGTGGGTGAGCGAGAAATGCAGGAAACCCGCGGTGAGCAGCCGCCAGTACTCGCCGTCGTGGACGAACGGCTTGAACAGCGCCCAGTCGGTGAACAGCGACGAGTTGAGCATGTCGGTGCCGCCGGCCTGACCCACGCAGATGACGAAAACGAGCACGTTGAACGCGATCAGCCCGTACGTGACGTACGGGTACCGGGTGGTCCGGGGCGCGGCGACGGCCTGCCCGGTGGAGCCGGTGAATCCGCGGCGGACCTGCCGAGGTTGCGCCGCGCCGTCGGAGCGCAGGCATTCGAGACAGTGCTGGCCCACCGAGGCGGGCCGCAGACATTCGGGGCAGGCGGGCCGCCCGCACCGGCTGCAGGCCAGGCCGGTGGGACGATCCGGATGCCGGTAGCAGGTCACCACCGGCCCGCCCTGCGGGAAAGCCGCGTTCAGCTGATCTCCACGCTTTCGATGACAACGGCGTCGACGGGACGGTCGCCCGGGCCGGTCGCGGTGGTGGCGATGGCGTCGACGACCTTCTGCGACGCCGGGTCGGTGACCTCACCGAAGATGGTGTGGCGGCGGTTCAGGTGCGGGGTGGGGCCGACGGTGATGAAGAACTGCGAGCCGTTGGTGCCCGGGCCGGCGTTGGCCATCGCGAGCAGGTACGGACGGTCGAACTGCAGCTCGGGGTGGAACTCGTCCTCGAAGCGGTAGCCCGGGCCGCCGCGGCCGGTGCCGGTCGGGTCGCCGCCCTGGATCATGAATCCGGCGATGACGCGGTGGAACACCGAACCGTCGTAGAACGGTCCCTCGGCGCTGCCGGCCGCGTTCGGCTGGCTGTAGTCCTGGCTGCCGTCGGCGAGGCCGGTGAAGTTGGCAACGGTCTTGGGAGCGTGGTTCCCGAACAGTTCGACGACGATGTCGCCGCGGTTGGTGTGCAGAGTCGCGGTCTGTGTCTTGATACTCACGCCCTCCATACAACCACTCGGGCATCCCGAACACGACCTCGGACATCGCGAACACCACAAGGCGGCTCACCTGGGCCGATCCCGGCCGATCAGGCACCCGTTACCCTTGACGGCGTGCCGAAACCGATTATCGCCGTCATCGTCGCCGCGCTTGCCGCCCTGCTCGGCGGGGTGGTCTTCGCCGTCCGCAAGACGCGCACCGAGCACCCGCCGGTGTCCGCGACCATTCCGCGCGTCCAGGAACTCGGCCCCGCCCCGGCCCCCTGAGTCATGGCGAGGCCTGCCTCTGAGTCATGGCGAGGCCTGCCTCTGAGTCATGGCGAGGCCTGCCTCTGAGTCATGGCGAGGCCTGCCTCGCGGCCCAACCCGCCCCGAACTCATCACAGACTCGCCGGTGATGTGCCCAATCGGGCCCGGCGTGGGTAATTTGTAGAACGTGACTGCCGACGAACCAGGACAATCCGACGTCCCGCACCCCGCGGACGTCGCGGATTCCGTGGGTTCCTTCACCGGTGACACCCGGTCCGCCGGCGAGCGAGCGCCCTGGGAACGGCAGCAGGCACCCGTCACCGGAGGCCTGCCCGCCGACGCCGCGCGCGGTCAGCGGGCGCGCTGGAACACCGGTACACACGGCTCGCCTACCGGTCAACAGGCCGGACCGCCGCCCGGCCAGACCGGTCCGCGGATGGGTCCCCCGCCCGGTTACCGGCCGCAGGGCGGACCCGTGTCGGGGCCTCCCACCAGCACTCGTTACCGAATGCCCGGCCAGCAGCGGCCGGGACAGGCTCCGACGGGCCAGCCGCCGAACAGGCCCGGTCCGCCTCCCCTCAACACCGGTCAGGGTCGCCCGGCGGGACCGCACGGCCCCGGAAACCGGCCACCTGCCGACCCGGGTGCCGCCCGCACGATGATCGGCCCGCGCCAGCCCGTCACCGACAGGGCCGACGAGGTGACGACGGTCCGGGACGACCTGGCGACCGAGGCCGCGCCGACGATCAGCCGTCCCGCTCCCGGTGTGTCGCCCGCGTCCGGCGAGCGCACTCACTACGGTGACAGTGACGCCGGCGTCGACCAGGACCACAGGGACCTGACGGCCGGCGACGGAATCCCAGACACCTCCTACGGGGACACCTCCCTCAGGGCCGGCTCGTTCCGGGGTTCCGGTGAGGCCGAGGAGACGAGTGTGGCCGGAGATCGCACAGGTGCCACGCACACCAATCTGTTGTCCGTGGTGGCGCTGGTCCTGTCGGTGCTCGGGGTGACGGCCCCGATCGGTGTGTATCTGGCCTACACCTCGCTGCGCACCATCCGCCGCACCGGCGAGCTCGGCGCACCGTTCGCGGAGGCCGCCAAGTGGCTCGGCTGGCTGTGGATAGCGTTCTTCGTGTTCGGTGCGATCGCCTACTTCTGGATCGGATCGCAGGGCAGCTGAGTCCGGCAGCACCCCTTCCGGGCTGGTGAGCGACCTCGAGTCAACAGACCGTTCGGTCGATTCGACAACTCATTCGATTTCTCCACAGCTGTGCACAACTCTGTGGATAACTTGTTCACGACACGTGGATCACGCGTCCCGCGCCGCCTCCACCAGGTTGGGCATCCCCCGGCGCGCGAGCTCGTTGGCATCGGCACAGCCGACGATGTCGCCACGGTTCACCGCCAGCGCCAACAGCTCGGGGAACGCGTCGGGCGTGCACGCGAACGCCGGGATACCCATCGTGGCCAGCGCGCCGGCGATGTCGTGATCGAACGACGGCGCCCCCTCGTCGGACAGGGCGAGCAGCACGATCACCTGTACCCCGGCGCCCTGCATCGTGGCGACCCGGCGCAGCAGTTCCTCCCGCACCCCGCCCTCGTACAGGTCGGAGATCAGCACAAAGATGCTGTCGGTGGGCCGGGTGATCAGGCCCTGGCAGTAGGCAACCGCCCGGTTGATGTCGGTGCCGCCGCCCAGCGCCGTCCCGAACAGCACGTCGACCGGATCGTCGAGTTTGTCGGTGAGGTCGACGACCTCGGTGTCGAACACGACCATCGACGTGCGCACCGACCGCATCGTCGCCAACACGGCACCGAAGATCGACGAGTACACGATCGACTGCGCCATCGACCCCGACTGGTCGATCGCCAGCACGATGTCCTTGCTCACCACCTGGGACCGGCGGCCGTAGCCGACGATCCGCTCCGGCACGATCGTGCGCTGTTCGGGCAGATAGTTGCGCAGATTCCGGGCGATGGTGGTGTTCCAGTCGATGTCCGCCGGTCGCGGCCGGTGCGTGCGGGCCGCCCGGTCGAGGGCGGCGCCCACCGCGCTCCTGGTCTTCTCCGCGATGCGCCGCTCGATCTCGTCGACGACCTTGCGCACCAGTGCCCGCGCCGACGCCTTCGACGACTGCGGGATCGCCTTGCCCAGCCCGATCAGGGTGGTGACCATCTCGACGTTCGGTTCGACGGTCTCGAGGAGTTCGGGTTCGGCGAGCAGCGCGGCGATGTTGAGCCGGTGCACCGCGTCGTGCTGCATCACCTGCACCACGGTCGACGGGAAATACTTGCGGATGTCGCCGAGCCAGCGCGCCACCGACGGCGCCGACTTGCCGAGGCCGCCGCGCCGGTCACCCGACACCCCGTACAGGGCTGACAGCGCGCGATCCATCCCGAGGTCGGCGCCGCCGAGGCTGCCGAGGGCGTCGTCGGCCTCCGCGCCGAGGACCAGTCGCCAGCGGCGGTCCCGCTCACCCGGCGCGTCCTGATCTGGTGTGTGGTCCCGTTCCGTCATCGTGTGCTCCCCACCGGTGTGTCTCCGAGGATCCGGGCCAGTGCGGCGACCGCCGGGCCGGCCAGTTCCGGATCGAACAGCGAGTGCGCCGCGGCCACCCCGACCGGTTGCTCGCCGGGTCCGGACCGCGCGAGTTGTTCGGCGATACCCCGCCGCACCGGTGCGTCGAAGGGGCCGAAGGTGCGGCGCAGCAGCGGCAGCGCGTCGACGAACGCGGTTTCGTCCAGACCGGCCAGCCACGAGTCGATCATCGGCAACAGCACCGGGTCGTGGATCAGCAGCAGCCCCGAGTCGCCGAGGAAACCTTCGATCCAGCGCGCCTTCTCGACGGGTGTCGCGCCGCGGGACAGCGCCAGCCCGAGCCGGCGCGCGGCCTCGGCCGAGTCGAAGACGTCGGCGTCGGTGAGCAGCCGGGTGATGCGGCCGACGAGCACCCCGTTGACGTCGGTGCGGTCGGCGATGGAACGCAGCACGTCGTACCAGCGTTGCCGGTCAGTGCTCCCCTGCCCCGCTGTGTTGTCCCCCGCTGTGTTGTCCCCCGCTGTGTTGTTCACCGCTGTGTTGTTCACCGCTGCGAGCAACGCGACCGTCTCGTGGACCGCGCCGATCCTCTCGGTAATGCTCTGGGCCGCTTCGTCATTGAGTCCGGTGACGGCGGCGGGCAGGCCGGTGCACACCCGCAGCAGCAGCGAACGGGCGACAGCGCCGAGCGCGGTGACGTCGGTGCCGCGCACATCGCCGTAGCGCTGGGTGCGGCCGATCGCCGGCAGCGCCGCCATCAGCTGGTCGACGTCGTGGTCGACGGCCGCCCGGGCGTGCAGCGCCGCCAGCACCGGACCGAGCGCGTCGGCGGCGTCGGCGAGCAGGGTCTGTTCGAGCAGCTCGGTGATCTGCGAGAGCTGGGTGGCCGCCGCGGCGCGGTCGCCGATCTTCGCATTTGCCGCAGCGGAAACCGTTGTGCCCCACACCGATGCGAGGACCACCTCGATGACTAGTTCTGGTCGCCAGGTGAGCAGCCAGCCCTCCTTGAACGTGCCCGTCCCCGTGATCTCCAGGGGTTGGCCCCAGTCGATCCCGAGTACCGACAACCGGTGCAGCAGGATGGATTTGGCGAGGTCATTCGGTTTGCGCAGATCGAGCACGACCTCCTTGGCCGCCGGACTCTGCTTGAGCCGCAACGACTTCACCGTCGACGTCAGATCCGCCTGCAACGGTACGACGGGTGAATCCTCCGGCACCGAGCCGAGCCGCTCCCCCATCACCACCTCGCGGTGCACCAGGTCGGCCAGGGTCCGGTCCCCTTCGCACAGCACCGCCAGCGTGGCCTCATCGAGTTCGGCCAGACCGGCCAGCTGTCTGCCCCGCATCGTCGCGAGAGTCTGTGCGAGCCTGACCGATTCGATGATGTGCGCCGACGACACCGGAAGGTCCTGGGCGCGGAGGCGCTGCGCCGCACCGGTGAACCAGCCGGCCACCACCGTGTCGGGGTCGGCCGTGAACAGATGGTGATACCAACCGGGCGAGACCACACCCGCCGCGTACCCCGACGCGAACGACAACCGCGAATGCGTCCACGGCACCCACGCCAGTCTGGTGCGGGTCTTTTTCATGCCCTTGAGGATCCGGCTGTCGGCGGTGGCGGGCGGCAGTTTGCCGCGCAGTGCCGGGACGTGCCAGGCGCCGCAGATCACCGCCACCTTGTGCACGCCGGTGCGTTTGAGGGTCTTGCGCAGCACCTGCCGCATGTACGCCTCGCGGCGCTCATCGCGGGCGGCGTCGGGGCTGTGGTCACCCACCTCGTCGCGGAGTACCGTCATCGCCTCGGCGATGGCCTCGAAAATACCTTGTTCGCTACGGGTTTCGACGACGTCGTCCCACCAGCGTTCGGGGTCGTCGTAGCCGGCGGCCTCGGCGAGGAGGGCGATGGGGTCGGTGCGGGCGAGGTGTTCGGCGGTGGTTTCGTCTTCGGTGGTGGCGTCAGGATTCTCGTCTCGCCGGACCCCTCGTGACCCTCGCTCCTTCGTCGCTTCGGCCTCGGGGATCAAGGGGGTACCTGCGTCCCCACCGGCTTCGGCCTCAGGGATCAAGGGGGTACCCGCGTCCCCACCCGCTTCGGCCACGGGGATCAAGACGTCGTCCCCGACTCCAGTGGCACCGGCGTCTTCGTCCCTGGCAGCCAGGGTGACGGCGGCGGGGAGGTCGCAGAACTCGACGGGGACGTGGTTGCGGACGGCCCAGGTCATCGCCTGCCATTCGGGCGAGAACACCGCGAACGGCCAGAAGGCGGCCGACGACGGGTCGTCGGCGGCGTACCCGAGGAGTGCCACCGGCGGCGACATTCCTTCCGCCACAACCGAGCCGATCAGGTCGGAGGCATCGGCCGGGCCCTCGATGAGAATCGCGTCGGGTGCGATGCGGTCGAGCTCGGCGGCCACGGCGCGGGCCGATCCCGGACCGTGGTGCCGGATGCCCAGCACGTAGGTACCCGGCCCCGGGGCGCTGATCGGCCCTGCGTCAGTCAACCCATCCGGACAGCCGTCGGGAACGGGGGCGCTGGTCGGCCCTGCGTTAAGCAATCCATCCGGACGGCCGCCGTCGGGAACGGGGGCGCTGGTCGGCCCTGCGTTAAGCAATCCATCCGGACGGCCGCCGTCGGGAACGGGGGCGCTGGTCGGCCCTGCGTCAGTCAATCCATCCGGACGGCCGCCGTCGGGAACGGGGGCGCTGGTCGGCCCTGCGTCAGTTGAGTCCACGGCGTGCTGCCCGGTAGAAGTCGGACCAGTCCTTGCGTTCGCGGACAATGCCTTCGAGGTATTCGGTCCAGATCACGGTGTCAGAGCCGGGATCCTTGACCACGGCGCCCTGGATGCCGGCTGCCACGTCGGAGGGGCGCAGAACACCGTCGCCGAAGTGGGCGGACATGGCGATGCCGTGGGTGATCACCGAGATCGCCTCGGCGGTGGACAGGGTGCCGCTGGGTTGTTTGACCTTGTTGCGGCCGTCCTCGGTGACACCCGCGCGTAGTTCACGGAACACGGTGACGACGCGCCGGATCTCGTCGGCGGCCGACGGCACCTCGGGCAGTTCCAGTGCGCGGCCGAGGGATTCGACGCGCTGGGTGACGATGCGGACCTCGTCGTCGGCGGTGGCGGGCAGGGGCAGCACCACCGTGTTGAACCGGCGGCGCAGCGCCGACGACAATTCGTTGACGCCGCGGTCGCGGTCGTTGGCGGTGGCGATGAGGCTGAAACCCTTCGCCGCCTGCACCTCGATACCGAGTTCCGGTACGGGCAGGGTCTTTTCGCTGAGGACCGTGATGAGGGCGTCCTGGACGTCGGAGGGAATGCGGGTGAGTTCCTCGAGTCGGGCGATCTTGCCCTCGGCCATCGCCGTCATGATCGGCGAGGCCACGAGCGCTTCGCGGCTGGGGCCTTCGGCGATGAGCCGAGCATAGTTCCAGCCGTACCTGATGGCCTCCTCCGGGGTACCCGCCGTCCCCTGCACGAGGAGCGTTGAGGTTCCGCTGATGGCCGCCGAGAGATGTTCCGAAACCCACGTTTTCGCGGTTCCCGGCACACCCAGCAGGAGCAGGGCGCGGTCGGTGGCGAGGGTGGCGACCGCGACCTCCATGATGCGGCGCGGACCGATGTACTTGGGGGTGATGACGGTGCCGTCACCGGCGGTACCGCCGACCAGGTAGGTGACCACCGCCGACGGCGACAGCCGCCAGTTGGGTGGGCGCGCACCGGTATCGGTGCGGGCGAGGGCCTCGAGTTCGGCTGCGTGCAGCTGTTCGGCGTGCGGGCGCAACAGGTTGGTGGCCTGCTGATTGTCGTCGGTCACGTCAGTTCCCTCTCCAGAGCGGTGCGGATACGTAAAGCTTCGTCGAATACGGCGAGTTGGTCGGTCCACAGGTTCGCGGTGGCGGCCTCGCGCAGCGCCATCCGGTGCCGGCTCCAGTCGAACTCGAGCGGAAGGCCGATCGGCAGGTAGGTCAGCATGGTGCGGGCGGCGGTCTCGAGGGTGCCGTACCGGACGCTTGCTTTGCAGGCGGCGTCGAACACCGCCGCGGCGACAGCGGGCGGCCACGGCGTCGGCAGGTAGGAAAGGCCGACGACGTTGCCGTTACGGAGACCTGCGATCACCGCGTCGGCGATGCGGGTGGGATCGGCGACACCGAACAGCTCGGGCGGTGCGAGCGGATGGTTCAGCAGCGCCGTCGCCCATCGGGTATCCCTCTGGGCCACAGCTGCTTCCGACAGCGCGGGAATCACCTGACCGGCGTCGTCGCGGGATACGGCGCCGACGATCTTCTCCGGTGCCGCGCCGAGCCGGGCCTCCCAGAACGTCAGTGTGATGCGACGCAGGAGTTGCGCCGTGACCCACCCCGCCGGATTGGTACCGCCGCCGAGCGCTGTTGAGGAGATGCCGTCGCGTGCGGCGTCCGCGGCGACGAGCTCCTCACCGCTCGGGGTGGTGAGCTGCAAGCTGGCGCGCAGCAGGCTGCGACCGAGTCGCACATGGGGTGCCGTGAGCACTTGGAGTCGTTGCTGCAGAGCCGATTCGGGGATCTGGGCGAGTAGATTCTGCGCCACGGTCCGTACCTTCTTGCGACGATCGGCCAGGCACTGTTCGAGGAACGGCTCGTCGGCCACGGACACTCCGGTAGCCAGTACGGGCAGCAGTTTCTCCCGGTCGGGACCGGTCTCCGACGACCAGCTGTCGACCAGGAGCCGCAGTGCCTCGTCCGGCTCCCGGTGGCGCAGTTCGGTCAGGTAGGTCACCCGCTGGTCGACGGTGCCGTGCGTCCAGAGCCGCTCATCCGGCGCGGACTCGTCGCCCGCGGCACCGCCCAGCTGTCCGAGAAGAACACCACCCCAGCCGATATCGGGTGTATGCACGGCGAGCCACGCACCGCGCGGCCCGACGATCCGGGTGACGTCGTCGCGCAGTGCGGTGTCCCGCAAGGCCGCCCGCAGCAGAGGCACGAGCAGCCCGGCGGGTGCTCTGCGGCCGGACCCGGCAACCCGGTGCAGCGCCCAGGAACGCAGTGGTGCGGCGGCCTCGAGGGCGTAGTGCACGGCGCGTGCGGCGGTGTCGGACAGTTCCGGACGATGGTCGGCGGGGGCCTCGCCGATCGGGGTCGCCTCCACCGCCGGCGGCCCGGATGCGTTGCGGGCCACCGCAGTCAGTGCCGCAGTCCGCAACACCGAGGTGGGCAGCGGTTCGTCCGGCGGCAGGTGATCGGCGATCACCTGATCGGCATCGAGCCGCGTCGGTTGCCGGTTGTTGACGCCGACGAGTGCCGCCGACACGGTGGCGTCCCAGTGCGTGGTCTCGCGGGGTATCACAGCGCGTTCACCCGCCCGTCCGCGACGATGGCCAACGGCAACAGTCCGTCGGCGTCGAGTTCGCCGACGACGTCGACGACACCGCCGAGGGTGCCGGCCACCAGCGACGGCCACAGCTCGGCACCCACCCGCAGCGGCACCGATTCGCCGTTGTTGTCGGTGAGTGCGTAACCGGTTGGGCCGGAACCATTCACGATCGCGAGCCGACCACGCACCGTGGCCGGTGAGGAACGCAGCCAGGGGTCGGCGGCGACGTCCCGGGCGCGGGCGGCCCGGGCCACGGAGACTGTCGTCGCCGGCGGCAGTGCGGACGGGCGGCCGTCCGTGCCCGACGGTGGTCCGTCCTGGTCGGCGATCAGCGCCCGCTGAGCGGGCGCACCCGGATAGTAGTGCAGCGGCGCCCGGAATGCCGCCCCCACCGGGGGCCGCGGCGGGAAGGTGCCGCCGGTGGGCACATACTCCAGGATCAGCGCGTACCGTCCGGCGGCGCCCCCGTACAGCCATAACCGGCGGGCGGTGACACGATCGAGTTCCTCAGTGCGCCAACCGAGTACCAGCCAGTCGTCGACGACGGCCGGCTGCGCCAGGACGTCGGCCTTGGCGACGGTGTAACCGACATGCCTGCGGACCGCGGCGGCGGTGTCGTCGTCGAGTTCGGCGAGTCGTTGGTGCGCGGTCCCGAGCGCCCACAGCGCACCGAACTCCATCAGTAGCCGGTGCGGCCACGTGCCCGGCTCACCGCCGGTGAGGACGGCGGGCAGCTCCCGCACCTGCGAGGCCAGACCGGGAGCCTGGGCGTCGACGAGGCGGGCGGCAAGTGGGTCGAAACGCCCGTACGGGTCGTTGTCGATTCCCGAGAACCCGTGCGCGACCTGATCTTCGAGCCACATCGTGAGCTCGGCGATACCTCCGGCGACCCGGTCGGCCCGCTGGGCGGCGGTGGCCGCCGCGCGCTCGGCCTTCACACGTTCGGCCCCGCCCGGCTTGGCCACGGCATCAGCATCGGTAGCGGCCTTGGCACCGGCGCGGGCATCGCGGCTGTCGAGCCAGGCGCCCGCGAAGTCGGACGGTTCGGCCGCGTCGGCTACCTGACCGGCCGACCACAGCAGCAACAGACCCAGCGCGTGCTTGCATGGGAACTTGCGTGACGGACACGAACACTTGTACGCCGGGCCCCGCAGATCGACGATGGTCTGATACGGCTTCTTGCCGCTGCCCGCGCACAGGCCCCACAGCGCCGCGCTCGTGGCACCGGTTTCCGACCAGACACCCGGCGTGGCGAGTTTGCGGCCCGCGTTCACCGACGAGGTGTCGGGCGCCGCCGACTCCACCTGCTCGGTGCTCCACCTGGTGCCCGCGACCGCACCCCCGCCCGAGAATCTCACGCCCACCAACTAACCACATGACTGCGACATCGCGCCCGAACGCAGTCATTCGACGGACGGCGTGGACTCAGGCGTGGGGCCGTCCCCAGCGAGGATCGAGGCAGGTCAGGACGGACAGTGGACCGTGTAGCTCCAGTGCGTGCCCTGCTCGGGGCCGGTCACCTTCACGGTCACGAAATTCTGGCCACCGGCCGGCACGCGGATGCGTTTGCTGCCGTTGCCCTCGTTGATGCGGTCACCGATCATGCCGGTGTTGTACAGCTGCCGCCCCTGGTAGAACACCTGGATGCGGTCGGGCTGCGTCTCGGTGTCGTAGACGATGGTGAAGCTGAACGGACCGCGCCGGCCCATGATGTGCTTGGTGGTGGTGACACCCTGCCCGCCGGACCGGGTCTGCTGGTTGCAGCGCTGCACCTTCGGGGAACCACCTCCGGGTGACCCCGTCGGGCCGCTCGATCCCCACGATTCGAGGCTGCCGGTCACCGTGTCGCCGAGTCCGGGTACGAATTCGTTGAGGACCGCGCCGCCGATGTCCTCGGCGCTGCCCGAGTCGACGCTGCCGACGCTGACACTGCCATCGGCCGACGCGACGCCCGGTGCCCCGAACATCAGGGCACCGGCGCCGAGCAATGCGACACCTGCCGTCCGCCGAGATCTCTGTGTTGTGTTGCCCATGCGCCACCGCCAGGTTCAGAATCCGATATGTCGGATCAACCATATCGACCGATGACACCCGCCACCGCCCGATTCTTGTCGCCCAAAAGGGTGGAATCGGTTGTGCGGTAGGCGTTGACGTCCAGAGTTAGGCAGGGCAGCCGACGGTGTAGTTCCAGGAGCCGCCGACAGGACCGCTGACCTTGACCGTCACGTAGTTGTTGGTTCCGGCCGGCACCGAGACCTTCTTGCTGCCGGCGCCCTTGACGTAACCGGTGGAGGCCCGGATCTTGCCGTGGTAGAACACCTCGATCTTGTCGGCCTGCGTGCCGGTGTTGTAGGTGAGGGTGAAGGTCATCGGTCCGGTGCGGCCCATCAGGTGCCTGGTGTTGGTGGCCGACAGGCCGGGCGACACGGCGCGCTGACCACAGCGGAGCTCCCGGAGCGAGCCGTCGACACCCTCCGGCGAGCCGTCCCGGGTTGCCGACCCTGCGGTATTGGCACTGCCGGAGAAGATACCGCCGGCGCTGCCCGTATCGAGGCTGCCGGTGGCGGCGCCGGCCAGGCCCGGCACTGCGCATACGAGGGCGGCGGCACCGGCCACCGCGGCGATCGTTGTCCGGCGAGGGTTGCCCACTCCGTTGTTCACGACTTCTCCATCCACGTCAATTCTCGAACGACGTATCCACTGTACGGCGCCCCGCAGCACTCCCCGTGGCGTCAATAGTACGAAAGTCACCTTTACTGACGTGAAGGAATGCGCTGCTCGGTGGCCCGTCGCGCGGAAAGGCCGGCGGAGATCCCGAACAGCGCGAGGCCGCAGGCGGCGACGATGATCCACACCGGCAGGCTCGCGGAAGTGAAATCGGTGGCGCCGGCGGCGAGACTGCCGGCGAGGGCGATGCCGATCGAGATGCCGACCTGACGGGCCGTGGAGGTGGTGGCCCCGGCCACGCCGGAACGGGACGTGGGCAGGCTGCTCACCGCGGTGTTGGTGACCGGGGCGCTGGCGCACCCCACACCCGCCCCGACCAGCAGGTACGCACCCACCAGCAGCGGGACGCTGTCCGACGGCGCCAGCCCGATCAGCAGCAGACCGCCGCAGGTGAGCGCGACACCGGAGATCGTCAGCGGCACCCGGGCCCCGACCCGGCTCACCAGATACCCCGACAGCGGCGCGCAACAGATGACGGCCGCGGCCATCGGCAGGACTGCGGTTCCGGTCGCCAGCGCCGTCCAGCCGCGTACGTCCTGCAGGTACATCGTGGTGGTCAGCAGCGTCATGCTGAACGCCACGAACACGACGAACGCGCCCGCGATGGCGCCGGTGAACGCCGGCACCCGGAACAGCGCCGGTTCGATGACGGGTTCGGCGCGGCGCGACTCCACGGCCACGAACACCGGCACCAGGACGACGAGGGCGGCGAACCCGGCCAGGCTCAGCGGGTCCGTCCAGCCGAGCTCGGGCACCTCGATGATCAGCGCCACCGTGACGGCAAGGATCAGCACCAGCAGCAGCTGGCCGGGGATGTCGAGCCGACGGACCTTCCCGCCGTGCGATTCGGGCACCAGCGCCACGATCAGCACCACCGCCACCACCACACACGGCACGTTGATCCAAAACAGGGCGCGCCAGTCGAAGGCGTCGATCAGCGCGCCACCGACCACCGGTCCGGCGGCCAGGCTCACCCCGAACATCGACCCCCACACCCCGATCGCGCGGGCGCGTTCACCCGGGTCGGTCATCGTGGTGACGATGATCGACAACGCCGTCGGCGTCAGCATTGACGCACCCACGCCCTGGCCGACGCGGGCGAGCAGCAGCACCCCGAACGACGGTGCGAGCGCACACAGCAACGATGCGACACCGACGATCGCCATGCCCGTCAGCAGCATCCTTCTGCGTCCGAACCGGTCGGCGAGGGCACCGGAGGTGATCAGGAACGACGCGAACACCACCGTGTACGAGTCGACGACCCACGAGTACCGGTCCGGCTCGGCGTGTAGTCCCGCACCGATCTGAGACAGCCCGACGGTCACGATGGAGGTGTCGAGGCCGACCATGAACATCCCCGACGCACAGACCGCGAGAATCGTCCAGCGGCGAGCCGCGCTCAGGGGTGCACTCTCCACACTGTTCGCCTTTTGAGTGGTCATCGCTTTTCGGGTGGTCATCGCTTTCGGGTGGTCATCAGTCAGGCGTTCATCATGGCTCACTCGTCATGCCGCCCCGATCCCATGCCGCCCACACCCACTCCCATCCCCATTCCGCCGCCCATGCCGCCACCACCCATACCGCCGCCTCTGCCGTCGCGGTCCCCGCCCTGTCCACCGGAGCGGCCACCACGCGCACCCGACGACGACGGCCGCGCCGGCCCCTGCCGCGGGATCCGCAGGTCACCGGGCACCGGATCGAGATCGAGTGCGCTGCGGATGAAGTCACGCAGCGAGGCGACGAGTTCGGCGGTGTACACCGGCCTGCCCGCCACCAGATCGCGGGCCGCCTGTTCGGCCAGGCGCACATGCTCCTCGGTGCCGAGCAGGAACACATCCGACAGCGCCGCCTCCACGGTGTCGCGGGTCCGGCGCGCCCGGTCCGACCCCGCACCCGTTCGCATGTCGGCGTCCTGATCCACACTGGTCTGATCGGCATCGGCGTCACGAGACGCGGCCTTGATGTCGCGCAGGTGCCGCGGGTCGACGGCCAGATCGCCGGTGAACGATCCGCCGAGCACCTTGTACGCCGCGATCAGCGTCTTGAGCCGCTCATTGATCTGCCTGTTCATCCGCTGCTGCCGCTGCTGCACGGTGAACATGATCAGCAACCGCGCCCCCACACCGATCACCATCACCATCGTCAAGGTGAGCAGCGACGTGAGTACCCCGTTCCACGAGGTGAAATCGAATCCACGCATACGCACTCCTCCCGGTCGGCAACCTTCACACAACGACGAGAGGTCACTCCGCATTCCCGTCACCGGCCCGGTGCCGCCAGCGCGGTTCGGCGCATTCAGCCGGTAGGACCGACAGTCGTGCGTTCGATGGTGGCGCAGATCGTGGCCCAGATGGCGAGGGCGGCCGCGGCGATGACGGCACCGATGGCGCAGACCAGGAGCCAGCCGCCGGCGTCGTAGGCGAGGGATGCGAGGACCGAACCGGCGACACCGCCGAAGAAGAACGTGACCATGTAGGCGGTGGTGAGGCGGCTGCGTTCGTCGGGATTGAGGCCGTAGATGCGGTTCTGGTTGGTGACGTGCGCGGCCTGCACCCCGAAGTCGAACACCAGGATGCCGACGATGAACGCGAACACGTTGTGCATTCCCAGCGCGAGCAGACCCCAGCCGATCAGCACCATCGACCAGGTCAGGGTGGTGCTCAGGCGGGCATGTCCGGCGTCGGCGAGACGGCCCATCACGGGTGCTCCGGCCGCGCCGGCGGCACCGGCAAGGCCGAACAGGCCGATAACACCGTCGGAGTAGCCGTACTCCTCGGCGAGCAGGAACGTCGAGGCCGTCCACATCATGGCGAATCCGCACATCGCCAGGAAGCCGAGCGCCATCCGGCCGCGTAGCACCGATTCGCGGCCGATGATCGTGAAGATCGACCGCATCAGTTTCGGATAGGTCAGGGAGGCCGTGGGCGCGATCGGCGGCAGGATCCGCAGGAGCAGGACCGCCAGCACCGCCAGGGCCACGGCGGCGACGACGTAGACCGTACGCCAGCCGCCCACCTCGGCGATCAGACCGCTGACCGTGCGTGCCAGCAGGATCCCGAGCAGCAGACCACCCATCACGGTGCCGGTGACCCGGCCACGTTCGGACGGGTCCGCGAGCCCGACGGCCATCGGCACCACCACCATCGCGGTCGCCGAGGCGATGCCGCCGAGCACCAGCAGCACACACAGCGTGGCGAAGTTCGGCGACGCCGCGGCCCCCGCCGACGTCACGACCGCCACCGCCAGCATCCCGAGAATCAGCCGCCTTCGATCCATCACGTCGCCGAGCGGCACCAGGAACATCAAGCCGATCGTGTAGCCGATCTGCGAGGCCGTCACCAGGAACCCCGCCGTCGACGACGAGACGTTCAGATGGTCGGCGATGGTGACTAGCAGCGGCTGCGCGTAGTACAGGCCGGCCACCGACGTCCCGCACGTCACCGCCAGCAGCAGAGTGATGGCCCGCGTCAGCGTGAACGACTGGTGGTGGTCGGAATCGGTCATGCTCGTCCTGCCTCGCGCTGGTTCATCCCCGGCCTCCCCCGCTGGTTGAGGTGCCGGGCGACCTCGCACCTCAACCGGCTGTGGGGTCACAGACGTGCAACAACGACCGGAATCGGGCTGTTATTCCCGACTACCTGGTGAACTGGGCGTCGACCCAGGCGAGGGTCTGCGCGCCGATCAGATCGGTACCCCAGTGGTAGAGGTTGGTGATCATCTCCACCCAGCTGCAGTTGGTGGGTGCGTAGGTGACCGGGGTGCCGCCGCGACGGTACTTGGCGGCCAGGTTCCGGGCATCCTTGGCGGGCACGATCGACATGACCGAGTCGTCCTTGGCGCACGAGGTGATCAGCACCTTCGACTTCGGTGCCCGCTTACCGAGCACGTTGTCGCGGTAGGCACGCTGGAACGACGGGATGTCGGCCGGGTTCTTGTTGCCCTTGAACAGGGTCTGCAACGGCACGAACGGCATCGTGAAATAGGCCGGGGTCTGGCACTGGGTGCGGTACCAGTCGGCGATCTTCTTGCCCGTCGGATTCAGGTGCGCGTCGATGTTCATGTCCGGGTACTTCGGCTCGAGACCGAGCAGGTTGGCGAACGCGAAACCCGAACCGACAGAGCCATTGGCGACGCGCATGAAGTTGCGCTGATCGATCACCATGCCCTCGAGCACGGTGCCCTTCACGTTCAGCTCCGGCGCGTACACGTCCTCGTCCTCGGCGGCGCGCGCCGCCCCGACACCACCGCCGGCGATACCGAACAGCACCACCTCGGCGTCCTTGCGCGGCGCTTCCTTCGGCAGCTCCTGCGCGGCGCGCACGGCGTCGAGCTGGGCGTGTCCGGCGTAGGTGCCGGCGAACACGCCGTGCGGTGACTTGTCACCGTTGTTACCGACGTCGGAGATGGTGACGGTGTAGCCCTTGTTGAACATGATCGCCAGCGGGCCGAGTGCCGACCACGACGCGCCGTCCATCGGGTTCTGGCCGGTCCATTGTCCCG
The DNA here is from genome assembly GCF_000241345.1 of Gordonia amarae NBRC 15530. Taxonomy (GTDB): domain Bacteria; phylum Actinomycetota; class Actinomycetes; order Mycobacteriales; family Mycobacteriaceae; genus Gordonia; species Gordonia amarae. The sequence continues at coordinate 51,297 of NZ_BAED01000043.1, forward strand.
ACGGGTGGCAGTTGCCACCGACCGAATCGTTGGCCTCCTGATAGCTGACGACCTTGCGGTCGACGCCGGGCCGGCCCTGCGGCACCATCACGATGCCGGTGCTGATCTCCGTCGTCTTGGCGTCCAGACCCGTTGTCACGTACATGATCTTGTACGCGTTGAGGTTGGCCGGCTTGACGCCGGAATACATGACGTCGACCTTCTTGGATTTCAGCAGCTGGCCGGGCTTCTCCTTGCCGGTCAGTTTCGGTTCCTTGTAGAAGGGGTCGTCGGCGGTGAGGGCGTGGAAGATCTCCTGCGGGCTGCCCATCTTGGCGCCGGCGAAGGCGCCGACGACGAAGCCGTTGAAGATCTCGGGCAGCGTCGGCGTCTTATGCGTGGGCGCGGCGTTCGCCGCACCGGATCCGGCGCCGAGCAGCGCCAGGATCGTCACCGCCGTCGCGGCGACTAGACGAATAATGTGGTGCTGCTTCATTTTACGACCTCCACACGAATCTGCTCGGCCATCGAGTACAGGATCTGCGGGATGTTCATGATCGGCCGGTGCGACTCGAATTGCCGCTCATACGGTACCTGGAGGGCGGCCCGCAGCTGGGGCCACCGGTGATTGACCATGAACTTGTACTTGGGCAGCAGTTGACCGCTGATGTACTTCCAGCGCTCCGGGTACACCGACCAGTCCCAGTCCGGAAGCGGGGTGGTGAGCTTGAGGCGCTTACCGTCGGGGGTCGAGGAGTACAGCACCACCGGGTCCAGCGCCCGCGGCGGCTTCACCCCGGCCACCGACGGGGAACCGGCCACCGTCGACAGGTAGGTGACGGCGGCGCCGACCTTGCCGCGGTAGTTGCGGACCTGATCCCACTGCTCCTTGATCACCTCGCCCTGCTCGCGGCGCAGCAGCCGGGCGTTGCCGGCGGCGATGCGGTCGGGGTTCTTGGACGCGACGTTCTCCCAGGCGCGGTAGATCTCGTCGTCGAACAGTCCGGCATCACGCATCTCGGCGAGCGCGGGCAGCCCCTTGTCCACATACGCGGCGTGCATCGGCATCAGGTCGGAGAAGATGTTCCTCTGCATCACCATGATCATGCCGAGGATGTAGTGCAGGTCGTCGCCGTTGATCTTGGCGCCACCGTCGGCGAGGGCGAGCAGGCCTTTGGGGAGGAAGTTGCGCAGCGCCGGGCCGCCCGCATCCATGACCGCTTTGACGACGGCGTTGGCCGCCAGCCCGATCTCCTTGACGTCGAACGGCATGCTGAACAGCTCGAAGTCCACCAGGCCGCCACCGAAGTCGGCGCCCACCTGGCCGCCCATGCCCGCCCACTGCAGTTCGCGGTGCGAGAGCTGGAAGTCCTCGTAGTAGCGGTACGACTTGATGAGGATGCTGCGATTGGCCTGCGCACCCTTGCGTGGGTTCCACGACTTGAGGTCGATCCCGGCTTCGGTGGTGGCCGTGGCCAGCCAGTACTGCGCCAGCAGCGCCTTGTACGACGTGGGCGCCACCCCGGCCTTGCGGGCCTGCCCGAGCAGCCGGCCCAGCGTCGGCACATCCGTCGGCAGATCGGGGTGCAGGCCGCCCGTGCCGTGCGCGGCGTCGCGGTTGATCAGCGGCAGGTTCAGATACCGGTCGTACTCGGCGGCGCGCGCCGGGGCCGGCGCCAGCATCGACGCGGCGGCGAGCATCGTCGCCACCAGGAGCAGGACCGCCCGGCCCATCCTCGTCATACGCCCTCCTGAGAATGTGGTTTGAATCACCCAAACATGGCATGAGAGCAGGACAAAATCAAAGTTATGTGCCATTCCCAGGCGGATGGTCACCGACGGTCTCGCGCACCTCGCAGATGAGTTGCCGGGCGGTGTCGACCGAACGGCGGAGCGCCGCGGGGGCCGGATCGAGCAGTCCGACGCAGCCGTGGGCACGAGATGCGAACTCGTCGGGGGTCGCCGGCAGCTCCGCGGCCGTGGAAATGATGCCCTTTTCGGTGGTCACCCAGCTGTGGGCGTGGGCGTGCAGGGCGTGCGCGGTAAGCGTCAGGGCGTGTGCGAGGACTCCGGCGACGTAGACGGCGTCACCGCCGGCGGCACCCTTGCCGGCGATGAGCACGTCGAAGTCGGCCTCCCACAGGCACTTCGACGCCAGCTCCCGGGCCAGGGCCGGCGGATAGTCGCGGCATCGGGAGCGCCGCGACTCGAGGTGCCCGTCCGGGTCGGCGATGATCTGCGAGGTGGCGAGCTCGCCGAGGTAGGCGACGTCGAGAAAGCCGAGCGGGTGCCCCACCTGACGGTGAAAGGCGAACTGCCCCAGCTCCGCCCGGTCCGCGATGGCGTCGACCCTGTCGAGATCGCGGTAGAGCCAGTCGACGGCCACCCCGTCCATCGTGAGCCACCCACCGCCGTCGACCCACGGCCCCCACCCACCGCGCGGTGTCAGCGTCACCCGCTCGTCGACGGCGGCGTCGGCGATCCGCTGCAACGCCGCGACGTCGAGGTCACCGGAGTGATAGATGCCGAAGTCCCAGTCCGAATCCGGCCTCGCTGTGCCCCGCGCCCGGGAACCGCCGAGCGTCACTCCTTGTACGCCGGGTACGTCGATGATCCGCTCGGACAACGCCGTCATCCGGTCAGCGATACCCATGCCGCGGACCTCCTACCTCCCTCGGCGCCGGGACCTGCCTGATGAACACCAGGATGGTGCCACCGAGGGTCCGGCACCCCCCTGGTGAAGTTCGACGTTACCGGCGGCCTCATCGGATTCGCCCCGATTCATCGGTTCCCATGGCCGGCGCCCGCCGGAGTCCTGCGCGACCACCACGGATCGGACGCGCGGTTGCGGTGTTCATTACCTTACGGGTCATGTCGCGCATGACCCTCGCGCGCTACCGTCGGAAGGCATGACGACCGCAGGGCCCCTCATCCGCTCCTGGCGGCAGCGGCGCAACCTGTCGCAGCTCGACCTGGCCACGCGTGCCGACGTGTCGACCCGGCACCTGAGCTACATCGAGAACGGCCGGTCCCGACCCACCAGCGGCATGCTGATGAAACTGTGCACACACCTGGATATGCCTCTGCGGGAACAGAACCAGGTGCTCCTGGCCGGCGGGTACGCACCTGCCTATCCCGAGCACTCGCTGTCCGCTCCACCGATGGCCGAGGCCAATGCCGCGGTCGAGGCGATACTCGCCGGGCATCTGCCGTATCCGGCGCTGGCCGTCGACAGGTATTGGGATCTGGTGGCCGCCAATGACGCGGTATGGACTCTGCTGGAAGGGGTTTCGGCCGAGGACCTGGAGCCGCCGGTCAATGTGCTGCGGTTGTCGGTGGATCCGGGTGGGCTGGCGCCGTTCATCGAGAACCTGCCCGAGTGGCGCGGCTCGCTGCTGCTGCGACTGGCCCGCGAATTCGACGCCGCGCCCGACGACCGTCTCGCCGCCCTGATCGACGACATCCGGGCGAGCGGCCCCGCATCGGCGACCGATTCGTCGGCGATCGTCGTGCCATTGCGGTTACGCAGAGGCGATACCGTGCTGTCCTTCATTTCCGCCACAACGGTTTTCGGTACCGCCCGCGAGGTGACACTCTCCGAACTCGCCATCGAGGCGTTCTATCCGGCCGACGCGGCGACCCGAACAGCCCTGGCCGGCACCTGATTCAGAGGCGGTTCCCCGTTCGCGTCGCCAGGACCGCGGCGGCGCACGCCAGAATCAGGAGAGCCGTGCACACCAGGGCGAACACCCCCAGTCCGGAGTCTCCGGTGCCGGCGACGTCGACCACCCGCGCGGCAAGTGGTTTGCCGAGGCTCGCACCGCCCGGCGGCCCGGTATGCGGACGAGCCCACGACACCGAATCACAGAGTGCCCTATGACTTCTCGGTTCATGGTCGGCCACCCGCGCCACCGCCGGCGCGGAACGATGCGAGAACACTCGGCCTTGACGGTTGCGGCAGATCGTCGAACTGTCCGACCACGACAATCTCAATGGCGCAAGGATTCTCGGGACTGTCAATCGATAGAACCTGTCTCGACAATATGATTCGCTTACCCGCCCAGCAACCCCACTGGGCGGGTAAGCAACGTGGCCGCGCCGCGACAGGCATCATCCATACCCTGATGCATGGTGAGATAAGGATAGACCGCATTGCCGCGAGATGGGCGTATCAGCGCGTTCCGCGTTTCGCCTTGGGACGGGCAGGGCCGTTCTCGGGCTGCAGACCTAGGGGCCCGTCCATTCGACGATATCGACCGATCCCCGGCACACCGCGCGCTGAGTGTTCAGCCACCAGAATGCGCCGCCCGTCTCGATCGTCGCGGTGAAATTGACACGTCCCTTTCCGGTGAACGCCCTGTTCACCGGGATGGACGGCTTCTGCACCAGAGCATTGGTGTCGCTTACCGCACGGCCGGACTTCTTGGTGGTCGTGTTGTTCCAGTCGATGACCACCCGGGTGCCGTACCAGTTGGGTCCGATGGAGGGGAGCAGGCCGGCAGGAGGGTTCGGGAGAGAGTTGTCACCGCTCAACAAGAGCGCCGGCACCAGCTTGCTCCCGCCCGGCGGCAGTGCTTCGCCGCTGCCCGCGTTGATGCGCCAGGTGAACCTCGGCGCCCAGGCCAGCGGGTTGGCGCTGCCGCAGCTGAGTCCGACGTCCGTTTTCGGCGCCGCAGACGCCTCGCCGCCGGCAACGACCGACACTCCGGTGGCGATCACTGATGCCCCGGCCACAACGGCCGCACCCGCCCTTATCCGGGTCAATACGGTATGTCCCATCGCCGATCACCCATTCCCTCTGTTGCGGTGGAGTTCTCAGTTCGCTCGCGATCCACACGCGAATAGCACACTACGCCAACGAGATTCAATACAGAGCAGGTCGACGCGACGTCCTGCGATGTGCGTTCGCGATGTCTTTCCACTACACCACAAATCGGACGCCGGCGGAACCCGTTCGCAAACCTAACGTCAGCTCGACCCCTCGCGGAGCTACCTTCCGCTGTAGACGGGGAAGACCGTGGCATCGCCGTAGTCCACGGCGCTCAGGGCTCGCAGGGTGGTCATGTCATCGGCGGAGATCTCGAAGTTCGTAGCCCCAGGAACCACGGGCTCCTGCCGGGTGCTACCCGGAGTGCTGGTCATGGTCGTCCTTGCCGAAATACATGAGTTCCCAGATCGCCGGTTCCGTCCGCTCGTCCACGATCTCGCCGTTCTCGCGGTGCGTGAGGGTGACCGTGCCCGAGAATCGCAGGTAGCAACCGTCGAACCCGGCGAGTTTGGCCAGCAGTTTCTTGAATCCGTGCACGCTGTCGATGAACATCGTGCGCAGGATGGTTTCCTCACGGTGGTAGGCGAGCGTGTACTCGGTGGTGCCGTCGCGGTAGGTGTAGACGTGGTCGTCGGCGACCGGTTTGCCGGTCTGCTCGTCGTCGTGGATGCCGGACTTCTCGAAGGTGACCTTGGTGTGGTCGTCGGCGATGACCTTGCCGTCTTCGGCGAGCATGAACACCGGCAGCGGGGTGTAGCCGAACTTCTTCTCCGCCACCATGTATGCGGTGATGAAGGTGTACGGGCCGGCCTTGCCACGGCCCCAGTACCAGTTGTTGAGCACCGACATCATCGGTGCGTTGCCCCAGTTGTGGTCGTGGTAGCCATGCCCGGTGGTGGTCGTGGAGGTGCCGTCGACCGAGTAGGTGACCTCGACGTTCCCGTACGGTACCGACGGCAGCCAGGCGAAGTATGCCTTCTCGTCGTCGCCGTAATAGGTGTAGCCGGTGCCGGGGCGCCACGGCTCCGTCTGCCCGGTGAGCGTGACCTCGGCCGTCACCTCCTCGAGGGACACCGAGATGGTGTACGTGTGCAGGTCGCCCGCGAAGCGATTCTCCCCGATCCGCACGTCGCAGGAGCCGGCCGACGCGGAGAAGGTCTCCGGGTCGAAATGGATCGATTTGTTGATGGTGCGCCCGTCGGGCAGATCGAGATCGAGCGCGATCTGCGGCGCCAGACCACGTGACGGTGCGGCCGCGTCCTTGGTGAAAAATGTGATCACCAGCTTGCTGCCGTCGGCGAGATGAGCGTCGAAATACCACCACTCGTACGTACCGCTCACCGCCGGATCAGTGCGTCTGCCGTCCTCGAAGAGGTCTACACCGGGGGTGATGCCCAGCTGCTCGTAGAATCTGGAATCGGTTGCGTGAAATGCCTTTTGGGGTGTGTGGGACATGGAGTTCAGCTCCTGTTTCGGATGGGGACGCGTACCGCTGCGATCACCGCACCGATATCAGTGTGCCCGGACACGCTGGCCATCGGGTCGGTGTAGGTGGCGCCGGGTGTCGAGCCGGATGCCCGCAGCGGCCGCGTTTTCCGCGGCGCGGGCGGGGCTGCGGGTGCCCGGGATCGGGACCACTGGTTCGAGTCTCCTCTCTCGCGGTCGACCGACCGGCCGATCGCCGACATCGGCACGCCACCGGCAGGTGCGCAACCGATCTCGGTCGAGTAGTGGTGCTGAACAGGGAATGCCGCACTGCTCGCGGGAGCCGGTGCGTTTCCTGCGCCGCGTGAGTGCGTTCCGGAGTCCGCTGCGGTCATTGTCCGGTCTCGCTACCGGGCGGGGTGAGGTCGAGGCGGCGAAGCAGCTGGGCGTTGAGGGAGACGACGACGGTGGAGGCGGACATGAGGATGGCTCCGACGCTCATCGGCAGGACGAATCCGGCGGGTGCCAGGACACCTGCGGCCAGTGGTACGGCAATCAGGTTGTAGCCGGCGGCCCACCAGAGGTTCTGTTGCATCTTGCGGTAGGTCGCGCGGGACAGGTCGATGACCGACAGCACCGCACGTGGGTCGGAGGAGGCGAGGATGACGCCGGCCGAACCGATGGCCACGTCGGTGCCCGCGCCGATCGCGATGCCGACATCAGCCCGGGCGAGAGCGGGGGCGTCGTTGACGCCGTCGCCGACCATCGCCACCGTCCGGCCGTCCGCCTGGAGCCCGGCCACCGTGGCGGCTTTGTCCTCAGGCCGTACCCCGGCGAAGACACGATCGATTCCCAGGTCCCCGGCGACGGTGTCGGCAACGGCCTGGGCGTCGCCCGTGACCATCACGACCAGTGTTCCGGTGGCGCGCAGTGCCTCGACCGTCTCGCGGGATTCGGGCCGGATCTGATCGGTCAGGCGCAGCGCGCCGATGACCCGGCCGTCGGCGATGACGTGCAGGATGATCGCGCCTTCTTCCCGCCAGGTTTCGGCGACGGCGAGTTCACCGAGGCCGTTGTGGTCGAGGAGGTAGGGGCCACCGACCTCGACGACGGTGTCGCCGACGGTGGCGGTGACCCCTTCTGCGGGCGCGGAGGAAAAGTCGTGCGCCTTCGGCACGGCGAGGCCGCGGGCGCCGGCGGCACCGGCTATCGCCCGGGCGAGTGGATGCTCGCTGTCGGCCTCGGCGGCCGCGGCCAGCGCCAGAACCTCGTCCTCGCCGTGCCCGTCGGCGGGCCGGACCGCGGTGACCGTCGGCTCGCCCCTGGTCAGGGTGCCGGTCTTGTCGAACAGGATGGTGTCGACGGTGCGCATCGATTCCAGCGCGAGGCGGTCCTTGATGAGGATTCCCGCGCCGGCGGCTCGTTCGACGGCGATGGAGACCACCAGCGGAATGGCCAGGCCCAGTGCGTGCGGGCACGCGATCACCAGCACCGTGATGGTCCGGACCACCGCCTCGTCCGGATCGCCGGCGATCGACCAGACGACGGCGGTGATCACGGCCGCACCGAGCGCGAACCAGAACAGCCACGCCGCGGCCGTGTCCGCGATCCGCTGAGCACGCGACGACGACGCCTGGGCGTCGGCGACGAGCCGCCGGATACCGGCCAGCGCGGTATCGTCGCCGGTGGCGGTCACCGTGATCCGCAGTCCCGAGTCGGTGGCGACGGTACCGGCGATCACCGGGTCACCGGTGCCGCGGCGAACGGTCGACGATTCGCCGGTGACCATCGACTCGTCCATGGCCGCCGACCCGTCCACGATTCGCCCGTCCGCCGGCACCGCCGAGCCCGGCCGGACCACCACGACGTCGCCGACGGCGAGGTCGCCCGGGGCGACCTTCACCACGTCGTCGCCGTCGACCTTCTCCGCTTCGTCGGGCAGCAACGCTGCCAGCGAGTCCAGGGCGGAACTCGTCTGAGCCAGTGCGCGCATCTCGATCCAGTGGCCCAGCAGCATGATGACCACCAGAAGCGCCAGTTCCCACCAGAAATCCAGCTCGTGGTCGAGCAGGTGCAGGCTCGCTCCCCAGGAGGCGACGAACGCCACCGTGATCGCCAGGCCGATCAGCAGCATCATGCCGGGCTTGCGTGAACGGATCTCGGAAACCGCGCCGTCCAGGAACGGCCGGCCACCCCAGAGATACATGACGGTGCCGAGCACCGGTGAAACCCACCGCACCCATTCGGTGTCCGGCAGGTCGTAGCCGAGGAGGTCGGCGAACATCTCGCTGAACACGATCACCGGGACGGCCAGCACGAGCATGATCCAGAACAGCCGCCGGAACACGGCCACATGACCACCATGGCCGCCATGACCTGTGTGTTCGCCGTGCTCTGTGTGTTCGCCGTGACCACCGTGGCCGTCATGATCGCTGTGACCCGGGTGTTCCTCGTGGCCGGTGTGTTCGCCGTGTTCGGTATGTTCGCCGTGACCGGCGTGGTTCATCGCACCGTGGTCGTCGTGCCCCGTCGGGTGCTCGGTGTGATGCGGATGCTCGGTGTGATGGGTGGTGTGGTCGTCCATGCCGTCCTCGTTCCCCGGCCATCGCACCCTCGTCGCAGACTCGGCGGCATGCAGAAGGCGCTCAGCGACTACTCGCGCGCGCCGATCAGTTCCTCGGGTGCGGTCAACAGCCGGTGGCCGGGTTTCCTATCCTGAGTGCTGGTCGTGTTCGTCCTTGCCGAAGTACATGAGTTCCCCAGATCGCCGATTCAGTGGTTCGATCGTGTGCGTGATCCCGAGCTGCTCGTAAAAGCGCTCATCCGTTGCGTGAAATGCCTTCTGCGGCCTGTGCGCCATGAAGTCGACTCCTTTGCCGGTGCGGATCGTGCTCGTGTGTTGGACTGTGGTCCGGCCCTGTTGTGTCAACGACAGAACCCGGTACACATCCAGTCAATCAAAACTCGCCGTGGTGTGCTCACGGTCCGGCCGCGTTGCTCATACACGAAACCCGAGAGCCCTCGGTCAGTGCCGCACGTGCGTGCCATCATCGTCGGTGACAAGCGCTTGATCGCGAGTGTCATACGTCTGCTTTGTTTTCCGTACGTCCACGGCCCCAGCGAGAGCTGTTGTCGCCGAAGGTGAGTCGATCTTGGCGAGTACTTCCACCGCGCGCCGCCGACTGCGCTCCGACGGCCCGGTCAATGCCTGCGCGAGCACCGGTACCGCCTGGTCGCCGATCCGGGCCAGCGCCCACCCGAGCGCACCCGCCACGTGAGGATCCGGTTCGCTCAACGCGGCCTCGGCAAGCATCACGGTGTGCTGATCGCCGGAACCGGCCGACAGCACCGAATACTGTCGGGTGGAAGGATTCTCGTCGTCGAGCCCCCGGATCAGTGCGATGGTGCTCAGTACGTCACCCCAGTCGCCGGGATCGGTGGATCGCACGTCATCGAGCCTGCGCAGCAGCTCCTGCCGCCGCGCGATGGTGTCCCGGGTGCGGGCCATCAGCCGGTCGATCATCTCCTTGGGCGCGAACGCATCTCCGTCGAGGGCGTCGGCGATCTCCTGGAGGGTGAGCCCGAGCATCCGGAGCCCTTCGACGTGGAAGAGACACTGTATGTCGTGTTCGGAGTACTGGCGATACCCGCAGCCCTGTGTCGAGGTCAAGCCTGTGTCGAGGTCAAACCAAGAAGGCGACCAGCGGATCGTCGTTCCCGGTGAGCCCGTCGTCACGCCGCGCCTGTTCGGCGATCGCCGCCTCGTATCCGGTGTGAGCCCACCACTGACTCGGTGGTTCGCCCGGCGCCGGAATCATCCCGGCGATCAGGACCAGCGCCTTCGCACCCAGGCGGTCCGCGACGAGCGGTGCTGTGCAGGGCTCTCAGGGTTGCCATGTCGTCGAGGATCGCTCCGTGGGCGATCGGTTCATTCCTCGGCGCCGTACTCGCCGGCATCACCCAGGCACGGCGGACTCCCCGAATAGCCGGGCCACCCGCATTGCCGGGCGACTGTGGCCGGTTATCGCCGCATAACGCAACATCTCAGAAAGGTTCAGGTTTTACTTGGAGGTGCACCAGATGACAACAAAGAGGACAAAGAGGACAAAGAGGACTAAGTCATGAAGATCGGGATCGTCATCGGATCCATTCGCGAAGGACGCGCCGGAGACAAGGTCGGGCACTGGGTCGACGGCATCGCCCGCGACCACGGTGTCGACGTCGAGGTACTCGACCTCAAGGCGTTCGACGTTCCCCTGCTCACCTCGCCGACACCCCCGGCAGCCGCGGGAGGCCACTACGACTCGCCCGAGGTCCGACGATGGAGCGAGGCGGTCGCCGCGTGCGACGGATTCGTGTTCGTCACACCCGAGTACAACCACGGAGTGCCCGGCGCGTTCAAGAACGCCGTGGACACCCTCGCTCCGGAATGGGCGCAGAAGGCGGTCGGATTCGTTTCCTACGGTGCGGACAGCGGGGTTCGGGCAGTCGAGCAGTGGCGTCAGATCGCCGCCAACCTGCAACTGTTCGACGTGCGCGCCCAGGTCGCAATCTCACTCTTCACCGAGTTCGACAAGGATGGAGCGTTCGTTCCCGCCGATCGGCGTGACGGCGAGCTGAGAACGCTGCTCGACCAGGTCACGTCGCTGACCGCACGCCTACGCTGACCGCACGCCGACGGTGAGCGGCCGACCGGGCCGAGATCGGTCCGATCGGCCTCCCTGTCGAGGCGGCACCGGGCACCTGGCTACTTGCCGCTGTAAACGGGGAATGCGGTCGCCTCACCGTAGTCGGTGCCATGCAGGGCTCTCAGGGTCGCAATGTCGTCGTCGGAGATCTCGAAGTCGACGTCGGCGTTGGTGTGCATGTGTTCGGGGTTGGCCGTCTTCGGCAACGACACCGTGCCCAGTTGCAGGGTGTAACGGATGCACAGCTGTGGCACCGAGACGCCGTACTTCGCGGCGAGTGCCGTCAGGTCCGCATTGTCGAGGATCGCTCCATGGGCGATCGGTGAATATGCCTGAACGACAATATCTTTGGTAGTGCAGTAGTCCAGCAGATCCGACGGGGTGTTGCCGGCGTGGACCAGGAGCTGGTTGACGTGCGGCGCGGTCGTCGCAGTCTCCAAGAGTCCGTCGATGTCTCGTTCCAGAAAGTTGGAGACGCCGATGGAGCGGAGCTTACCGGCCCCGAGGGCTTCTTCGAGAGCCCGCCAGGCCAGCCGGTTGCCGTCGGTGTAATCACCGCCGCGGAAGTCGTCCCATGGTTGCGGACTGTGGATCAGCATGAGGTCGATGGAGTCCAGACCGAGCCGTTCCAGCGACTTGTCGATCCCCGCCACGGCACCGTCGTAATCCTTGATCTCCGCGGCCGGCTTCGTCGAGATGAACAACTCATCCCGACCGACACCGCATTGCCGGATTCCGTCACCGACGCCGCGTTCATTGCCGTAGGCCTGTGCGGTGTCGATGTGTCGGTAGCCGATCCGGACGGCCGCCTGTACGGCGTCGGCGACCTTGTCGTTGTCGATGAACCAGGTACCCAGGCCGAGTTTGGGGATGTCGAGGCCGTTGCTCAGGCGGTAGGTCTCGTTCAGGATTCCCATGCGTACTCTCCGTTCGTCCGATCGGTGGCGTCTATCCCTTCCACGCTACGTCGCCCCCGGAACCCTCCGCGCCGAATACGCTCGGCGCATGATCAGGTGGAAAGTCGGGTGGGCCGCACTCGTGGGGTGTGCGCTGGGCGCGGCCGTCGTCACAGCGCGGCTGCCTGCCCGCTCGTTCTCGCTGAGCTGCTCGAAGACCCAGGAACTCCATGCCCCGGATCTCGCGCACGCCGACGCGACGTGTGCGAGTTCGACCCTGTACGCATTCGGTTTATGGCCGCCGATTCAGATCTTTCTGGTGCTCGCGGTGCCGGCGATCGTTGCCGGGGTGGTGGCACGTCGGTGGGTATCGGCCCTCGCCGCCGTCGCCTACGTGGTGTCCATCGGATGTGGAGTCATCCATTGGGATTCCTGGTTGATTGTCCTGCTCCCCGCAGGTGCGCTGCTCGCCGTACTCGCGCTGGTCCTGACACTGCTGCAACCAACTCGCGCCTGATCCGTTCTCGGTGTCGTGCCCACATCGATACCCGAACGGGGGCGACGCGTATCTCGTTGCAGGACCGGTAGTTCAGCCCTGGATCTGAGCCTTGCATTCTTCCGAACCACACGGTACTGTCGAATGTATATTCGATCTGATTATTAGTTGATTGTAGTTCGGGGGGTGCGGGATGAGTAGTCAGACAACGATTCCGGCGGATCTGTCCGTCACCGGTTCGTCCGTCACCGATGCGTACGCACAGATCCATGCGCTGCTCGACCACATCGCCGCCAGGCCACTGGCTGCCTGTTCGGACACCGAGATCCTCACCGCCGCAGAAGAACACGAACGTGCCGCCCGGCGGATGGCCTCGGCCGGTCACCGGCAGATCGTCGAACTGTCCGACCGTGACATCCCCAAACGTCTCGGCTACCGATCGCTGCCCAACTTCCTGTCCCACCACCTGCGCATCACCGAACCGGTCCGCCGGCAACGGCAGATGGAGAAGCTCGCCCAATTCCACTCGGCCACCGGAGAACTCCTGCCACCGCGCTGCCCCACCCTGGCCACGGCAGCCGCGGAAGGACTCATCGGACCGGGACACATCCACGCTGTCCTGGAGATCTTCGAGAAGATCCCCACCACCATCGACCACGACATCAAACTCGCCGCCGAGGCCACATTGGGTGAACTCGCCTGCGACCACACGCCCGCCGAGATCACCACCCTCGGCATGCGGCTGCTGGCGCATCTGGACCCCGACGGTGATCTCACCGACGACACCGACCGCGCCCGACAACGCAACCTGTGGATCAACCGGCAGAACGTTCAGAAGATGTCGAAACTGACCGGGCACCTCGACCCGGTCACCCGCGCCATGCTCGACACTCTCCTGTCCTCCTGGGCGGCACCCGGTATGAACATCCCCGGCGATCCCGAATCCTCGCACTGTTCGCCATGGACGGCGGCCACCGCTGCTCCGCACCCGGATGCGACCAGCCCGCCACCCACAACGAAATCCATCACGCCGCCCTCGACTTCGCCGCAGGTGGACGCACCGACATCACCACACTCACCGGCACCTGCCCCATCCACAATCGGATGGTCGGCCCCCGACCCGGCCAATACACCACCACGATCGCCACCCACGGCCGGCAGCGCGGACGCGTCATCTGGACCCGTAACCCCGACAACCTGCCCAGCACCCCGGGAAAAGTCAACGCGATCCCCGATATCGAAACCCTCTTCCGGCACCGACTGCACAATATCCGCCACCAGATTCACGAGCGGCCGCCCTACACCTGGCCACCACAGCCATACCAGCGCAACAACTCTCATCTAAGGGAACCTGCGTAGCTGTGTCTCGCCAAGGACGGCGTACCGCCCCGCACCTGCTGCTGGGCGGGTACAGCCATGCCCGGGATCGCCCGTGATGGAACGAACCCGGAGACCGATCCCCGCCCGCACCCGAATCAGTCCAGGAATGGTTCGGACGACACCCGCAACGGATGGACCGGGGTGCCGTCGCTCCACCTGCCGGTGTAGCGGTGCTCCGGCGTATTGCCGAGAGCGATCTCGCGGTGCTTGCCGGTCAGAGCCGCATCTCGTAGTGCATCGAAATTCCGCCACACCACGAAGAAGTCGTAGGCGTTCGGCCTGCCTTCGATCGACGGCCGCACATGCTCGGCGGTCAGCGCCGGACGTCCGTGATCATCCGGGTACGACCGGGTAATGTTCCGGTTCTGCCGTGGGATATGCCCGAGTCGCGGAAAGATCGCATTGCAGCTGGATCGCTTCTTTCCCTTCTCGCTTGTCACACCCTGGCCGCCGTTATGGCATACGAGCAGGGTGTTCGCCGGGATCCCCGACAGCGATTTATCAAGTCCCGGATCACTATTCCCCCTGAGACCGCCATCGTGTGGCTCGTCGAGGAAGACAGCGCGCGGCTTCGGCAGCCGGTACGCGCGCCACCGGTTCACCAGGTTGGTGGTGAGGATGCCGCCGAACGAGTATCCGAAGTACGAGACCCGATTCAGATCCGGCGACACCGGGTCTTCCGAGCGCTGAGTCTGCGCGATTCCGCCACGTATCCCGGCCAGTGCCGAGGACACACATTTTTCGATGTGGAGCGGTCCGAAACACGGGGTGACCATGCTGTTCTGCCAGCGCGGGTACACCACAATGCTCCCTTGCCGGACAAGGTGTTCGATGTGATGCTTGTGCATCCGGTACCCGGAATACTCGAAATACCCGTGAGTCACCACCACGACCGGCGCCCGCATGGATGTCGTCGACCTCGGAGTGACGGTGTACGCGGATGAGCCCGCGCCGCCGGAGCGTCGCGTGAATCCGTTGAACTCATAGTCCGATCCACCCGGGCCACTCGCCGGCTGCGGAGGCTGACTCGGCCGCGGGGCTGCTCCGGCCACCCCCGGTGACACGGATCCCGGTGCGGCAAGTGCGAACACACACAGGGCGACCGCGGCCAGTTGGCCGGCGCGTCGCCAAGCGCGTTCACCGCAACCGCCGAACCATATTCCCCAGCGCCACTCGCGGATGCTGACACCATTCCTCAGGCGGCCAGAGTGCAACCGATCGCCATCCATCTCTTCCACGGTACCCACGGCGCGGCACCGACGGACACGTTCACCGCGGGCCCGTCGATGATCTCGTCGGCGTGCGGAATGATCGACGTGCGGTCCGCAGGAGGGACCGAACACACAGCTGCGGCGGGCATGCTCGTCGTCATACCCGCCGCAGATGGCCGTGCGTGCTGATCAGTCGTCGCCGGTGACCTTCTCGGCCAGCTCGTTGGCCTTGTCCTTGACCTTCTCGCCGGCCTTCTTCACCGCCGACGAGGCCTGATCGGCCTTACCCTCGTCGCGCAGGTCGTCGTCACCGACGGCCGCTCCCGCGGCTTCCTTCGCACGTCCCTTGAGTTCTTCTGCCTTGTTCCCGAATTTGTCTTCAACTGCCATTTCTCAATACTCCTTCGTGAGATGAAACGTTGAACCTGGATGGGGTTGAACTTCGATGGGATGGACTGTCAGTACCAGTGGGCTCTGCCGCCGACCGCGTGTCCGAGCGCACCTGCCGCAAACAGAACCAGCCCGATGACGAGAGCAATGATTCCGATCGTCCACAAGATAGGGATCTTGACGATAAATCCGATAATCAAGAGGATCAAACCAAGCGCTATCATGGGAGTGTCCTTTCATACCATGTCTATGGAATTCGGATCTTCTTCACGGGCGGTGGCACAATCTGACCATTAGCGGTGCCGCTCCAGTCAACAGCCACACCATGCGTCGCCATCTCCTCGTGTCGTGGGGATGCCGCACGAAGGCACCATGAGAGCTTCACGCTCACGGCCCCCGAACACCTTCGCCGCTCGCCCGGTCAGAACGCTACTGCGCATTCGGTTGAGCGTCTTCACCCCTGAGGGTGAAGAAGTACGCGCTACACTCACGACCGTGTCGCCTTTGACAGTTGCTCTCATCAACGACTACGAAGTGGTGGTTCAAGGCCTCGCGGCCATGCTCCGGAACTATCGCGATCGCGTCGAGATCGTCGAGCTCGACGCCAACACCTCGGTCAACTGTCCCGTCGACATCGCACTGTACGACTCGTTCGCCAACCCGCAGGGCGACAGTTTCCGAGTGCATGAACTCGCCGCGAATCCGTTGGTCACCGACGCCGTGATCTATACGTGGAATTTTGACGAGCAAAGCATGGCGCGGGCCTTCGAGAACGGTGTCCATGGGTACGTCGCGAAAAGTCTTACCGCGGGCGAGCTCGTTGATGCGCTGGAGTCCATTCATCGACGCGAACAACTGGTCCATCCGGCGAGGAAGGCCTCCTCGAAGATCATCGGCGGTGACTGGCCCGGCCGGGAAGAAGGGCTGACCCAACGTGAAGCCGAAATTCTCGCGTTGATCACCCAGGGGCTCAGCAATGCGGAGATCACCGAACATGTCGGGCTGTCGATAAACTCGGTCAAAACATATATCCGGAGTTGCTACCGCCGCATCAACGTCACCAGCCGAACCCAGGCAGTCCTCTGGGGCGTCAATCACGGCTTCGTTCCCGACCGCTCACGCCAGTACGGTGACGACGCGTGATCTGTACCGGTTGAGGACGTCGCGTCCGACCCGGTCGGCGGCGGTCGGGAGAGCTTCGACGTCGCACGATGGCATCTCGAGGCGGCACGATCGGGGGACCATCACCTCCGAGCGATCGCCGGGGCGTACGACGGCACGGCGCTGCCGGCCGCGGCCACCGCGCGCGAGAGTTTCATGGCCGAATCGGTCCGGTGGTGGCTCGACCGGCTGGATCCGGGCACCAAGATCGTGCTGCTCTCCCACAACGCACATATCCAGCGCACGCCGGTCGTGTACGAGGGCGAACTGCAGGTCTACCCTATGGGGCTATCGTCTCGCCCGCATGCTCGGTGACGAGTATGTCGCGATCGGTGTGACCAGCGGGGCGGGCACCACAGCGACCCTGGAGCCGGACGGTACGAGCGAACCGTACGGGTTCGCCGTGCACAATGTCCCGCTCGGACCGCCCGAAGCCGAAAGCATCGAAGCAGCATTCGCTGAGACCCGAGCCGGACTGTCGCCGGCGGATCTGCGCCGGTTCCGCAACGAGGTGCCGACCGATGTCGCGCAGCCCGACCGGATCCGGATGGACTCCGCATACATCCACACCCCGGTGGCCGAGGCCTTCGACCTCATGGTGCACGTCCCGGCGTCCAGCATGGCCGAGGGACTTGACCTGTGAACACCGCACACTCACCCGCTCACCGCCGACCTGTGAGGCAGATCCTCGAGCTGTTGCGCTTCGGGCTGACGAGTTGGCTGCGCGTGCGGACGAGCGGTTCCGCCGCTCTCGTTCCCGGCATCGGGTCCGCCCCGGCTACCGATCCGATCCGATACGCGGAGCGGAGCTGTTAATGCCGGCGAGACCGAAACCAGTAACGGCACGGTCCCTGTACCGGGATCGTGCCGTTCAACTGGTTTCAATTGTGGAGTGGCTTCAGTTGTGGAGCCTAGGAGATTCGAACTCCTGACATCTGCCTTGCAAAGGCAGCGCTCTACCAACTGAGCTAAGGCCCCGTCGAATCCTGCCTGTGTGATCACCTGCGGTGGATTCTTGGGTGTGCGAATCGGGTGAGATCTCACCTCTCGCAGTGGGCCTAGGAGGACTTGAACCTCCGACCTCTTCGTTATCAGCGAAGCGCTCTAACCGCCTGAGCTATAGGCCCTTGAACCGAGAAGTGAGATTACCCGACCGATGCCGTCTTAACCAAAACGGCTGGTCAGAGCACCTATTTCCCGGCTTGTCAGCGGTGGCTAATCCAGGTCGGCGATGGTGATCTCGACACCACCGACGAGGTCGGCACAGATGTTGTAGATGTACGAGCCGACCGTCGCGAGCGCGGTGATCAGCACGGCGCTGATGGCGCCGATGAGTCCGGACCAGAAGAACACCGAACCCGTTCCGATCACGTCTGAATCACCGCCGGAACCGTCGGTGGTCAGGGTGTTGAACGAGCTGTTGAGCTGATCCCACACGCCCATACCGCCGAGGACCAGGTACAGCACGGCCACCGCGATCATCCAGATGAAGAATCCGACGACGGCCAGCACCGCGGACACCTTGAACGTGGCCCACGGATCGATCCGGCGCACCTGCACCGCTGCCCGGACACCCCCGGCGCCACCGACCTGGACGGGCGCCGAACGGTGGCCGGCGGCCAGGGCGGCACGCTCGGCGTCGTCGTCGACGTGGTGGATCTTGTCGAGGTTCGGCAGTTCCTCGCCGGGCAGGTCCCGGCGCTCGATGTGCGTGGTGGGTGACTCGGCGAACCGCTTCGGCGGTGCCGGCGGGACCGGCGGTGCGGGCCGCTGTGCTCCCGGACCCTGTGCTCCCTGACCGTGGGGGCCGGGTCCCGGCGAACCGGGCGCCTGCCCGGCCGGCCCCGGCTGGGCCAGGACCGGCTGCGGACCCGTACCCGGGCCCTGCGGCCGGATCGCCGGCTGCGGACCGGTGCCGGGCCCCTGGGGACGGATGGCGGGCTGCGGGCCGGTGGTCGGGTTCTGTCCCGGACGCTGCGGACCGGCACCCGCCTGCGGAGGCGGCGGCACCGGACGCCCCTGCGGACCGTGCGGCGGCTGCGCGGGCGCAGGGCCTGCCTGTGTGCCGACCGGCTTGTCGGGACCAGCGGCCGCGGTGACCTGCTGCGGACCCGGCGCACCCTGTTGCGCCGGTCCGCTGGACCCCTTAGGTGCCTCACCGGGTGCCGGGGCATCGGTGTTCGGGGCAACAGCCGCTGCGGGAATCTGGCCGCTTGTCGGATTGTCGAGTTTGGTGACCGGGGCGGGCGGTTCGATTCGGGTCGTCGGGATGTCCCGGGACTCGTGCACCTCGGTGTCCACATCGTCGGCGGACACGACGCCGCGCGGCGGCGGGCCGGCCGGACGCTGCGACGGGTCCCGTCGCAGCTCGTTGGTGGGCTGGTCACCGTTGATGTCGGTGTTGTACGGCTGAGTCGGTCCCTCGGAGATCAGTCCTTCTCCGTTCACGTCGGCTGCCTTGTCCCTACCCGAATTGTCACTGCCTGCCCCGTTGACCGGGGCCGTCTGTGTGCGGGAGTTGCCCGACTCACCCTGACCCCGCTGCCACGGAGGCACGACGGCGCCGCGCGCGGGTCCCGACGCGCCTGCTTTCTGCGTGTTGTCCGGCTCGTTGGGTGTGCTCACTAGGTCCTCACTCGGAGATCGTCGGGCTGCATCCTCGCGTCACATGACTGCTCGCGGTCCACACTAGCGGGTAGGTCGGCGCTCACCCGCCTGATGCCGCCCGCCTCGTCGGGCATCGGGCGGTGAGGCCGGACAAACCCGACCGGCTGTGGGCCGGCCTCGCGGCCGGCTCCACAGCCGTGTGACTACCGTTCTTCTTCGGGCTCGTCGGCGTTACGCGCTATCGCGATGACTGTCGTGTCGTCGTCGATATTCATCAGCCGCACGCCCTTGGTCTGCCGGCCCGCCTTGCGCACCTGCTTGGCGTCGGTGCGGATCACACCCCCGCCGGAGGTGATGGCGTACAACTCGGTGGTCTCGTCGACGATGAGCGCGCCGATCAGGGTGCCCCGGCGCCGGTCGTGGGCGATGGTCAGCACACCCTTGCCGCCCCGGCCCTGCACCGGATAGTCGTCCATCGCGGTGCGCTTGGCGTACCCGCCCGAGGTGGCCACCAGCAGGAAGGTGCCCTCCTCCACCACGTTCAGCGACAGCAGCGAGTCGTCGTCGTTGAACCGCATGCCCTGCACGCCGGAGGTCTGCCGGCCCATCGGGCGCAGCGTCTCGTCGTCGGCGTTGAACCGGATCGACTGACCCTTCGACGACACCAGCAGCAGATCGTCGGTGGCACTGCACAATTGGGCGCCCACCAGCTCGTCCTCACCGCGCAGGTTGATCGCGGCGATACCGCCGGAGCGGTTGGAATCGAAGTCGGTGAGCTTGGACTTCTTCACCAGACCGTTGCGGGTGGCGAGCACCAGGTACGGCGCGTCCTCGTACCCCTTGATCTGGATGACCTGGGCAATCCGCTCCTCCGGCTGGAAGGCCAGCAGGTTGGCCACATGCTGGCCGCGCGCGGTGCGGTTGGCCTCGGGCAGCTCGTAGGCCTTGGCCCGGTACACCCGGCCCTTGGTGGTGAAGAACAGGATCCAGTCGTGCGTGGAGCACACGAAGAAGTGCGCGACGATGTCGTCCTGCTTGAGGCCCGCGCCCTGCACCCCCTTGCCGCCGCGCTTCTGGCTGCGGTAGAGGTCGGTCTTGGTGCGTTTGGCGTACCCGGTTTCGGTGATGGTGACCACCACGTCCTCGCGGGCGATCAGATCCTCGTCGGTGACGTCGCCGTCGGCCGGGATGATCTGGGTGCGGCGCTCATCGCCGAACTTCTCGACGACGGCCTTCAGCTCGTCGCGCACGATGGCGCGCTGACGTTCGGGCTTGGCCAGGATGTCCTGCAGGTCGGCGATCTCGCGCTCGATCTCGGCGAGTTCGTCGATGATCTTCTGGCGCTCGAGAGCCGACAGGCGTCGCAACTGCATCGCCAGGATGGCGTCGGCCTGGATCTCGTCGATGTCGAGCAGATCCATCAGGCCGCGGCGGGCCTCGTCGGTGTTTGCCGATGCCCGGATCAGCGCGATCACATCGTCCAGTGCGTCAAGGGCTTTCACCAGACCGCGCAGGATGTGGGCGCGTTCCTCGGCCTTGCGCAACCGGTACCGGGTGCGGCGCACGATGACGTCGATCTGATGGGCCACGTAGTAGCGGATCATCTGATCCAGGCGCAGGGTGCGCGGCACACCGTCGACGATGGACAGCATGTTGGCGCCGAAGCTGGTCTGCAGCTGCGAATGCTTGTACAGGTTGTTGAGCACAACCTTGGCGACGGCGTCGCGGCGCAGCGTGATCACGATGCGCATGCCCACACGATCGGAGGACTGGTCCTCGATCTTGCTGATGCCCTTGAGCTTTCCCTCACGGACCTGCTCGGCGATCGACAGGATCAGGTTGTCCGGGTTGACCTGATACGGCAGCTCGGTGACCACCAGCGTGGTAGCGCCCTTGTTCTCCTCGATCGACACCACACTGCGCATCCGGATCGAGCCGCGGCCGGTGGTGTAGGCATCCTTGATGCCCTGGCTGCCGACGATCAGGCCCGACGTCGGGAAGTCCGGTCCCTTCACGCATTCCATGCATGCGGCGAGAGTGGTCTCGTCGTCCTCGTCGGGATGCTCGAGAGCCCAGAACACCGCGTCCGCAACCTCATTCAGGTTGTGCGGCGGGATATTGGTGGCCATACCGACGGCGATACCGCCCGAACCGTTGATCAGTAGATTGGGAACGCGCGACGGCAGCACCGTCGGTTCCTGGGTCTTGCCGTCGTAGTTGGGGATGAAATCGACTGTCTCCTCGTCGATGTCGCGCAACATCTCCATCGCCAGCGGGGTGAGGCGGGCCTCGGTGTAACGCATGGCGGCGGCGCCGTCGTTGCCGGGCGAACCGAAGTTGCCCTGGCCGTCGATCAGCGGGTAGCGCATCGACCACGGCTGCGCCAGACGCACCAGGGCGTCGTAGATGGCCGAGTCGCCGTGCGGATGGTAGTTACCCATCGTCTCGGCAACAGGCTTGGCGCACTTGACATATCCGCGATCGGGGCGGAAACCGGCATCGTAGGAGGCGTACAGCAGGCGGCGGTGCACCGGCTTGAGGCCGTCGCGGACCTCGGGCAGGGCACGGCCGACGATGACGCTCATCGCGTAATCGATGTAGCTGTTCTGCATCTCCTGGCCGAGGTCGACCGGTTCGATGCGGTCGCCTCCGCCGGTGGGTGGGAGGGTGGTGTCTGTCATGTGGGATTCCTTTGTAGGAAAGGTGTTTCGCTGTGCTGGGTGTGGTTGTGAGCGTGGTGGTTGCGTCAGGTACCGAAAGGTCGCCGGACCCTTCGTGACCCTCGCTCCTTCGTCGCTTCGGCCTCAGGGATCAAGATGACCGCTTGCGACCTGCTGCATCACACGTCCAGGAAGCGAACGTCTTTCGCGTTGCGGGCGATGAAGCTGCGGCGGGCGGCGACGTCCTCACCCATCAGGATGGAGAACAGTTCGTCGGCCGCGGCGGCGTCATCGAGGGTCACTTGGCGCA
The DNA here is from genome assembly GCF_000241345.1 of Gordonia amarae NBRC 15530. Lineage (GTDB taxonomy): Bacteria > Actinomycetota > Actinomycetes > Mycobacteriales > Mycobacteriaceae > Gordonia > Gordonia amarae. Next base: position 73,268 of record NZ_BAED01000043.1, read on the forward strand.
GCACCCGGACCGCCGGGTCCATGGTGGTCTCCCACAGTTCCTTGGCGTTCATCTCGCCGAGGCCCTTGTAGCGCTGGATGCCGTCGTCAGAGTTGATCTTCTTGCCCGCGGCCCGGCCAGCCTCGAGCAGGCCGTCGCGTTCACGATCGGAGTAAGCGAACTCGGGTTCGGCGTTCTTGCCCTGCCACTTGAGCTTGTACAGCGGCGGCTGCGCCAGGTACACGTGGCCGTGCTCGATGAGCGGGCGCATGAACCGGAACAGCAGCGTGAGCAGCAGGGTGGAGATGTGCTGGCCGTCGACATCGGCGTCGGCCATCAGCACGATCTTGTGGTAGCGCAGCTTGGCGATGTCGAACTCGTCGTGGATGCCGGTGCCGAACGCGGTGATGATCGACTGGACCTCGGTGTTCTTCAACACCCGGTCGATGCGGGCCTTCTCGACGTTGATGATCTTGCCGCGGATCGGCAGGATCGCCTGGTACATCGAGTCACGGCCCGACTTGGCGCTGCCGCCGGCCGAGTCACCCTCCACGATGTACACCTCGCACAGCGCCGGATCGTTGCTGCGGCAGTCGGCCAGCTTGCCGGGCAGACCGCCGATGTCGGTGGCTGTCTTGCGGCGCACCATATCTCGGGCGCGGCGGGCCGCGGCACGGGCCTGTGCCGAATCGACGGCCTTCTTGATGATGTTCTTGGCTTCGGCAGGGTTGGACTCGAACCAGTGCGCCAGATGCTCGTTACAGATCTTCTGCACAAAGCCCTTGACCTCGGTGTTGCCGAGTTTGGTCTTGGTCTGCCCCTCGAACTGCGGATCGGACACCTTCACCGAGATCACCGCCGCGAGCCCTTCGCGGATGTCGTCGCCGGTGAGTTTGGTGTCCTTCTCCTTGATCAGCTTCTTGTCTGCGGCGTACTTGTTGACCGTCGAGGTCAGAGCGGCGCGGAAACCCTCTTCGTGAGTACCACCCTCGTGGGTGTTGATGGTGTTGGCGAAGGTGTGAATCGACTCGGAGTAGCCGTCGTTCCACTGCATGGCGATCTCGACCTCGTGGCCGGTTCCCTTGCCGCTGAACCCGATCACCGATTGGTGGATGGGATTCTTGGACCGCTTGTTGATGTGCTTGATGTAGTCGATCAGGCCGTCGGCGTAGTGATAGGTGCGGGTCTTGGACTTGGCCGTGGCCTTCTGCGCCGGCGACTGCACAACCTCGGCGAGTTCAGTGCCACCGGGTGTGTCCCCGTCCCCGTTGGGGTCGCCCGGTGCCTCGACGGCCTGCGGCCGGTTGTCGGTGAGGGTGATGGTCAGACCCTTGTTGAGGAAGGCCATCTCCTGTAGCCGCCGAGCGACGGTTTCGGCGTTGAACCTGGTGGTTTCGGTGAAGATCGCCGGGTCCGGCCAGAATCGCGTGGTGGTGCCCGTCTTACGGGACGCGGCACCCTGATGCAGGGTTTGCGGTTCGGAGTTGAGGTAGGTCTGGCTCCACTGGAAACCGTCGCGCTTGATCTCCAGCTCCACCTTGGTGGACAGGGCGTTGACCACGGAGATGCCGACGCCGTGCAGACCGCCGGACACCGCGTACGAGTCGGAGTCGAACTTGCCGCCGGCGTGCAGCTGGGTCATGACGACCTCGACGGTGGGCACACCGGTGGCGTGGGTGGCGACGGGGATGCCGCGACCGTCGTCGATGACCTCGACGCCGCCGTCGGCGAGGAGGGTGACGTCGACGCGGCTGGCGTAACCGGCCATCGCCTCGTCGACCGAGTTGTCGACGACCTCCCAGATCAGGTGGTGCAGGCCGCGTTCACCGGTGGAACCGATGTACATGCCCGGCCGTTTGCGGACAGCCTCGAGCCCCTCGAGAATGTTGATGGAGTCCGCGCCGTACTCCCCCGGCTTCTTGTTCGGCTTGCGGTTGTTACTGGATGCGTCGTTGGTCTCGGCCACGAGTTGCGTCCACTCCTTTTCGTCTCGTCCCACGTCGACACGGGCGGAGCCGGGCAGATAGTCTCATGCGCGCAGGTCACGGCATTCTCCGACAGGCGAAGACCCGATGCCCCCTCAGCGCACGGACGTGCCCGATCCTCTCCCGATCGGCACAACGCCTCCATACTACTGCCTTATGCGCGCTAGAACGACCATCCGGACCCGCTGATTTGCACACAGACCGATTTTTTTACGTCTACCCGTGTCGGATCGTGGCCGCGGAGCACCGAACGCTCACAGGCCCATCCCGCCGGTTGAGGTGTGACGAACGCAAGCGAGGAGCCTCGAAACCTGGTGAGCGGACAATGTTGTCTCACCGGGTTTCGAGGCTCCTCGCCTGGCGGCTCGTCACGCCTCAACCAGCAATGGGGTGGCTCAGCCGTAGGTGTCGCGGGGGCCGCGGCCGGGGACGCTGCGCGGACCCTTCTTCCACGAGGGCGCCTTGGGGCCGGTGATGCGCAGACTGGTGACCACCCCGTGGCCGACGCCCTCGGCGATCTTGGCGAGCACCTGCGACTGGATATAGCGCAGTTGGGTGGCCCAGGCCGTCGACTCGGCCTGCACATGTAATACCTTGTCGCGCAACAGGGTCGGCTGCGCATGGGCGGCGATGTCGGGACCGACGATGGTGTCCCACATGCCGAAGACCATGCCCTTGCCCAGGTCGGCCTGCCAGCCACGGCTACCGGCGATCTGCGCGGCCAGCCTGCCGAACGGCTGCGGATCGCGGGCATCGGGGCCGGCGCCCGACCAGCTACGGCGGGTACCGGTGGTGCGGCGGCGGCGCACCGGGGAGGCGCGGCCCTGGCCGACCGACTTGCCGGCGGCGCGGGCGGCGGCACGGGCCTCCTCGAGGGCCTTGCTGGCCAGCTCGTAACCGCCTCTGTCCTTGGGGATCCCGCCGTTGGGCGGGGTGTGCGCGCTGGTGTCGTCGGCCATGGGCTGCGGTGACCTCCGTCAGTTTGTGACCGTCAGGGCTGGAGCGTGGTGATCCGGGAGTACCGGCCGGTGTCGTCGGTGACGGTATCGATGTCCAGGGTACGTCCGCCAAGGCCGTCGGGGATGTCCTCGGCGACGGCCGCGGTGATCAGCAGTTGCTGCGCCGACGCGGTGAACTCGACGAGTTGCCGACGACGGGCGGCGTCGAGTTCGGCGAACACGTCGTCGAGCATGATGACCGGCTCGATGCCGTCGGCCCGCAGCAGCTCCACCGAACCGAGCCGCAAAGACAGTGCCAGAGACCAGGATTCACCGTGGCTGGCGAAACCCTTGGCCACCTGGTCACCGAGGACCACGTCGACGTCGTCGCGGTGCGGGCCGACCAGGCACACCCCGCGTTCGATCTCCTTGTTCCGCAGCTCGGCCAGGCCGGCGAGCAGGTGTGCGCGGATCTCCTCCGGTGCGGCGGATTCGCCGGGCCCGGGCAGCAGGTGCGGGCCGGCGGCGGGGCGATAGCGCAGGTCGGCGGGCCGCGAATGCGGCGCGATCGACGCGTACGCGGTGACCACATGCGGGCGCAGCGCGGCGAGGACGTCGATACGGGCGGCGGTGATCTGGGCGCCGAGGTCGGCGAGCTGACCGTCCCACACGTCGAGGGTCGAGATCACCGACGCCGCCTCGCCGCCACCGCGGCGCATCGCCGCCCCGGCCGTCTTGAGCAGGGCAGTCCGCTGGCGCAGCACCTTGTCGTAGTCGGCGCGGGCCGCCACCCAGCGCGGACCCTGGCCGGCCACAAGCTCATCGACGAAGCGCCGGCGGTCGGCCGGGTCGCCGCGCACCAGCAGCAGATCCTCGGGGGCGAACATCACTGAGCGCAGGATCCCGATCAGTTCCCGCGGCCGCCGCGCCGGGGAGCCGTTGATGCGGGCCTTGTTGGCGCCGGCGGCGTTGACCGTGAGTTCGGCGGTCAGCTCGCGGCCGTTGTGCTCGACGGTCGCGGCGATCACCGCCGACGCCGCCCCGTGCTGGACCAGCGGGGCGTCCGTCGAGACCCGGTGCGAGCGCAGATTGGTCAGGTAGTACAGCGCCTCGAGGATGTTGGTCTTCCCGAAACCGTTGCGGCCCACGAAGATCGTGGTCTCCGGCTGCAGATCGAGCTCAAGGGACCGCCAGGACCGGAAATCCCGCACAGACAGATGACGGACGTACACGCATTCACCTCACACCGCGGGCGTGTGCCTTTCTCGCCCCAGGCGGTTCTCAGCCCGGCAGACGAACCGGCATCAACAGGTAGGTGAACACGCTGTCGGGTGCGACGAAAGCACCGGACTCGTCGGCGACCGGCTCCTCCCCCGACGACGGCCGCAGCACCGCGGGCCGGCTCGGCGTGGTGAAACCGAAATCGACGCTGGAGGCACCCATCGCGCTGAGGCCGTCGAGCAGGTAGCCCGGGTTGAACGCGATGGTCAGCGGTTCGCCGTGGAAGTTGACCTCGAGGGACTCCTCGGCCTTTCCGGCCTCGTCGCCGCCGGCGGTGAGCAACACCGATCCGGCGCCGAACTCGAGCCGCACCTGCGCACCACGCTCGGCGACGAGGGCGACACGCTTGATCGCCTCGATCAGCGGTGCGGCCTCGATGGTGGCGATCGCGGTGTGGCTGGCAGGCAGCAGCTGACGGAACTTGGGGAACTCCGCGTCGAGCAGGCGGGTGGTGGTGCGCTTGTTCTGGCCGAGGATGCCGAGGATGCCCTCGGAACCGACGTTGCCGCCGGAACCGAACGCGAGCTCGACGTTGCCCTCCGAACCGGCGGTCTTCGCACTGTCGGACAAGGTCTTGGCCGGCACCAGCACGGCGCCGGAGACCTCGGCGGTGGTCGGCTGCCACTCGAGCTCACGCACGGCGAGGCGGAAGCGGTCGGTGGCGGCCAGGACGACGGTGTTGCCCTCGATCTCCAGACGCACACCGGTGAGCATCGGCAGGGTGTCGTCGCGACCGGCGGCGACGGCGACCTGGGTGATGGCCTCGGCGAAGATGCCGGCGGGCAGCGAGCCGGTGACGTCGGGAACCTTCGGCATCTCCGGGTAGTCCTCGACCGGCATCGTGGGCAGGGAGAACTTGGCGCTGCCGCAGGAGATGGCGACCCTCGAGCCGTCGAGGCTCACGTCGACCGGCTTGTGCGGCAGGGCCTTGGTGATGTCGGCGAGCAGACGCCCGGAGACCAGGACGCGGCCGGGCTCGGCGACCTCGGCGGAGATGGTCTCCTCGGCCGACACCTCGTAGTCGAAGCCGGAGACGGTGAGGCCGTCGCGGCCGGGTTCGGTGTCACCGGCGGTGAGCACGACACAGCCGAGTACGGGGACGGGCGGCCTGCTGGGCAGGCTGCGCGCGACCCACGTCACGGACTCTGCGAACTCGTCACGTGCGACACGGAACTTCATGCTGCGCTGCTGCCCTTCTGTCCGGCGCCGCCCGGGTGCGGTGTGGCCGCGGAGCGTGCGTGGACATCTTGTTGCGTGCGGTCGGGAGATCACCATGCCGTGGACATGGGGAGTTCCGACACGGGGAGTTCCACTGTAGAACGCCGGCGACGTTCTTGGGGCCGGTGGGGCCGATGCACGGGCCGGCGCCGGCCGGCCCGTGAGGCCCGGTTGTGCACACAGGCTGCTTTTAAGAGTTTTTCTCGAGAGAGAGATTCATAGTGGTAGTAGGCCCTGTGGATTCTGTGGATAACCCGGTATCCGGCGTCGTCAGCGCCGTTCGGGCGTTGTGAATCCTTAGTGCACTACGTGCGGATGATCGGCGCTGGGGCTGTGCACTACGCGTTCTGTTAGTGCGCTGTCCACCTTTGGTGCACACGGGACACTAAGTTATCCCAGGGTTTGTCCACAGCTGGGAATGGTTCGTAACGCGGCCGAAACGTGTGGGTCGCGGGCGTGTCGACACGCCAGAACCGGCGTCGGGAAGTCTCAGGCCCGGGTTGAGGCGTGGCGCCCGGGCACCGACCGACCGAGAACCCACCGCCGAAACCCTCGAAGGGCACCCGGGCCGGTGGTTCTGCCTGGTCAGGAGGTCAGACGGCGCGCTGTTTGATCCGCGCCGTCAGCTCCTGGACGTGGTCGTAGACCTTGCGGTTCTCGTTCATCTGCTTGCGGATCTTCTTCTCCGCATACATGACGGTGGTGTGGTCGCGGTCGAAGGTCTCACCGATCTTGGGCAGCGACAGATCGGTCAGCTCGCGGCACAGATACATCGAGATCTGCCGCGCGTTGGCGATCGACCGGGTCTTCTGCGGGCCGCGCAGCTCGTCGACCGAGATGTCGAAGTACTCGGCGGTGATCGCCAGGATGCTCGCCGCGCTGATCTCGAGGGACTCCGAGTTGGGCAGCAGCGCCTCGAGCACCACCTCGGCCAGCGACTTGTTGAGTTCGGTGTTGTTGAGCGAGGCGAACGCGGTGACGCGGATCAGCGCACCCTCGAGTTCGCGGATATTGCGCTCGATCTTCGACGCGATCAGCTCGAGCACGTCGTCGGGCACCGCGATGGTGTCCATCTGCGCCTTCTTCCGCAGAATCGCGATCCGGGTCTCCAGATCCGGCGGCTGGACGTCGGTGATCAGGCCCCACTCGAACCGGGTGCGCAGCCGGTCCTCGAGGGTGGCGAGCTGCTTGGGCGGGCGGTCCGACGAGATGACGATCTGCTTGCTGTTGTTGTGCAGCGTGTTGAAGGTGTGGAAGAACTCCTCCTGGATACCTTCGCGGCCCACGAGGAACTGGATGTCGTCGACGAGCAGCACGTCGATGGCGCGATAGCGGTCTTTGAACTGGACCCGGCGGTCATCGCGCAGCGAGTTGATGAAGTCGTTGGTGAACTCCTCGGTGGACACGTACTTCACCCGCATCCCCGGGAACAGCCGCTGCGCGTAGTGGCCGGCCGCGTGCAGCAGATGGGTCTTGCCCAGACCGGACTCACCCCAGATGAACAGCGGGTTGTAGGCGCGGGCCGGTGCCTCGGCGACGGCGACGGCCGACGCGTGCGCGAACCGGTTGGATGCGCCGATCACGAACGTGTCGAACGTGTATTTGGGATTGAGATTGGCGCTCGTGGGCTGTGGCTGTGGCGCGTTGCGGCCGGTGAAGTAGCTCGACCAGTCCGAATCGGAGTCGGTGCCCGGCGGCCGCGGGATGGGCCGGCGTTCGTCGGCCGAGTAGTGCGCGGGCTCCTGCGAGTAGTGCTGGGCGTCGGAGTAGTGCGGTGTGTCCGGGCGGTAGCCGTTGCCCGGCGTGTGGTCCTGGCTCGGGAAATCACCGCCCGGAAAATCGCCGTTGCCCGGTCGGCCTGTGGATGAATCGGTGACGACTGTCTCAGTCTCGGGCGCCGCGGCCCCGCTGACCGGTGCCGGCTCAGTGGGCGCCGCGATGCGTACGCCGAGGTCGACGGGATGCCCGAGATGACGGCTCAGCACGGTGGTGATGGTGTCGCGGAGATTGCGCTCGATCTGCTCCTGCACGAGCGGTGTCGGGACCGCCAGTAGTGCGAAGCCCTCGACCAGGGTGAGCGGCTGCACCAGCGACAACCAGGCCTTTTGCTGGCGGGTGAGGGGGTCGTGACCGATCGCCGAGTCGCTGTTGAGTTCGGCGACGACCCGCTGCCACACCTCGGTGAACGAATCCCGGCTGAACGAATCCCGGTCCGACGTCACGTGTACCTGTCCTCCTGCCGGATGAGACAAGCCGGCGTCATTAGGGTGAGACTGTCACCATGCCCGAGATCGGGCCGCGTTGTCCACATGGTTATCCACAGCTGTGGACAGAAGTCGCCGGTAGGTGGGGTTATCGAGGCCGGATGCGCGCGTTTGATTTGGGCATCGCAAGTCAGTAGTCTCGACTGGTCATCCAGGTAACGGATTTGCGCGGCAGAATCGGACCTCGGCGGGACTTTACCCGTCGAATCCGGCGCTGTCAGCAACCCGGCACGAGTCCGGCACCGCGCCCTGGAAACCAGACCACCTCGAAACAAGGAGTCAGCTGTGACCAAGGGAAAGCGGACATTCCAGCCCAACAACCGTCGTCGTTCGCGCGTGCACGGATTCCGTCTGCGGATGCGGACCCGCGCCGGTCGTGCGATCGTCAACAGCCGTCGCAGCAAGGGCCGCGCAAAGCTCACCGCCTGATCGACGGCGTGACCGATCTCCGGCACTCCCCAGCGTGACGCGGTCCCGGGTCTTGTACCCGGGACCTGCTCGAGCAAGAGGGTTCGCCTGGCAGGTTTTGTGAGTCACGGGCCACCGGACACCGTCAGGTGTCCGGCGCCCCGGCTCACCTCCCACGAGCCACGTGCCGGATCGGCATGATCCTCGATGGTCGCAGCACAGCATCGGATCTCGTCGGGATCCGACTTCACACGCGCACTCAAACACGGTGCGCGTGTCACTACACGTGACCTCATCGTCCACGTCGCGAGACCTGGCACCTTCCCGGTGGATCTCACCTCGATGGATCTCTCCGGCGGACCAGGGCCGCGAGATGACGTCGCCACCTCCGGCGGCCCCAGGCTCGGCCTCATCGTCAGCAAGGCCGTCGGTAACGCCGTCACCCGCCACCGCGTCGCCCGACGGCTCCGTGCCGCGTTTCGCGAGGTCACAGTACTGATCCCAGCAGAAACCCTCGTCGTGGTCCGCGCCAGACCGTCAGCCGACGGTCCGAACAGCGTCACCCTGGCCGGCCAACTGCGCAGCGCCCTCGAGCATCGCCGGGTGCGCGCACTCCTCACCGAATCGCAGCCCGTCGCCCGGCCCGCCGAGACGGTGGTCCCATGACCCAGCCTTCCGCTGCCCGGACATCCCTGCGTGACCGGGTCCGCCTGTTTCCCCGCCAGGTGGTGATCTTCCTGATCGAGCTGTACCGATCGTGGATCTCACCGATGCGCATGCCGACCTGCCGCTTCGAGCCCACCTGCTCGGCGTATGCCGTCGACGCGCTGAACATCCACGGTCTGGTGCACGGCGGAACATTGACTGTCGTGCGTCTGCTCAAATGCGGGCCGTGGCACAAACCGGGATACGACCCGGTACCCGAACGTGGTCTTCGCTTCTACCTCCCCGGAGGCCGGCGCGAGGCCGAACAGGTCATCCGTCCGACACATTCTCGAGGTTAGGGGTAACCGACCCGTGCTCAACTTCATCTACTATCCGGTCTCCTGGATCATGTGGGTCTGGCATTGGTTGTTCGACCATCTGACCCCCGACACACCCGGCGGCGACGGTATCGCCTGGGCGCTGTCGGTGGTCTTCCTGGTGTTCACCCTGCGCGCGATCCTGTATAAGCCGTTCGTCAAGCAGGTCCGCACGACCAAGAAGATGCAGGAGATCAACCCGCAGCTTCAGGCGATCCGGAAGAAGTACGCCAAAGACCGGGTCAAGATGACCGAGGAAATGCAGAAGCTGCAGAAGGAGCACGGCTTCAACCCGCTGCTCGGCTGCCTGCCGATGTTCATGCAGATCCCGGTGTTCATCGGCCTGTTCCACGTGCTGCGCTCGTTCAACAGGATGGGCACCGGCATGGGGCAGCTCAGCATGAGCGCTTCGGAAACCCGCAGCTACGGCAACTATGTCTTCAGCGAAGCACAGGTACAGAACTTCCTCGACGCCCGCTTGTTCGGGGTGCCGCTGTCGTCGTACGTGACCCAGCCGAAGACCGAATGGGTGGCGTTCGTGTCGTCGCTCAAGGTCGAGGACATCGACTTCACGCGCGGCCACATCGCGATCCTCGTCGTCCCGATGATGATCATCGCGTCGGTCTCCACGCACATGAACTCCCGCGCGTCGGTGGCCCGGCAGCCCGCGGCGGCGCTGGAGAACCCTCAGACGCGGATCATGAACAACCTCGCGCTGTACATCTTCCCGCTCGGCATCCTCGTGACCGGCGTGTTCTTCCCCGTCGCGATCCTCCTCTACTGGATGAGCAACAACATCTGGACCTACGGCCAGCAGCACATCGTGTTCGGCCAGATCGCCAAGGAGGAAGAGGCCGCCCGCATCGCCAAGCAGGAGAAGCTCAAGGCCAACGCCCCCAAGCCGGGTGCCCGGCCCAACCGCACCAAACGCAGTGTTGCGGCCACATCGGCCACGACCGACGGTGATGCTACCGAGTCCACGGACGAGACCGCCTCGTCGGCGGTGGACATGTCCAAGCCCAAGCCGGGCCAGAAGCCGACCGCCGGCAAGCCGGGAGCCAAACCCACACCGGGCGCCAAACCCAACGCCGGCGGGAACCGCAAGCCCGGCACCGGTGGCAAGCCGAAGGGCGGATCCGGCGGCAAGGGCGGCGCGGGTAAGAAGCGCGGCGGCAGGTAGCCGGCCGAGATCCAGAGACTTTTTCTATTCACCACGATTGAGGCGGTTGATATGACAACTGAGACCACAGCGACAACCGGGACCACAGCGCAGGGCGACCTCGACGACGAGCAGGTCGTCGACGAGCAGACTGCGGAAGAACGTACCGCGGACAAGCCTTCCGGCGCCGACGAGGCTGCGGACTCTGAGGGCAGCGATTCTGAGGGCACCGACTCCGAGAGCGCCGATGACGATGAGCTCGACGAGGATGAGCGGCTGATCGAGGAAGGCGAGATCGCCGGCGACTACCTCGAGCAACTGCTCGACGTGCTCGACTTCGACGGCGACATCGACCTCGACGTCGACGGCGATCGCGCGGTCGTCAGCATCGACGGAGGCGATGACCTGACCAAGCTCGTGGGCCGCAAGGGTGAGGTCCTCGACGCCCTGCAGGAACTGACCCGTCTGGCCGTGCAGCAGGCCACCGGCGACCGCAGCCGGCTGATGCTAGACATCGCGCGGTGGCGTGCGGACCGTCGGGACCGTCTGGCCCGCCTCGGCCGCGAGGTCGCCGAGCGGGTGCTCGCCAGCGGAGAGAAGGAATCTCTCGACCCGATGACCCCGTTCGAGCGCAAGATCGTCCACGATGCCGTGGCCGGTGTCGACGGTGTCGTGTCCGAGAGCGAGGGTGCCGAACCCAAGCGCCGGGTGGTCGTGCTGCGTTCGGCGTAGCGGCGATTCGTCACGTGGAAAGTCCCGGCTGCGGCCGGGACTTTTCCGTTTCGGGGTACGGCGATTTCCGGGTTCGGGCTTGTCGGTACGACAATGACGGGAGCGTTCCACGATGGTTGTTTCACGTGAAACACGTGGGCGTCGAACAGGGAGGCACTGATGGGCACAGCTGACGACGACCGGGACTGTACCGGGGATTCTGGTGCTGCGGGATCCGTTATGGAGGAGGGTTCCTCCTCCCCTGCCCCTCCGACCGCTTCAGCGGTCTTCGGCGACCGGCTGACCCTCGCCCAGGAGTACCGTGACATCCTCGCCACCGACGGCATCATTCAGGGGCTGATCGGCCCTCGAGAGGTCGACCGGCTGTGGACGCGGCACGTACTCAACTGCGCGGTGATCGGTGAGGTGATCGCGCCAGGCTCCACCGTGATCGACATCGGCAGCGGTGCCGGGCTGCCCGGAATCCCGCTCGCCATTGCGCGGCCCGATCTGACCATCACGCTCGTCGAGCCGCTGTTGCGGCGGGCCACCTTCCTCGACGCGGTGATCACCCGGCTCGGCCTCAGCGGTGTGCGCGTCGTTCGCGGCCGCGCCGAGGAGAAGGCGGTGCGCTCCGACGTCGGTACCGCCGACGTTGTCACGTCGCGGGCCGTCGCCCCGCTCGAGCGGCTCGCCGGCTGGTCCGCTCCCCTCGTCTCGCCCGGCGGTGTGATGGTTGCGATCAAGGGGTCGTCGGCGGCCGAGGAGATCGAACGGGACAAGGCCGTCGTCACCAAGCGCGGACTGACCGGGCTGCGGGTCGCCACCTGCGGTGCCAGATTCCTCGATGACCCGACGACCGTCGTCATCGGTGACAAGAGCACGGATGACAAGACGTTGAATGACAAGAAGGCGGGCGGTAAGAAGCGGGCCGCCGGTAGGACCGGACCGAAGCACCCGCGGTACTGATGGGCTGACCGGGGTTCCCGGCGGGCGTGAAAATCCGCGGCGTTCACCGATCAATTGGGTGAACCCGTGCATCTGGATGCGACGCATCGTTTCACGTGAAACACCTCCGCCTGGCGGCAGCCGGCAAGAGGGGGCGTCGCCTCCCCTCCCCCTGCCGACCCCGGCCCCGGGGCTGGTGGCAGCACCCGGCGCGTGATCGTCGGCGGTGCGATGTGCATGTCGTGCCACACTGGTTCCAGCGCTTCAATCATTGCCCGTGCCGACGTTCTGGATGGGCGCCCGTTCATCCCGGAACAGACCAGCCCCTGCAACGGAGGCCCATTTGATCGTCCCGAGGATCTGGCCATTGCTATGAGACCGAGCATTCGATTGCCAGTCGTCCGGATCGTTGCACTCGTCATCGCAGTTAGCGCGTCATTGGGCCCCGGTGTCATTCCGGCTGCCGCAGCACCGCGCGCCACGATTCTGAGTACGTCAGACCTTCCGGCCGGACAGCGATTACTCGAGGCAGCTCGATCGCTGAAGGTCGCGTACCGGACTTCCGATGGTCGAGGCCGGCCACGACTCAGCTCGGCGGCCGTCTACCTTCCCCGGCATGGCGGCACGACAGCGATCTCCTGGGCGCACGGATCGAACGGATTGGGTGATCACTGCGCACCGACGAGGATGGGCAGACCGCTCCGGGAATTGGATTACTTCCGGACGTTGCTGCGGAACGGCTACACGGTGGTGGCGACCGACTACATCGGGCTCGGTACCGACGGTGAGCCCGGCTACCTGGATTCCGGTGGCGAAGCGAACGCGATGGCGGATCTGGTGACCGCGGTCGCCGAGCGTTGGCCTGGCAAAGCGATCCGGTGGTTCGCCGACGGCCACTCCCAGGGCGCGCACGCCGCACTCAACGCGGCCGCCGCCCGGTCGGGTGATGGCTCAGGCAGCGTTCTGGCCGGCCTGATGGCGACGAGTGTTCCGCCACCATTCGATCGGATCATCGGAGTCGCGGGTCCGTCGACGCCAGAGATTCCCGGCATCACCGGCCTGTATGCGATGGCGTTGCATGGGTTTTCAGTGACCTACCCGGAGCTGAGGATCGAGAGGCACTTGTCGGCGCGAGGTGTCGATGTCATCCGGCGCATCGTGACGATGTGCTCTCCGGCGATCGAGACGCTGACCGCCGAGCTCTCGATCGGTGATCTCCTGGCCACGTCATTGACCTCGCGGGAGGCGGGCCTGTTCGAGCGATACCTGCGGATACCGACCAGTGGCTACCGCGTGCCGGTATTCCTCGGTCACGGACTGCGTGACGCCACACTGCCTTTCCCGACGGTCGTCCCTCTCGTCGCGATGCTGCGGGCCTCGGGGACTCAGCTGGAGTTCAAGACCTACGACGCGACGCACGACGGCATCATCGAGCAGTCCGTGCCGGATCGTATCGCGTTCGTGAGTAGGCATGCCGGCCAGACGACTGGCTAGTTTCTGGCCGGGTCATCGGATGCCGTGTGGTCATCGGATGCCGTGTGGTCGGTGGGTACCGCGATGTCATGACCGGCACCGCGATCGGTCGGTTTCACGTGAAACATGACCAGAGATCGATGCCGCTCCCCTCCCCCACTGCTTGGGTAGCGGTCCCAGGACATGGCGATCGTGTCACCTCGCGGCCGTGGTGTCCTCCGGCGAAGTGATCCGTCACCGGGGTGTCGGCGCCGGTTGAAAGGCGAGCAGGTCTGATGTCGTTCGTTTCACGTGAAACACTTATCTTCGAAAGGCGAAGAGATAGTCGGTCGTGATCCTGGGTTCAGCGCTGTTCGTCGATCCGAGAAGGATGTTTGGCGCATCGCGGTCACCGGGGGTGTTGTCGATTATCAGCGGTGGATGGGTTGTTCGAGTCTGGCCGTGAGGCTCATTCGACGATCGCGGTGAGGATCTCCCGCGCGACGTTTTTGACGGGCTTGTCGGTCGTGTCGATCCGTAGATCGTTGATGAAGCCTGCTCGATCGAGGATGTCCGCCAATTCGGGGTGACGCTGTGCGTGCCAGCGCAGCGCCGTCTCATCGTCGTCGTGCCGTCTCGTCAGCCGCGAAAGCACCGCGTCTGGTGATGCGGCCAGGCGAACATGCAGCATGCTCCTCGCAGCCAGTGCGACGGCAGTCCGTTCGAGCTCGTCGATGGTTTCGACGACGTTTGCGACCACGATCAGCCGTGCGCCGGCGCGGCGAAAATTCGCGGTGATCGCCTGCATGTTCTCGATTGCCAGCGCGGCCCGGAACGGGTCACCGGCCGGTGATGGCCACGATCGGCGTAACCAGTCAACGTCGATCACCGCTCCTGGGATGCCACGTCGCCTGACCATGTCGCCGAGCACCTCGGCAGTGGTCGTCTTGCCCGTGCCTACGCTGCCGTTGATCAGTACGGTATCGAACGTCGCTATGGCCATCACCCCACGATATCGAGCGTCAGCCTATGCCTTTGGAGACCCGAGCCCAGGCGAGTACTGCCCGAGATGACGGTCTTGATCCCCCGGCGGCGAAGTTCGGTACGGATCACCCCCCGCTCGCGTACGCACGATCGGTAAGCACCGCATCGCTTCTGGTGCAAATTCCTGTGATTCGATCCAGCGCCCGTGTTCTGCTCCGGGCAGGTCCTGTTCGTCGCGTGCTGATGCCTACGAGCGGGTCGTCGCGTCCACCGACACCGCCCAGTTCATCTTCCCGACCGCGTCGGCCTCCGTGAGGATCTGGGTCAGAACGCGATGCCGTCGCCGGCGTAACGGCGGTGCCGCTTCCATATTGTCTGCCACGGCCCGAACTGCTCACGCGGAAGATCACGCCACGGGATCCCGGTGCGCGATGCCCTCGACCACACGGCGGTTGTCGCCGAATGGGTGCCCGCGCCGCACCTCGTTCGAGGGCAACAGCGGCGCGATCCGCTCCCACTGCTCGTCCGTGAACACCCGATACCGCGAACCCGTCGTTCTCACCCAACCAGACTGCCGCGAGCCCCAGCATGAATATGGGAGTCACGAGCTAGACCGCCGGCCGGTTGCCGGGGCGGGGGTAATCGGATGCCACGCAGTCGGTGGGTACTGCGGCGTCGTGACCGGCATCGCTATCGGTCGGGTTTCACGTGAAACATGACCAGAGTCGATGGCACTCCCCTCCCCCACCGCCGGGTGACGGTTCTAGTGCATCGCGATAACCGTCGCCTTGCGGTCGTGGCGTCTTCCGGCGACGTCGATCCGCCAGCGGGTGTTGGTGCCGGTAGAAGAGTGAGCAGGTCCTCTTGTCTTGTTCGTTTCACGTGAAACTCTCGTCATCGAAAGGCGAAGAAATCGTCGGTCGTGATCGCGGATTCGGCGTTACCCGTCGATCCGAGAAGGAGCTTCGGGGCATCACAAGCGTCCTGGGGTGTCGAGGATCATCAGGCGGGCCTGGTGCCAAGCCGCGGCGTTCTCTTTCTCACCGTCTAGGTGCTCGGTTGCTTACTGCTACGCGTCGAATGCCCGGCCGGTTCGTCTTTCGGTGTGCGGCGGTGCGGCGCATAATCTGGGAGCTCGTCGGCGACGAGGAGGCCGACTTCGTGGTCTCGGATACGCCGTTTAATGGACGACCGGGGGTGTTGTTTCACGTGAAACCTGCAAGTATTGACCCCATTGAAGATTAGTCACGTGACGCTAGTCCTTGGTGGCGGCTAATCAACATCAGTCGACGCGATGCGAAAGACAAGTCGGAAGCTGGATGATCCGTATTCCACCACTCGGGGGGGCCGCCGCGATGCCGTCTATCCGCGTTTCACGTGAAACCCCGACCTGATGAGGTGGCGGCAGATGTCGGTCCGGAGACTCATACGATCCGCTGTCATCGACGCTGGTGCCCAACACTTCCTGGGTTCCTTCCATCGACACCCCGATCGCCAACCACCATCACCTGCGACACCGTATGCGCTCCGACGCGGACTCTTGAACGTGGCGTCAAGGACCACATACGGATAGCTGGTGCGGTTCAACGAGCGTTCCCGGAATCGGCTCACCGCTCGAGCACACCACCGGGTGTCGGCGCCGGTCGAAAAGTGAGAAGGCCCGATACTCTTCGTTTCACGTGAAACACTTGTCATCGAAAGGCTGATCGCGGACTCGGGCATTGCCTCGTGATCCGAGGAGGGTCGGCTCCTCGACACCCTCACGGCAGCTGAGGGCGCCGACGTTGCGGATCACCCCGTGGGCGGTTCTTCTGCTGAGCACGCCACCTTCTGTCCAGGTGGTGATCGCCGGTGCGGAGTCGATGGCGATACGCCGATGCCGACTGACGCTAGGTGGCATATCGTCGACGGACTCGGTTAGCGACTGATCTGTTGGGACTCCACGCGGGACGGGCTTCAGTTCGGCAACGGTGATGCGTTCGGGATCTTGGGATGGACGCCGTGGGTTGAACCGAGAGGGCGATCCAGCTGCGGACGCGCTCGTTGCGCTCGATGGTCCGCATTCGGGAACTGGTTGACAGGCAAGCGGAGCTTGTCTCGCGGTCCCTACTCCCCTCCCCCAGCGGGCATGCCGGCTGGCGTCATCGTTCCCTGCGGCCACGTCGTCGGGAGAGCCCCCGCCAGATTCTGAAGAACGGCCATCCCGGTCAGTCGTGACGATCTCCGTCGTATCGCAACCGATTGCTGCGGAATGGTCAGCACCGTCGAACGGCCGTCTCTCGGCGATCGAGTGATCGAGCCTGGCCCCGCTGCCCGTCCATCGGGTTTCACGTGAAACCCGATCCGGGCGCACTGTCCCAGAGGTCATGGGGGTCATGTGCCAGCCTGATCCGGGTGACGCTCCAGAAGGACCCCTGGTGTCGATGAAGGACAACGTCGTCGGTGAGGGTCGAACGGGTCCGGATCGACTGTGCCGATCTTGACGGCGAGTATCCGGACTGGCTGTTCCGATCGCGACAATGGCGCGAAAGTCGGCGGCCGCGATGCGGGTGTCGGGGTCGACGTGGTTGAGACCCCGTGAGCCGGCTGGTGTTCGGCACGCGCCGTGGGCGTCTTCGGTGATCGTCGGGCGTGTGCCTTGTATCCCGATATTCCATCCGTGCCACCCCCGACGACACGAAGTACTGACCAGGCCCTTCCGTTGTTGCGGGTGCGCTGTGGCGTGACGTCGGTCAGATCCCGCGGCAGGCACCGGTGGTGGGGATCATGAATCGCTGGGTTGCCGAGGTCCCGAATTGCGGGAGCTGAGCGACGCTGAATTGACCGTCAGTCTCGGGCCGCGGGGCATGAGGGGCGCAGGTTTACGCTCGACATCCGCCGCAACGGGTACCGCCGACCCGAGGTCCGTGGTGTGCCGCTTCTGACTATCGGTTTGCGGTCCACGACTTCGCCTCGATCACGTTTCACGTGAAACAACAACTGGGCAGACAGACGATACGCCGAATCGTTCCTCAGTGTTGCAAACGATGACCGCGAACCCACACCGTCAATTGGGGGCCAGCCGACGCTGACACCGATCGGGATGTCAGGCGCTCTTGAGAACGATCGATACCGGAGGGCCCCTCTATGCTCGGTGTGGCGACTCGGTGGTGTCGAGTGCGATCGAACCGGTGTTTCACGTGAAACGGGGACGCCGGCGAGGTGAATCACGGTGTGTTGATCTCGGCGTGGCCTGAGGGCTGTGCCTCTTCGGATTCCGAGCCGCAGATGGAGCGACCGAATCTCTACGCCCCAGCGATCCACGGCGACGGTTGTTCGGCGGTGGGTGCCGCATTTCGCGTGAAACACGGCATTGCCGACGGGTATGGGGTGTGAGGCGCCGGCCCCTCCCCTCCCCCACCAATCCGGCTCGGGGCCCACAGCCGGACCGTTTCACGTGAAACGATCCGGCCCCATCCCCCACGACAGGCTCTCACTCGTGCGTGTCTCGAAGGCTGGTGTTCCTCCGGACTGCTCAGAGTCCTGGCAATGGATTCGGGGGTCGACTGACGGGATGTACCTGCATCTCGTGGGGAGACACGCCGAATCATGCACACAACGCCGCGGGGATTGGTAAGTCGGCGATGGAGAGCGCAAAATAGAAGGAGTGTGTGTGTCGTGGGTTCGGCACAGATCCCCCATCGGGTTAAGGAGTCCAAGCGTGGTCGGTCAAGACCCGGTTGTTTCACGTGAAACCGCGACGCACCAAGGCGTGGCAAAATCCCTCGACGACACGCCGATCGCCAAGGCGGCGGAACGTGCGACCCGGGTGCTGACCCCAGGTGCCGCGGGCACGCTGCCGAGGCCGCCGCACCGGCGGATCATCACGGTCGCGAACCAGAAGGGCGGGGTCGGCAAGACGACGACGACGGTCAACCTGGCCGCCGGTCTCGCGCTGCACGGTCTCCGGGTACTCGTGGTCGATCTCGACCCGCAGGGCAACGCGAGCACGGCACTCGGCATCGACCACCGGGCCGCCGATATCGAGTCGGTGTACGAACTCCTGCTCGGTGAGGCGACGCTGTCCGAGGCCGCTCAGAAGTGCCCTTCGCAGGAGAACCTCTACTGCATTCCGGCGACTCTCGATCTGGCCGGCGCCGAGATTGAGCTCGTGTCGCTGGTGGCTCGTGAGAACCGTCTGCGCAACGCCCTCGATTCGGCTCAGCTCGACGCTCTCGGCATCGACTACGTACTCATCGACTGCCCGCCCTCGCTGGGCCTGCTGACCGTCAACGCGATGGTCGCTGCCGACGACGTCCTGATCCCGATCCAGTGCGAGTACTACGCCCTCGAGGGTGTGGGTCAGTTGCTGCGCAATATTGAGCTCGTGCAGGCGCACCTCAACCCCCGGCTGCACGTGTCCACCATCCTGCTCACCATGTACGACGGTCGCACGAAACTGGCCGATCAGGTCGCCGAGGAGGTCCGCCGGCATTTCGGGGCCAAGGTCCTCAACACGATCATTCCGCGCAGCGTAAAGGTGTCTGAGGCACCCGGCTATGGGATGACGATCATCGAATACGACCCGGGTTCGCGTGGCGCGATGAGCTACCTCGACGCCGCTCGCGAGTTCGCCGAGCGCGCCGTCGCCGGCACCGGAACCCGCTGATCACGACGGTCACATGGCGGTCCCGAGCGCGTATCTGACGGCGCCGACCTCGCCGTGGACTATCGGTACTCGGCGTGAGCAGTCCCGTCATATTCGTGGTTGTCGAACCGCGGATGCAGCATCATGGAATAGGTCGAACGTCAGGTCGCGAGAACCCCGCGACCTCATCAGTTCGCCCGGTCATAAACGACACCACACCACACAGCGCCATAATCAGAAAGCGGAGGACCACCGATGAGCCGTGACACATCGACCCGGCGGGGCGGGCTCGGCCGAGGGCTCGCGGCTCTGATTCCGACAGGACCTCCCGAGGATGACAGCGCGTCGAAGGGTCCGAGCCTCGGCAACGCGGCCGCCGACGTGATCATCGGCCGTGGCCCGGAGCCGACGACACCTGACGCGCCGGTGTCGTTGGACAGCAACACCAAGAGCGACCATGCCCCCGACGCCAAAGACATGTCCTCCTCCCCTACCCCGTCCCCGAATGGGAAGCCGGAGAGCAAGGGTGACGGCGGCAAGGGTGACGGCGGCAAGGGAAAGGCCGATAAGGGCAAGGACAAGCACGACAAGAAGGGCGAACATCCGGCCGACCCGGACACCGCGGAAGACAGTGCGGCCACGGCACCGGCCGACGACTTCGCCGCCACCTATCGTGAACTCCGCCCGTCGGAGATCCAGCCCAATCCCCATCAGCCGCGGTCGGTGTTCGACGAGGACGCGATGGCCGAGCTGGTGCACTCCATCAGGGAGTTCGGGCTCATGCAGCCGATCGTGGTGCGCAAGCTCTCCGAACCGACCGCCGAAGGCGTCAAGTTCCAGCTGGTGATGGGTGAGCGCCGGTGGCGGGCGAGTAAGGTCGCGGGTCTCGAACTGATCCCGGCGATCGTCCGCGAAACCGCCGACGGCGACATGCTGCGTGATGCGCTGCTGGAGAACATCCACCGCGCCCAGCTCAATCCCCTTGAGGAAGCTGCCGCGTACCAGCAGCTCCTCGAGGAGTTCGAGGTGACGCACGAGGAACTGGCCCGCCGGATCGGCCGCTCGCGGCCGGTGATCACCAACATGATCCGGCTCCTGAAGCTGCCCATTCCCGTGCAGCGTCGGGTGGCGGCAGGTGTGTTGTCGGCCGGTCACGCACGTGCGCTGCTGTCGCTGGAGGCCGGCGCCGACGCCCAGGAGGCGCTCGCGGCGCGTATCGTCGCCGAGGGACTGTCGGTGCGGGCCACCGAAGAAGCGGTCATGCTCGCCAACCGGGACGGCACCCCCGCCCCGCCGACCGCACGCCGCAAACCGATGCAGATGCCAGGTCTGCAGGATCTCGCCGAGCGGCTGTCCGACCGGCTCGACACCCGCGTGACGGTCAGCCTGGGCAAGAAGAAGGGCCGGATCGTCGTCGAGTTCGGTTCGGTGGACGACCTCGAGAGGATCATGGGTGTGATCGATCAGGGATGACGCCGTGTGTCGCTGCCTGGATTCCCGAGATGCGCCGGGGTGGTGCCGCGGCGACAATGGAGGTCATCGGTGACTGTCTGACGATCGACAATCAGCGTGCAGGAGTCACGGCTAGAAACGTCACTGTGACGAAGAAGGGTAGAGGCGGACCGATGGTGAAGCCAAAGATGGTGGGACTCACCAGGATTCGTCGTATCCGGCAAGGTTTCCCGGGCAAAGGCGCCGTTCGATGGCAGTGACGGTGTCGAGTCTGGACCTCGAGGCGTTCGAACGCCTGCCCAAGCATGCTCGGCAGTGCATTTTCTGGGAGGTCGAGCCCGTCACACCCGCCGGCCCCGACGTTTCTGACACCTCGCAGATCGTCCTCGAACTCGACATCGAGATCGGCACCGACTCCTCGGTGGCCTTCGACGCGCTGGCGTTCGACCAGCTCTTCGACACCGGCCCGATCGACGGATTCCGCAGTGAGTTCGACAAGGAGGCGTGGATCTCGGGCCTGCTCCTGGAATGGGGTACGTGCGGGCAACTGGCCATCGAATCGACCACCGGTCACGTCGTGGGCACCGCCTTCTACGCCCCGCCCGGACGTGTGCCGCGCTCACACTACTTCCCCACCTCCCCGGTGAGCGCCGACGCCGTCCTGCTCACCGCGATCCGTACCGAACCGGGATTCGAGGACAGCGCACCGGGCCTGCTGGATGCGGTGATCACCGATCTGATCAGGCGTGGTGTGCGGGCGATCGAGGCGTTCGGCATCATCGGCTCCGACGACGACCCCGCCGCCTTCGCGGCGGATCTGGCCGGTCCGCCGCGGGGATCGTCGCATCTCGGCCGCCGACCGGCGTCGACGACGATCATTCCCTCCGACATCACCGAATGGACCGACGAGACGATCGCCGAGGTGGCCAGGGAGATCCTGGATACCCCCGTCCCGCAACCTGATCCACGGATGCACCGGAATGATCCCGCGCTGCCGGGCGACGGCGACTACTGCCCCGAATGCATCATCGATGCAAGTTTCTTGAAGGACAACGGATTTGACGTCATCGCGTCACATCCGCGGTTCCCGCGGCTGCGACTAGAGCTCGACGAGGGTCTGGGCTGGAAGGCCGAGGTCGAGAGCGCACTGGAGAAGCTGGTGATGAAGGCGGCGATTGACCTGTCGATGCGTCAGGGTGCCGGCGTGGGCGCCGGGATGGGCTGCTTCCGAGCCAATCGCTCTCGCTGATCGCGGAAACGGTTGCCGGTCACGGTATCGCATCTCCGAACGCAGCAGTACCGGTGAAAAGCGCACCGGTACAGTAAATCCCGGTAAGGTCAGTAGTTGGTA
>NZ_BAED01000042.1 GCF_000241345.1 Gordonia amarae NBRC 15530
ACGCCGCAGCGGCAAGTCCATCGCCGGCGAAGTCCGGCACACCCGGACCAGTGCCGCATGGGCGGGAATGATCATCGGCTCGATCCTCGCGATCCTCCTGCTGGTCTTCATCGTGCAGAACCTCAGCTCGCAGAAGATCTGGCTGCTGTTCTGGGAGGTCAACCTGCCCGTCGGCGTCAGCCTGCTCATCGCCGCGATCGCCGGAGCACTGGTCACCGCCCTTATCGGCGGCCTGCGCATGTTCCAGCTCAATCGCGCCCTGACGAAAGCCTCCAAGGCAAACCGCTGACAGTTGAGCTCCCGACGGCGGCCGGGTATCCACCGTGCGCGGTCTGTGAGACACAGTCCGGTCACAGCGGCCCGGTCACAGCAAGGCGGTCAGCACACCCCACACCACGAACGCAGACGGCAGCAGCGAGTCCAGGCGGTCCATGATGCCGCCGTGACCGGGCAGCAGCGTCCCCATGTCCTTGATCCCGAGGTCACGTTTGACCTGTGACTCGACAAGGTCACCGAGGGTGGCGCAGATCACCAGGACCGGACCGAGAATCGCGCCGACCCACCAGTGCGCATCGAGCAAGAACAGCGCACAGCACACCGCGCCGATCGTGCCGACGAGCAGCGACCCGACCAAGCCCTCCCACGATTTCTTCGGGCTGATCGCCGGTGCCATCGGGTGTTTACCGAACAGCACTCCGGCCGCGTAGCCGCCCACATCGGAGCACACCACGACGACGACCAGGGTGGCCACGCGGGCCGCGCCATCGGATTCGGTGACGATCAGCGCGCCGAAGGCGCCCAGCACCGGCAGCCACGCCATCACCAGGACCGTGACGGCCAATCCGCGCAGGTAGTCCTCGGGTGCGGCGCTCAGCCCTTGCGCCAGCAGCTTCCACACCATCGACACCAGGACCGTGGTGACCGCCGCGACCAGGATGCCGGTGGTCCCCCACGGCCAGCCCGACCAGATGATGGCCTGACCGCCGATCAGCAGCGGCCACAGCGCGATACCGATCCCGCCGTCGCGCAGGCGCTGGGAGATCTCCCACGTCGCGATCGCCAGCGCAACCGACACGACTGCGTACCAGATCCTCGGTTCGAACACGAGGACGGCGATGATTCCGGCGCCGAGCGAGACGCCGATCCCGATCGCGGCCGGCAGGTCACGGCCGGCCCGCGAGGTCTTCTGAGGTTCTGTACTCATCAGGTGTGGCGCGCTCACACCTCGAGCAATTCGTTTTCCTTGTGTTTGACCAGCTCGTCGACCTGGGCGACGTACGACGCGGTGGTCTTGTCGAGCTCCTTCTCGGCCCGTACCACCTCGTCCTCCCCTGCCTCGCCGTCCTTCTGGATCCGCTTGAGCTCGTCGACGGCCTTGCGCCGAACGTTACGGATCGCGACCTTGGCGTCCTCGCCCTTGCCCTTGGCCTGCTTGACCAGGTCCTTGCGGCGGTCCTCGGTGAGCTGCGGGATGGCCACCCGGATCACGTTGCCGTCGTTGGTGGGATTCACGCCCAGGTCGGAGTTACGGATTGCGGTCTCGATGTCCCGCAGGCTCGACGCCTCATAGGGCTTGATGACCACCAGACGCGCCTCCGGCGTGTTGATGCTCGCCACCTGGGTGATCGGGGTGAGCGCGCCGTAGTACTCGATGTGCACCTTGTTGAACATGGCCGGGTTGGCCCGTCCGGTCCGGATGGACCCCATGTCGTCCTTGGCGACGCCGACGGCCTTCTCCATCTTTTCCTCGGCGTCGAGCAAAGCGTCGTCAATCATGTTGTCCGGTTCTCCTTGTGGTGTGCTGATCGGGTCGTGTGTGGTGTGGTGGGTCCGTGAGACCTCAGTCGGTGCTCACGAGCGTTCCGATCCGTTCACCCGCGACGGCACGTGCAATGTTGCCCTCTTCGAGCAGGTTGAACACCAGCATCGGCATCTTATTGTCCATGCAGAGGCTGAATGCGGTCGCATCAGCCACCTTGAGTTCCTTCTCCAGGGCCTCTCGGTGGGTGATCTCCTGGTACAGAGTGGCGTCCGGGTTCTCCCGTGGGTCGGCGCTGTACACACCGTCGACGGCCTTGGCCATGAGGACCACCTCGGCCTTGATCTCCAGTGCACGCTGGGCGGCGGTGGTGTCGGTGGAGAAGTACGGCATGCCCATGCCGGCGCCGAAGATCACCACGCGCCCCTTCTCCAGGTGCCGCACGGCACGCAGCGGGAGGTAGGGTTCGGCGACCTGCCCCATCGTGATGGCGGTCTGCACGCGGGTGGTGACGCCGCGCTTCTCCAGAAAGTCCTGTAGCGCCAGGCAGTTCATGACCGTGCCGAGCATGCCCATGTAGTCCGAACGTGCACGGTCGAGTCCGCGTTGCTGCAACTCGGCACCGCGGAAGAAATTGCCGCCGCCGATCACCACGGCGACCTGCGCGCCGGTGGCCACTACCTCGGCGATCTGGTCGGCGACAGTGGCCACCACATCAGGGTCGAGCCCGACACCGCCGCCACCGAACATCTCACCACCGAGCTTGAGCAGGACTCGGGAAAAGCCCTTACGTTCGGCGTGCGCGCTGTCGGTGCTGTCGGTCATCTGCGTCCTCTGCTCGTGTCTGTGGCCGGTGACTACTGGGCGGTGATCAAGGGGACTCGTGTGGTCCGCAGATCATCTTAAAGGTGCCGGATCTGCACGACGGCCCCGCACCCATCGCTTGGATGAGTACGGGGCCGTTGCCAGAATCGGTGAGCCGGGGATCCGGAGATCTAGCTCTGGCCGACCTCGAAGCGGGTGAAGTTCACGACGGTGGCACCGGCCTCGTCGAGAACACTCTTGACCGTTTTCTTCGAATCCTTGACGTACGCCTGCTCGGTGAGGACGACGTCCTTGAAGAAGCCGTTGACGCGGCCTTCGACGATCTTCGGCAGGGCCTGCTCGGGCTTGCCCTCTTCCTTCGCGGTCTTCTCGGCGATGCTGCGCTCGTTCTCGACGACATCGGCGGGCACCTGCTCGCGGGTGGCGTACTTCGCCTTGAGCGCGGCAACCTGCTGAGCGGCGTTGCGCGCGGCCTCGGCGGCGGCGTCACCCTCGCCGGTGTAGGACACCAGCACACCCACGCCCGGAGGCAGGTCCGAAGCGCGCTTGTGCAGGTAGACCGCGACCGGGCCGTCGTAGTACACGACGCGACGCAGTTCGAGCTTCTCGCCGATCTTGGCGGCGAGCGCCTGCACGGTGTCGTTGACGGTGCCGTCACCGAGAGCGGCGGCCTTGAGGGCCTCCACGTCGCTGGTCTTGGCGACCAGGGCGGCGTCGAGCACCTTGTCGGCGAGTTCCTGGAACTCGGCGTTCTTGGCGACGAAGTCGGTCTCCGAGTTGAGCTCGATCATCACGCCGTCCTTGGCGGCGACCAGGCCCTCTGCGGTGGACCGCTCGGCGCGCTTGCCGACGTCCTTGGCACCCTTGATGCGCAGCTCCTCGACAGCCTTGTCGAAGTCACCGTCGTTGTTGGCCAGGGCGTTCTTGCAGTCGAGCATGCCTGAGCCGGTGAGCTCGCGAAGTCGCTTCACATCGGCCGCGGTGTAGTTCGCCATCGTTGGCGAGCCTCCTTTGGGATCAATACGTCGGTGGTGGAAAAATCCGGTCCGGTCAGCGCCGGACCGGATCTCACTGCCACTCCAGAATTATTTGGCGGGCCAGATCTACTGGCAACCGGATTTACTGAGCTGCGGGGGCGGCGTCGCCCTCGGCGGGGGCGGTGGTCTGGTTCAGCAGCTCCTGCTCCCACTCGGCGAGCGGCTCGCCCGCGGCGGCGTCCGGCTTGGCATCGCCCGCGGCCTGGCCGGCACGTGCCTGCACACCCTCGGCGACGGCCGAGGCGACCACGCGGGTCAGCAGGGCGGCGCTGCGGATGGCGTCGTCGTTGCCCGGGATCGGGTAATCGACGAGGTCGGGGTCGCAGTTGGTGTCGAGGATGGCGATCACCGGGATGTTGAGCTTGCGGGCCTCACCGACGGCGATGTGCTCCTTGTTGGTGTCGACGACCCAGATCGCCGAGGGCACCTTGGCCATATCGCGGATGCCGCCGAGCGTGCGCTCAAGCTTGTTCTTCTCACGCGTGAGCATGAGGATTTCCTTCTTGGTGCGACCCTCGAAGCCACCGGTCTGCTCCATGGCCTCGAGTTCCTTCATGCGCTGCAGGCGCTTGTGGACGGTCGAGAAGTTGGTGAGCATGCCACCGAGCCAGCGCTGGTTGACGTACGGCATGCCGACGCGGGTGGCCTCGGCGGCGATGGATTCCTGCGCCTGCTTCTTGGTGCCGACGAACAGGATGGTGCCGCCGTGGGCGACGGTCTCCTTGACGAACTCGTACGCCTTGTCGATGAAGGTCAGCGTCTGCTGCAGGTCGATGATGTAGATGCCGTTGCGGTCGGTGAAGATGAACCGCTTCATCTTGGGGTTCCACCGGCGGGTCTGGTGCCCGAAGTGTGCGCCGCTGTCCAGCAGCTGCTTCATTGTCACGACAGCCATGTCGTCACTTCCTTTGTGTTGCAGTTGATACCGGCCCCGGGTGGTGCCGGCCCTGGCGTCCGCGATCGCGTGGACCCCGCACGAATACGGGGACCGCCACGCGATACGGCTGCCCGGGAAGACCGGGCGACGTGCGGACGCGCGAAGTCACCCCACCGACGGGCGGCGAGATGCGGCACCGACTCTACGCCGGTTACCTGCGAGAACCAAAAGCGTTATCCCCAGGCCGGGTGCCGGTCCGCCGATCGGGTGACTTTCGGGGAATCTTCGCTGCGGAAGGGAACCGATCGGCCCCGGGTGGCGTCCGATTCCCATGACCTCCGCCGATCGCCCCACCCCGCTTCGCCCGTTCCCGATCCGCGTGCTGGCCCTGACCCTGGTGGGGCTCGCTGTTGCCGCCCTCACCCTGTCCGGCGCCTGGGTCGTCGGCGCGGCGCCTCCGGACGGGTCTCCGGCATCGGCCCATCGCCCGCCGCTGCCACCCGTCCCCACCGTGGTGACGGCGTTCGAGGTGGGCGAGCACCGGTGGTCACAGGGCCATCGGGGCGTCGACCTGAGCGGGCCGGCGGGTACCGCGGTGGTGGCCTCGGCCGCCGGGACCGTCCGGCACGCCGGCGAGGTGGCGGGCAGGCCCGTGGTGTCGATCCTGCACCCCGACGGCATCATCACCACCTACGAACCGGTCACTCCCACCGTGCGGCGCGGCGATCACGTCGCACGCGGCCAGACGGTCGGGACGCTGGAGGCCGGACACGAATCGTGCCCGGGCATGACCTGCCTGCATTGGGGCGCACGGCGCGGCGCCGGGCACTCGGCCGACTACCTCGATCCGCTCGGACTGCTCGGCGCTGTCCGGGTCCGGCTCAAACCGCTGTGACCGTCGGGTACCGGTCAGGCACGCGGATGAGCCTGACGGTGCACGGCACGCAACCTCTCGACGCTCACATGGGTGTACATCTGGGTGGTCGCGAGCGAGGCGTGCCCGAGGAGTTCCTGCACGATCCGCAGATCCGCACCGCCTTCGAGCAGATGGGTGGCGGCGCTGTGCCGCAGCCCGTGCGGCCCCATCGCCGGCCCACCTGACTCGTCCGCCGCCCGGTGCACCACCGACCGGGCGATCCGCTGGTTGAGCCGTCCGCCTTTGGCACCGAGCAGCAGGGCACCGGCGGACTCCGGCCGGGCGGACTGCTCGGAGACCAGTTCCGGCCGTCCCCGCGTCAGCCAGTTGTCGAGGGCCTGTGCCGCGGGTGTCCCGTACGGGACCATCCGTTCCTTGTTGCCCTTGCCGAGGACGCGCAGCACCCGCCGCCCCGCGTCGACGTCGGCGATGTCGAGTCCGCATAGCTCCCCGACCCGGATACCGGTGGAGTACAGCAGTTCGACGATCAGCCGGTCACGCAACGCGATCGCGTCCCGGTCGACGGACGTCGGCCTCCCGGAATCCCCGTTCCCGGGTCCGGCGGCGGTGGGCACGGCCGGTGTACCGGCGGCCTCGATCGCCCGGGCGGCCTGGTCCGCGTCGAGAACGTCGGGCAGGGTGCGATGCGCCTTCGGTGCCCGCAGCCGCGGGGCCGGATCCACCCGGAGCAGACCTTCGCGGGTGGCCCACGCGCACAGCTTCTTCGCCGATGACACCTGCCGCGCGATGCTGGTGCGAGCCGCCCCCGCCCGGGTCCGGTCGGCCAGCCAGCCACGCAGGACCGGCAGGTCGAGGTCGGCAAACTCGATTCCGCGCACCCCGGCGTAGGTCACGATCGACCGGGCGTCGCCGGTGTAGGCCCGGATCGTGTGCTCACTCAGGCCCGCTTCCAGCCGCAGATACTCGGCGAAGCCGCCCACGATGTCCGTCGCACCGTCACCAGCAGTCACATGACCATCAGACGGGGCATCGCCGCCGGATGCAACCCGCCACGCGCGGTGACCGGGCGGTCAGTTGCGCAACCTGCCGAGCACGTCCTTGGCCTTGTCGACGGCGCTCCGGGCCGCCGCTGCCGCCTCCGCAGCGGCGGACTTCTCACTCCCCGTGTCATCGGCCGCCCGCTGGGTGGCCTTCCATTCGCGGAACCCTTCCTCGGTGCGTCCGCGGCGCCAGTACCCCGAGATCGAGGCGTTGGCCGCACTCACCCCGCGCTCCTTGCGGATGTAGCCACGCAGGTTCTGCATGACGGCGCCCGCTTCGCCGTGGATGAAGACATGCGGCTCACCCTCAAGCCAGGGCGCCGCCTTGACCGCCGCGACGAGCGGTGCGTTGGCTCCGGCCAGTTCGTCGCCTACGTCGCCCGCGCCGGCACCCCGGTGCAGCCAGGTGATCGTCGCACCGGGCGGCGCGACGAGGTCGAGTTCGTCGGCTTCGGAGGCGACCTCGATGAACACCTGCGCCGTCGCGTCCGCGGGCAGCGCTTCCAGGGCGGCGGCGACGGCGGGAAGCCCGGACTCGTCGCAGGCCAGCAGGTGCCACGGGGCATCGGCGCGGGGCCGGTACCCGCTTCCGGGTCCGAGGAACCGGACGGTCTCCCCCGGCCTCGCCCTGGCCGCCCAGGCCCCGGCAATGCCCTCGTCGCCGTGGACCACGAAGTCGATGGCCAGTTCCCTGGCGACGGGGTCGATCGAGCGGATCGTGTAGGTGCGCAGCACCGGATGCTGCTCCGGTGGGAACGATCCGCGGATCGCCTCGATGTCGAACGGTTCGGGATAGCTGACGCCGGGCACCCCGAAGATCAACTTGACGTACATGTCGGTGGCCTGGGCACCGTCGGCGCCCACCGCCGGGGCGAAATCGTCGAATCGGTCACCCCCGAGGTAGAGCCGCACGAAGTGCGGTGAGAGGCGTTCGGTGCGCGTGACGACGAGAGTGGTGAGTCTTTTTGCCATGAGTCTCCTTGGTTCCCGCCCAGCCTACGCCCGGCTTAGGGTCACCTAAATACGATGCCGACACCGAAAGACTACGAACAGCAATGGTAGGTTTGTGATATTGAAGAACGGAGCACGTTCCACGCTCCGAGTTCCACATTCTCACGTTCAGGTCGGCAATACGAGGTAGACGGTGACGGATCAAACACTGGCCAAACGCGCACGACTCGGCGTCTCCGACTGGATCGCCGCATCGATGCGGTTGCTCGTCACCGAGGGACCCGCCGCCCTCAAGATCTCCCGGCTCACCGACACACTCGGTGTCACCAAGGGCAGCTTCTACTGGCATTTCGCCGATATCGCAGCGCTCAAGAGCGCGCTCGCCGAGCATTGCGAGGCACAACAGCGCGCAGCCGCCGAGCATGTGCAGGCTCTGAGTGACCTCCCCGCGGCCGAACGGCTCGACGCCATGGTCGACTTCATCAGCGAACCGCGCCGCTGGAGCGCCGAGGCCGCGGTCCGGTCGTGGTCACACTCCGACAGGACTCTGTGCGCATCCATCGCCGAACTCGATCGGCGCCTGCACAAGGCTATCCACCAGGCGATGCTCGACCTCGGCTTCGACGGCGATGACGCCCAGGCCCGGGCATCACTGTTGCTCTACTCGGGCCTGGGCTACCTGCAGGCCGCCGAGAACACAGGCCCCCCGGATTCGGAGACCCTGCACCGGTTCGTCGCGCTGTCGACGGCCCGCTGATCCTCGCCGCTCCCACGGCGCTTCAACGGAGGGCGAGGCGCCAGCCGCCGCCGTCCCCGCACACCAGGCCCGCGATCTCCATCGACGCCAGCGCCGAACGCACCGCGGGCACACCGAGTCCCGCCGCGTAGGCGATCTCATCGACGGTCACCAGTCCCCGCCCGGGAATCGCGTCATGCACGCGGTGTTGCTCCTCCGACAGTGTGTCGGTGTCGCGTTCGGAGCCCCGCCCGGGATCTCCCCCGCCATCCGGCCGGACCATCGACACCACGGTGTCGGTGTTGAACACCAGCTGGGCCAGTTCGTCGGCGATCAGCCGGTGACAGCCCACCGACGTCGCCGAGGTGACCGGTCCGGGAAACGCACCGACGGGCCGGCCGAGTCTGCGGGCCCAGGCCGCGGTATTGGCGGCCCCCGACCGTTTACCGGCCTCCACCACCACAATCGCCTCCGACAACGCCGCGACGAGCCGGTTGCGTGTGATGAACCGGTGTTTGGCCGCGGTGGTGCCCGGCGGATACTCGCTCACCAGCAGCCCCCGCTCGGCGACCTCGGTCAGCAACCGCGCATGCGCGGTCGGATACGTGCGGTCGATCCCGCAGGCCAGCACCGCCGTGGTGCGGCCACCGGCAAGCAGCACCGCCCGGTGTGCGGCCCCGTCGATGCCGAACGCCCCGCCGGAGGTCACCGACCAGCCACGATCACTCAGTTCCCCCGACAACCGGGCGGCGACGCTCTCCCCGTAGGAGGAGGCGGCACGCGCCCCGACCACGGCGACCGACTGGGCCGCGACCTCGTCGAGCCGGTGCGGCCCACGCACCCACAGCGCCAGCGGCTCTCCCTCACGCGGCCCGGTCCCGGCGCGCGCGAGCGCCAGCAGCTGCCAGCCGGGCCATTCCTCGTCATCGGGCAGCACGAGCCTGGCTCCGACACGCGCCGCGGCCTCCAGATCCTGTGCGGCGCAGTCCGCTCCCGCCCTGGCCTCGGTGGCGGTCAATGCCTCCTCGAATCCGTTCGGGACCAATCGGTCCCGGATGGCATCGGCCGCAGCTGTCGCCCCGAGTTCGGTCACCAGCGCCGCCACCGCCGTACAGGGCGGTTCGGCCACCCGGGCCAGGTAGGCCCAGGCCCGTAGTTCGTCGTCGGGTCTGTTCATCAGTAACTCCCCCTGTCCCGGTACAGCAGTGCTTGGGCCACATCGTCTTCCGTCGGCTTGTCGGCGCCGCGCAGGTCGCACATCGTCCACGCCAGCCGTAACGCCCGGTCGGCACCGCGGGCGGTGACCCGGCCGTCGCGCAGGAACAGCTCGACCGGCCGCATGGCCTCGGCGCTGAGCCGGAACCGTTGCCGCAGAATCGAACCTGGCACCTCCGAATTGGTGAGCCAGCCGAACTCGCGCCAGCGGTCCACCGCCGCCGACCGCGCGGCCACCACCCGGGCACGCACCTGCGCACTCGTCTCCTCCTCCGAGGTCATCAGCGCCGCCGATCCCGGTGGGTCCATCCGCACCCGGATATCGACGCGATCCATCAGCGGCCCGGACAGCTTTCCCAGATACCGCCGCCGCACCACGGAACTGCACACGCAATCCACGTCGTGAGCGGGGGCGCACGGGCATGGGTTCGCCGCCAGGACGAGCTGGAACCGCGCGGGATAGCGGGCGATGCCGTCGCGCCGTTGCACGTTCACCTCGCCCTCCTCGAGGGGTTGGCGCAGCGAATCGAGCACCGTCGGAGGCATTTCCGCGCATTCATCGAGGAACAGCACCCCGCGATGGGCCAGCGACGCCGCGCCCGGACGCGCGAAACCCGTTCCACCACCCAGCAATCCGGTGGCCGAGGTGCTGTGATGTGGGGCGACGAACGGCGGATCGACCACCAGTGGCTGCCCGGGCGAGAGCACCCCGGCGATGGAGTGGATTGCCGTGACCTCCAGCGACTCCTCCCGGCGCAGTGGCGGCAGGATGCCCGGAATCCTCTTGGCCAGCATCGTCTTTCCGATTCCCGGGGGCCCGGTCATCAACACGTGGTGCGCGCCGGCCGCGGCGATCTCCAGCGCGTGCCGGGCCTCGCCCTGCCCGACGACATCGGCCCAGTCGTCGCGGTGCCCGCCGGGCCCGGCCGGCTCCTCCTCCGGCTGCCTCGGCACCGCGTCGAGCACACATTCACCGGCCAGCCAGCTCACCACCTGCGCCAGCGAATCCACGCCGCCGATCTCCAGCTCGGTGACCAGCAGGGCCTCGTCGACGTTGCCGTGGGGCACCACAGCCTGCTCGAAGCCGTGCTCGGCCGCCCAGATCAGGGCCGGCAGAATGCCCCGGACCGGACGCACCCGGCCGTCCAGTGCCAGCTCACCCATGATGATCGTGCGCGGCAGCCGGTGCGGCGCCGCCTCGCCGGTGGACACCAGGATCGCGATCGCCATGGCCAGGTCGAATCCGGACCCGGACTTGGGGATCTCGGCCGGCGACAGCAGAACGGTGAGCCTGCCCTCGGGAAACTTGAAGCCGGAGTTGGCGATCGCCGATCGGATGCGGTCGCGGGCCTCCCGCACCGAGCCGTCGACGCCGCCGCTCACCGCGAACGCCGGCAATCCCGCACCCACCGACGCCTGCACCTCCAGACCCTTGGCCTCGAACGCGTTCAGCCCCACCGTGTGTACGGTGCCGAGCGCTCGGACCCGCGGGGTCATACGAATACCCCGGTGTGGTGCCGCAGACCCGCCCGGGTCGCATCATCGGGGGCTGTCGGATCGAGCTGGATGGCGATGACATCGAACCGGATCGTCGAGAACCAGGTGTCCTGCCCGGCCAGCCACACCTGGGTGGCGCGGCGCATGCGGGCCAGTTTGTCAGGGGTGACCGCCTCGGCCG
Source organism: Gordonia amarae NBRC 15530 (assembly GCF_000241345.1). GTDB lineage: Bacteria > Actinomycetota > Actinomycetes > Mycobacteriales > Mycobacteriaceae > Gordonia > Gordonia amarae. The sequence goes on from NZ_BAED01000042.1 coordinate 10,996, forward strand.
GGTCGCCGTACATGCGACTGGCCCTGGTCTTGACCTCCACCACCACGAGCACCGTGCCGTCGACGGCGATGATATCGAGTTCTCCGTACCGGCAGCGCCAGTTACGTTCCAGGACTGTCCATCCCGCGTCGGTGACGTAATCGGTGGCGATGTCCTCGCCCAACCTGCCGATCGTCGCCCGCCGGTTCTCGCGCGGCCCGCCTGATCCCTGTTCGCTCATGGCGACAAGCATCACGCCGGATCAGCCCACCCGGACGTGCGAAGACTACCGGATCGCGACATCTGTGGACAGCTCGACAGGACTCCCCAGATTCAGCTGGGGAAACGTTCACAGATCAGTTCAAGGTGTGTCGGGAAGCCGCAGTTCGGGCTTCTCCAGTTCCTCGATGTTGACGTCCTTGAACGTGATCACCCGGACCTGCTTGACGAACCGCGCCGGCCGGTACATGTCCCACACCCAGGCGTCGCTCATCCGCAGCTCGAAGTACACCTCGCCGTCGGTGTTGCGGGGCGCCAGCTCGACAGCGTTGGCCAGGTAGAAGCGCCGTTCGGTCTCGACCACGTATGTGAACTGGCCGACGATGTCCTTGTACTCGCGGTACAGGGAGAGTTCCATCTCGGTTTCGTACTTCTCGAGATCCTCCGCGCTCATCCTGTAAGCGTATCGCGATCCGGCGCCGTGGGAATGAGCGGTCTCCCGCGTGCGCGCGAGGCCACATTCCGGTAGGACATGCGGTGCTCGTGCGAGGGTCCGAGGTCGTCGATGCGGCTCATATGGTGGGCCGTGCTGTATCCCTTGTGGACGGCGAAGTCGTAGCCCGGAAGCGTGCGGTCGAGGCCCACCATGATGCGGTCGCGGGTCACCTTGGCGATCACGCTCGCCGCGGCGATACAGGCGGCCGCACCGTCACCGCCGATGACGGGCAGGCTCGGCATCGTCAGGCCCGGAACCCCGAAACCGTCGGACAACACATAGCCGGGCGGGGTGTGCAGACCCGCGATCGCCCGCCGCATGCCCTCGATGTTGGCCACGTGGATGCCGATCCTGTCGACCTCCGCGGCATCGATGATCACCGCGTGCCAGGCGAGCGCGTTGCGGGTGACCGCCCGGTAGAGCCGCTCACGCGTCGGCTCGGGGAGCTTCTTGGAGTCATCGAGGTCGGCCAGCGAGGTGGCCTGGGCGGGTTTGAGGATGCACGCGGCCACCACCAGCGGTCCCGCGCAGGCGCCGCGCCCGGCCTCGTCGACACCGGCGACGGGGCCGAGTCCGCTGGTGTGCAGGGCAAATTCGTACGTCCGCAGGTTCGCCGCCCTGCGGACGGGCCTGCGCGGCGGCCACCTGTTCCCCGTCGGCACGAGCGGTGTCCTACTTCTGCGGGTTGACCGCGTCGACACCACCGATCCGGGAGAACGGATAGATGATGAAGCGCACCTTGCCGCGGATATTGCTCACCGGCACCGTGCCCTGCAGTTCGTCGGAGATGTGGTAGCGCGAGTCGGCCGAGTTCAGGCGATTGTCGCCCATCACCCACACGTTGCCGGCGGGCACCTTGATCGGCCCGAAGTCCGCGCCGTAGCAGCTGTTGGGGGTACTGTCCTCGTTCGTGAAGTCCGACGCCCCCATCCCGGCGACGCTGTCGATCTGCAGTTGCTTGTCGATGTACGGCTCGTGCAGGGGCTTTCCGTCGACCGTCACGCCCTTGCCGTCGGCGTTCTTGCACGCCACCGTCTGTCCACCGGTCGCGATGACGCGCTTGACCAGGTTGTTCTCGTCCGGCGGGGCGAAGCCGAACCACGACAGCCCGTCCTGGACCGCCTTGATCGCCGGGTTCGACGACCTCGGCGACTGCCAGCTGCCATCCCACGACTCGGTGGGTGCCTTGAAGACCACCACGTCGCCGGGTTCGGGGTCGCCGAACCGGTAGGCCAGCTTGTCGATGACGATCCGGTCGTTGGTGCACCCCTGGCACCCGTGCAGCGTCGACTCCATCGATTCCGACGGGATGACGTACTGCCGGCCGATGAAGGTCTGCAACACCCAGGTCACCAGCAGCACGCAGCCAACGATGATGACGATCTCGCGCAGCATCGACGACTTCTTCTGTTCCTGCTCGTCGGTGGACTTGAGCCGCCACGGCCGCGCACCCGTCTCCGGGGACGTCGTGTCGTCCGGCTCCGGTGTCGCGCCCTCCGACGGCGTGTCCACGCGATCTGGTTCGTCTCGATGCTCTCCGGCGTCGGCGCCGGTCCCCTGGTCCTGTGTATCGGCCACCCAGCCAGAGTAGACGTGCCGGCGGCCGCACCTGCTTCCGACGCACCCGGCGGCCCCCGTCCCGCCCCGCGAGGGGCGGTGCATATGCGAAGGCCCCGGCCGCACAATGTGCGGCCGGGGCCTGAAGACCGGAAGAATCCGGCTCAGCTCAGCGCTTTTCCTTGATCTTGGCAGCCTTGCCGCGCAGGTCACGCAGGTAGTACAGCTTGGCGCGACGGACGTCACCGCGGGTCAGCACGTCGACCTTGGCGATGTTGGGGCTGTGCACGGGGAAGGTGCGCTCCACGCCGACACCGAACGACACCTTGCGGACGGTGAAGGTCTCGCGGATGCCGCCACCCTGGCGACGGATCACGACGCCCTTGAAGACCTGGATCCGCTCCTTGGCACCTTCGATGACCTTGACGTGAACGTCGAGGGTGTCGCCGGGTGCGAATTCGGGGATGTCGTCACGGAGTGACTGCTTGTCGAGGAAGTCGAGGGTATTCATCGGGATAGTCCATTCTGGAATGTAACGGCGAACAGAGGAACCTGGCGGCCTGCCGTCCGGCGCGTGGGCGCCGGGCCGCAGGTTCGACCGGTTCGTGCTCCGAGTCGTTGGTACCCGTGTCGGCACCGACCGGCATTCCGGTCTGGCGCATCCGTGCGCGGGCAACCTGAATATTGTGCCAGATACCACCTGCTGAGACGAAATCGCCGGTGGACCGTCAGTCGTCGAGTTCGTCGGGGTCTGTGCCGACGGGTCCGGGTGTGGCGGCCGACGGTGCGATCACCCGGATCCCGAGGTCCTCGAAATGAGCGGTTACGTGGGCGGGCACGGGATGGGCAGAGGCCACGGCGAGGGGCCGGGCCCCTACAGCCTCGAGGTGTTCGGCGATCGCGAACTCCGACCCGCGCGGCGATCCGGCCAGATGTTCTGCGGCCCCGATCGTGACGCCGGTCCGCAGGTAGGCGACGGGGTCACTGGTGCCCACCACCTCGATCAGTTCCCGCGCCGCCGTGCAGCCCACACCGACCGACATCCGCACCCACTGTGTCAGGTCCTGCGGCAACGATGCGTGCAGTTCCCGCGCGCGTTCGGCCAGACGAGTCCCGTCGACGTCCGGCGGCGGGTCGGGGTGACCCCCGAACGCACCCGCCATCGCCGCACCAGCCATCGCCGCGGCGGCCACCGGTGCGGCGGCGACCATCCCGGGAAACGCCGGGCCCGAGGCCATCGGGGTGTACGCGCCCGAGGTCGGGCTGTGTGAACCGGCGGACTGATCGTCGGGTTGCGGGTCTGACGAGGCCCTGTCGGTGTGACCGGGATCGAGCTGTGCCGCCCGCTCGACCGCGGCGTCGCCGATCGTCCCGAACACCGAGGTCGCGGCACCGGAGGCCGCCACCAGCGCCGTCGGATGCCCCACCAGGGAGGCGATCTCGGCGCGCAGCAGATCGCGTTCGGCGATGGCCGAGGCCAGTGACAACCGATCGCGGGTCCCGACAACCTCGTCGGCATAGCCGTCCAGGGTCGCCGCGAGTGCCCCGAGCCGGGCCACCACATCGGCGACGGCACTGCCGCGTGCCCCGGCGATCGCGTGGGCCGCGTGGTCGGTGCCCTCACGCAGGCCGCCCGCGCCCAGTCCCGCCCTGGTGTGCGCGGTGGTGAACGCCCTGCCCACGGCCTCGGTCTGGGTGGCGATCGCCTCCAACCTGCGTGCGCACGCCCTCAGCGCGGCCACGTCGGCGGTCGGATCCGACGCCTGCGCGAGCGCGTCGACGACATCGCGGGGTGAGGTCACAGCACCAGCCCTTTGTCACCCCGGGCCCCGAACACCGGTGCGGCGCTCGAGTCGGCCGTACGCAGCCGCGTTCCGGCGGCGTCCAGCGCTGCGATGTGCTCACGCATCAGGGTGTCGACGGCGCCGAGCGCGTCGAGGGCCAGGCGCGCGGACTCGCCGAACCTCGGCCGGATCACGTCGGCGACCGGGTCCACACCGAAGGCGACGCCCGCCGCGGCGAGCGTGGTCCGCAGCTCGGTGGTGAGCGCGGGGAGCTCGCCGGCGAGGGCGTTCAGGGTACGGACGAGGTCGTCGAGATCGTCGAGATCGACGTGCATCCTGCCTGTCACCCGCTCATCACATCCACGATGTCGTCGTAGTCGGGCGTGTTGACCGGGTCGGCGTCGACGATCGACATCGACACCTGATCGCGTGTGGCGCGCAGCTTTTCGTCGGCGGCGGCCACGAGTGAGGTGATCGCCTCCGCGAGCCCGGCGGCGTCCCGGTCGCGGAGCGCCGCGGGGTCGATGGTCAGGCCGACCAGCAGCCCTCTGGCGTTGACCGTCACCGACACATCGCCCTCGGAGGTGGCGGCCTCGGCGGTGAGTCCGGCCAGGACTGCCCGGATCCGGTCGAGTTCGGCGTGCTGCCGTTCCAGTTCGGCGTGCATTCTCGCCCAGACATCGGGGCGCTGTCCGGACGGGGTGGCCGCGCCCGGTGCTCCGCTCGGTGATTGTGGTGCCTCGCCGGACGCTGTGGCGTGCTGTTGCGGTTCCACGCGTTGTCCTCTCACACTGTCCGGACCGAGGCGGCGTGCATCGGTCACCAGGGCCGATGCCACCTCGCGTGTGGTCGATCGTAGCCCCGGTGCTCTGGCCGGTCGACAGATTCATCCACAAGCGTGTCGTCAGGTGGTGCCGGAGGCGTATCCGTCCAGAAGGTCCGGCCGGCGTTCGCGGGTGCGTTCGAGGGACTGTTCGTGGCGCCATGCGGCGATCTTGGCGTGATCACCCGACAGCAGTACCGGCGGGACCGCCAGGTCGCGCCACACCTCGGGCCGGGTGTAGCTCGGCCCCTCCAGAAGTCCGTCGGAGAACGAATCCTCTTGGTGGGAGCGCGGATTGCCCAGGACTCCGGGAATGAGCCGGACCGTCGCCTCGATCATCGCGAGCACCGCGACCTCGCCTCCGATGAGGACGAAATCACCGATCGACACCTCCTCGACCCGCACCCGCCGGGCGGCGTCGTCGAAAACCCTCTGGTCGATGCCCTCGTAGCGCCCGCAGGCGAACACGAGGTGGGATTCACCGGCCCAGCGGGCCGCGGTCGCCTGGGTGAACGGCACACCGGCGGGCGTTGGCACCACCAGCAGCGCCTCGTCCGGGCAGACCTCATCGAGGCAGGCTCCCCACACCTCGGGTTTCATCACCATGCCGGGTCCGCCGCCGTACGGCGAGTCGTCGACGCTGCGGTGCACGTCGTGCGTCCAGTCCCGCAGATCGTGGACATCGACGGTGACCTGGCCCCGGTCAACCGCTTTGCCGAGCAACGCCACCCGCAACGGAGTGAGGTAGTCGGGGAAGATCGAGACAATGTCCAGGCGCATCGACGGCCGCGTGGTGTCCGGGTCGGTCACTGGTCGAACAGTCCGTCGGGCGGGTCGATCACCACACCACCGTCCCGCGTCACCTCCGGCACGATGTCGCGCACGAACGGCACGAGCAGTTCGCGACCGTCCTCAGCGGTCACCGCGAGAATGTCGTTGGCCGGCAGGTGCAGCACCGACGACACCACGCCCACGGGGTCACCGTCGACGGTCGTGACCGGCAGACCTTCGAGTTCATGGTCGTAGAACTCGTCCGGGTCGTCACCCGAGTCGACGTCGGCGGCGTCGATGACGAACAGCGTGCCGCGCAGTGCGTCGGCCGCGGTCCTGTCGCCGACCTCTTTGAGGGACAGCAACAGCCGCCCGGAATGGTTCCGGGCGGCTGTGACTGTGAAGCGACGTTCGCCACCCCCGCGCGGCGCCTGGCCGCGCAGGATCGCTCCACACGCGAACCGGGTGTCGGGGTCGTCGGTGCGTACGTCGACCACGACCTCACCACGGATGCCGTGGGCCTTGACCACACGCCCGATCACCAGGTCCATCTGCGCGGAGCCGCCTTTACCCGCGGTCAGCGGTCGGTGTCGACGATGTCGACACGGATTCCGCGGCCGCCGATTCCGGCGACGAGGGTCCGCAGCGCGGTCGCGGTGCGGCCGTTACGGCCGATGACCTTGCCGAGATCCTCGGGGTTGACGTGCACCTCGACCAGACGGCCACGACGGCCGGTCACCAGGTCGACGCGCACGTCATCGGGGTTGGCGACGATGCCGCGAACGAGGTGTTCGACGGCGTCCGCGACGACTGCGCTCACGCGTCAGCCTCGGCGGCCTCCGGAGCGGCCTCGTCGTCCTTCTTGGCGGCCTTCTTCTTCGGGGTGGTGGCCGCGGCGACGGGCTCGCTGTCGGCAGCGGCCAGCGCGGCGTTGAACAGGTCGAGCTTGGACGGCCTGGGCTCGGCGACCTTCAGGGTGCCCTCGGCACCCGGCAGGCCCTTGAACTTCTGCCAGTCACCGGTGACCTTGAGGATGGTCAGAACCGGATCGGTGGGCTGAGCACCGACGCCGAGCCAGTACTGGGCGCGCTCGGAGTCGACCTCGATCAGGCTGGGCTCTTCCTTGGGGTGGTACTTGCCGATGGTCTCGATGACGCGACCGTCGCGACGGGTACGCGCATCGGCGACGACGATGCGGTACTGCGGGTTGCGGATCTTACCGAGACGGGTGAGCTTGATTTTGACAGCCATGTGTCTTCCTTGCTGGTCACTGCGCAATTCGGCGACTCACCCGGAGTGGTGAGCCCGGTTTTGCGATCTGTTTTCGGTGTGACCGTCGGCCGGCCGTGGCCGGGTCCGACGAACCGACGGTTCATTCTGCCAGAGGGCGTGCGCGTCACGAAATCGGCGCCCCACGCCGACGACGGCCGCCAGAGAAGTGGCAACACGAAAATAGCCGGGTTCGGATGTGGTTGCCTACCCCGCGAAAAGCATCCATATCCGAACCCGACCGCAACCTGAACGCTACATTACCAACGAGTAAGAACCAAGCTGCCCGAATATATTTGTGCTCCAGATCACAGGTTGGGCGATATCGCGCGACTGCCGGAACACGCCCGATCAGACGATGCG
>NZ_BAED01000041.1 GCF_000241345.1 Gordonia amarae NBRC 15530
ACACGCCCACCACGACGGTGTCGAACACATCCGGGTGCGCCTTGAGCGCGGCCTCGACCTCCTCCGGGAACACCTTCTCGCCGCCGGTGTTGATGGACACCGATCCGCGGCCGAGCATGGTGATGGCGCCGTCGTCCTCGACGCGCGCGAAGTCACCTGGAATCGAATAGCGCACTCCGCCATACTCTTTGAAAGTATTCGCCGACTTCTCCGGGTCGTTGTGATAGCGCAGCGGGATGTGGCCGGAGCGGGCGAGGATGCCCACCTCGCCACTGCCCGGTGTCACCTCGGTGCCGTCCTCGCGGAGCACGTGCAGTTGTTTGTCGGCGGTGACGCGCGGACCGCCCGAGGTGGGCGCTCCCTTGGCGACGATGCCGAGCCCGCCGAATCCGGTCTCCGACGACCCGATGGCATCGATCAGCAGTGCGTTCGGAATCCGGTCCAGGAACTCCTCTTTCACATTCTGCGAGAACAGCGCCGCCGACGAGGCGACGGTGACCAGGCTCGACAGATCGTAGTCGCGTTCGGCGAGGGCATCGACCATCGGCCGGCCCATCGCGTCGCCGGTGATGAACACGACGTTCACCTTGTGCTTCTCGACGATCTCCCAGCTGTGTGCGGCGTCGAATTCCGGGTAGACCACGGCCTTCTGGCCGCCCATCAGCGACTGGAAGATCGCCCACTGTGAGCCGCCGTGGATGAACGGCGGGATGGGGAAGCGCACGAGCTGCCCTTCACCGGCACCGGCGCGCGCCAACTGCCATTCGTCGGTGACCGGTTCGCTGGTGTACCAGTCGATGCCGCCGCCGAGCACGCGCCAGATGTCCTCCTGCCGCCACACCACGCCCTTGGGTTTTCCCGTGGTGCCGCCGGTGTAGAGCATGTACAGGTCGTCCTCGCTGCGCGGCTCGAAGTCGCGTTCGGTGGACGAGGCGGCGATGTCGTCCTCGAAGCGGCTCTCACCCGCCTCGAGTGCGGTCTCCCCGGTGCCGTCCTCGATGACGATCCGGTGCTCGATGAGCGGCGCGTTCTGCAACACGTTCAGCACCTTGTCGCGGTACCGGCGCTCGTGGATGAGCACCTTCATCCCGGAGTCGGTGAAGATGTGTTCCAGTTCGCCCTCGACGTACCGGTAGTTGACGTTGACCATGACGGCCCGCGCCTTGAAGATCGCCACCATCGCCTCGACGGCTTCGATGGTGTTTCTGCTGTACAGGCCCACCGCGTCGCCGGGGCGGACGCCGAGTTCGCGCAGTCTGTGGGCCAGCGCGTTGGCGCGCGCCTCGAGCTCGGCATAGGTGTGACCGCGGCCGTCGGTTTCGAGGGCGATGCGCTCGGGATTGAGGTCGACCGAGTGCTCGATGAGGTCAGCGATGGTAAAGGCCATGGCTACAAAACTAGAACGTGTTACTGTTTGGGGCAAGCGCGCTTCACCCATGCCCGTCTACCCGAAACCAGCGGACGACTCCGCCCGACGAACAGGACGCCTCGCGATGACCGCCGCCGCCACCACCGACGCCCCCCACTGCCTCGTCGAGAAGCGCGGGCACGTGCTGATCGTGACGCTCAACCGACCACAGGCCCGCAACGCGCTGTCGATGGAGATGATGGCGACGATGCGCGAGGCGTGGGATCAGGTCGACTCCGATCCCGCCATCCGGGTCGCGATCCTGACCGGCGCCGGGGGGTCGTTCTGCGCCGGCATGGACCTCAAGGCGATGCGCGACAACTCGCCGGGCGACACCGTCGACCAGGGCACCTGGAACCCCGAGAGCCTGCCCGCCCTGCTGAAGGGCCGCAGGCTCACCAAACCGCTCATCGCCGCCGTCGAGGGCGCGGCCATCGCCGGCGGCACCGAGATCCTGCAGGGCACCGACATCCGGATCGCCGGGGAGAGCGCCAAGTTCGGTGTGGCCGAGGCACGGTGGGGCCTGTTCCCGCTCGGCGGCAGCGCGGTGCGGCTGCCCCGGCAGATCCCGTACACCATCGCCGCCGACCTGCTGCTCACCGGACGGCACATCACCGCCGCCGAGGCCAAGGAGTACGGCCTGATCGGCTACGTCGTCCCCGACGGCACCGCGCTCGAACGCGCCCTGGAGATCGCCGACACGATCGCCGCCAACGGCCCTGTCGCGGTACAGGCCATCCTCAAGACGATGCGCGACACCGAGGGCCTGCACGAGGAGGATGCCTTCAAGATCGAGGCGAAACTCGGCATCGGCGTCTTCAAGTCCAAGGACGCCAAGATCGGCCCCAAGGCGTTCGCGGAGAAGCAGAAGCCCGTCTTCACCGGCGAGTAGCCCCGGGCCGTCGACCGGGGTGTCGGCGCGGCGACACGCCGTTATCTGTGACGTTCACGCCGCACCCCCCGATACTGGGGACATGGACTCGATCGACGTCAGGGCCCTGCTCGACCGCTGGGCTGCGCCATTTCTCCTGGTCTGCGGTCTGCTGCTGGTCTCACTGACGATGGCGCCGTGGGGAGTGGGCGACGAGGGTGTGCGGCCCACGGTGACCGGCCTGGGCCGGGTCACCGTGGAGGGTGCGTCGGCGGCCGATGTCGCCTTCCTGGAGGAACACACCCAGCGCCCCGGCCTGCCGCTGTTGCTGGCGGGTGCGGTGGTGGTAGCGACCGCTGCCGCCATGTGGTGGCGCGACATCCTCATCTGGCCCAGGTCCCTCGTGTTGGCCATCGCCTTCGCCGCGGCGGCGGTACGCACGATCCGGGTTATCGCCGACCCCGCCCCGCTCGTCTTCGACAGCCTGGTCACCCGCGAACTGGAGTCGCAATTGCCGACGATGTCGGCGGGCTGGGGCGTCTACGGTGCGCTCGTCGTGTGCGTGGTCGCGCTGATCGTGGCGGTCGCCCACCTGGCGCTACGGGCCGTCGACCGCCGCACCGCCCGAGCCACAACCTCTCCCGACTGAGCCGCCCCCTCGCCGACCGAGCCGCCCCCTCGCCGACTGAGCCGCCCCCTCGTCGGTTGAGGTGCCCCCTCGTCGGTTGAGGTGCCACTTCGTCGGTTGAGGTGTGAGGAGCGCAAGCGACGAGCCTCGAAACCTCGCAAGACGACATTGTCGTCTCACCGGGTTTCGAGGCTCCTCGCCCAGCGGCTCGTCGCACCTCAACCAGCGATGATGGCGAGGTTCGGCTACACGCCGGCGTTGGCGTCCTGCTTCTTGCGCAGTTCCAGCGCGATGTCGATGAGCTGATCCTCCTGCCCGCCGACGAGCTTGCGGGCACCCGCCTCCAGCAGGATCTCCGCGGCCGGCACCCCGTAGCGTTCGGCGTGGTTCTCGGCATGCTTGAGGAAGCTGGAGTAGCAGCCGGCGTAGCCCATCATCATCGCCGAGCGATCCACCAGGCATTCCGACGGCATGGCCGGGCGCACCACGTCCTGCGCGGCGTCGGCGATCTTCATGAAGTCGATGCCGGTGGTGATGCCGAGCTTGTCGCACACCCCCACGAATGCCTCGGTGGGCGTGTTGCCCGCGCCGGCACCGAACCGGCGGATCGATCCGTCAACCTGCTGGGCACCTGCGCGCACCGCGTTCACCGAGTTGGCGACGGCGATGTCGAGGTTCTCGTGGCCGTGGAAACCGATCTGGGCGTCGTCACCGAGTTCGGCGCGCAGCGCCTGCACCCGGTAGGTGACGTCCTCGAGGACCAGCGCACCGGCCGAGTCGACGACGTACACGCACTGGCAGCCGGCGTCGGCCATGATGCGGCCCTGCGCGGCGATGACCTCCGGCGGCTGCGAGTGGCTCATCATCAGGAAGCCGACGGTCTCCAGGCCGAGGTCGCGGGCCAGCCCGAAGTGCTGGATCGAGACGTCGGCCTCGGTGCAGTGGGTGGCGATGCGGCAGATCTGGCCGCCGTTGTCCTGCGCCGCGCGGATGTCGTCCTTGGTGCCGAGCCCGGGCAGCATCAGGAACGCGATCTTGGCCCGCTTGGCGGTTTCGGCCGCCGCCTTGATCAGTTGCTGCTCAGGGGTTTTGGAGAAGCCGTAGTTGAACGACGAGCCGCCGAGGCCGTCGCCGTGGGTCACCTCGATGACCGGCACACCCGAATCATCGAGGGCGGCAACGATATCGCGCACCTCTTTCTCGGTGAACTGGTGCCGCTTGTGGTGACTGCCATCGCGCAACGACGAGTCGGTGATGCGGATGTCGAGGGTATCGGAGTACTTGCGCGCGTTGGCCATCAGATCAGGTGCGGTGCTCATGCTCAGACTCCCAGCTTTGCCTTGGCGATTTCGTCGCCGACTTTGGTGGCGGCGGCGGTCATGATGTCGAGGTTGCCCGCGTACGGCGGCAGGAAGTCGCCCGCCCCTTCGACCTCGACGAAGATGCTGACGCGGGCGTAGCCGCCGTTGATCACCGACGGCGGGTCGAACTGCGGATCCTGCAGTAGCCGGTAACCCGGCACATAGGCCTGGATCTCCTTCTCCCGCTTGTGGATCGACTCGGCGATCGCGTCGGTGTCGGCGTCGGCGGGGATGGCGCAGAAGATGGTGTCGCGCATGATCATCGGCGGATCGGCCGGATTCAGGATGATGATGGCCTTGCCGCGAGTGGCACCGCCGATCGTCTCGATGCCTTTGGACGTGGTGCGGGTGAACTCGTCGATGTTGGCGCGGGTTCCGGGTCCGGCCGACACCGACGCCACCGACGCCACGATCTCGGCGTACTCCACCGGCACGACGCTGGAGACGGCGTGCACCATCGGGATCGTGGCCTGACCGCCGCAGGTGATCATGTTGGTGTTGGGGGCGTCGAGATGCTCACGCAGGTTGGCGGGCGGCACCACCGCGGGACCGACGGCTGCCGGCGTCAGGTCGATCGCGACGATCCCGGCCGCCTCGTACTTGGGCGCGTATTCACGGTGCACGTACGCCGAGGTCGCCTCGAAGACGAGGTCGGGCAGCTCACCGGAGGCGAGCAGTTCGTCGGCGCCGCCCGACATCGTGATCAGCCCACGATCGGCGGCCCGCTTCATGCCCTCGGAATCGGCGTCGATGCCGACCATCCAGCGCGGGTCGATCACCTCGGACCGTTCGAGTTTGTACATCAGGTCGGTACCGATGTTGCCCGATCCGATGATCGCGGCTGTCAGTGTCTTTGCCATGTGTTCCTCACCTCCATGAGGTCGTTGCGAAAGTAGGAGCGGCCGACCCCTCGCCGGTTGAGGTGCGAAGAGCCGCTAGGCGATGAGCCTCGAAACCCGGTGAGACGACATGTCCGCTCACGAGGTTTCGAGGCTCGGCCGCCGGGCGGCCTCGCACCTCAACCGGCGAGTGGGTAACCGGCGAGCGGGTCATGTGAAATCCAGGGTGACGCTGCCGAGTCCGGCGAACTCGGCGACGAAGTTGTCGCCCGAGGCGATGTCGAAGGCGCGGGTGGCGGTGCCGGGCAGGATCACATCGCCCTTGCGCAGCCGCACCCCGAAGCTCGACACCTTGTTGGCCAGCCACGACACCGAGTTGAGCGGATTGCCCAGCACCGCGGACGAATTACCCTTGGCCACCACCTCGCCGTTGCGGGTGAGGGTGGCGTCGATGTCGCCGACGTCGATGTCGCTCATCGCCACCCGCTGCTCGCCGAGGATCCAGCCACACGACGACGCGTTGTCGGCGATGGTGTCGACGAGGGTGATCTTCCAGTCCTTGATCCGCGAATCGATCAGTTCGATGGACGGCACCACCCATTCAATGGCGGCGATCACGTCCTCGCGGGTGCAGCCCTCGCCCGGCAGGTCCGCGCCGAGGATGAAGCCGACCTCCACCTCCACGCGCGGGATGCACAGCGCATGGAAGTCGATGGGCTCGGATTCGCGGTACTCCATGGTGTCGAGCAGATGCCCGTAGTCGGGCTCGTCGACGCCCATCATCGTCTGCATTGCCTCCGACGCCAGACCCACCTTGTGCCCGGCCACCGCGGCGCCGGCGTCGAGCCGTTTGCGGATGTTGATGAGCTGAATCTCGTAGGAATCCACCACGTCGAGTCCGGGGTGGGAGTCCGACGGCCGGTCGATCGCGGTCGCGGTCCGCTCGGCCGTCCACAGATCGTCGGCGATCTGTTGCCGGGTGGCCTGGTCCACCGCCATGGGCATCTCGCTTCCTGCTGGTTTCCGGGGCTGTCGGCGTGACCGCACGGTCACGCCCGTCGCCCATTCTAGAACACGTTACAGTTTTTGAGGAGGCCCCCGACGCACCTCGGCGCCGACGCTGCCACATCGGACAAGCCCAGGAACAGGTCCGGCCCACTGGGCGGAATGGACAGCTGTCCACACCACGCTCGTGACAAATTTCTGGAACGTGTTCTAATTTGGGGAAGAACTCGTTGCATCCGTGGCGAACGAAGGGACCCCCATGGCCGACGCGACACCGTCAAGCACCACCAGCACTACCGAGACGTACGACGTCATCGTCGTCGGCGCAGGCGCCGCCGGGATGAGCGCCGCCATCACCGCCGCCAACAAGGGACTCAAGACGGTCCTCATCGAGAAGTCCCCGTACTGGGGCGGTTCCACCTCCCGCTCCGGCGGCGGCGTGTGGATCCCCAATAACTCGGTCCTCAAGCGCGACGGCGTCGACGACACCGTGGCCAAGGCCCGCGAGTACGTGCACGCGATCATCGGCGAGCACGCCCCGGCCGAGAAGATCGACGCCTACATCGACCGCGGTCCCGAGGCCCTCGACTTCCTGATGGCGCACGCCCCGCTGGAGTTCGAGTGGGTCAAGGACTACTCGGACTACTACCCCGAGGCCCCGGGCGGGCGCCTGGCCGGCCGGTCCATCGAACCCAAGCCGTTCGACGCCTCCCGCCTCGGCGCCGATTTCAAGACGCTCCACCCGCCGTACTCCAAGGCACCGCTGAACATGGTTGTGCTGCAAAGCGATTACCGCTGGCTCAACGTGGGCCTGCGGCACTGGCGCGGCATCGCCCGCACCGCCAAGGTCGGCGGCCGGTTCTTCGTCGCCAAGTCGCGCAAGAAGAAGCTGATCGCGATGGGTTCGGCACTGGCCGCCGAACTGCTCCTCGGCGTGCGGCAGGCGGGTGTGCCGCTGCGGCTCAACACCGGCCTGACCGACCTGCTCACCGAGAACGGCCGCGTCGTGGGCGTGGTCGCCGAATCGAACGGCGAGCGCGTCGAACTGCGCGCCCGGCACGGCGTCATCCTCGGCTCCGGCGGTTTCGAGAACAACCCGGAGATGCGCAAGAAGTATCAGCGCGACCCGATCGGCTCGGACTGGACCACCGGCGCGCCGTCCAACACCGGCGACGGCATCACCGCGGGCCTCAAGATCGGCGCGGCGGTGTCGATGATGGACGACGCCTGGTGGGGCCCGACGATCCCGCTGCCCAAGGGGCCGTGGTTCGCGCTGTCCGAGCGCGCGGTGCCGGGTACCTTCATGGTCAACGAGCGCGGTGAGCGGTTCATGAACGAGTCGCTGCCGTATGTCGAAGCGGTGCACCGGATGTACGGCGGCGACTTCGGCCAGGGCGAGGGCCCCGGCGCCAACGTCCCGGCGTGGCTGATCATGGATCAGCGCTGCCGCAACCGCTACCTGTTCGCCGGCGTCAACGCCCGGCAGCCGCTGCCCCGCAAGTGGCTCGAATCGGGTGTCGTGGTCAAGGCGAATACCCTCACCGAGCTGGCCGGCAAGATCGGCGTCCCGGTCGAGGCGCTGACCACCACCACCGAACGCTTCAACGGCTTCGCCCGCAAGGGTGTCGACGAGGACTTCGGCCGCGGCAAGAGCGGCTACGACCACTACTACGGCGACCTCACCAACAAGCCCAATCCGAGCCTCGGCCCCGTCGACAAGGCCCCGTTCTATGCGGTCAAGATGGTGCCCGGCGACCTCGGCACCAAGGGCGGCATCGACACCGACGCCTCGGGCCGCGCGCTGCGTGCAGACGGTTCGGTGATCGAGGGCCTGTACGCGGCCGGCAACACCAGCGCCCCCGTCATGGGCCACACCTACGCCGGTCCCGGCGCCACCATCGGCCCCGCGCTCGTGTTCGGCTACCTCGCCGCCCTCGACGCCGCGGATAAAGCCGCGAAGGGAGCATGAGCCGTGCCCATCAATCCCGATATCGCCATCGGCGCCGACATCGGCGAGGACTCCTACAGCTGGTCGGCCTCCGACGTCGCGCTCTACAACCTGGCGGTGGGCGCCGCCGCCGACCCGATGGACGAGGCGGGCCTCGGATACATCCACGACTCGGAGCCCAAGGTGCTGCCGTCGTTCGCGACGGTCGCCCCCACCTTCCACGTCACCGAGGCCCCCAAGGTGGTGTTCCCGGGCATCGACATCGACCTGGCCAAGGTGGTGCACGCCGGTCAGCAGGTGACGATCCACCGGCCCGTCCCCGCCTCCGGCAAGGCCACCACGCGCGGCCGGATCGCGCAGGTGTGGGACAAAGGTTCGGCGGCGGTCATCGTGCAGGAGTACACCACCGTCGACGACGCGGGCGAACTGCTGTGGACCACCCGCTCGTCGATCTTCGCCTCCGGCGAAGGCGGCTTCGGTGGTGAGCGCGGCACCTCCGACAAGGTCATGCTGCCCGACCGGGCCCCCGATCACCGCATCGAGATCCCGACGCTGCCTCAGCAGGCACTGTTCTACCGGCTGTGCGGCGACCGCAACCCGCTGCACAGCGATCCCGCATTCGCGCAGAAGGCGGGCTTCCCGCGCCCCATCCTGCACGGCCGCTGCACCTACGGCGCGGTGCTGCGGGCGATCATCGATGACGTGCACGGCGGCGACGTCTCCAAGGTCACCGACTTCTCGGCGACCTTCGCCGGCGTGGTGTTCCCGGGCGAGACGCTGGTCGTCGACGTGTGGGACGAAGGCAGACTGCTCGCCGTGGCTTCGGTGGCCGAACGCCCCGACGCGGTGGTGCTCAAGAACATCGTCTGCGCATCGGCGTAGCAGTTCCACAGTGTAGAAAATTGTTTGTCGCGCAACGGTTTTAAAGGTGTTTCGGGTTCGGGCAGACCACCCGAAACACCCATCGCGACCTACCAGTACTCTCTACGACGGTAACCAGAATCACCCTCCGTCCCGTTCGCCCCAGAGCGAGACGGGGGGTGCCCGTCAGAGGCCGGTCGGGATCGCCGCCGGCCCAGCGCCCCAGGGAGATACACATGAGTGATTCGTTGCAGCACCTGCTCGAGCCGGGTCGTCGCGAGGCCGTCGTCGCCGATCTCGCCTCGGTCATCGACTCCGAGGTGGCCGAGAAGAAGGGCCTGAGCGGCACCGCGATCAAGGCCGGCTACAACGCCGCCAACAAGTTCAAGCCGGGCCTGGTTCCGCACGCCACCGACAAGCTGCTGCCGGAGTTCGCCGCCGCACTCGCCCCGTTCTGGGATTCGCGTCCCGCCGGCGCCGCGTTCGGTGACCACCTGGCCGCCAACTCGGACGCCGCCGCCGAGGCCCTGCTCGCCATCACCGACGGGCACGCCGAGGGCGCGAAGGCGCCGCTGCAGAGGGCCTACGGCGCACTGCGCGGCAAGGCCAAGGAGAATGTGGCCGAGGCACTGCCGAAGGTCGGCGCGGCCATCGAGAAGAATGCCTGATTCTCGTATCATCTCGTGAATCGAGAAATGCCGGTGACATCGTCACCGGCATTTTCTTCGTATTCACGGCGCGGATTCAGCCGCATCCACGATCCCCGGACAACAACGAATCAGATTGCCACAGAGCGCCTTTGAGAAAATGAACTCTCAGGTCGCCGATGACAGGATGAGCAGCAGGCACACCACCACGCCGACGAGCGCGCTCAGCATCACCAGTAGTCGCCAGACCCGCGCCCGCACCGCATGGAACTGCTGCCCCGAGGCTGATGTGATCTCCGGTGATGCCATGGTCTCCACACTCCTGAACACCGACAATGGGTCGGCGCGTCGGCCAATTGCTTGCACGCGCTCGTAGATTTCGGCCCGCTCAGCTGGGCTTGGGCGAGCCAGGCTGTTGTGTTATGGGACAAATGTAGCCTTCTGGGGCCACTGTGTCGCAATACACGCCGAAAACACGCTACGAATTCGTGTTTCGGGTCACATTAGCAGGGGTATGGTCCGCCGAACCAGACGGGCCATCGAGCTCTTTACCGTCCTGAACTGCATAAACGCCGTCCTGAACCGCAACGGCGATCAGTTCCGCACCCGCCTCCGGCTCGGCCTCGACGGCGACGTCACCATCCGCCTCGAGCGCGCTGACCCGGTTCGGGGTGAGCCACGCCAGCACCGCCGCACCCACCAGCGTCACGATCCCCACCACCAGATAGGCCTGTCCCATCGGGCCCGTCCAGGCCTCCCGTGCCCCGTCGACGATGGTGGCCGCCACCCCGGGCGCCTGCTCGCGCATGCCGTCGGCCACGGCCAGCGCCTCGGCCAGCGACTGCCGGACGTGTTCGGCGACCACGTCGGCCTGGCGCGCGGCCTCCTGCGCCACCCCGGGATCACCCGCAGCGGCCGCCTGCCGGCCCAGCTCGGTGATCTCCTCGTGCGCACGGTCGGCGGTCCCACCGATCCGCGCATCGAAACCGGCGGCCATGATGCTGCCGGAAATCGCGATGCCGATGGCGGCACCGAGTTCGCGGGCGGTGTCGTTGACCGCCGAGCCGACGCCCTGATTGTCCTGCGGGGTGTTGGTCATGATCGCCGCGGTAGACGGCGCCCCGGACAGGCCGAGGCCGATGGCGAAGGCCATCATCGGGATGAGCAGCTGCCAATACTCGTCGTAGTCGAACAGGCCGAGCACCAGCACGCCGATGCCGCCCGCGGTGATGCCGAGTGTCAGGAACAGCCGCAGCGCGTTCCAGCGGACCACCGCGAGGGTGGCGAACGGGGCGGTGGCGGCCACCCCGACGACGATCGGCATGAGCGCTACCGCCGATTTGAGCGGCGAGTAGCCGAAGATCAGCTGCACCTGCTGCAGGAACACCACGAACAGGCCGAACGACAGGAAGAACTGCACCAGCACCGAGAACGACCCGGCGGCGAAGGCGCGGTTGCGGAACAGGTTCACGTCCAGCAGCGGCGACGGATTGCGGGCCTCCGCGACGTAGAAGGCCACCATCAGTCCGATCCCGCCGATGAGACAGACCAGTACCAGCGGCGCGGTCCAGCCCAGGTGCGGGGCCTCGACGAGCCCGAAGATGAACACCGTCACCGCGGCCACCGACGTCAGCGCACCGGCGGCATCGAACCGGCCCGGATCGGGATCCTTGGAGGTGGCGATCGTCAGCGACAGCACGAGGATCGTCGCCGCCACCGCCGCGAACATGAGGAAGATCGATTCCCACGAGAAGAATTCCAGCAGCACACCCGTTCCCAGGATGCCGAAGATCGCGCCCGCGCCCACCACCGCCGCCCAGATGCTGATGCCGAGTTCGCGCTTGTCGGCGGGAACACCCGTGGTGATCAGCGACAACGTGGTCGGCATGATCAGGGCGGCACCGACGCCACAGGCAGCCCGGGCGGTGATCATCGACGCCGGATCGGTGCACCACACCGACACGAGCGAGGCCACGCCGAAGATGACGAGCCCGGCGATGAGCACCTCCCGGCGACCCAGCCGGTCGCCGAGCGCGCCCGCCGGCAGCAGCAGCGCCGCCAGCGCGAGGGTGTAGCCGTCCATGATCCAGGTCATCTCGCCCGAATCGGCGCCGGTGGCCAGCGCGATCTCCGGCAGCGCCGTGGTCAGGCCGGCCATCGCCGCGATCACCATCGACACCGCGACCGAGGCCACCGCGATCACCCATGCCGACCGCAGATCCATGTCGCGCAGCTTCTTCATCCGGTGCCCTCCTCCGCCGTCGGCGCAGGAGCAGGCCAACTACCCAGACACGCTACTTCGTTGACTATAGTCAGCGAAAGGGCCGGATCCGCCGACAAGGACGATGTCAGCGGCGCATGCCGACGATCATGTCGGTGAGCAGGTCGACCATCTCGCCCTCGGTCACCGTCACCGACTGGGCACGTACGGTGTGCCAGGAGCGGTCGAGCAACCCGAACACCGCACTGCCGACGACCTCCGGCGAGTGGCTCCCCGCGCCGGTCAGTCCCTGGCCGAGAATCCACGACACCCGGGTCTGCATGCGCCGGTAGCCCTCACGGAACTCGTCGTCGTCGGGTCCGGAGTGCGCCCCGGCCATGGCGAACGCGCCGTGCCGATCCATGTAGGCGAAGTAGTCGCGGACAAAGCCGCGGATGTCGTCGGCGGAACAATCGGTGGGCAGTTCGCTCCACCGCGCGAGTACCTCGCGCAGGTCGCGATAGGCGCGTTCGGACAGGATGTCGAAGATCTCGCGCTTGTCCTTGAAATACGTGTAGAAGCCCGCCCGTGAGATGCCGCAGGCCTCGGTGATGGCGTTGACCGCCACCCCGGCGTAGCCGCGTTCGTAGAACAACTGACGCGCGGCGTCGAGGATCGCCTCGCGGGTGCGTTCAGCCCGGCTGCCGCCGGCCACCCCGATCCGGCGCGATCCCGACGGGGCGTCCTGACCGGGGTCCTGTGCTGCTGCGTCGGCGATACTCATGGTCGCCAGCCTACTCGACACACCTGTCAAGTTCCATAGACCGAGTTCACAGACTCACTACCGCCAATCACCGCCATTTGTTGACACATCCGTCAAGCGGTGCCATTCTCGAAGTCGACCCACTCGGACCACCCGGCCGTCTCAGATGATCGACATGTCTCCCATAACCCATATCGTAAGCGCTACAGTATGGATAGGACGAAAGGAGCTCTGCCATGGAAATGAACGACATGATCCTGATGAGCGTCGACGATCACATCATCGAGCCGCCGGATATGTTCGACAATCACCTGCCCGCCAAGTACAAAGACGACGCCCCGCGGCTGATCCACATGGACAACGGC
>NZ_BAED01000040.1 GCF_000241345.1 Gordonia amarae NBRC 15530
GGTAGCCGCGCCGGGTGACGCGGGCAGAAAGACCGGCGAGTGAGATGCGCTGGTCGAGATGACCAGTCCGGTCATCACCGATAGGGTTCTCGCATGGATGCACCGAGCGCAGGACTGACCGACCCTGCACGGCCCGGCGAACCCGCTGACACCGCCGCCCCGGAACCCCCGCCCATTCAGGTGTGGCCGGGTACCCCGTACCCGCTGGGCGCCACCTATGACGGTGCGGGCACCAACTTCTCACTGTTCTCCGAGGTCGCGACCGCCGTCGATCTGTGCCTGATCGACGGCGCCGGCAACGAGCGCCGCATCCGCCTCGAAGAGGTCGACGGCTACTGCTGGCACTGTTATCTACCGAATGTGGGTCCCGGCCAGTTCTACGGTTTCCGGGTGCACGGCCCGTACGATCCGCCGGCGGGGTTGCGCTGCGATCCGAGCAAACTGCTGCTCGACCCGTACGGCAAGGCTTTTCACGGTGATTTCGACGGTGACGCGTCGTTGTTCTCGTACCGGTTGCCGGAGAAGCCGCGGCCCGAGACCGACGATGCCGATTCGGTCGCGGAGCCCACGGATACCGACGGGCAGTCGTCTCCGGACGCGGTGATCTCGTGGATTCCCGAGTCCGGGCAGACCGCGGAGTCCGCAGGTGCCGACGGCGCCGCCACGTCGCCCGGAACCGGGGCAGAGCCGGCCGGCCCGGATGCGGGGGGTGTCAAGTCCGCCGCCGACGTGGTCCCGGCCGAACCCGTCTCCCATGAATCTGCCGGTACCGATCCTGCTGGTGTCGATTCTGCTGGTGTCGATCCTGCTGGTGTCGATCCTGCTGGTGTCGATTCTGTGGGGGCGCCCGCCGTCGGTGACGG
Organism: Gordonia amarae NBRC 15530; assembly: GCF_000241345.1. Lineage (GTDB taxonomy): Bacteria > Actinomycetota > Actinomycetes > Mycobacteriales > Mycobacteriaceae > Gordonia > Gordonia amarae. The sequence goes on from NZ_BAED01000040.1 coordinate 864, forward strand.
CGCGGCCGCGCAACCGGCCGACGGCACTTCGCTCGCTGAGGGTGCAGCACCGGCCACCGCCGCGACGGCCGCCACCGAGGGCGCGGATGCTCCGCAGGCCCCTGAGGCCGCAGCCGATTCCAGCGTATCGCCGGCGGAGGATGCGGTACCGGCCGACGCCGCGCCGGAGGCGATCGAGGAACCGGCAGCAGCCGCCGGGGACACCGGCAATCCTGCTATGCCCCAGCTCAATTCGCTGGGCCACACGATGCTGTCGGTGGTGATCAATCCGTACTTCGACTGGCAGAACGATCATGGCCCCGGCCACCCCTACCATCAGACGATCATCTACGAGGCTCATGTCAAGGGCATGACCGCCACCCACCCGGACATCCCGGAGGAGTTGCGCGGAACCTATGCGGGACTGTGCCATCCGGCGATCATCGATCACCTGAAGGAACTCGGGGTCACGGCGATCGAGCTGATGCCGGTGCACCAGTTCATGCAGGACACCGTGCTACGTGACCAGGGTCTACGAAACTACTGGGGCTACAACACATTCGGCTTTCTGGCCCCGCACATCGAATATGCCTCAGACCCGGACCGACCGGCGTCGGCGGTCACCGAGTTCAAGGCGATGGTGCGCGAATTCCACAAGGCCGGAATCGAAGTCATCCTCGACGTGGTGTACAACCACACCGCCGAGGGTAACCATATGGGACCGACCATCAACTTCCGCGGCATCGACAACCGCGCGTACTACCGGCTCGTCGACGACAACCGGGAAATGTACATGGACTACACGGGCACCGGGAACAGCCTCAACGCCCGGCACCCGCACACGCTGCAGTTGATCATGGATTCGCTGCGGTACTGGATACTGGAAATGCATGTCGACGGTTTCCGGTTCGACCTGGCCTCGACACTGGCCCGCGAATTGCATGATGTGGACCGGCTTTCGGCGTTCTTCGACATCGTGCAGCAGGATCCGGTGATCAGTCAGGTCAAGCTGATCGCCGAGCCCTGGGATATCGGCGAGGGCGGCTACCAGGTGGGCAATTTCCCGCCGCAGTGGACGGAGTGGAACGGCAAATACCGTGACACGGTGCGTGATTACTGGCGGGGTGAACCGGCGACGCTGGGCGAGTTCGCCTCCCGGCTCACCGGATCATCGGATCTGTACGAGGCCACCGGCCGCCGCCCGCTGGCCAGCATCAACTTCGTCACCGCCCACGACGGGTTCACGCTACGGGATCTGGTGTCGTACAACGAGAAACACAACGAGGCCAACGGCGAGGGCAATCGGGACGGCGAAAGCCACAACCGGTCCTGGAACTGCGGCGCCGAAGGACCCACCGACGACCCGGACATCCTGGAGCTGCGGGCCCGGCAGCAACGCAACGTCCTGGCCACCCTGTTCCTGTCGCAGGGCACCCCGATGCTCGCCCACGGCGACGAGATCGGGCGTACCCAGCACGGCAACAACAATGTGTACTGCCAAGATTCGCCGCTGGCGTGGATGGATTGGTCGCTGGCCGAGAAGAACTGCGACCTGCTGACCTTCACCCGCAAAGCCATCGCGTTGCGCACCAAACATCCGGTGTTGCGCAGGCGGCGGTTCTTCGCCGGGGTGCCGATCCGCTGGGGCGACCAGACCCTCGACATCGCGTGGCTGACCCCGGCGGGACAGGAGATGACCACCGACGACTGGCACAGCGGTTTCGGCAAGTCGCTGTCGGTGTTCCTCAACGGCGACGGGATCGGTGAGACCGATACGCGCGGACGCAAGATCACCGACGACAGTTTCTTCATCTGTTTCAACGCCCACCACGACACGATCGACTTTCATCTGCCGCCGTCGTGGTACGGGCTGAACTGGGAGGGTGTGCTTGATTCGGCGCATCCCACCGGCGACACCTCGGTGACGGCGTCGGCGGAGCAGCCGTTGCCGGTCCGGGGCAGGTCGGTGCTGGTGCTGCGGAAGACGGCCTGATGGTCGCCCCTGCCGCAGGCGGGTCGTATTTGGGCGGGCCTCCGGTGGCGACCTACCGGGTCCAGTTGACGCCGGACTTCGGTTTCGACGATCTGATCGCGGTGCTGCCGCACATCGCGGAACTCGGTGTGTCGCATCTGTATCTGTCGCCGATCGGCACCGCGATGCCCGGTTCGACGCACGGCTACGACTGGGTGCCGCCGCCGCAGGTGGCGGAGGTTCTCGGTGGTATCGAGGGGCTGACCCGGTTGCGCGGTGCGGCAACCGCACTCGGCCTCGGGATCATCGTCGACATCGTCCCCAACCACACCGGTGTCGCCGACACGATGGCCAACCCATGGTTCGCCGATCTGCTGGCGAAAGGGTCGGGTTCGGAGTTCGCCGACTTCTTCGACGTCGACTTCTCCGTGGACAACGGCGCCGACGGCAAGATCGCGCTGCCGGTGCTCGGTGCCGATGCCGATCCGGCCGATTTCACGCTCGATGCCGGCGGCACGGTGCTCCGGTATTTCGATCACGCCTTTCCGGTGGCCGAGGGCACCGGCGACGGAACGCCCGCACAGGTACATGAGCGGCAGCATTACCGGCTGGTGCCGTGGAACTCCGGGATCGTCGGCTACCGGCGGTTTTTCACCGTCAACGAGCTCGCCGGCCTGCGGCAGGAAGATCCGCGGGTGTTCACCGCCACCCATGAGTGGATCGCACGGCTGCTGATGGCCGACCTCATCGACGGGGTGCGTGTCGATCATCCGGACGGGTTGTGGGATCCGCAGGACTATCTGCGGGAACTGCGCGAACTCCTGGGTGAGGACCGGTTGATCTACATCGAGAAGGTCCTGGCGCCGGACGAACCGCTGGAGCCGACGCTGCCGGTGGACGGCACCACCGGGTACGAGCAACTGCGCATCATCGACGCCGTGTTCACCCCGTCCGCCGGGGTGGTCGAACTCGCCGAGATCCACGATCGGGTCGTCGGGAATCCCGGTGACTCCGGGTGGATCACAGAGGCCGAGCATTCCCGCAAGCTGCTCACCCTCACCGAGATGTTTCCCGCCGAACATCGTCGGCTCGTCCGGGCCATCGCGTCGTCGCTGCCGGAGGGCCGGAGCCTCCCGGACACCGAGATCGCCGAGGCCACAGCCCAGCTGATCGCCGGGCTCGGTGTGTACCGGGCCGACTATCCGTCGTTGCGGCAGCGCCTGCTGTATGCCGCGGACCGGGTGCTGGCCGACCGCCCGCACCTGGCTGATGCGCTCGCGGCCATCGCGGAACTGACCGCCCTGCCGGGGCGGGTGTCGTCGCGGCTGGCGCAGACGTGCGGTGCGGTGACGGCGAAGAGCGTCGAGGACAGTATCTTCTACCGGACCGCGCGGCTGCTGTCGGCGCAGGAGGTGGGTGGCGATCCGGCCAACCCGTCGCTGTCCCCCAACGAGTTTCACACCGCCAATATTGCTCGGGCCCGTGACTGGCCGGCGGCGCTGACCGCCACCTCGACCCACGACACCAAACGCAGCGAGGACGTGCGGGCCCGGATCGCGATGATCGCGCAGGTACCGGGCCGGTGGAGCATGCTGGTGCGTGAGGTGTGGCGTAATGCCCCACCACCGGAGCCGCTGACCGGATATTTTCTGCTGCAGAACATCGTCGGCGTGTGGCCGGTCGATGATGCGGGTTCGCCCGCACCGGCTCTCGATGCCGAGCTGCGGAGCCGGCTGCGCGACTACGCCTGCAAGGCCGCACGGGAAGGTGGAATCGGAACCTCGTGGATGACCGTCGACGAGGGTTTCGAGACCGGCCTGAGCATCTGGATCAACACAGTCACCACCGGCCCCGTCGCCGGGACGATCAGTGCCTTCGTCGGCCTGATCGCCCCCGGCTGGATCCAGGAATCCCTGTCACGCAAGGTGATCGCCGCACTCGGGCCGGGCGTGCCGGATATCTACCAGGGCACCCAGTGGTGGGACGATTCGCTGGTCGACCCGGACAACCGGCGTCCCGTCGACTACTCGCGGCCCGCGGACCAGAAAACGGAACTCATGAGGCTCGCGCTATCTGTCCGTGGTCGTCATCCGGCGGCATTCGGCCCCGGCGGCACCTACCTGCCGCTCCCGACCGACGGTCCCGCCGCGAGCCACGTGATCGCCTTCGCCCGCGGCTGCGGCGACACGTCGGACGTGGTGGTGGTGACCGCCCGCTGCACGCACCGGCTCGACCCGTCGGACACCACGGTGCGGCTGCCGGAAGGCACCTGGACCGATGCCGCAGGCAGCGGCACATTCACCGGCACAGCACTGCTGTCCGACCTTCGCGCGCATTCCCCGGTCGCGATCCTCGAACGCACCTGAACGCCGGACACTTCGAGGAAGTGGCGTCGTGCTGTGTCCTCGTCCATATCCGTAAACACTTGGTCGATCGCCCGGCAGCGGAACATTCCATAGATTGAATACCTTGTGGTATCGAAATCATGCCATGCTCGACTCCGTACCGAAAACGAGGGGGATCCATGCGAAGGTTCATCGTCGCGTTCATCACGGTCGTCGCCGCCCTGTGCTACACGGTCACCCCGGCTACCGCGGCGCCCGTCGCGCCCGGCGAACCGCGGGCCACCGGAGACCTGCGTACCGGCTCACTCACCACCCGCGCGGGAACGCGCGAATTCCAGGTGTATGTGCCCCGCACGCTCGGTCCCGGCCGGCCACTCATCGTCTGGTTACACGGCGCGAGCAGGGTCCGGCACGGCGACCCGCGCGAGTTACGCCGCACCAGTACCTTGCTCATCGAGGCGGACCGGCTCGGCTACGCGGTGGTGGCACCCCGGCAGTCGCTGCGCGCCGATCCGGCCGGTACGTGGCGGATCGTCGATCCGGCCAACCTCATTCGGGGATCCGGCGAGGCATCGATCGTCGCCGGGATCGTGCGCCGTAGCATCCGCGATCTGAAGGCGGACCCCGCGAGGGTGTATGTGGCCGGTCATTCGGCCGGGGGCGCGATGGCGCTGGATGTGGCCGCGCTGTACCCGGAACTGTTCGCCGGTATCTCCACGAGCGCCGGGATGCCGTTCGCGGCTGACCCGACGGGCGAGGCTACCCGCAGGGCCCGCGGCGGCATGCCATTGCCGACGTTCGTCGTCCACGGCGACAGGGACAGCTTCGCCCCACTGTTCGTGGGCACCGCCACGGTGTCGGCGGCGCTGGGAGCCAACGGAATCCCCGGTGGCCGCCCTTCGTCGAGGACCGTCGTCCCAGCCGGTCCCGACCCCTATCGGACGATCGTGACACGCTACGGCAGCGGACAGCGCGAGGTCGTGTCGGCCGTGGTGATCGGCGCCGACCACCCGACCGGTCCCGGTGGGCTCACCGTGAACGGCCCTGCGCTGGACCGGCGGGTGATCTCGTTCCTGCTCAGCAAGCATCGCTGACACATCTAGAACCCGTGCGCCGCAGCGGCCCAGGTGACGTCGGCGACCGATCGACGGTCTGCGGTCGAGGAGGCATGACCGCCGGCGGGAACCCGGGGCGAGTCGCCGTGCGGATACCCGATGGCCGCCATCGTGACCACCTCCCACGTCGTGGGCACCTCGAACTCGGCGGCCACCGCGTCCCGGTCGAAGGCCCGGAACTGGTGCACCGACAGGCCCATCGACGCGGCCTGGACGGTCAGGTGGGCGACGGCCTGCCCGAGGTCGTAGTGGGCGAACTCCGAATACTCGATCAGCTCTTCGGTACCGCCGGCGGTGTCAGTGTCGATGTACCGGTGGGCCAGGTTCGCGATCAGCAGCGCGGCGCGGGGCGCCCACATGCGGGTGCTCGGCGCGAGGTGACGCACCAGCGCGTCGTGCACCCGATCACCGCGTCTGCCGGCGATGAACGACCACGGCTGGGAGTTGCCCGCCGACGGGGCGCGGCGTGCGGCGTCGAGCAGCACGTCGACGGCCGCGGCATCGAGTTCGTGGTGCGGGTCGAAATCGGACGCGGAGAAGCGGTTCGCCAGCAGATCGAGCAGCGGGACGGTCGCGAGGCCGTCGGGCGTCGCGGTCGTGTGGTTGCGCATCATGGGGGTGTGCAACGCGGACCCGGCCGGTGCCATTCCGCCAACTCGTGCGCCCACCGCCGGGTACGCATAGCGTGAGAGCCGTGAGTTCCGCATCCGAGCATCCGCTGGTACCCGAGACCGTCGCCGACATCGCTGTCTGGGGGCCGGTCGCCGCACAGATCGACCTGCATCTGCAATCGTGTGTCGTGGCGCTCGCCAAGGACGGCGACGGCTGGTGGACAGTCCCCGGCGACGTTTCCGCGGAGCTGCGCGTGCCCGCCGAGGGGGTCCGCTACGCGTTCGCTGTCGACAGCGGTGACCCGGTCCCCGACCCACGGTCGCTGCGGCTGCCCGACGGTGTGCACGGCTGGTCGCAGGTACACACTCCCCCGGCTCCGGCGCCCTGGGCGGGGCGGCCGATCGACGGTGCGGTGATCTACGAACTGCACATCGGCACCTTTACGCCGGGCGGCACGTTCGATGCGGCGATCGAACGGCTCGATCATCTCGTCGACCTGGGCGTCGGGTTCGTGGAGGTGATGCCCGTCAACGCCTTCAACGGTGAGCACGGCTGGGGCTACGACGGCGTCGGCTGGTTCGCCGTCCACGAACCGTATGGCGGCCCAGATGGTTTCGTCCGGTTCGTCGACGCCTGCCACGATCGGGGTCTCGGAGTGATCGTGGACGCCGTGTACAACCATCTCGGCCCGTCCGGCAACTACCTGCCGACGTTCGGCCCGTATTTCACCGGCGGAGCCAACAATTGGGGGTCGACGATCAATCTCGCGGACGCCGACTCGGACGAGGTGCGCGCCTACATCGTGGCGAGTGCGTTGCGGTGGCTGCGCGATTTCGGTGCCGATGCCCTGCGCCTGGATGCGGTGCACGCGCTGATCGATCACCGGGCGGTGCACATCCTGGAGGAACTGTCGGTCCGCGTCGCCGAACTGTCGCAGGAGCTGGGGCGGCCGCTGTCGTTGATCGCCGAAAGCGACCTAAACGATCCGCGGCTCATCACCCCGTGGCACGGTGGGGGTCTCGGACTTGACGCCCAGTGGAACGACGACGTGCATCACGCGATCCACACCGCGGTGTCGGGCGAACGGCAGGGCTACTATGCCGATTTCGGATCATTCGAATGTCTGGCAAAGGTGCTGTGCGGCGGCTTCTTTCACGACGGTACCTATTCATCGTTCCGGCGCCGACACCATGGCCGGCCCATCCCGGTCGATCAGGTGCCCGCATCGCGGCTCGTTGTGTACACCTGCGATCACGACCAGATCGGCAACCGCGCCATCGGCGACCGACCGACCGCCTACCTCGATTCCGGGCAACTCGCCATCAAAGCGGCACTCGTGCTGCTGTCCCCGTTCACCCCGATGCTGTTCCAGGGCGAGGAATGGGCGGCGCGAACCCCGTTCCAGTACTTCACCTCCCATCCCGAGCCCGAACTCGGCGACGCGGTACGCAACGGTCGCCGGGCCGAGTTCGCCGAACACGGCTGGCACACAGAGGATGTCCCCGACCCACAGGATCCTGAGACGTTCCGGCGCTCGGTCCTCGACTGGAGCGAGCCGTCGCGGCCCGAGAACGCCGCCATGCTCGACTTCTACCGATCCCTGATCTCGTTGCGGCACAACGAACCCGATCTCTCCGACAATCGGTTCGAATCCGTGACGGTCACCTACGACACCGGTGCACAGTGGTTCGCGATGCACCGGGGCGCGTGGAGCATCGTGTGCAACCTCGGCACCGCACCAGTGGGCGTTCCGATCCAGCTCGGCGTCGCCCTGGCCTGGGGCGACTACCACGAGACCGGCTCCGTCCTGGCGCTGGCCGCCCACACCGTCGCCATCGGTCAGCGACGCTGACACCCGGCGGTTGGCCTGCCAACCTGTGGGCCGCAGCCAGTGATCCCCACAGCCGGTTGAGTGCGAGCCTGCGAGCCTCGAAACCTGGCGAGCCGACACTGTCGTCGCGCCGGATTCGAGGCTCGGTCGCCGGGCGACCTCGCACCTCAATCAGCGCGGTACAGGACTCAGTCGGGCCCTTGCGCGAATCGGGCGACCGAGTATTGTGAAACGCTATGACTACAGGAAAGGCGGACACCGCCACCGTCGCGTGAGCGCCGCACGGACCCGTTCACGGGTCGTTATCCCCGAAGAACCACCATGCACAGTTGATCTGGCTCGTGCGATAGTCGCAACCCGTGACGAATGGCTCGCACATGGCCTGTGCACCTCACCCGCCGACCGCCTCAACGCGGAATCCGCCGTGTCGGAGATCTATGCACGGTGCGGTCGCCGAAGGCCTTCGTTCGAATGGTTGCCCTCACCGCGGTCAGGAGTGGAAACCGTTGCAGCACTCGGTGTATCAACACTGGCTGCGGATGTCTTCGCGAGTCCGAGCGGCCAGATCGCCGAGCTCGTGGCAGCAGCGACCAAGAGCATGAACGCACGGCTGCGCAGCCGTGACATGGCTTGGCTGGAAGCACTCACGACGACCGAAACAACGCGCTTGCACCCACCCGACGAAGCCGCTCGCGCCGGTGCTCCACCCGGCCACATCATCGAGGCAACGGTATGGGAGTCATTGCAGGCCAGCCTGATCGACAGCGTGGTGGCACCGATCCGTGCATCGCTGCCCGGTCGCATCGGCGTCGTCACCTGGTATGGCCAGCACGAGGGTCATCGATTTGCCCACTACGACGCGTTCCGCCGACACGGACTGACAACGTTCCGGTCCGACGACAACCACTTTCTCGACATCTTTGCCGCCGTCACCGCATCCACCGGCTGGTGGTGGGCACTACCGGACGTCTGCATCATGGCCGATCGGCCCACTGCACTACACACCGAATCGATCCCCGGCAGCCTGCACGGTGAACGGCGGCTGCACCATCACGGCAGCCCGGCCATCGAATTCGCAGATGGTCAACAGGTATTCGCACTCCACGGCACGATCGTGCCGCAATGGGTGCTCGACGATCCCACTGTCGAACGCATCGCCAACGAACCCAACATCGAGATCCGGCGGTGCGCCATCGAACGGCTGGGCTGGGACGGCTATCTCGCCGCCGCCGACCTCACCCTGATTCACAGTGCACCCGATCCAGGCAACCCCGGACAGCGACTCTCCCTGTACTCCACCCCGCTCGCCTGGCTCAATGGTGAACGACTTCTGCTGGTGGAGAACGGATCTCTTGAGCGAGACGGACACCGTCGCCGCTACGGACTGCATGTACCGGGGGACGTCTCCAACGCTCTGGATGCCGCGGGCTGGACCTACGGCATCAGCGGCGCGGACTATGCCCGGCTCACCCGCCGCACCTGACCCCGCAAACCCATCATTCTCGACAACCACAGGTACACAACATGAATTCACTGACACTGTCCACCCTGACCGAACTCTCCGGACGCGACGTGCTCGACCACCTCGACACCAGCGTGACGATCCCCGTCATCGACGGCCTACAGGCCCAAGGCGATCTGATCGTCGTCCCCGAGCGGCTCCTCACCGGCATCGTCATGCCCATGACATGGACGCGGGCCGACAGCGTCCCGGCATCAGGTATCGAACTACTCCGAAGCGCCAGCGGCGGCAATCCCCATAGCCTGGTGGCCGACCAAGGATGTTGCACCTGGTACTCGCCGGTCTTCGACCGTCGCGCACTCGCGCTCGGCATCCTCGACGCGGGGACCGTCGCCTACCTCATCCACCCCGAACACGGCGCCAGCGGCATCGCCCCGGGTCGCTACGTCATAGGCCGCCAACGAGAGTCGGTGCCCCGGCGGCACCAGCCATTGCGCCCGCGCCCCCGCGGACGCAACACCCCCCACACCATCGACTGGACCACCTACGTCGAGGACTGACCTTCCCCGCGTCGTGATTCTCGTCCTGCGGATCAGATGTCGCGATATCCAATTCGCTGGACGACGTTGACGACGCGGGACCGGCACTGACAAGTGGCCTGCGACAGGAGACACTGGGTCTATGAACTCGCGACGGTCGACGCTGCGCGTTGCGGCCGCCCAACCGGAGGTCACCGATCTGGTGTCGACCGTGCGTGCACACGCTCGCGCCGTCGACGCCTGCAATGCGGATCTGGTTGTGTTTCCTGAACTTTCGCTGACGGGATACCACTACGACACATTACCCTTCTCGCTGGACACGGATGCTGCCGCGCTTGACGCGATCGTGTCCGCGTGCGCGCGCACAGACGCCGTGGCAGTCGTCGGGGCTCCTGTGACGTATCGAGACGGGAAGGCGATCGCGATGCTGCGAGTTGACACTTCAGGTGTGTCGGTGGCGCATATCAAGTCGAGTCTCGGGGCCGCTGAGAACGAGCACTTCATTCCTGGTCTGGGCCCATCCGTCATCGACGTCGGGGGGTGGCGGATCGGGCTGGCGATCTGCAAGGAGACCGGCGACGACGCACACACGCGCGCGCTCGCCGACGCGGGAATCGACGTGTACGCGTGCGGCGTCGTTCATCACGATCATGAACTTGACGAACAAGAACGCCGTGCTCGGTCAATCACGACCGAGTGCGGAGTGGCGGTGGTGATGGCCAGTTTCGCCGGCAGCACTGGCGAGGGCTATTCGTCGACGGCGGGCAATTCATCGATCTGGTCCCCGGACCGGAGGCGGTTGGCCTGCGCCGGTGCGGGCCCCGGCGAATTTGCGGTCGGTGACGTCAGCGGATGCCGTACGCAGATAGCCACACGACGGCGGCAAGACTAGTCGTCGATGCCGAATGCGATGACGCGGTCGGGGTGGATGCGGATAAGGGCGTCGTCGTGGCCGGGTTCCGAGGATGTGCCCGGCACCTGCTCTCCTCTGCCACGGATCTCGACCATCCGCACCTTCCACGGCCGCACCGAGAATACGTCGTCGACGATGAATGCGACGCGATCGTTGGTCGCGAGGTTGCGGTACTTGCGGCTCGTCGACATCGTGTAGCCGCCGATGTCGATGGTTCCCAGTTCCTGGTTGATTCGGAAACTCACCGGGGAGTTCTGGGGTGCGCCCGACTTGTCGACCGTCGCCAAACGTCCAAGTGTTTGCGATTCAAGGTATTTCAGAACGGCGGGGTCATCGAGCGCGGAATCTCCGAAAGAAGGCATAGCACCACCGTAGGACCTCAAGTCCGCTTGATGTCAATACTCCAGAACGTGGAACGTGCGAGGGGTGATCAGGTCAGATAGTCGTAGGCGGGGGTGCCGGGTTCGAGGCGTTCGCAATTCAGGCGCGAGTGGGACATGCGGTCCATCAGGCCGGCCAGGCCGGCGGGTTCGCCGAGTTGGACGCCGACGAGGGCGGCCCCGGTTTCGCGGTTGTTGCGTTTGACGTACTCGAACAGGGTGATGTCGTCGTCCGGGCCGAGGACCTCGTCGAGGAAGCGGCGCAGCGCACCAGGTTCCTGCGGGAAGTGCACCAGGAAATAGTGTTTGAGGCCCTGGTGGACGAGGGAGCGTTCGATGATCTCGCCGTAGCGGGACACGTCATTGTTGCCGCCGGACACCAGGCACACAACGGTGGCGCCGGCGGGGATGTCGAGTTCACTCAGGCCCGTGACCGACAGTGCGCCCGCGGGCTCGGCGATGATGCCCTCATTCTGGTACAGGCCCAGCATCGCCGAGCAGATCGCGCCCTCATCGACGTGGGTGATGTGTGCCGCCCCCCGGGGCAGCGACACCGGACCGGCCGGTTTCACCTCAACGCCGGAGGTGACGCCGATGTCGGTGAGCACCGGATGTTCGCTGACGCTGGCGCCCATTCCGGCCATCACCCGGTAGCCCAGGCCACCGATGCGTTTGACGGCGGCACCGTCGACGAACGGGTCGATCGTGTCGAGGGTGTACGGACCGCCGGTGGCCAGGGCCGCGGCCAGTGACACCGCACCGGTCGGTTCGACGCCGACGATGGTCACCTCGTCACTGATCGCGCGCAGGTAGCCCGCGACACCCGCGAGACAACCGCCACCGCCGACCGGCGCGATCACGTAGTCGGGCACCGTGCCGAGCTGGTCGACGATCTCGCGGACGATGGTGCCCTGACCGGCGGCCGTGCGGACGTCGTCGAAGGCGTGGATCCAGGTGGCACCCGAACGCATGACGTCGGCCTGCGCGGCCGCGGCGGCGGCGTCGTAGGTGTCGCCCACCGCCAGCAGTTCAACGAATTCTCCTCCGTGCCAACGGATTCTGTCGCGTTTCTGTTTGGGGGTGGTGGTGGGCACGTAGATCCGGCCGTGTACCTTCATCGACCGGCAGGCATAGGCGACGCCCTGGGCGTGGTTGCCGGCGCTCGCGGCCACCACACCTTTCGCCAGTTCTTCGTCGGACAGCTGGGCCATCACGTTGTAGGCGCCGCGGATCTTGTACGACCGCACCGTCTGCAGGTCTTCGCGTTTGAGATAGATCTGGGCGCCGGTGTCGGCGCTCAGGCGGGGGCAGGCCTCCAGCGGGGTACGCGCCACCGCGCCGGCGATTCGTTCCGCGGCCGCTTCCACGTTCGCCACACCCAATGCCGACGCGAGGTCGGCGTCTGCCGTTTGCTGCACAGTCACGGGTTCCATGGTCTCACCGGTGGTGCGTGGCTGAACGGTAAGGGTGGTGGTCCGGTCAGGTGGTCGGGTCACCGGCCCCTTCGAGACCCTCGCTCCTCCGTCGCTTCGGCCTCAGGGATCACGTCGGGTGGTCCCTTATGCGGGCGCTTCGGGGTGTTCGTTCACGATGTGGGGTTGCCGTCGAGCAGGCGGGCGGCCCACCAGACGGTGGTGAGGGTGAGGGCGCAGGCCCACATGGTGATCTCGCCGGAACCGGTGAGCACGACCGCGAACAGTGCGGCGACGACCGCGGCGATCAGGGCCCAGACCTTGTAGGCGGGCCAGGCGACACCCGCGATGTCGATGGTCGCGTGGACGCGGCGGGGCCGATCGGTGTCCATTGACTCGATGATCGTGGTCATGGCGCCTCCCAACACGGTTTCCACCATCCTAGAACCCGAATGTTCGGTTCGCCGAACATTCGCGCAACGGTGTGACTGAAAACGCAGGCGACCGCTACGAGGTGAGGCAGCTCGGGCCCAGCAGCGCCTTGAGATCGCCCATCAGCGCCGAGGTGGGATTCACCCGCAGGCTCTCGGTCAGCTTCAGCAGCGTCTGGCGCTGATCAGCGACAAGAGTGACGTGCACATCAGCCATGCCGGGGTGCCGGGTGAGCACCTGCTTGAGCTGCTGCACCCGGTCGGGGGTGCACATCCGGGCAGGCAGCGTCAGGCTGACCGGTTTGGTGGCGCCGGCCGACGCGAGGTCGGGCACCGCGAGGTCGTTGGCGCTGATCATCATGCTGTCGTCGCGCATGTTGACGCGGGCCTTGATGAGCACGATGTTGTCGGCGACGATGTCGAGCCCGTACGTCTGGTAGGCGCGCGGGAAGAAATACACCTCCACACCACCGACCATGTCCTCAAGGGTGACAGCCGCCCACGGCTCACCCTTCTTGTTCACCCGGCGGGTGACCGAGGAGATGATGCCGCCGATGGTGATCTGCGCACCATCGGAGATGTTGCCCTCGAGCAGTGAGGTGATGGAGGTGTCGGTGTGCTGGGCGATGGCGTGCTCGACACCGGCGAGCGGATGCCCGGACACGTAGAGGCCGAGCATCTCCCGTTCGAGGGCCAGTTTGTGTTTGGTGTCCCATTCCTCGTCGGGCACCTTCACGGCGAACACGTCGGCCATCGAATCGTCGGCACCGCCGGCGTCACCGAACAGGTCGAACTGGCCGACGGCTTCGGCCTTCTTGGTGCCGAGCACCGATTCGATGGCGTCGCTGTGTACCAGGAACAGGCCCTTGCGCGGATGGTTCAGTGAGTCGAAAGCGCCTGCCTTGACCAGGGATTCGGTGACCTTCTTGTTGCAGGCCACCACGTCGATCTTGTTGAGGTAGTCCGAGAAGCTGGTGTACTTCCCCTTTTCCTCACGCGCGGACAGGATCGACGAGACGACACCGGTGCCGACGTTGCGGATGGCGGCGAGACCGAAGCGGATGTCGGCGCCGACGGCGGCGAAGTTGCGCTGGGATTCGTTGACGTCGGGCGGCAGCACGGTGATGCCGAGTTTGCGGCAGTCGGCGAGATAGATGGCGGCCTTGTCCTTGTCGTCGCCGACCGAGGTGAGCAGACCGGCCATGTATTCGGCCGGAAAGTTGGCCTTGAGGTAGGCGGTCCAGAACGAGACCAGACCGTAGCCGGCGGCGTGCGACTTGTTGAACGCGTAGCCGGCGAACGGGAGCACGGTATCCCACAGGGCGGTGATCGCGGCCTGGGAGAATCCGTTGCCACGCATGCCGTCGGCGAAACCGTCGTAGGCCTCGTCGAGGATCTCCTTCTTCTTCTTGCCCATCGCGCGGCGCAGCAGGTCGGCCTGTCCGAGCGAGTATCCCGCGACCTTCTGCGCGATCTGCATGATCTGCTCTTGGTAGACGATCAGGCCGAAGGTTTCCGCGAGGATGTCCTTCAGTGGCTCTTCGAGTTCCGGGTGGATCGGCTTGATGTCCTGCAGGCCGTTCTTGCGTTTGGCGTAGTCGGTGTGCGCGTTCACACCCATCGGGCCGGGCCGGTACAGCGCCAGGACGGCCACGATGTCCTCGAAGCCGGTGGGCTGCATCAGTTTCAGCAGGTCACGCATGGCCGCGCCGTCGAGCTGGAACACGCCCAGGGTGTCGCCGCGGGCGAGGAGTTCGTAGGTTTTGTCGTCTTCGAGAGCGAGTTTGTCGAGGTCGAGGTCGATGCCGCGGTTGAGTTTGATGTTCTCCAGCGCGTCACCGATCACCGTCAGGTTCCGCAGACCCAGGAAGTCCATCTTCAACAGGCCGATAGCCTCACACGACGGGTAATCCCAGCCGGTGATGATCGCCCCGTCCTGGGCACGCTTCCACACCGGAATCGCGTCGGTCAGCGGCTCCGAGGACATGATCACCGCACACGCATGCACACCGGCGTTACGGATCAGACCCTCAAGACCCAAAGCGGTGTCGTAGATCTTCTTCACATCCGGGTCGGTCTCGATGAGCGTGCGCACCTCGGTGGCCTCGGAGAACCGCTCATGCTCGGGGTTGGTGATACCCCACACCGGAATGTCCTTGGCCATGATCGGCGGCGGCAACGCCTTGGTGATCTTGTCGGCGATGGCGAAACCCGGCTGCCCGAACTGGACGCGCGCCGAATCCTTGATCGCGGCCTTGGTCTTGATCGTGCCGAAGGTGATGACCTGGGCGACCTTGTCCGACCCCCACCGATCGGTCGCGTACCGCACCATCTCACCGCGGCGGCGATCGTCGAAGTCGATATCGATATCGGGCATCGACACACGCTCAGGATTCAGGAACCGCTCGAACAGCAGACCGTGCGGGATCGGGTCGATATTGGTGATACCCAACGCCCACGCCACCAGCGAACCGGCAGCCGAACCACGCCCCGGCCCCACCCGGATCCCCACCTCCAGCGCATGCCTGATCAGGTCACCGACCACCAGGAAGTAGGCAGGGAAACCCATCTGATTGATGACCCGCAACTCGTACTCAGCCCGCGTACGGTACTCCTCGGGAACCGTCCGCCCGGCGAACCTGCGCTCCTCCAGACCGGCGAACACCTCGCGACTGAGCCACGACTCCTGCGTATAGCCGTCCGGCACCGGGAAGATCGGCATCCGGTCCCGATGGGTGAACACGTCCTTGTACGACTCGACGCGCTCCCCGATCTCCAACGTCGAATCACACGCGCCCGGCACCTGCGCATCCCACAGCTCCCGCATCTCGGCCGCGGACTTGAGGTAGTAGCCGTCACCGTCGAACTTGAACCGCGTCGGATCCGACAACGTCTTGCCGGTCTGCACACACAACAGAGCCTCATGCGAGGAAGCGTGCTCACGCGTCACATAGTGACAGTCATTGGTCGCCAGCGGTTTGATGCCCAGCTTGCGACCCACATCCAACAGGCCCTCGCGGACCCGGGATTCGATCTCGATCCCGTGCTCCATCAACTCCAGATAGAAATTCTCCGGCCCGAAGATCTCCTGCCACTTCGCCGCCGCCTCCAGAGCCTCACGATCATGGCCCAGGCGCAGCCGGGTCTGCACCTCCCCCGACGGGCAGCCCGTCGTCGCGATGATGCCTTCGGCGTGCGCGGCGATCAGATCCTCATCCATCCGCGCCCACTTACCCAACTGACCCTCGATCGAGGCGAGCGAGGACAGCTGGAACAGATTCCGCAGACCCGTCGCGTTCGCCGCGACCATCGTCATATGGGTGTACGCACCCGAACCCGACACATCATCGGACTTCTGATCACGGGTACCCCACAGCACACGCTTGGTGTCGAACCGCGAACCCGGCGCGATGTACGCCTCGATCCCGATGATCGGCTTGATGTCGTGCTTGACCGCCGAGTTGTAGAACTCCGACGCCCCGAACATGTTGCCGTGGTCGGTCATCCCGATCGCCGACATCCCCAACCGCTTGGCCTCGGCGAACAACGGCGACACCTTCGCCGCACCGTCGAGCATCGAGTATTCGGTGTGATTATGCAGGTGAACGAAGGAATCGGTCACGGAGTCGGGTCACCTCGCCGGCTAGGTACGTCACGCAGTCATGCGTCAGGGCTTCACCCACTCTAGGCGCAGGGTGCGACATCGTCCGACCGGCACACCGTTGGGAGCCTCGGGTCGCCGGACCCTTCGAGACGCTCGCTCCTTCGTCGCATCGCCCTCAGGGATCAAGAAGGTCGGCCACCCACTCGAACCCGACACCACCCTCAACGACCAAAAACGTCGGCCACATTCTTGATCCCCGAGGTCAGCCGCGCAGGACGTCGAGCGCGTGCTGCAGGTCCTCCGGGTAGTCGCTGGTGAACTCGACGCGCCGGCCGTCGGCGGGGTGGGCGAAGCCGAGGGTCTTGGCGTGCAGCCACTGCCGTTCGAGACCCAGTTTGGCGGCCAGTGTCGGATCGGCGCCGTAGGTCGGGTCACCGCAGCACGGGTGATGCAGGGCCGAGAAATGCACCCGGATCTGGTGGGTGCGTCCGGTCTCCAGGTGCACGTCGAGCAGTGAGGCCGAGGCGAACATCTCCAGCGTCTCGTAATGGGTGATGCTGGGTTTGCCGTTCGCGGTGACCGCGAACTTCCAGTCGTTGCCGCGATGACGGCCGATCGGGGCGTCGATGGTGCCGACCGGCGGATCGAGGTGCCCTTGCACCACGGCGTGATAGCCCTTGTCGACGGTGCGCTGTTTGAACGCCCGCTTGAGCAGGGTGTAGGCGCGTTCGGAGACGGCCACCACCATCACACCGGAGGTACCGACGTCGAGCCGGTGCACGATCCCCTGCCGTTCGTGGGCGCCTGACGTGGAGATCCGGAAACCGGCCGCCTCCAGCGCGCCGATCACCGTCGGCCCGCTCCAGCCGAGAGACGGATGCGCCGCCACCCCTACCGGTTTGTCGACGACGACGATGTCGGAGTCGTGGTAGATGACGTCGAGATCCTCGACCGGTGTCGGTTCCACGCGCAACGGTTCGGCGGGTGCCGGCAGCACCACGTGCAGCAGCGACCCGGCCGACAGCTTGTGAGATTTGCCCACCTCGACGCCGTCGACGGTCACATCACCGGCGTCGGCCAAACCGGCTGTGACGGTGCGGGACAGACCGAGAATGCGGGCCAGTCCAGCGTCGACGCGCATACCGTCGACACCGTCGGGAACGGGAAGCATCCTGGATTCACGCATCGTCGTCACCGGCTCCCGGGCGATTGCGGGCGGCGAAACCGGTGCGTGAACCGTCGTACTCGAAACCGAGCAGCGACAGCACGACGAGCAGGATCGCTCCGCACACGACGGCGGAGTCGGCGACATTGAACACCGGCCACCAGCCGACGGACACGAAGTCGACGACATGACCACGCAGCACGCCCGGCGAACGCAGCATCCGGTCGATGAGGTTGCCGATCGCACCACCGAGTACCAGCGCGATCCCGACGATCCACCACGTCGACACCAGCCGGGAGGCGTATCGGAGGATGCCGATGACCACGACGAGCGCGACGAGGGTGAGCACCCAGGTGTAGCCGGTGGCCATGGAGAACGCGGCACCGCTGTTGCGGACCAGGGTCAGGGTGACGGTGTCGCCGATGATCTGTATCGGGTCGCGCGGGTCGATATTGGCCACGGCCAGGGCCTTCGTGAGCTGGTCGAGGCCGATGACGATCAGCGCGATGACGCCCAGCACGCCGAGTGTCCGGCGGGCCCGGGAGTCGGTGGCCCCGCCGTCGCTCGCCTGGGTGCGCTGATCGTCACCCATCTGATCCGGGTTCACCTGCCCGTCGTCAGCACGCTCTTCCTCAGTCGGGAGCGCGGCGCTGCCTGTCGAATCGCTCATCGGGTCCTCATCCACCTGTCCATCATCCCTGAATCCTGCAATAGTCTGGCCCCGTGCCCCCGTTTGACCGTATGCCCCCACTCATTCGCGTGTCCCTATTGCCCGAATCGGCCGCTACGGCTGCGACTCGCCGACGGCGGCGCGTGGTGACCGTACCGGCGATCGCCACGGCATGTGCGATCACCGTGGCGCTGACCGGGTGTGGCTCGGACGACGGCGGCACCGCCACACCGTCCACCTCCGCCGCGGGATGCGCATCGGAGTCGACGGCCGGGCGCGACGACGTCGAACCGATCCCGATCGCACCCGCCAAGATCACCGTCACCCATCCGGGCGCCGAACCGCGGAAGGTTCCGGCGGCCACCCCCGCACGCGACACCGCGCAACGCACGACGGTGTCGGTCACCTCGACCGCCGTGTCGCGGACCGCCCAGGACGGCATCGACGACCGGAAACAGACCGTCGACATCCCGCTGACCGCGCGGTTCGGCTGCAAGGACTCCACCGACCTGGAACTGGCGCTGGACCAGCCCACCTCCCCGGATCCGACGCTCAACGGTCAGCTCGCGAAGTCCGCCGGCGGCGGGGCCGGGATGGCGGTCGGGCCGGGCACCATCCCGATCTCGCTCCGCATCCTGCCCACCAAGGACTCCGGCCCGGAGGCCCGCCACGCCATCGAACAGTCGCTGGTGCAGGCGCTGCAGGTGTCCGTCGGACTGCCCACCCAGCCGGTGGGCGTGGGCGCGGTGTGGACGTCGCAGCGCTCGATCAGCGGCGCGGTGACCGTCACCCAGACGATGACCGTCACCCTGAAATCGTGGACCGCCAACCGGCTCGTGCTCGGGGCGACATTCGAGGAGACACCGATCAACTCGGTGTTCGCGGTACCTGGCACCAGCGAGACCGTCACCCTGCGGCGTTACTCCAACGAGGGCACCGGCACGGTGACGCTCGACCTGGACCGGGCGCTGCCCTCCGACGCGACCATCACCCTGTCGGGTGCGCGCGAACTCGTCGGATCGGACGCGTCCGCCCCCATCGTGCAACAGACAGGGGCCACCGTGAACTGGCGTGCGCGCTGACGGTGGTCAGCCCGCATCCAAGTCCACGGTGGCCCGTGTCACCGGCAGTACCGGGTAGAGCGTTCAGGAAGCGGTGATCAGCTCGCGGCCGGGCACATCTTGGTCTTGACCGAGTCCCCGCCCAGCGCGACCAGACCGCAGACCGTGGCCTGCGACAGCTTCCAGCGGCCATCGGTGTAGGAGATACCGGCATCGGTCGTGGTCGCCGGGTTGTCGGGCAGCTTGATCTGCACCTTGACCTTGGCCTTGTTCGGGCCGTCCGAGGTGACCGGCGGGATGATCTTGTAGGTCACGTCGGGGTTGTCCTTGACGAGCTTGACCAGCGTGTCGAAGATGGCCGGATCCTTCTCGGCACCTTCCACCAGGTCGACCTTCTCCGAGCTGTCCACAGCCGGGTCGAGGGCGGTCTCGAGCATCTTGTTCAGCGTGGCCGCCGACGGGCGCACCTTGGCATTGGTCACGTCCTCGTCGGCGCCGGAGGTGCCGGAGGTTCCGGTGCCCGCGTCGGTCGCGGTCGAGGTCTGTGCGGCGGTCGTGGTGGGCAGCGGCGGGTCGTCGTCATCGGAACCACAACCGGTCGACACCAGTGCAATGGACCCCGCAATGACTGCTGCCGTAATCAACTTCGGATACTTCACCGATCTCCCTTACTGTCTTCGAATCGTTGGTTTCGCGGCGTGAGAACCCAGACGTTCTGACTGTCCCCCGGTTCTCGGCTCACACCACTATGCCAAACGATGCTGAGGAGATGTAAAGGAGGAAAGCGATACCGGTTGACGGGGCAACGCGCAGCCGACAGGGTGGATCCATGGCAGCGTCGAGGATCGTCTTGCTCACCACCGGCGGCACAGTGGCCGCCACCACCACCGCCGACGGTGCGGTCCCCGCACTGGCCGCGGCCGATCTGGTTCCGGATCTGGCGGCACCCCGGACGGACCCGCTGCCGGACATCTCGGTCACCGCGACCGACCTCATGTCGGTCGACAGCTCGGCCATGACGGCCACCGAACGGTTCCGCATCGTCGGGGGGATCGCCGACGCCCTCACCGACCCGGACGTGACCGGGGTGGTGGTCACCCACGGCACCGACACCATGGAGGAGACGGCTTATCTGGCCGACCTGTTCCACACCGACGACCGGCCCGTCGTGTTCACCGGCGCCCAGTTCCCCGCCGACGCACCCAATGCCGACGGCCCGCGCAATATCGAGGACGCGCTGCGGGTAGCGGCCGACCCGTCCTCACGCGGCAAGGGCACCCTGGTGGTGCTCGGCGGCCGGATGTGGTCGGCGCGCGGCATTTTCAAGGTGTCCACCGACAACCCGATCGCCTTCGACACCGCGCATCCGGACCTGCCGCGGCCGGTGATCGACGCCGACGTGACGAAGATCGGGCATGCGCGGGTCGACGCGTTCACCCTCTATCCGGGCGTCTCTCCGGGCATCATCGCCGCGGCGGTGTCCCAGAATGCCGCCGGAATCGTTCTCGCCGCAACAGGTTCGGGCAACACCCACCCTGATGTGACCGCCCAGGTGGCCGGTGCGGTACATGACGGCGTCGTCGTGGTGGTGACCAGCCGGGTGCCGTACGGCCCGATCGTCCCCACCTACGGCGGCGGTGGCGGTGCCGTCGATCTGCAACGCGCCGGTGCGATCATCTCCCGCTGGCTGCGCGCACCCCAGGCCCGGATCGCGCTGGCCGTGCTACTGGGCACCGGCCACGACGCCCCCCGCATCGCCGAGTTCTTCCGGGCCAGCGATCCGACCGGAGACTAAGCCGAGTGGCGTAGTTCGTGCTCGACAGCTCGGCGAATCCAGGCTGACACCGATCTGTCGTCGGCGGCGGCTGCGTTGCGGACTTGCTCCAGCAGTTCTTCCGAGAACCGGACGGGAACAGTGGCCGTCAACCGGCGCCGTCCGGGGCCCAGTGGTTCATGATTCTCCGGCTGAGCGTAGAAATCGTATTCCTGATCTGGGGTCATGTCGTCGTTCATCGATCTCTCCGATACTGGTCTGTAAGTTGTTTGGACGCTTCATAGCACCCGATCGGCCGACATTTCGCGGGGTCACCACTTCGCGACGGCGCGAGCGGCACCATGAGGATCTTGCCCGCGCACTCAGCCACCATGAGCCAGTGGGCGGGCGGTTTTGCCGGATAGAACAGTGGGTCGGACGCCCAGACATCGTGGATGTCTTCAAGGCCGAGGTACGGGTGCTTGAACAGATGCGCGGCTTGAACGCCTATCTCGAACGGATCAGCGTCATCGAGCGCTTCTAGATCGAAGCGTTCTGCCCGCTCAGTCACATGATGAGTGTATTACAAACGGATACAATCGGCTACGTTCGTCAATGGCTCGGACGAGACCCGCAGGATCATCTACAGAGATCCGCAGTCTGCGAACGGGTACGTGGCCGAGGTCCTTGATCGACACGGACTCGCGGAGGGAGATTTCGACGTTGGCGATGCCATACGCCATGACTGCGGTCCGATCTGCCGGTGAGAGTTTCAGCCCGGAACGTCCGGAGTTCGGGTGGTCGACCTGGGCCACCCCGAGGATCGCGTCGTAAGGCACTGACAACTCATTGAAGACCGAATCACGGACCACCAGCCCGGTATCGGTGAGCAGGTGCGGGCGGGTGTACATCGAAGCAAGTAGACCCATCAGCCACATCGCGCCGTAGACATGCAGGCCCAGAACGACCCAGATCCAGGCACTGCCGGGTATGACTGCGGCGAGGATCAGGTCGATCAGGGCTCCCTCTACGAGCACGACGACTACGAGCACACCGACGAACGTGCGCAACTGCGCGCCGTACCGGAACGACTCGACATTGTCTGGCCGGGGTTTTCCGAACGAACGTATCCAGGCCCCGATGCAGGCGAGCATCCTGGGCTCGATCAGGATGGCCTTCACCGCTTTGCGGGGGATCATCTCGCCCAAGCCGTCCTCTGCGGCGCGCCAGCGGTCCGCTCCTTCCGCGCGGCCGTTGTTGAATCGTCTGACCGCGGCAACTATCCGAATGACCGCGGCGACCAGCAGCAGCGACTCCACCGCCAGTATGATCCATACAGCGACGCCGAGTCCGATCCTCCCGGTAAGGACCAGCATTGCTTCGACCAGCACCAGTGCCGGCAACAGCCACGGCGCGACCCGCCGCCATGCTCGCGCCGACTTCACGACTGTTTCGCCCACCGCGCGAACGCCAAGCGTAGGCAGCGCTCCTGAGCCGGACTCATTTCGACGGCCAGCGCGTCCAACAAGTGATGCGCCGACGCGGGGTCGCCGTCCCCGTCCATGATGTCCCGAGGTAGCAACGCGCGGACCGCATCACCCAGACGCGCCGCGAACTCCACCAACTCGTCGACTCCCGGATCGTCTGCGGACGCTTCGGCAAGTCCTTCGAACCCCTCCGACAGAACCGCGAGTTGCGACGACAAATCGGAATCCTCCGCGATGAGTTCGTACGTCTGCCATAGGCTTTCTGACTGCTCATGCCCTACAGCGGCTTCCACCAGTTCACCCGTGATCGCTTCGCGATCAAGACCGGGATGCCCGACCGGCCGCGTTTGGCGTAAGCGAGTCAGCGCGTGCTGATGCGAGGCTGACTGGAGGAGACCATCCGGTCGCGCCAACAGTTCTTCGACCGCTTTGCGACGGGCGGCTAGTCGGGCCTCCTCGTCGGCGAGTCCGTCACGCAGTTCTTGGAGGATCTCCGCCATGTCACCGTCACCATCAGGGCGGTCGGCAAGCGCATCCTTGACCGCCGCGAGTGACAGGCCCAGATGCACCAGTCGTCGAACCCGCAATAGATGCACGACGTCGACAAGCCCGTACTGGCGATAGCCACCACTACTACGAGGAGGCTCGGGTACCACGCCGGCATGGTGATAGTGGCGAATTGTCCGTGTGGAGACGCCGACCAACTCAGCTACCTCACCGATCTGCAGGTCCCGTCCGTCAGCCATGAACCAATTCCACACCTTGACGCCACGTCAAGGTCAAGCGCGCAGCACAGGTCGACAGGCAGCTAGTCCCACGGCAGACTGTCGAGGGGGTCGGCTCGGCGGAGTTCGGAGGTGGTGGCCGGGAAGGTGACGGCGCGGCCGGGGGCGGTGGCGCTGGTTTCGAAGCGGACGGTGACGACGCCGTGGCCGGCGCCCTGGACCCAGCCGTGGCCGTGTTCGGGGTGGACGACGTCGGCGCCCGTCGACCATTCTGTGGTGTCCGGATCTCCCTTTTGCACGCTCACCACCCCTTCGGACACCGGTTCGGTTGCCGTGGTGGGTGACTCGGATGCGGGGTCGTCGAACAGTGCGTACTGCTCGGTGTCGGTGAGGCCTGAGAAGCTCACGCCGACCAGGCGAATCGGGCCGATCTCCAACGGGTCGAGGGCCAGGCGCTGGGCTGTCGCGGTGAGGGTGTCGAGGTCGGCGGTGCCCGATGCGAGAGTGGCCGAGCGGGTGAGGATCGACATGTCGGTGCGTTTGAGTTTGAGCACCACGGTCCGGGCTCCGCGGCCGTCGGTGAGTAGTCGGCGGTGGGCGTCGGTGGCGGCGCGGGCGATGGCGGTCCGCAGCGCCGGCATCACCGTGATGTCTTCCGGGAAGGTCGATTCGGCACTGATCTGTTTGGCGGAGGCACGTTCGGCGACGGGCCTGTCGTCGATGCCCTGGGCGAGTCGGTGCAGCGCCGGACCGAGGGTGACGCCCAGAACCGAGGACACCTCCATGTCGGACAGTGCGGCGAAGTCGCCGATGGTGTCGACGCCGAGCCGGGTCAGCTTATCCCCCGACACCGGGCCGATCCCCCACAGTTTGCGGACCGGAAGGGCGTGCAGGAAGCCGAGTTCGGCACTCGGCGCCAGCGCCAGCACCCCGTCGGGTTTGGCCATGCCGGACGCGATCTTGGCGATCTGCTTCCCGCTGCCGAAGCCCACCGACGCGGTCAGTCCCGTCTCCGTCTTGATGCGGGTACGGATGGTCTCGGCGAATGCGGTCGCCTCGGCCACCGACGCCCCGGCGAGTTCGGCCGGTTCGCCGAACGCCTCATCGAACGACAGCATCTCGATCACCGGAATAGCCTCGCGCACAATGGAAAAGGTACGTTCACTGGCCTTGCGGTACACGGACCCACGGGGCGGCAGGACCACCGCCCCTGCCCCCACCAGACGCCGGGCCTGATGCATCGGCATCGCCGACCGGGCGCCGAAGACGCGGGCCTCGTAGCTCGCGCCGGCCACCACTCCCCGGCCACCGAGGCCGCCCACCAGAACCGGGCGCCCGCGCAGCGTCGGGCGGGTCAACTGCTCGACCGAGGCGAAGAACGCATCCATGTCCAGGTGCATCACCCAGCGCGCACCGCGTTCGTCATCGGATGCTTCGGCCACCCTCGCATGGTAGATGGGGCCCCGGACGGGCCGGCCGGACGACCGTCGACACAGATCAGGCGGCCGGACGTACGGCGAAGACCGGGATGGTGTGGGCGTACGGGGCGATGTCAGCGGCGGACGCGTCGGCGGCCAGCTCCCCGGGGAGGAACTTACCCACCTCCCAGCCCCAGCGGCCGAGGTAGGCCGCGATGATCGCGGCACGATCGGCCACCGGGACCTCGGCGACCACGATGCCTCGGACCTTCCTGCCCCGACGCAGTTCCGCGGCCGGGGTCACCCGCACGTTCCGGACCCACTGGGTCTCGCCGCGGACCGCGACCAGGTACTCGGTGCCGTCGAGGGTCATCGGGTTGACCGGGATCCGTTGCGGTTGACCGGTTTTCCGCCCGGTGACGGTCAGTGTCCAGGCACCGGCGAGGTTGATACCGAGCCGGGTGAGGCCTCCGACGACAGCATTGAAGGCGCGATCGAATCCGGTGGGCGCAACGTAGTGGACGGTGGTGTTCATGGGAACCTCCGGGATTGTCTGAGAATTCAAGAGCACTGCTCTCGAAACAATGGTGCGCCATCGTTCGCAAGATTGCAAGAGCGGTGCTCTCGTTTGTGGCAGAATCGGGGTCGTGACCACGATCGAGACACCCGATTCCGGACGGCGGCGCGGCGGCCGGGCGGCCAACCGTGAGGCGATGGAACAGCAGATCCGCGAACTCGGACGCAGCCATCTGCGCACGCACGGGGCCGCGGGGCTGTCGCTGCGGGCGATCGCGCGGGACCTCGGTGTCGTGTCGTCGGCGGTGTACCGGTATGTGCCCAGCCGGGACGATCTGCTCACACTGCTGCTGGTGGAGGGGTACACCGATCTTGCCGACGCCGTCGACGCGGCCGTCGGGCGGGTCGATGACGAAGACCCGGAGTCACGGCTGCTCAATGCGGCGACGTCGGTACGGCTGTGGGCCGTCGCGGATCCGGCGCGCTGGGCTTTGCTCTACGGCAGCCCGGTGCCCGGGTATGCCGCACCCGCCGAGCAGACGGTGGTGCCGGGGACGCGGGTCGTCGCGACGCTGCTTCGAGAGTTGGGTGGCGCCTACGGGCGCGGGCTGGTGCGTGACGATCTACCTGGCGGCTCCGCGGTACTCTCGTCGGATCTGGCCGCGATTCGTGACGAGTTCGGGCCGGCCCTGCCTGACGCAGTGATCGCCGCGGGGTCGATGCTGTGGGCCACGTTGATCGGGGCGGTCAGTCTGGAGGTGTTCGGGCAGTACGGAGCCGGGACGTTCCGGCATCCGGAGGAGTTGTTCGAGGCACAGATGCGGCTGGTGTTGTCGCGGATTCTCTTGGGGAGTACCGGTTCTGGGGTGGTTGCGTCAGGTGGCGAAAGGTCGCCGGACCCTTCGTGACCCTCGCTCCTTCGTCGCTTCGGCCTCAGGGATCAAGATGTTTGGGCGCGCAGTCGTCGCGCAGTCGTCGTATCGCCTCAGGGATCACGACGGGGCCCGGGTGGCCGCCGCGGGCGCGAGTCCCGCGGCGGCAAACACGTCAGGTGTCGGCCTTGGCGATGTCGGCGGTGACGCCGTCGCCGAGTTCGATGGCACCGGAACCGGAGTCGGCGGGCACCACGTCGAAGACGACGGCAAGGACCTCACCGGCGATCAGGGCGGCGTGGCGCTGTGCCCATTCGAGGCGTTCGGCGGGTACCACCAGGCGGACCTCGATGCGGTCGGAGACGTCGAGATCCAGTGAGCGGCGGGCGTCCTGGAGTTCGCGGACGCGGTCCTTGGCCCAGCCTTCGGCCTCCAGTTCCTCGGTGACCGTGGTGTCGAGCACGACCAGCCCCGCCCCGCCCGGCAGCTCGGCCGTCGAATCGGGTTCCACCGCGACGAGCTTGCGCGAGTATTCACCGTCGACAAGGTCGACGCCGTCGGCGGAGACCACCTCTGTGCCGTCGGATTCGGTACGCACCGACCAGTTTCCGGACTTGACCGCCTTGATCACCTGCTGCACCTGCTTGCCCAGGCGGGGACCGGCGGCTCGGGCGTTGACGGTCAGCTCGTAGCGGCCGAAGCGGTCGGCATCGGTCGCCAGCGTCACCGACTTGACGTTCATCTCGTCGGCGATCAGATCGGCATAGGGACGCAGCCGCTCGGCCGTCGGCGAGGCGACGGTGAGTCCGGGCAGAGGCAGGCGCACGCGCAGCTTGTTGGCCTTGCGGACGCTTGACGCGGTCGAGCACACGGCCTGCACCTCGTCCATCGCGGCCACCAGCTCGGCGTCGGCGGGCAGGTCGCCGGCCTCCGGCCAGTCGGTGAGATGCACCGACCGCTCCCCTGTCAGGCCACGCCAGATAGCCTCGGTGGCCAGCGGCAGCAGCGGCGACGCGAGCCGGCACGCCACCTCCAGCACCGTGTACAGGGTGTCGAAGGCGTCGGCCTCGGTGTCCTGCCCGGTCCAGAAGCGTGACCGCGACCGGCGCACGTACCAGTTGGTCAGCGACTCGACGAACTCGCGGAACGCCTCGCACGCACCGGCGATGTCGTATACGTCCAGGGCCTCGGTCATGGTGTCCCGGGTGGCGGCCAGCTTGGCCAGGATGTACCGGTCGAGCACATGCTCGGAGTCGGTACGCCAGGTGGCCGGACGGTCGGCGTAAAGCTGCAGGAAGCTGTAGGCGTTCCACAGCGGCAGCAACGCCTGCCGGACTCCCTCGCGGATGCCGCGTTCGGTGACGATGAGGTTGCCGCCGCGCAGCACCGGTGAGGCCATCAGGAACCAGCGCATCGCGTCGGAGCCGTCGCGGTCGAAGACCTCGTTGACGTCCGGGTAGTTGCGCTTGGACTTGGACATCTTCTGGCCGTCGTCGCCGAGGACGATGCCGTGGGCGATGACGCTCTTGAACGCGGGCCGGTCGAACAGCGCGGTGGCCAGCACGTGCAGGTTGTAGAACCAGCCGCGGGTCTGCCCGTTGTATTCGACGATGAAGTCACCCGGGTTGTGCGCGACCTCTCCCGACTCCGAGTCGCCGTCGAACCAGCCCTTGTTCTGGAACGGGTAGTGCACCTGTGCGTACGGCATCGAGCCGGACTCGAACCAGCAGTCGAGCACCTCAGGTACCCGGCGCATCGTCGAATTACCCGACGGGTCATCAGGATTGGGCCGGGTCAGCTCGTCGATGTAGGGCCGGTGCAGGTTGGTCGGACGCACCCCGAAGTCGCGTTCGAGCTCGTCGAGCGAGCCGTACACGTCCACGCGCGGGAACTCCGGGTCGTCGGAGACCCACACCGGGATCGGCGCACCCCAGTACCGGTTGCGGCTGATGTTCCAGTCGCGGGCACCCTCCAGCCACTTACCGAACTGGCCGTCGCGGATATGCGAAGGCGCCCAGGTGATCTCCTGATTCAGTTCCAGCATGCGTTGCTTGATCGGGGTGACCGCCACGAACCACGACGGCACCGCCATATAGATCAGCGGCTGTCCCGACCGCCACGAGTGCGGGTAGGAGTGCTCGATCGTCTCGTGCCGCAGCACCTTACCGGCGGCCTTCAGGTCTTTGATGATGACCGGGTTGGCGTCGAAGACCATCAGCCCCTCGTACGGCGGCACCTGCGAGGTGAACTTGCCGCCCTGATCCAGCGGCTGCACCACCTCGATGCCGTTGGCGGTCGCCACATCCATGTCCTCTTCACCGAACGCCGGCGCGAGATGCACGATGCCGGTACCGCTGTCGGTGGTGACATAGTCGGCCAGCAGCACCCGGTGCGCGTTGGGATGACCGGCGAAGAAGTCGAACGGCGGTGTGTACGAAAGGTTTTCCAGATCGCGACCCTGGTACGACGCGACCACTTCGGGCTCGCCGAACTCCTTGGCGTACACCCCGAGCCTGGCCTCAGCCAGCAGGTAGTCCTGCCCGTCGGTCGCCTTCACGTGCACGTAGTCGACGTCGGGGTGGACGGCGACGGCGAGGTTGGACGGCAGCGTCCACGGCGTGGTGGTCCAGATGACGGCGTTGACGCCGTCGAGCGGGTTTCCGGGTGCGACGATGGGCATCCGCACGGTCAGCGCGGGGTCCTGCCGCATCCGATAGGCGTCGTCGAGTTTGGATTCCTGGTTGCTCAACGGGGTCTGCTCGTACCAGGAATACGGCAGCACTCGGTATCCCTGGTAGATCAGGCCCTTGTCGTGCAGGCGTTTGAACGCCCACATCACCGACTCCATGAAGTCGAGATCGAGCGTTTTGTAGTCGTTGTCGAAGTCGACCCAACGGGCCTGGCGGGTCACATAGTTGCGCCATTCGCCGGTGTACCGCAGCACCGAGTCGCGGCAGAAGTCGTTGAACTTCTCCACGCCCATCGTCTCGATCTCGGACTTGTCGGTGATACCGAGTTGCCGTTCGGCTTCGAGTTCGGCGGGCAGGCCGTGGGTGTCCCAGCCGAAGCGGCGCTCCACCTTCTTGCCGCGCAGCGTCTGGTAGCGCGGCACCACATCCTTGACGTAACCGGTGAGCAGGTGACCGTAATGCGGCAGGCCGTTGGCGAAGGGCGGACCGTCGTAGAACACGAACTCGTCGGCGTCGGCGCGGTTGTCGATGGACGCCTGGAAGGTGCCGTCGGTCTGCCAGTAGTCCAGGACCAGCTTCTCGACGTCGGGAAAGCTGGGGGCGGTGCGGCCGGTGCCGCCGGTGAGATCGACGAGCGGGTAGGTGCGCCCGGGGGTGCCCGATTCTGGATTCTCGGGGGATGCTGTCACTGCTGTCTCCTCGTGCCGGACTCTCGAAGTGCCGAACTTCTCGAAAGTGCTCGCACGGGGACGCATCGGTGCCATCGTTGACACCGCGGCGCGGTACCACCCCGCTTGCGCCGCGGGTGCGGCGCCTCTCTACGGCCTGCGCATCCGGGGTGGACGCACACGCCTGCGGCTGTGACGGGCCGCTACCCGCCTGGGTCTAGTGAGAACCGCCGTTGTCGTTGCCGACGACTCGCGGTCCCGTTCTTCCAGGTGCTCCCCGGTGATGGCCGGATCGACGCGAGCGCACACTGTGCGACTTGGGCACAATGCGGCGCAAACGACAGTGTAGCGCTGCCGGAGCAGCGCTACACAATCGGTTTTTCGTGCTGTTCAGTTATCGCGAAGTCCGCTCAGCTACCGGGACGCCACTCGGGATCGAGCGGGTCGATCTTGCGGCGGCGCCCGGTGACCGGCGGTGTGCCGCCGTCGGCCTGCCCGGGCTGCGGGGATTGACCCGAGGGCGACCAGGGCCGCGGGATCTCCTGCGAATCCGCGCCCGGGCCGAACTGTCCCTGCTGACCGGTGGGCGGCTGATACTGCGGACGCGGCTGCTGCGGCATCCGACCCGACTGGGGCGGGTTGCCCCAGCGTTCGGAGAACCCGGGTTCTGAGAAACCCGGTTCGGGGCGCCCCAGGTCGGAGCGACCGATGTCGGGTCGGCCGCCGGCCGGGTTCTGCGGCGCCGGGCGCTGCTGCGGGGCCTCCGGCAGCCCACCGACCGACCGGAGGTAATCGTCGTAGCCGCCTGCCGGACGTCCGGTCGGCGGCGCGGGCTGCGGCCGCGGCGACGGAGGTGTCGGCTGCGAGTAGCCCGCGGCCTCCGGCTGCTTGTTGAGGCCGAGCCCCGGGGGTACCGCGGTCTGGCCGGTGGAGCCTACGGCCGACGGACCGGCCGTGGGCGCTCCGAGGCGCTGTGTCGAGGCATTCCCCGGCCCCGACGCCCGAACCCCTGGTTCGCGAGCGGCCGGCTCTTCGATGTCGGCGAACTTCCGCGGACCCGACGCGACGTCGTCGTTCCATGCGGGCGCGGCCGACGGTGGCACCGCCCCGGCGCGCGGCTGTGCGGGTATGGAACCCGACCGCGCCGCACCGCGTGGGCCGCCGGGCCGATGCCGGACGCTGGTGCCGCCGCTGTCGACGGCCTCGTCGTCGGCGTCGC
Source organism: Gordonia amarae NBRC 15530 (assembly GCF_000241345.1). Lineage (GTDB taxonomy): Bacteria > Actinomycetota > Actinomycetes > Mycobacteriales > Mycobacteriaceae > Gordonia > Gordonia amarae. The sequence continues at coordinate 31,703 of NZ_BAED01000040.1, forward strand.
TGTCGTTGGTGAGGGTGCTGGTGGAGCCGGCGCGGCGGCCGGCGGTCGATGCCCCGACCATCTGCTCGACGCTACGGGACGGCGCGCGGCGCGCGGACCCGACGACGTCGGCGATCAGGAATCCCAGACCCGCCAGACAGATGACGATACAGGTGATAGCGAGCCAGACTGTGCCGGTGACAAGTCCCAGAATCAGCAGGACGAATGCGACAAGTGTGGCGCCGAGTGCCAATGCGAGCACGATGTATGCCTACCCTGTCTTCCCGGTCAGCCCGTGTATCCCGCTGAGTATCCGCCCGCGTTCTGCTGTTCGGCCGGATATCCGCTTTCGACCGGTGCGGCACTGCCTCGCTGCTGCAACTCTTCGAGCTGCGATTCGAGGTAGGACTTGAGGCGGGTGCGGTACTCGCGTTCGAAGGTCTTGAGCTGCTCGATACGACCTTCGAGGACGGTGCGCTGCTGGTTGATAGTGCCCATGATCTCCGAGTGCTTGCGCTCGGCATCGGCCTGCAGGGCGTCGGCGCGCTCCTGGGCCTGGCGGACCTGGGTCTCGGACCGGGTCTGCGAGTCGGCGAGGATGGCCTCGGAACGCTGACGTGCGTCGCTCAGGAGCGCGTCGGCCTTGGTCTGGGCCTCGTTGACCATGGTGTCGGACCGGGTGCGGGCATCGCCCAGCAGGGTGTCGGCCTCGGCGCGTGCGCTGCCCGCGACACGATCGGCGGTGTCCTGGGCGAGGGCGAGAACCTTGGCGGCACGCAGGCTTGCGTCCTGGTCGACGGCAGTGGGTCCGGCCGGGGCCTCCGGGGCAGGTGCCGCAGGCGTCGAGGGCGTCACCTTGAGGACCGTGGTCTGGTCGTCCATCTCCGGCGTGCCGGCGGGGGCAGCTCCGCCTTCGCGGGCGGCGGCGAGGTCGGCTTCGAGCTCCTCGACCCGCTGCTTGAGGTCGGAGTTCTCCTCGAGCAGCCGCTCCAGCTCGGTCTCGACGAAGTCGAGGAACTGATCGACCTCATCCTCGTTGTAGCCGCGTTTACCGATCGGCGGTTTACTGAACGCGACGTTGTGCACATCAGCTGGTGTCAGCCGCATGTCGGTTCCCCTCATTCTCATCCTCGAGGCCGCTTGTCGTCTCGAGTTCGTTCGTAGGTTCTCGTGTTCTAGTGGTCCAGGCTATCGGAGTCCGGGCCACCGGGTGAGCGACCCGCTGGAGCGAACCCGGTTAGGCTACAGCTCCGACAACGTCACCCCTACAGTTTGACACTACTAGCAATTCATGCCAGTCAAAATTTGCCACTTTGGCGTCACACTGTCGCATCAGCCCCATCTGTCACACGGGATCGATGCAGTCTCGCAATACAACGGTGATTCAATCATGACATCTGCGGTTACCGTTTCCCAGTTTTCCGGTCGGTGGGTCGCAGGATTGCAGGTGAGCGACGTGCCGATCGCCGTCAGACCAGGAGGGCGAGGGCGGTTCCGGAGGAGTTCGCGGCCCCCTGGGCGATTCTCATCCCGATGATCACAACGATCATGACGATCATGAGCGAGAGATCCAGGCGCACCGGGCCGAGCGGAATCGGCGGTATCAGGCGCCGGAGAAGCTTGATGGGCGGGTCGGTGGCGGTGAATACCGCTTCGATGATGACCACGGCGATGCCGGTCGGCCGCCACTCGCGGGCAAAGGAACGCACCAGCTCCACCACGAGCCGTGCCAGGAGCAGGAGCCAGTAGACGAAGAGGATGTAGTAGAGAACCAGATAGAAGGTCGTCACATCACAAGGTTGCCTGATAGGTCGGCACCCATCGCAACGCGGTGCCTATTTTGCGGAGTTTCACCCCAGGTCTGGTGAAAGGCCGGGCCGCATCGTCTGGACCGAGGAGCGCGAGGGAGCTTGCGACCGAGTGCGACGAGGGAAGACGATGCATTAGGCCCGGCCTGTCAGCAGACCCGATGACTCAGTGGTTGTAGAAGCCGGTTTCGGCGATCTTGCGGCGGTCTTCGGGGGTGACGTCGACGTCGGCGGGCGACAGCAGGAAGACCTTGGTGGCGACTTTGTCGAAGGAGCCACGGAGCGCGAAGGCGAGTCCGGCGGCGAAGTCGACGAGTCGTTTGGCGTCGTCGTTACTCATGTTGACGAGGTCCATGATGACGGGGCTGCCGTCGCGGTAGCGTTCGCCGATAGTGCGGGCTTCGCTGTAGTCGGAGGGCCGCAGGGTGGTGATCTTGTGCAGCGGTCCGTCGGCGAAGATGCGGTCGAGTTCGTGCTGGTCGCTGCCGGCCCCGGGCCGGGCGTTGGCGGACCGGAGGGTGGAGGCGGCGCTGCGCTGGAGTGGTTCGAGGCGTGCAGGCTGCCGCAGGCGCTCGTTGGTCTCTTTGATGTGCCGTCCTCCGGCGTAGGCGTATTCAGGCTTCTCGTAGGCGCGGTCGTCGTAGCGACGGTCCTCGTCGCAACTGTAGTCGGCGTCACGGGGGCCGTCGGCGAATCCGCCGCTGCGGTAGTCGGGTTCCCGGTAGTCCGGGTCCCGGTAGTCGGCGTCGCGGTAGTCGCTGCCCCGGTAGTCGCTGTCGAGGTAGTCGGAGTCTCGGTAATCGGTGTCGCGGTAGTCGGCCTCGTAGTCGTCGCGGTATCCGCGGACAGCACGCAGCGGGGCACCGGGCTCTTCGAGGTAGTCGTCTTCGTACTCGCTCGGAGGCACCATGCCGAAATATGCCTTGAACTTCTGCATTGTGGTCATTGCGGGTCTCCGATCGTTGCGCACCGGCGAAAACGGTTGTTGTCACAGTGCTTGGTGGTTCTCATGTGACCGATGTGATTAGTGAGAGATTAGCGTCGCAGGACCGGCGACACCGGGACCGACACGCAGGGAACACCAACGATCTTCAATCGCCTCTTCACGATCGGATGGTTCACGAATTCCGTTGCGCCACAGCCCTGCCACCGGCCGCAGCCGCCGGTGCGCACGAATCGGCCGCGCTGCTGCGACGAATACCGGCTGCCCATCGCCCGTCAGCCTTCCATCCAGATGACCGATGCCAGGCGACCCGTCGGCGCACCTCTGCGGTGGCTGAAAAGGGTGGGATCGGAGATGGTGCAGCGGGGATCGACGGCAACGGCGCCGACACCGGCGTCGAGAAGTTGCCGGTGCACGCCCGCGCGGATGTCGAGGCCCGGGGTGTTCTTGGTGGTCGCGCAGGCGCTGCCGGGCAGGTGCGTCTCGACATCACGTTGCATCTCGGCGGGCACCTCGTAACGCGCGCCCGAGGCGGCGGGGCCCAGGAGCGCACCGATTCGCTCAGGCCGCGCGCCGAGTTCGGTCATCGTCCGCAGCACCTCGGCGACGATGCCGATCCAGGCGCCGACGCGGCCCGCGTGCACGGCCGCGATGACGCCGGCGTCGTCGTCGCTGAGCAGGACGGGCACGCAGTCCGCCGTGAGCACGACGAGGGCGAGTCCGGGGGTGGTGGTGACAAGCGCGTCGGTGGCGGCGACCGGCCCTGTGGCCGGTCCGTCCACCACCGAGACGTTGCGGCTGTGGATCTGTTCCATCCACACCAGGGAAGCCGGCGGGAGCCCGATGCTGCCGGCGAGGCGGCGCCTGTTCGCAGCCACGGCCGCCGGGTCGTCGCCGACGTGGTCGCCGAGGTTGAAAGAGTCATACGGAGGCTTGGAGACGCCTCCGGAGCGGGTGGTGACGACACGCCGCACAGTGGCGCGCCCGGGCGCGGAACGCCCGGGCCCGGCACCTGCGATGGATCCGGACATGCCGTTCATTATCGGGGCTGAGCGGGCCTCAGCGCTTCATGAACGACGGCACGTCGACGTCGTCGTCATCGATCCGCACGCTGTTGGGGCGAGGCGCCTCCTCGCGCGCGGCGAACGGGTCGCCGCCAGAGGCCGGCACCTTGCCGAAGAGCGGATCGTTGGCCGTGGCACGACCGACGTTGCCGGCCTGGCCGGGGACGACACCTGTGCGGGCGGCGGTGGGTGCGGCCGCCTTGGCCGGAGCGGCAGCGGCCTCGCTCCGTGTCCGCGGTCCGCCGTCGAAACCGGCCGCGATCACCGTGACGCGGACCTCGTCTCCGAGGTTGTCGTCGATCACGGTGCCGAAGATGATGTTGGCCTCCTCGTGCGCGGCCTCCTGCACCTGCGTGGCAGCGTTGTGGATCTCGAAAAGACCGAGGTCGCTGCCGCCGGCGATCGAGATGAGGACGCCGCGGGCACCCTCCATCGACGCCTCTAGCAGCGGCGAATTGATCGCCGATTCGGCGGCCTTCTTGGCCCGGTCCTCCCCCCTGGCCGAACCGATACCCATGAGCGCGCTGCCGGCATCGCTCATGACGCCCTTGACGTCGGCGAAGTCGACGTTGATCAGGCCCGGGGTGGTGATCAGGTCGGTGATGCCCTGGACACCGTTGAGGAGCACCTCGTCGGCGCTGCGGAAGGCGTCCATCAGGGTGACCTGGGCGTCACCGAGCTGCAGCAGCCGGTCGTTGGGGATCACGATGAGTGTGTCGCAGGACTCGCGGAGCGCGACGATGCCGCTTTCGGCCTGATTGCCGCGGCGCTTGCCCTCGAAGGAGAAGGGCCGGGTGACCACACCGACGGTCAGCGCACCGAGCTTACGGGCGATCTGCGCGACGACGGGCGCACCGCCCGTGCCGGTGCCACCGCCCTCACCGGCTGTCACGAACACCATGTCGGCGCCCTTGAGCAGTTCCTCGATCTCGTCCCGCGCGTCTTCGGCAGCACGCCGGCCCACCTCGGGGTCGGCTCCGGCACCGAGGCCGCGGGTCGAATCACGGCCGACGTCGAGCTTGACGTCGGCGTCGCTCATGAGGAGCGCCTGGGCATCGGTGTTGATCGCGATGAACTCGACTCCCTTGAGTCCCTGTTCGATCATCCGGTTGACGGCGTTGACGCCGCCGCCGCCGATGCCGACGACCTTGATCACGGCCAGGTAGTTGTGCGGTGGCGTCATGTCCATCGCCTTCCTCATCGGTGTTAATGCTGCAGCTGCGGACGGAACCCGTCGACGGTGTGACGACATACCGACGCCGAACCCTGACACCCTCGCGGCAAACTCTAAACCTCAACCATAGACTTAGAGTTATGTCAAGTAGTTCCGTGTTGGTCATGACGCTAAGCACGCGGACGCCGATGAGCCAGTAACGGCGCGGCGTGTCGCGAAGTTGTTGGGTGAATTCACGTTGCCGACACACATTTCACCTTGTCGGCCACCAGGAACGATCGCGTCTGAGACCACTCTCACTTGAAGGCGGGGAAGTCAGGGCTCGACACGTTATAGAGGGTTCCCTGGCGACTCAACAGGTTTTTCAGCGCCCGGGCCTTCTCGTCTCCCCTGGCACTGTCACCCCAGACGACGCGGCGGTCGCCCTTGAGGGTCAGCTCGATGTCGACCGGCGAGGTCGCGGCGACGGACACCAGGACGCGGGTGAGGTACGAGGGGAACCCGGCGACCGCCTTGACCGCGGCCTTGGTGGTCGGGTCGGTCGGGCCGGGGTGGGCGGTGGTGAGCTGTGGCAACGACGCCAGCTGGGCCGGGACCTTCTTGCCTTCCGCGTACGTCAGGTACGCAACACCCAGCCGGTCCAGGATCTGCGTGGTCTGGCCGTCGACGATGCGGACGACGGGTTGCCGTTCGACGACGGTGATGGTCAGGGTCGACGGGTACGAACGCTGCACCCGTGCGGACTCGATCGACTCGATGGCCGCCACCCGCCGGGCCACCGCGGCGGTATCCACCTGCAGCAGCGGGGTCCCCGATTCGACGCCGGCGACAGCGAGGATCTGGCTCTCGGAGACGACCTTGTTATCCAGGACCTCGGTGTCGCGCACCGACATCAGTGGGGTGTAGTACGCGACGAGGGCCCCGGCGACGACCACCACGACCACGAGCACCGTCCAGATCAGTCCCCGTCGCCGCAGTGCCGGGCGCCCGATCATCCCGTCGGCTCCCCCGCCCGCGCGCCGGACCTGTCACCGGGTCCGGCGGCCGCGGCGAGCGCGGTCAGGATCTCCGGTCCCTGCATCGTGATGTCGCCGGCACCGATGGTCAGCACGATGTCACCGGGGCGTGCCTCGGCGGCGACCACCGAGGGCAGCACGGACAGATCCGCGACGAATCGGCCCGGGACGGTGAGCAGGTCGCTGATCGTGGCACCGCTGACACCGGGCCGCGGAGCCTCGCGGGCACCGTAGACGTCGGCGACGAACACCTCGTCGGCGAGGTCGAGCGCTCCCGCGAACTCGGTCGCGAACTCGACCGTCCGCGAGTAGAGGTGTGGCTGGAACACCGCGATGACGCGGCCCGCCGGCCTGTCCGCCCCCGCGGCCGCGGTCACCACGTCCCGAGCCGCGGTGAGGACCGCGCGCACCTCGGTCGGATGGTGGGCGTAGTCGTCGACGACGGCCACCTCGCCGGCCACGCCCCGCAGCTCGAACCGCCGGTGCACGCCGCTGAAGGATGCAACACCCTCCAGCACCGCACTCAGGCCACCGCCCGCCCGCACGCACCCGAGCACCGCGCCGATCCCGTTGAGCGCCATGTGTTTTCCGGGCAAGGTCACGGTCACCGGCACGGTTTCCGGCTCGCCGTCGGTGATCCGGTCGGCGAATCGCACCTGCGCCTCACCGCCGGCGACCCGCGGTGTATACCGCTGCAGCATGGCCACATTGGGCACGCCGGGGGCCAGATCCGCATGTGTTCCCTCGCCGTATCCGATGACCTCCACACCGCGCTCGGCGAGCGCCGCCGCACAGCGCCCGGCCAGCGCGGCCGATCCCGGATCATCCAGACAGACGATCAGGGTGCCGTTGTCGACTATGCACTCGGCGAACCTGTCGAAAACCTCGACGTAGGCCTCGCGGGTACCGAAGTGATCAAGATGGTCGGCCTCGATGTTGGTCACCACGACGACGTCGGGCCGGTATTCGAGCAGCGAGCCGTCGCTCTCGTCGGCCTCGGCCACGAACACCGCGCCGGTGCCGTGGTGCGCGTTGGTTCCCGACTCGTTGAGCTCACCGCCCACCGCGAACGACGGATCGAGACCACAATGCTGCAGCGCCACCACCGACATCGACGTCGTCGACGTCTTGCCGTGCGTCCCGGCGATCAACAGCGTCCGGAAGCCCGCCATCAGCTCGGCGAGCACCACCGGGCGCAGCAGCACCGGGATGCCGCGGGAGCGGGCGGCGACGAGTTCGGGGTTGGTCTTGGGGATGGCGGCATAGGTGGTGACGACGGCGGTCGGTCCACCCGGGAGCTGGTCGAGGGCCGACTGATCGTGCCCGATCTGTACCCGCGCACCCCGGGTGCGCAAGCCCAGGATGGCGCGGCTGTTCTTGGCGTCCGATCCCGACACCTGACCACCCCTGGCCAGCAGGATCCGGGCCAGCCCCGACATCCCGGCGCCGCCGATGCCCACCATGTGCACCCGGCGGAGCAGCTCGGGAAGGGGACGTTCGGTGAGCACACCGCGCCCGCCGCCGGTCATCGTCGGCTCCGGGCCAGCTCGAGAGCGGCCGCCGCGACGGCCTCCGCGGCGTCCCGATGACCGGTCGACAGCGCGGCCTGCGACATCGCCGCCAGCGCGTGCTTGTCGGCCATCATGGCCGGCACATGTGTGGCCACCCACTCGGTGCTCATGTCGGCATCGTCGACGATCACGCCGCCGCCGGCGTCGACGATGGGGACGGCGTTCAGGCGCTGCTCACCGTTTCCGTGGGGCAGCGGCACGTAGACCGCGGGCAGTCCGGTGGCCGATACCTCGGCGACGGTCATCGCACCGGAGCGGCAGATCACCAGGTCCGCGGCCGCGTAGGCGAGGTCCATGCGCTTGAGGTAGCCCACCCCGCGGTACGGCGGCGCGCCGTCGGGCGACTTGGGGTCGATCGAGTTCTTGGGTCCGTACGCGTGCAGGACGCCGATTCCGGCCTCGCCGAGTGCCTCGGCTGCGCCGGCGACGGCGTCGTTGATGCGCTGCGCGCCCTGCGAGCCACCGAAGACCAGGAGCGTGGGGACATCGGCCAGGCCGAAGTACTGGCGCGCCTGGGCGCGCAACGCGTCGCGGTCGAGGGCGGCGAGCACTCCCCGCACCGGCATCCCGACCACCTGCGCGTCATCGAGACCCGAGTCGGGCACCGCCGCGAGCACCTTGTCGGCGAACCGGGCGCCGACCTTGTTGGCCACCCCCGCGCTCGCGTTGGCCTCGTGGATGACGATCGGGATCCGCCGGCCGCGGCGCACGTGCAGCCGCGCCGCCAGATACGCGGGCAGCGAGACATACCCGCCGAAGCCGATCACCACGTCGGCGCCGACCTCCTTGAGCACGGCGCGGGTGGCCTTCACCGACTGCACGACTCGCAGTGGCAGCCGGGCCAGGTCTTTGTTGAGCTTGCGCGGCAACGGGACGGGCGGGATCAGTTGGAGCGTATATCCGCGCTCGGGAACCAGGGTGGTCTCCAGGCCGCGGGTGGTACCCAGGGCGGTGATGGTGGCGGACGGCTCGAGCCTGCGGACGGCGTCGGCGACCGCGAGCGCGGGTTCGATATGACCCGCGGTGCCGCCGCCGGCGACCACCACGGACAGACCTCCGGGACCCGCTGTGCCGGGTGTTTTCGCCTCGGGTTGATCAGCTGATCCCGAACTCGTCACTGCAGTACCGCTCCATTCCGGTTGCCTGGTTTCCGGTCGCGCCGGCGCCCACCGGCGAACCGGTCAGGCGGAGTAGCGCCCGCCGCCCCCGGATCCGCCCCGACGGCTCCGGCCTTGCGTGCGCGGGGCCGGGTCCGTCCGGCGGTTGGCGCTGTACCCCGTACGGTAGTCGATCCGCAGCCGTGCGGTCCGCTCCCATCCGTCCGCGCCGCTTGTGCCGGTGCCCACATTTCCGCGTCCTGTGTTTCCCCGGGTGCGGCGCACTCCCGCGCCGCGGTAGCCACCGCCACGGGTCGACGTGGTGCGCTCAGCGGATCTCGGCGTACCGCCCCTGCCGGTCGGCCACCCCACGCGCAGAGCGGACGGACGGTTCGCCGGCGCCGACGGGACCTGGCCCTGGTCCCGGCGACGCTCCTGCGGGCGCGGGGATTTTCCGCGCTCGGTGGGGACGCGTGCGGCCCGGTAGGGCACCGGCGCGGGCAGGCGCAGCCAGCGGCCCGCACCGGATCGGCGGCCTACCGACAACGCCGCGACGGCATCCGGTTCGTGCCGGGCGGCGTTGGCCATCAGGCCCAGCATCGCCAGCACCGTGAGCGCCGAGGTACCGCCCGCGGACACCAGCGGCAGCTGGATGCCCGTGACCGGCAGCACACCGATGACATAGCCGATGTTGATGAAGGCCTGGGCGACGATGAGCACGGTGATGGTCGAGGTGAGCAACCGCAGGAACGGATCGACCGACCGCGACGCGATGCGGAAACCCACGTAGGCGAGCAGACCGAACAGCCCGACCACCATCAGGCCGCCAAGCAGGCCGAGTTCTTCGCCGATGATCGCGAAGATGAAGTCGTTGTGCGCGTTGGGCAGGTAGTTCCACTTGGCGCGGCTCTGCCCGAGTCCCTCGCCGAACACGCCGCCGTTGGCGAGTGCGTAACTCGCCTGCCTGGACTGGTATCCGGCGCCCTGCGGATCATCGATGTGCCCGAGGAAGTTCAGCACGCGCTGCGACCGGTAGCCGGCCACGAGCGAGAGCATCACCGCCAGGCCCGCACCGATCACCGCGAAGGATCCGAACACGACAAGCGGAAGTCCGGAGAACCACAGCAGGGCACCGACGATGATGGCAATCGTGATGGTGGTGCTCAGGTTGGGTTCGAGCATGATCAGCACACAGATCAACAGGGCCATCGGCAGCAGCGGGATCAGCAGTTCCTTCAGGCCCGCGTTCTCCTTGCGGCGGGCTGCCAGCACGTGGGCGCCCCACACGCAGAGCGCGACCTTGACCAGTTCGGACGGCTGGACCGACAGGCCCGCGACGACGAACCATCGGCGCGCGCCGCCGCTCTCGATGCCGATGCCCGGGATCAGGACGAGGACCAGCAGGATCGTGGTCACGGTGATCATCACCGCGGCCAGCCGCCGGAACATCCGCACCGGCATCCACAGCGTGACGTAGAACACCACCACGCCCATGAGTGCGAACACCAGCTGGGTGGTGAACAGGCCGTAGGCGGAGCCCTCCTTGGAGTACCCCTCCACCGACGACGCCGACAGGATCATCACCAGGCCGAGCAGCGTGAGCAGGCCGGCGAGCGCCAGCACAAGGTGATAGGAGGCCAGCGGCCGGCTCAGCAGACTGCCCGCCACCTCGCGGACCGCGGACACCACCGAGGTGACCTGTCCGCGGACGCCCCGGGGCGTCGACGACGCGGTGGTCATCGCGAAGCCGATACGTCCGTACCCCGCAGCAACCGCGCCGCGTCGGCGAACGAATCACCGCGACGGCCGTAGCCGGCGAACATATCGAGCGAGGCCGCGGCCGGGGCGAGCAGGACCGCGTCGACCGGCGTGGCGCCGGGCTCCGCGTTCGCGGTGGCCGCGAGGGTCGCGGCCTCCCGCACCGCATGCCGCATCACCAGGTCCGCCGATCCGGTCCCGTCGTCGCTCTGCCCGGAGCCGAGGGTCACGGGCGCCGGGGCACCGTCGATGAGTCGCTGCACATTCACCGCTCCATCGTCACCTGTGAACACTGTGACAGCTGGGACATCTGGGGCGTGTCGTGCGATCGAATCAAGGATGATTTCGCGATCGGTGCCGATGGCCACCACACCGGCGAGCCGTTCCCGCATCTCGGTGAGCAGATCGTCGACGGACGCACCCTTGAGCAGCCCACCGGCGATCAGCACCACCCGCTGCCGGGCCGCGATCGCCGCCCGGGCCGCGTGCGGGTTGGTGGCCTTCGAATCGTCGACGAACTCGACACCGTCGATCGTCTCCACCACCTCACCGCGATGTGCGGCCGGCGTGAACCGGGCCAGGCCGGCCGTGACCGACTCCGCTCGCACCCCGATGGCCAGCGCCAGCGCGGCCGCCGCGAGCGCGTCCGACCACCCCGACGGACCCACCGGCCGCACCTGGGCGGCAGGCAACAACGTTCCGCCGCCGAAGGCGCGGTCGATCAGTTCACCGTCGTCGATGCCCAGCTCGCCCTCGCCGGGCCCGCCGAGCGTGAAGCCGACACGGCGGGTGCCGGGGCCGGTCCCGATCGCCGCGGCCACCGCGTCGTCGAGGCCGACTACGCCGACCCGTCCGCGCAGGGCGGTCGCCTTGGCGTCACGGTAGGCGGCGAACGAACCGTGCCAGTCGAGGTGATCCTCGGCGACGTTGAGGACCACGCCCGCATCCGGCACGATCGACGGCGCCCAGTGCAGCTGGAACGACGACAGTTCGGCGCACAGGACCTCGGCCCGCGGCTGCGCGGCGAGCGCGTCGAGCACCGGCAGGCCGATGTTCCCGCAGGCCGCGGCGGCCCGGCCGGCGGCCGACACGATGGCCTCGAGCATCGAGGTGGTGGTGGTCTTGCCGTTGGTGCCGGTCACCACCAGCCAGGTGCGGGGCGCCCCGAACCAGCCGTCGTGGTCGATCCGCCACGCCAGTTCCACCTCGCCCCACACCGGCAGCCCGGCGTCACCGGCGGCCACCACCAGCGGATGGGTGGGCGCGAATCCCGGCGACACGACCACCAGGCCGGTCCGTGCGGTCCACTCCGGGTCGGCGAGCAGGTCGTCGATACCGACGCACCGCGCGCCCGCCGCCCGCAGCTCCGCGGCCACCGGGACCTCGGTGGTCTGGCCGGCCCCGAACCGGGTGTCGGCGACGACCACCGGCACACCCGCGGCCAGCAGGTGACGGGCGGCCGACGAACCGGCCACACCCGCCCCGCCGACGACGACCTCCCCGGCGGTCAGCTCCGCGATTCCCGTCTCCCGCACTCCGGTCACCTCAGCCGCCCGTGACGAATTCGCTGTAGAACAACGACAGGCCGAGCGCGCAGGCGATGGCCGTCAGCAGCCAGAACCTGATGATCACCGTCGTCTCCGCCCAGCCGCCGAGCTCGAAGTGATGGTGGAACGGCGCCATCCGGAACACCCTGCGCCCCGTCGTCCGGAAGAAGGCGATCTGGATGACCACCGACATGATCTCCGCCACGAACAGCGCACCGATGATCACCGCCAGCAACTCGGTGCGGGTGGTGATGGACAGACCGGCCAGCATGCCGCCCAGTGCCAGCGAGCCCGTGTCGCCCATGAAGATCTTGGCCGGCGCCGCGTTCCACCACAGGAAGCCCAGACAGGCGCCACCACCGGCGACCGCGATCACGGCGAGGTCGAGCGGGTCACGCACCTGATAGCAGCCGGAGGTGATCTCGGCTGTCGACTTCGGACCGCCCGAGCAGGCGTTGCGGTACTGCCAGAACGTCACCAGCACGTACGAACCCAGCACCATCGCCATCGATCCCGCGGCCAGCCCGTCGAGACCGTCGGTGAAGTTGACCGCGTTGGACCAGGCCGCGACGACGAGCCAGCAGAACACCACGAAGGCGATCGAGCCCATCTCCATCACGTCGATGTCGCGGACATACGAAAGCTTGGTGCTGGCCGGGGCGTACCCGGCGTCGTTGCGGAACTGCAGCAGCAGGATGCCGAACAGGATCGCGGCGACGAACTGGCCGACCGACTTGGCCGTCTTGTTGAGGCCGAGGTTGCGGTGTTTGCGGATCTTGATGATGTCGTCGAGGAAACCGACACCACCGAGCACAGTGGCCAGGCCCAGAACCAGCAGACCGGAAGCGGTGGGACCCTCCCGGTCGGTCAGCCAGGCGACCAGGTGCGAGCCGAAGTAGCCCGCCCACAGCGCGGCGATGATCGCGACGCCGCCCATGGACGGCGTACCGCGCTTGGTCTGGTGGCTCTGCGGCCCCTCGACGCGGATCTCCTGCCCGAAGCCGCGCCGGGAAAAGATGCGGATCAGGACCGGTGTCAGCAGGATCGACACCGCCAACGCGATGCCACCGGCGATCAGGATCTGTGTCACGGTCGTGCCCCACCCGTCAGTCGTCCCGGCCGGTCACCCGGCCGCACAGGGCCAGGACAGTACCTCTCGCCCACCCAGCTCGTCACGTCGTACTCCATCTACTCGTCACCGGCCCCGGCGGCGTCGTCGCCCGCCCAGACCAACTCGTATCCCAGCACCGTCTGCCATTGCCCCACCACCGCGTGCAGGTCGTCCGGTCCGGCGACGACGACGATGTCGCCGGCGGCGGGCCGCCACTGCTCGTCATCGACGGTCACCGTCAGCGCCTGGGCCGCGTCCGGCACCAGCCGCACCTCGTCTCCCCAGGAACCCTCCATGATCGCGCCCTGATACAGCGCCCGCACCGACCGCGAATCCCCCACGCACAACGTCTTGTCGATCGCCAGCCGCACCACGAGCCGGCCGACCAGATCGTGCTCGACGACGCGTTCGTTCTCGCTGCGGCCCGCATCCTGACCGTCCTCGGGCAGGTCCAGTTCACCGATGAGCGCCCAGATCCGCACCGGTGCATCCCTGCTCCCGGCACCGGCCCGTAGCTGGGCGGCGGTACGCAGCAGTTCCCTGATCTGGGCGACACCGGCGGCGCCGGGCGCGCGCAGCACCGTCATCGTGGTCATCGGTCCGCTCCCGTCACATCCCCGGCTCGTAGGGCGTCGATCGCCGCGGCGAGTTCGACGCGGTCGTCGAAGGGATGTTTCACCCCGTCGATCTCCTGGCCGGTCTCGTGGCCCTTGCCGGCGACGACCACGATGTCACCGGGCCGCGCCCACGCGGCGGCCGCGGCGATGGCCTCACGACGGTCCCCGATCTCCCGGACGTCGTCCGCACCGGCGGGCCGCTCGTCGCCGGGCACCGACTGCGCTCCGGCCGCGACGGCTGCCCGGATCGACGCCGGGTCCTCCGAACGCGGATTGTCGTCGGTGATCACCACGAGCTCGGCCCCGCGGGCCGCCGCGGCGCCCATCAGTGCCCGCTTGCCGGTGTCGCGGTCGCCGCCCGCACCGAGCACCACGGCGACACGTCCCGTGGGCGTCGCCTCATCCGCGCCGGTGTCGCGCTGGGCGCGCAACGTGGCCAGCACCGCCTCGACCGCGCCCGGTTTGTGGGCGTAATCGACCAGCGCCAGGAAGTCCTGTCCCCGCTCCACCCGCTCGAGCCGGCCCGGCACCCTGGTCTGGGCGATGCCGTCGATCGCGACCTGCGTGGCCACCCCGGCCGAGGTCGCGATCGCCAGCGCGGTGAGCGCGTTGGCGATGTTGTAACGTCCCGGCAGCGGCACGGTCAGCTCGTATTCCAGGCCCCGCGGACCGGTCACCGGCACGACCTGCTTGCCCTCGGCCGTCCCCTGGGTCCGTCCGGCGGTCCACTGGGCGCGGCGCCCGGTCGTCGTCTCTCGCGGATTCGCCGACACTGTCACCGGGTCCGGCCGCGAGCCCGTGGCCGCGCCGCGGGCCACCTCGGCCATGCGCCTGCCCCACTCGTCGTCGACGCAGATCACCGCGCGCGAGGCATGGGTGGGCGAACCCGCCGCGAACAGCCTGGCCTTCGCATCGAAATACGCCTGCATGGTGTCATGGAAGTCCAGGTGGTCCTGCGACAGGTTGGTGAAGGCACCGATGGCGAAGTGCGCGCCGTCGACGCGGCCGAGTGCCAGCGCATGACTGGACACCTCCATCACCACCGAGTCGACACCGTCCTCGACCATCGCGGCGAGCAGCGCCTGCAATGTGGGCGCTTCGGGGGTGGTGAGCGAACTCGGGATGGCCACGCCGTTGATACGTGTCTCGACGGTGCCGATCAGGCCGGCCGACCTGCCGGCGGCCAGCAGCGCCGCCTCCACCATGTAGGCGGTGGTGGTCTTGCCCGACGTCCCGGTGATCCCGATCAGCTTCAGCCGTTGCGAGGGGTGCCCGTAGATCCGGGCACTGACCGCGCCCAGAATGCGGCGCGGCTCCTGCTGGATGAGGACGGCGCACCGTGCGTCGGTCGGCAGCACCTTGGACAGCTCCGCGCGGCCGGCCGGATCGGTGAGGATCGCGGTGGCACCCGCTGCCACGGCATCGGCCGCGAACCTGGCGCCGTGCGTGTTGGCCCCGGGCAGCGCCGCGAACAGATCACCGGGCTGCACGTCCTGACCGCGCAGGGTCACACCGGTGACCTGTGCGTCGTGACTGTCGGCACCGATCAGATCCAGCCGCGCGCCGGTCGCCGCGGACAGCACCGTCACCTCGGTCGGCGCCACCACCCGTGGCCGGCGCGGACCGTCGGGACGGTCCGCGCCCTGCTTACGGGAACGGCGAGTCGAGGCCATGAGATCTCCTCTGCTCACTCTTGCTCGGACCGGCACTCGTGCGCCGATCGGGGACGTTCGGTTCGGGACTCTGCCATGCTCGGACCCCGCCCACCGAGGAACGGTGACGGCGCGACCGGCACCGCACGACGGCCCGGGGAGCCGCCGACGGACAACTCACGATACCGACACGCCGGGCCGTCACCCGCACCAGCACCGTCGGCCTCAGGTTTGCCGGGACCGGACCTCGCACACCTCCGGACTGTCCTCACCGGCCGCTAGTCCGCCTGCAGAACCAGCCGCGGCGTCGGGTGCGCCGACAGCGGCACCCGGTCACGCTGCAGCATCCAGGAGGCGATGCTCGAGAACAGCGGCGCCGCCGACTGCCCACCCGAGCCGTCCGAGCTGCGCTTCGGGTTGTCCAGCATGATCCCGATCACATACCGCGGCTTGTCGGCCGGGGCGATGCCCGCGAACGTGATGTTGTACGAATCGTTGGAATAGCAGCCGCAGTCGGGGTTGACCTGCTGAGCGGTTCCGGTCTTGCCGGACACCTGGTAACCGGGGACCGCCGCCTTGGCCCCGGTGCCGTTCTGCACTCCCATCGGGTCGTCCTGGATGACCGCCCGGAACATGTCCCGGACCGTCTTGGCCGTGGCCGGACTGACCACCCGCACCCCCTGCGGACGTGACTCGTCGCTGCCCGCCGAATTGTGGGCGCCCGTGCCCTCGTCGACGATGATCCGCGGCGGGATCCGGACACCGTCGTTGGCGATCGCCTGGTACATGGCCGTCATCTGCAGCAGCGTCATCGACAGGCCCTGACCGATCGGCAGGTTGGCGAACGATCCGCCGGACCACTGGCTCAGCGCCGGGACGTTGCCCGCGCTCTCGCCGGGCAGCCCGACACCGGTACGCGAGCCGAGACCGAACTTCGCCAGCATCGCGGCGAAGCGCTTCTCCCCGACCTTCTTGGCCAGCATCAGCGTTCCCACGTTGGACGACTTACCGAAGATTCCGGTGGTGGTGTATGGAGCGGGACCGTGCGCCCACGCGTCGTTGACCGTGACGCCTGCCAGCTGAATGGACCCGGGCACCCGGTGCACCTCGGTGGGCGTGGTCAGGCCGTACTCGATGGCCGCCGAGGCGGTGACCACCTTGCCCACCGAGCCGGGCTCGAACGGCGAGGTGACCGAGGAGTTGCCGAGGTTCGCGTTCTGCTGCTCCGACAGCGGTCTGGAGGCGTTGAAGGTGTTGTCGTTGGCCATCGCGAGCACCTCGCCCGTGTGCGCGTCGAGCACCACCGCGGACGCGTTCTTGGCGCCGGAGGCGTTCTTGGCCTGTGACACCGCGGTCTGCACGTACCACTGGACGTCGGAGTCGATGGTCAGCCGGACCGTCTTGCCGTTGATCGCCGGATGCACATTCCGGGTGCTGCCCGGGATCACCGCGCCGTCCGAACCGCGGTCGTAGGTCCGCGAGCCGTCGGTGCCGCCGAGTACCGGTTCCAGTGACGCCTCCAGGCCGAGCAGGCCCTGTCCGTCGTAGTCGACGTCGCCGACGATGTTGGCGGCGAGCGAACCGCCCGGATACAGCCGGATCGGCTGCGGGTCGGCGCCCACCTCGGGGAACTCCTCGGTGATCCGGGCGCTCACCTCCGAACTCACCGACCGGGCGAGGTACTCGAAGTCGTTGGAGCTGTTGAGCTTCGCCAGCAGGTCGGCCTCGCTGATCGATCCGCCGAGCGCCGAGGACACGCCCTTGGCGATCTCCCCCAGCCGTGTCTTGACGTCGGGTGCGGCGGAGTCCTTCGCGTGCGCGTCGGCGATGCTCTTACGCACCGCTTTGGGGAGGAAGGTCAGTGAGCGTGCCTCATCGGTGTAGGCGATGGGCCTGCCGTTGCGGTCGATGATGGCGCCGCGCTTGGCCGTCAGAACCTGGGTGAACTCGCGTTGCTCGGAGGCCTGGGCGGACAGCGATCCCGCGTCGATCACGTGCACATACACCATGCGGATAGCCACCACGATCACCGCGACGACGATGACGACCCCGGCGGCTTTGGCCCGGAAGGCGAATCCGCCTGTGCCCGTGGGTTCGTCACCGGACCCCGGACCGCCTGGACCGTCGGCGCCACGGGTGGGGCGGGACCCCGGACCGGCGTCGCTCCGGGATTGCTTCCGGCCCGTGCTCGCGGCCGGACCACTGCGCGGACCGCCGCCCGATCGGGCAGTCGGCCGATCAGAGGTGGTTCGTGTCATGGTTGGTCATTGTCCATCCGATCACCGCGGCTGCCCCGAATTTCCGCCCGGCGGGTTGCTCTCGGTCGGCAGGACGTTGGGCGCGGGGGTCTGCGTGGGCGCCTGCGACGGCTGCGTGGATGCCTGCGAGTTCACCTGTGTTCCAGTGGAGTTCGGCGAGTTGGCGACCCGTCCGGACTGATCCGACGGCGCGTTCTGATTCTGGCTCTGTACCGACCGGTCGGTATCGGCCTGCGGTACGGTTGTCTGATCCGTCCGACTCTGCCCGCTCTGGGTCTGGTCGGTCTGGGCCTGGTCGGAACCGCCGAGACCGTTCGAATCGTCCACCTTGGACTTGTCGATCTTCGCGAGCGGATCCTCGGTCTTACCCGTGTCGTTGATGGACGGCAGCGACCGCCCCTCCGCTGGCGACAACTGCCCCACCACCCGGCGTTTACCGTCGGCGCCGACGATCATCCGCGGCGGGTTGTCCGACGGGATCATGCCCAGCTTGCCCGCCTTGTCCGACAGTGCGGCGGCCGAATCCCCGGACTCGAAGGTCTGCTTGAGGGTGTCGACCCGATCCGACAGGCTCTGGTTCTCGCTGCGCGCCACACCGAGCCGGTACGAATCCTGCGCCGCCTTGGTCGAAAGCCACAGGCTCAGCCCGAGTCCCGCGACCAGCACGACGATGATCGGGACCACGAACGGCACGCGCCGGTTCCGGGTGGTGCCGCTCACCCCGGACTCACCGCCGCGGGCGATGCGGCGCTGCCGGCGATCGATCGCCCGCTGCGCCAGCGCGGACCTGCTCGCACGCTCCCCACCGACCGTCCGTCCGGCTCTGCGTCCGCCCCGGGCCGGGGTCGCCTTGTCCGACTTGGTCGCCTTGTCCGACTTGGGTGCCGGATCCGTCCTGGTCACCTTGTCGTGTAGGAGGGTCATAGGTCAGCCCTTCTCCTCTATCCGTTCGATCACCCGGACACGCACCGGGGCCGAACGCGGGTTGGTCTGGAGCTCATCGTCGTCGGGCCGGACCGCACCCCGCGTGACGAGCGAGAACTCCGGTCCGCTGCCCGGCAGCTCGACGGGCAGCCCGGGCGGGGTCCGCGACGCGGTACGGGAGGCGAACTCGCGCTTGACGATCCGGTCCTCGAGGGACTGGTAGCTCATCACCGCGACCCGCCCGCCGACGCGCAGTAGGTCGAGCGCCGCGGGCAGCGCCTCCGACAAGGCCGCCAGCTCGCTGTTCACCTCGATCCGCAACGCCTGGAATGTGCGCTTGGCCGGGTGGCCGCCCGTCCTGCGGGTGGCCGCCGGGATCGCGTCGTACAGCAGGGCGACGAGCCGGGCGCTGGTGGTGAACGGCTCCCGCTCACGCTCCCGCAGCACCGCCGAGGCGATCTTTCCGGCGAACCGCTCCTCGCCGTATTCGTGCAGCACCCGGGCGAGTTCGCCGTGCGAGTAGGTATTGAGGATATCCGCGGCGGTAAGAGTTCCCGACGGGTCCATCCGCATGTCCAGCGGCGCGTCGACGGCGTACGCGAAACCACGATCGGGCCGGTCGAGCTGCATCGACGACACCCCGAGGTCGAACAACGCCGCGTCGATGAGGGTGCGTCCGGTCGCCGCGATCACATCCGGCAGTTCGTCGAATCGCGCGTGGTGGAAGGAGATCCGGTCACCGAATCCGGCCAGCCGGGCCCGGGCGATCGCCAGGGCGGACTCATCCCGGTCGATGCCGATCACCGTGATGTCCGGATAGGTGCGCAGGGCGAGTTCGGCATGCCCGCCGGCGCCCAGAGTGGCGTCGACAAGAACCGGGGCCGGACCGCCCGCCGGAGGGGTACCGGTCAACGCGGGCCCGACAAGGTCGATCATCTGCTGGGCCATCACCGGGATGTGGCCGTGGTCGGCACGCCCATCGGGGGGCTGTTCGGTCATCTGGCCCCCTTCGGTCCTACCGGGTCGATCTCACCGGCACGCCCCGGAACCCGGTTGCGGGCAGCCGGAAACAAGCCACGATTGATTTGAGGGATACCGGTCTCTGCCGAGACCGGGAGGCGCACGATCCAGTTGAGGAGGTTCCGGCGCGAAGAGGTCCCGGTCCGGACACGCACCTGGCGTTGGGGAAGTACGCCAGGGTCGCTCCGGGCCGAGGCCTCACCGCGCCGGCACTACCTGCCTCGTGGTGACACCCGTTGGGCCGACTACAACAGCGAATCCAGTGCAGCGGAGTTCGCGGCCGAGAAGTTCTCCTCGTGTTGGCCTTGGTATTCAGTCCATGTCGGTGCGTCCCAGATCTCCAGATGATCGAACGCGCCGATCACCACGCACTCCTTGACCAGACCGGCGTATTCCCGGTGACCCGCGGACAGGGAGATCCGCCCTTGGGCATCGGGACGTTGTTCGTCGGAGCTGGCAAAGAAGTAACGCTGGAAAGCTCTGGCTTCAGGGTCGTTTCGCGAAGCCTCGCGCAGTCGCTCGGCAACCGCGTCAAAGTCGTCCAACCGGTACACCGACAAGCTGCGGTCTTGGCCCCGTGTGACCATCACGCCTCCTGCCAGTGCTTCGCGAAACTTCGCGGGCAACGTGAGTCGCCCCTTGTCGTCCATCTTTGGCGTGTAGGTGCCGACAAGTCGTGCAGACATGCCGCCTCCTCACACACCCACCAAGTTCGGGCGACAAGGTCACTCTTGCTCGGTAGCAGCCACTGTACCCCACTTTCCCCCACTTTCCACCCCTACCGCCCCACCCGTCCCCCACCGATCGGAAACTTGCAGTTCAGGGCGTCAAAACTCTCGACACGAAATCCGACACGCCGAAGCACAATCGGGGATACGCGTGTGGCAAAAGTGTCTCAAGAGGTAATTGTGATGCCGAATGTGCCCGGATCGAATCCAACGACCTATCGGTGGGGCGAAGTGGGGGGACCCGGTGGGGCAATGTGGGGAGGATCCGGTGGGGCGCCCAGAAAACCGGGGCAGAAACAGACAACCGTCGCCCACACTGAAGGGACCGCGCAACGACAGAGGCGGCGCAAAGACAGAGGCCGCACATCCGGGTGGGATGTGCGGCCTCTGCCGAGTCTGTGACTGTCTGGGTTGTCGCGGCGGACTATTCCTGTTCGAAGCGCCGGTTGAAGCGTTCTTCCATGCGGACCGACAGGCTGCGCTTGCCGGGATTGCCAGATCGGCCGCCCCGGGCGCCTTTACCCTTTGCCGGCCCGGCGGCGCCACGGGAGGGCGGGCCACCTCCCCACAGAGCAAGCAGACCACCACTGAACATGACCAGGAAGCCGATGAGGCTGACGATCGGGAAACCCCCCACCTTGAGGCCGATCGCCAGGCCTCCGACAAGCAGGACCAGGCCGATCACGAACACGGCGAACGCCTGCAGCCGACGCCGTCCGTCAGCTTTCCCGAGACGCCGGCTCTTGACGCTCGACGCGAACTTCGGGTCTTCGGCATACAGAGCGTTCTCGATCTCTTCGAGCATCCGCTGCTCGTGCTCCGAGAGTGGCACCGACCCTCCTTACTCCTGCTGATCGTCCGCCCCCGAGTCGTCCCGGAGGTGAAGTGTCATGCCGCGACCTGATGTACGCGGCCGTACGATTCCATGATACGAGGTCATAGCCCCCACGACCACAACTACATCAGCACATCCACCACGCCAGGCATGTCCACCGGCTCTCGTGGACTGCGAGGCAGGGAACGTCCGGGGACGTGGCCGGATCCGCGTGAGGTAACACGGCCGTCATGCAGTATATATGCCCGCCGACTGTTGATGCGCCAGCTTGCCCTGCTCATAGGCCACAACGAGACGTTCGGCCCGGTCGAACAGATCCAGCACCTCGCGTCGCAACGATTCGAGATCCCCGGCGTCGACGGTGCGCGTGAGCCCGGCCTCGATATTCATCCGCGTAGATGACCTGTCCTCCATCCGCTGCGCGGCCCCGGCCAGCTCGGGAATCACCAGGGCGATGCGCTTCCACGCGCTCCGCGATCCACGCCGCGCACGGACCGGGACCACCCGCGGTTCGAAGACAGCCAGCGCCGCACCCGCCGCGCGCAGGGCCGCGAGGTAGTACTGCCGGAACCGCTCGGGTGCGTCGGGGACCGCGTCCGCGTTGCCGAACAACATGTGAGCCCTCTCGAGCATGCCCCGTGCGCGGTCGACGATCACAGGGTCGATGACCACCTGCCTACCAGGCATGTCACACCTCCCTCGAACCCGGAACACCGGCCTTGCTGGGCCACCGGGCACATCATCACAGCCGGTTACGACATTCGGCTCGGGACGCCGGTGGCCGTGCGCGGTGTGGTGATGCGGCGCTTCCCTCGCCCATCACCACACCGCGCACCGCATTCGCCGCGCACGCACCGCGTATGGACCTGCGTCCGTGTTGTGACGCGGACGCGTGCGCGACATGATGTCGAGGAGCTGATGCGCGGCTTGCGGAGGCCAGAACATCGAACACCCGTTCGACATATTCAATATAGCCAGACATCCGCACACTGACAAGGTGCGGCGGCCACGTCGCGACCGGAGAGGACGCCACACCGTGACGGTTCGTCTCGTCAACCTCCTCGGGCAGGATTCCAGGATCTGGCTCGAGCCCGCGCTCGACGTCTACGTCACCGCCATGAACTATCCGAGCGGCACGCAGGCCCATCGCGCCCCCCTCTGGCGCGAACACATCTCCCGCCCCGGCTGGCGCGCCGTAGGTGCCATCGCAAAGGTGACACCGCAGGAGGCCGCGACGCCGTGGGCCGTCGCACGCCGGATGCGCGCACCCGTCGCGATGGCCGACAACGAGATCCTGGTCGGCATTGCTTACGGCTACCGTGGCGCGGGCGACCAATGGTGGAATCAGCAACTGCGGCAAGGACTCCGACACGCGGGCGCACCCACCGAGTACATCGAGCGGGTCACCGCCGACTACTTCGAGCTGACCGAACTGCACGTACATCCCTCGGCACAGGGTGGCGGCATCGGCAGGCATCTGCTCACCCGGCTGCTGGCCGACCGCCCCGAGGCATCGGTTCTGCTGTCCACACCGGAGAACCCGGCGGGCCCCAATCGTGCGTGGTCACTGTATCGGCAGATGGGCTTCGCCGACGTCCTGCGCCATTTCACCTTCGCCGGGGACCCGCGGCCATTCGCCTTCCTCGGCCGGCCACTCCCCCTGCTCGACGCCACGGAACCCGCCGCCCGCCGCTGAGCCGGACCCCGGCGAGCAATCGTATAGGTAATGCTAGCCTTACACCTTGCTGTGTCCGTTTCTAGCAGTTGTGTTCGTTCTGCGAGCCGCCTGTGTCCCAATTCGCTCCGCGGAGCACTCGTGAAAGGCGATCGAGGCCGATGCTTCGTGACGTGACGTCGTCGGGAACCGCGCGAAGGACGCGCCGCCGAACACGTGCCGGCGCGGGAATCCTCGCAGCGGCCGCTCTCGCCTCTGCCCTGCTGGCCGGATGTTCGGAGGAGAAGGACGAGATCCCCGAACCCGTCGACGGCCGCGTCAGCGCGAGCAACGACGGCACCGACTTCGAGCCGTGCACCGGCCTGAACGCCACGGGTGTGGGTGAACTCGGCTTCGACAGCAGAACGTGGACCGACGTGTCGATGAGCGGAGGCGGGCCTCGCGGTTGCCGGGCGACCAACGAGAAGGAGACCGTCACCCTGCTGGTGCTCGACGCCCCGCCACAGGTGCTCTATCCGCGCTCGGTCGCCGAGTGGGTGGGCAACGACCAGGGCTCCAACATCGACAAGTACCGCTTCCGCAACGCCCCGGCCTGCGCCGCGGTGACCTACGCCGACGATTCGGTGGTCGTGGCGGCCGTGTCCAACGACGACCCGGAGGCCGTCGAACCGAAGGATCCGCGCTGTGGCAAGGCCGTCGCGGTCGCCCGGGAGGTCGTCGGGAAGCTCAACGCCCCCACCGTGAAACCGAAGTTCGGCGTGACCGCCGACGACACCTTCGACCTGGCGTACACCCACGCCCTGCAGATCGGGCGCCTCCCGCGGGAGACCAGGGTCGAGGTCGCCGACATCGTCGACGGGGCGGGGCGCATCCGCCCGTTCGTGGACATCGTCGCCGACTCCGATTCGGCCGAGGACCAGATCACCCTGATCGAGAAGTCCCTCACCGACGACTGACCCGCGGTCACCGGCCGAAGACGGCCGCCGCCATGGCGATCTCGTCGGTGTAGACGGCGTCCAGGCCCAGCGTCGCGGCCCGCGACAGACGAGCGTTGTCGTTGAGCAGCGACCCGAACGCCAGGATCCCGCGCGTGTGCGCCGCCGCCACCGCGTCGGCGGTCCACCCCTCCGGGGGCGAGTTCTGCGCGTCGATCCGGTCTGCGGCCAGCGAGTCCAGGTAGTGATCGTGATCGAAACCCGCCGCGCCGGATGCGCTCGGTGGCCTCATGCACCAGCCGGACCGCCGGTTCGTGGGCGCGGAGTGAGCGCAACAGGCCCCGGTCCTCATGTACGAGCCACATCCGTTCCACCGCACCCGCGGCCCGCGCCACCTCGATCGCCGGCAACGCCGCATCGACCACCTTCACGTCGAGGCTCAGCTCGAACGCGGTGCCGAACATGCGGTACAGGTCGGCAAGCCGGAGCACCCCGACGGACCCGAGCGCGTCGGCCGACAACAGCGCCGGTGCCACCGGCACCCCCTCGATCAGGCGGACCACATCGTGGATGAGGACCGGTTCGCCGTCGCGCGAGAGCCGGATATCCGACTCGAGCTGAACGCCGGCCCGCAGGGCCCGAGCGAACGCGGCCGAGGAGTTCTCCCGTCCACCGTGGTCGGCGCCGCCGCGGTGCGCGAACACTAGCGTCACAGCCGACGATGCTGCCAGCGGCACCGGCCCGGCGCAACGAAGCCGATGACCGCCCCCGGGCGCCTGGGTACGGACCACGGGCGCATCTGGCACGATGATCGGGTGCACCTGTCCCCCGGTACCGTCACCGCATCCAGCGCCGTCGCCGGCGCTTCGGCATCCCGCACGAGCACCCCGCCTCGGACTCCCAGACGGATCGTCGCCGTAGTCGCGCTCGCCGCGCTGCTGATGTGTTCGCCGTTGCTGACGGGGTGCCTGGAGCGGTCCACCACGGTCGGTGATCGTTTCTCCGGTTCCATCGTCGCCGCCTCCTCCCCCGACAATCCGGCCGGTACACCGCAACTCGACGTCCCCGACTCGATGGCCGACCAGGTCAGCGTGTCCGAGTTCAGCCAGGACCCCAAGCAGGACACCGGCTCCGCCGCGAGCGACGACGACAAGAACCCGTCGGCGAAGCTGCGGCTGGCCGGCACCAAGGCGTCGTTCGTGGACCTCACCATGGGACAGCTGGCGCAGCTGAGCAATGTCATCGCCGACTCGTTCGGCGACACCGGCGTCAGCGTCGACCTGTCGGCGACCCGGCGCGACGATATCGTCCGCTTCCGGGGCACCGCAGACCTGACCGGGCTGCTGCCGAGCCGCGACTACCTGGAACTCAACATCACCTTCGGCGGGCCGATCAGCGCGACCAACGGTGAGCAGCTCAGCGACGCCTCGGTCACCTGGTCCCCGACCGTCGGCAAGGGCGCCGACTTCACCGCCGACGCCGAGTACGCCGACCCCGCCACGGCGGCGCTGCCGAGCTGGTCGGCCTTCTTCGGCCTCATCTGTCTGCTCACCGTCGGCGCCGTTGTGCTGCTCGCGTACCGTTCGCGCAGCACCGCGCCCCGGCCCGGCAGGCCCGCACCGTCCGCGGCCGGATCGACCGGCACCCGGTCGACGGGCACCCGGTGACCGCGCCTCACCAGCGTTCTCACACCTCACAATCGGTCATCACCGGCATCGCCGCCGCCCTCATCGGGTACACCAGCACCTTCGCGGTGGTCCTCACCGGCCTGCAGACCGTCGGCGCGGACCGTCGGCATGCGGCCACCGGCCTGGTCGCGCTCTGCTTCGCCATCGGCGTCGTCAGCCTGACGCTGAGCAGCCGGTACCGGATGCCGCTCACCATCGCCTGGTCCACACCCGGGGCGGCGGTCCTGGTGAGCGCCGGACAGATCACCGGTGGCTGGTCCGCCGCGGTCGGCGCGTTCATCATCGCGGCGCTGCTGGTGGTGCTGACCGGGATGTGGCCGCTGCTCGGCAGGCTGGTGGCCGCCATCCCCGCCCCCATCGCGCAGGCCATGCTGGCGGGCATCCTGCTCGACCTGTGCCTGACGCCCGTGTCGGCGGTCGCCGAGTTCCCCGCGCAGGTCGTCCCGATCCTGGTGGTGTGGCTGGTGACGTTCGCACTTTCCCCGCGCTGGGCGATCGTCGCGGCCTTCGTCACGGCGATGGTGGTGGTCGCCTATGACGCGATCACCGGTGACGTGCCGGTGATCCACTGGCTCCCCGAGGCCGGGCCCACCATGCCCTCGGTGACCTGGTCCGCGGTCGTCAGCATCGCGGTCCCGCTGTACATCGTCACCATGGCGGCGCAGAACGTGCCCGGCGTCGCCATCATGAGCTCGTACGGATACACCGTCCCGTGGCGGCCGGCGCTCACCGCGACGGGCGTGGCGAGCGCGGCGGCGGCGCCGTTCGGCGCCCACGCGGTCAACCTGGCCGCCATCACCGCGGCCCTGCCCGCATCCGACGAGTCCCACCCCGATCCCGCACAGCGGTGGCGCACCTCGGTGACCCTGGGCCTGTCGTACCTGGTCCTCGGAATCACCACCAGCGCCCTGATCAGTTTCCTGTCGGTGGCACCGACCGAGATCATCGCCACCGTCGCCGGCCTGGGTCTGCTGGGCACGCTCGGCTCGTCGCTGCGCTCCGCGCTCGCCGACGACACGGTGGCCCGGGCCGTCGACTGCCGCACTGCTGCCGTCGTCACCTTCGTCGTCGCCGCCTCGGGCACCACCCTCGCCGGGATCAGTTCATCATTCTGGGCCCTGATCGCCGGCCTGGTGGTCTACGGCGTTCTCGGCGCCGGCTCGAAAGCCCGCTGAGCGCCGCAGGCAGGACCCACGAAGCGGTCGCCGAACTCTAAGTCGTCGCCGGGACTGCGGCGGTGACGTCGACGCCGAGGCGGGCCAGGACCTCGGTGCTGGCCTTGGCGAAGTTGAGGCTGCAGAAGTGCAGGCAGGGGGCGCCCTCGGCGATGAGCCGCTCCGCCCACTCGGTGGCCAGGTCGATACCGACCGCGCGCACGGCCGCCCGGTCCTCCTGGTCTCCGGTGCCGGCGGCCGCGGCCAGGCGGGCCTCGACGTCGACCGGGATCACCGACCCCGACAGCGACACCATCTTGCGCACACTGGCCAGCGAGGTGATCGGCATGATGCCGGGGATCAGCGGTTTGGCCGCCTGCTCCGGATCGGCCGCGGCCAGCCGGTCACGCAGCCGCAGGTAGTGCTCGACGTCGAAGAAGACCTGGGTTATCGAGTACTCGGCACCGGCGCGCAGCTTGCTGACCAGTGCCTGGGTGTCCTGCCGGAGGTCGGGTGCGCGGTGATGTCCCTCGGGGAACGAGGCGACGCCGACGTGGAAGTCACCCAGGTCGCGGATCAGCCGGACCAGTTCCTCTGCGTAGGTGAGCCCCCTCGGGTGCCTGACCCACTCACCCAGCGGGTCGCCGGGCGGGTCACCACGCAGCGCGAGGATGTTGGTGATGCCCTGCGCCGCGTACGCGCCCACCAGCGACCGCAGTTCGTCGATGCTGTGGTTGACGGCGGTCAGGTGGGCAACGGGCAGCAGCGTGGTCTCCGCCGCGAGTTGGCCGGTGATCCGCACGGTGCGGTCCCGGGTCGAACCACCGGCGCCGTAGGTCATCGACACGAAGGCCGGACCGAGGCGCTCGAAGGTGCGTACGGCACGCCACAGCCGCTCCTCGCCCTCGGCGTCGCGCGGCGGCATGAACTCGACCGAGAACGGGATCCGGCCACGATGCGGCGCCGACAACCGATCCACAATGGAGGGGGACGTCGAATTGGTGGTCACCGGGACATCATACGGAACGGTCCGGAATGTCCGCCGGACCGGACGGCTAGCCTGATAGCCGTGACCTCCGCGCACCCGGTAGATCAATTCGCCATACCGTCCGGCCTCGACGACGTCCCGGCTGCCGTCGGCGGCGTCCTCGATGACTTCTTCGGCCGGGTGTTCCCGCATGCCGCGGCCATCGACCCGGTGGTCGGCGAGGCCGCGACGATGCTGCGCGAGTTCACCATGAACGGCGGCAAGCGGATCCGGCCGACGCTAGTGTACGCGGGCTGGCGGTGCGGTGTCTCCGAGCGGGACCGGTTGCGGCCCGGTGACGGCGACAATCCGGCCGAGGCGCTGCGGGCGGGTGCGGCGATCGAACTGATCCAGGCCTGCGCCCTTGTCCACGACGACATCATCGACCGCTCCGACACCCGTCGCGGCCGGCCGACCATCCATCGGGAACTCGAGTCGACGCACGCCGACGCGGGCTGGTCGGGAAGTCCCGCCGCGTTCGGGGTGGCGGGGGCGATCCTCATCGGCGATCTCGCGCTGTCGTGGGCCGACGACCTGTTCCACGGCGTCGGTGTCGCCGAGGAGATGCCCGCCGGACCGTTGCGGCGCGGCGCGGCCCGCCGGGCGGGTGCGGTGTGGGCGGCGATGCGCACCGAGGTGCTCGGCGGCCAGATCCTCGACGTGGTCAACGAGAGCCGCGGCAACGAATCGGTCAGCGCGGCCTACCGGGTGATGGAGTTCAAGACCGCCGCCTACACGGTGGCCCGGCCGCTCGAACTCGGCGCCACCCTGGCCGGCGGGTCGGTGGAACTGATCAACGCCCTGCGCAGCATCGGACACGACCTCGGAATCGCCTTCCAGCTGCGCGATGACCTTCTCGGTGTGTTCGGCGACCCCGAACAGACCGGCAAGCCGTCCGGCGACGACCTGGTCGCCGGAAAGCGCACCGCGCTGATCGCGGTCGGGCTCAACCGCGCGGGGGCCGCGGTGGGCGGCGAACTGCGCGGTCTCATCGGCCGCGAACTCTCGGCGGAGGAATTGGCCCGGGCCCGGGAGATCCTCGTCGACGTCGGTGCGGTCGCCGACATGGAGCAGCGCATCGACCATCTCGGCGAGCGCGCCCAGGCCACGATCACCGCGCTGAACACCGACGATTCGGTACGCGCCGAATTGTCCGCCCTGGGACATCGTCTCGGGCACCGGCAGCGGTGACGGCCCGCGAGGACCGCCATGCGGTGATCGTCGGGGCCGGGCTGTCCGGGCTGACCGCGGCGCTGCGGCTGCGGGGCGCGGGATACCGCGTCACGGTCGTCGAACGCGACGCCGCCCCGGGCGGTCTGGTCCGCACCGAAACACTCGCGGACGGGCCGCTCTACGACACCGGCGCCACGGTGCTCACGATGCCGGAACTGATCGTCGAATCCCTCGGTGAGGTGGGGATTCCCGCCGACGACGCGTGGCGGCGGCTGGATCTGGTGCCCGTGGACCCCACCTATGTGGCGACGTTCGCCGACGGCTCCGAGCTGACGCTGCCGCGGGGCGCCGAGGCCATCGAGGCGGAGATCGCCGCACGGCTCGGGGATCGCGAGGCCGCGGGTACCCGGCAGTTGTTCGGTTGGCTTCAGCGGCTGTACGACGCCGAGTTCGGGACCTTCATCGACCGCAACTTCCACCGGCCGGGTGACCTCGCCGATCGGCGCACCCTCACCGACGCGGCGACGCTGATCCGGCTGGGCGGACTCGCCAGCATGTCCTCGAAGGTGTCCTCGTTCCTCTCTGACGAACGACTACAGCGGCTGTTCACCTTCCAGGCACTTTATGCGGGTGTGCCGCCGCAGCGGGCCGCCGCCATCTACGAGGTGATCGCGCAGATGGACATCGGCCGGGGGCTGAGCCATCCGCGGGGCGGGATCGGCCGGGTCGGCGCGGTGCTGGCCGAGGCGCTGGTCGAGGCGGGCGGTGTGCTGCGGCTGTCCACGGCTGTGTCCCGGATCGTCACCGACGGCGGCGCTGTGAGCGGTGTGGTCGCGGGCGGTGAGTTCATCGCCGCCGACGCCGTGGTCGCTACGATTGCGCCGCCCACGGTCGCGACGCTGCTGGGCCGCCGGATGCCGCGCGGACCGCGCTGGCGCCGGGTGCGGTACTCCCCCAGCGCGGTCGTGGTGCACGGGACCGTCCCCCGGTCGGTGACCGAAACCTGGCCCGGCCATCACCACACCCTGAGCTTCGGTGCGGCGTGGGCGGAGACGTTCGAGGATCTGACCCGGCGGCCCGGCAGGCTGATGCGGGATCCGTCATTCCTGATCACCCGGCCCGCCTTCTCCGACCCCGCCGGGTACACCGCCGACGGTGCGTCGGGGCAGGTGGAGGCCGTGTCGGTGCTGGCGCCGTGTCCCAACCTGGATACCGCGAACCTGGCGTGGGAGGCGATCACCGGCCCGTACGTCGCCGAATGCCTGCGCACCCTGGATGGCCGTGGCTTCGCCGGCATCGCCCACCGTCTGGACATCGCCCGGGTCGATACGCCCCATACCTGGGCCGAGGCCGGACTACCCGCGGGCACCCCGTTCGGCGCCGCGCACACGCTGACGCAGACCGGTCCGCTGCGCACCCCCAACAAGTGGCCGTCGCTGCCGAATCTGTTGCTGGCCGGCTCGGCCACCATCCCCGGGGTGGGGATCCCCCCGGTTCTCCTCTCCGGTCGCCTCGCAGCGGCCCGGGTCCTCGAATCCTGGGACCGCCGGTGAGCACCGCCCGGATCCTGTACCTCGGTGCGCTCGGGTCCGCGCTGGTGTGCCTGGGGAGTTTCGGGATGGGCGATCTGCCCCGCAACTCGCCGGTGGTGACGGATTCGGGATGGGCGTGGGTGTCGTACGGGCACGGAAAGACGTTGTCGTCGATCGTGTTCTGGGCCGGCGTCGGTGCGATGGTGTTTGCGTGGATACGCCTGGGCAGGCGAATCCGGTACGGCACAGGGGACATCGGCACAGGGGACATCGGCACAGAGGACATCGGGAACACCACGGAGGACGACGCCCTCAGTGTGCGGTCGCTGCGGCGCGCGGCACTGCTGTGGGCGGCGCCGCTGGTGGTGGCCGCGCCGCTGTACAGCCGCGACGTGTACGCCTACCTCGCCCAATCCGCCCTTCTGCGTGAGGGTTTCAATCCATACACCGACGGCCCGGCGCACTACCCGGGGCCGCTCCTGGACAGCATGGCGCAGGTGTGGACCGCCACCACCGCCCCGTACGGGCCACTGTTCATGGGACTCGGCCGGGCCGTCGTCGAGATCACCGGCGACCACGTGATCCTCGGGGTGCTGGCGATGCGGCTGGTACTGCTGCCGGGCTTGTTCCTGGCGCTGTGGGCGATCCCGCGCCTGGCAACACATTTCGGAGCGTCACCGCAGTCAGGACTGTGGCTGGTGCTGTTCAACCCGATGGTGCTGATCCATCTGATCGGCGGCCCGCACGTGGAACTGCTGATGATGGGGGTGCTGGTCGCCGGCGTGGTGCTCGCCCTGCAGGGCAGGCACATCGCGGGTCTGGCGGTACTGGGGGTCGCCGTGTCGATCAAGGTCACCGCGGGTATCGCGGTCCCGTTCGTGGTGTGGATCTGGTTGTCGCACATCCGGCCTGAACGCGAGTCCGCCGACACAACCAGGACGGCCCCCGGCGCGTCAGGTTCAGACCGGGTGCGGGCGTTCGCCGCCGTCGCGGCGGTCCCCGGCGCCGTCTTCGGTGCGTCGACGCTGGTCCTGGGCCTCGGGGTCGGTTGGCTGCACGGTCTGAGCTGGGCCGACCGGATCATCAACTGGTTCACCATCCCGACCGCGGTCGGGCACGTGGTGACCTGGGTTGCCGCGCCGTTCACCGCGCTGAACCTGCAGGAGGTGCTGCCGGTCACCCGCGGCATCGGCTCGGTCTGTCTGGCGCTGATCCTGGTGGGCCTGTGGTGGTGGGGCCGCCACGACGAACGCTCCGCGGTGACCGGGATGGTCCTGGCGATGCTGGCGGTGCTGCTCCTGGAACCGTCGACGCTGCCCTGGTACTACACGTGGGCGCTGTGCCTGGCGGCGGCGCTCACCTTGTCCGACCGGATGCGGATGACGGTGGTGGGAGTGTCGACGTTCATGCTGGTGGCGTTCCAGCCCGACGATTCGATCTGGTTCTACCGTCCGCCGTACCTGATTCTGGCGCTGGCAGTTTCCGCTCTCGCCGCGGTGTCGCTGACCCACCGCGATCCGCTGCGGCTGGGCCGGATCGTGCGCACCTCCCCGCCCACGGCAGCGACATGAACGGCAGCGACATGAACGGCAGCGGCATGAGAGGTCGCCCGGCGTCGGGCGCGGCCGAACGCGGCTATCGTCGCGGTGCCGAACTCACCGCCCGGCACGGCCGCACCTATCACCTGGCGGCATCGCTTCTGCCGCAGGACAACCGGCGCGCGGTATACGCGCTCTACGGTTTCGCCCGCTACGTCGATGACATCGTCGACGCCCCCGGCGACGGCGATCGGCTGGCCGAACTGGACCGTGCCGAGGCCCTGCTGGACCAGGCGATGGAGCCGGGATCACCCGAGCAGGGCGGTGTCGGCGATCCGTTGGCCGAGATCGTCGCCGCCCTCGCCGACACGGTCCACAGGTTCGGCATCCCGGTGCGCACATTCGATGCGTTCCTGCGCTCGATGAGGATGGACGCTCCCGGTTCCCCGCTGTTCCGCAACCGGTATCGCACCCTGGCCGATCTGGCGGACTACACCGACGGTTCGGCGGCGATCATCGGCGAGCAGATGCTCCCGATCCTCGGGGTCAGCACCCCCGACGCACGGGTCACCACGGCGGCCCGTGCGCTCGGCGACGCCTTCCAGCTGACGAATTTTCTGCGGGATGTGGCCGAGGACCTGGCCCGTGACCGCATCTACCTTCCGCTGGACGAACTGCAGGCCTTCGCTGTCGACGAGGAGCATCTGCGGCACTGCCACGCCTCCCGCACGACATCACCGGAGTTGCGGCGGGCACTGGCGCATCTGATCGCGGTCAACCGCGACATCTACCGGCAAGCCCGGCCCGGTATCGCCCTGCTCCCCCGCCGGGCGCGTCCGGCAATCGCCGTCGCCGCGGCCGCCTACGCCGAGATCCTCTGCGAGATCGAACGTTCCGGCTACGACGTGATGTCGACCCGCGCCGTCGTCCCCACTCCCCGCAAACTCAGGGTCGGAGCATCGGCCCTACTTACCCGATAACCAAACACCGCGATCCGCGAGCGCAGCGAGCGGGCGCAGAACTACGGTCCGGAGGGCCGTCGTGTTCTGGACTGAGGAGCGCGAGGGAGCGTGCGACCGAGTGCGACGAGGGAAGAACACGACTCCTGGCCCGCAGGACCCGCGATCCGCGGAGCGGTCGCCATGTCACAGCGCGAGGGCCTGGGCGCGTCTCATCACCTCGCGGGCGGAGTGGGTGTGCAGCGCTTCGGCGGGGTGCATGCCGAGGTCGTCGATGGTGGTGAACATCCAGTGCATGGCCTCGTCGCGGCTGAAACCACCGTCGAGGAGGATGTGGACGAGGCCGGTGTAGTGCTTGGCGATGCCGGCGTCGTCCATGAACAGCGCGGGGATGGCGGGTTCGCCCGAATGGGATACCGCGAACAGGTTGTGGTCGCGGATGAGGGTGCGGACCCGGCCCGCGGAGACGCCGAGGTGTTTGGCGACCTGGTCGACGGTGAGGGTGTCGGTTCCGTCCGGCAGGGCGGTGTCCGCGGTCAACGGTAGTGATGCCACAGCACGAGGATACCGTGCCACCGGTAGATTCTTCCCCTGTGACAGCTTCCCCTGATCCGCTTATCGGCACATCCCTGGAGGGCCGGTATCGCATCGATGCGTTGATTGCCCGGGGCGGGATGTCGGCCGTGTATCTGGGCCTGGATCTGCGTCTGGGCCGGGCGGTGGCCATCAAGGTGATGGACGCGCGGTACGGGGCCGATTCACTGTTCTTGCGCCGCTTCGAGTTCGAGGCCCGCGCGGTTGCCGGGTTGCGGCATCCGGGGCTGGTCGCGGTATACGACCAGAGTGTCGACGCCGGGACCGCGTTCCTGGTGATGGAGCTGGTGGAGGGCGGCAGTCTGCGCGAGTTGCTGCGCGAACGCGGCCCGATGCCGCCGCATGCGGTGGTGGCGGTGGCCGATCCGGTGCTGGGTGCGCTGGGGACGGCGCACCGGGCGGGTCTGGTGCATCGCGATGTGAAGCCGGAGAACGTGCTGATCTCCGACGCCGGCGAGGTGAAGGTCGCCGATTTCGGGTTGGTGCGGGCGGTTGCCGAGGCGGGTGTGACGTCGGCGAGCGTGATCCTGGGGACTGCGGCGTATCTGTCGCCGGAGCAGGTGGAGTCGACGACGGCGGATGCGCGCAGCGATGTGTACTCGATGGGCGTGATGATCTTCGAGATGCTGACGGGCCGGACACCGTTCCGGGGTGACACACCGCTGTCGCTCGCCTATCAGCGGCTCACCTATGACGTGCCGGCACCGGGCGATGTGATCACCGGGGTGCCGCCGGAGCTCGACGAGATCGTGTTGCGGGCCACCGAACGCGCTCCAGCCAATCGCTATCCGGACGGTTTCGCCATGCAGGAAGCGATTCTGACGATGGCCGACGAGCTCGATCTGCCACCGTTCACGGTGCCCGCGCCACGCCGGTCGGCCGAGCGCATGATCGTGGCGCGCAATCGTGCGGTACAGACGCAACCGCACGCCCCGTCGGGGTTGTCCGCTGCCCGCCTCGCCCCCGGTGTGGCGGCGGTGGCCGGGCGGCCCGGCGACGGCCCGGCGGCCGATCCGCGGTCGATGCCGGCGGCGTTTCCCGATGCGGCCGCGCGCGGAACCGGGGAACCTCAACCGGAGCAGGCAACGCCTGACGACGCCCCGGCGGGAGCCGCAGGTACCCGCGACGCCGAACCCGCCAGCCCTCTGGCACAGCTCGATGAGGGAGCATCGGCGCTGGCCACAGCGATGTGGCTGATCGCGGTGGTGCTGTGTGCGCTCGGTGTGGGCGGTATCGGCTGGTGGGTCGGGGGCGGCCTGTTCCACTGAAGTCCGCCCGCCACCCGCGGTGGTGACGCGGGCGGCGGGCGGTGGGTGAAGCGAGTGGGGGCCCGGATTCAGCCGCGCAGCATCTCCGCGACGAGGAACGCCAGTTCCAGCGACTGCTGCGTGTTCAGCCGGGGGTCGCAGGCGGTCTCGTACCGGCCGGCGAGGTCGACGTCCGAGATGTCCTGGGCGCCGCCGAGGCATTCGGTGACGTCTTCTCCGGTGAGTTCGACGTGCACGCCGCCGGGGTGGCTGCCGAGGGCCCGGTGGACCTCGAAGAAGCCCTGCACCTCGTCGACGATGCGGTCGAAGTGACGGGTCTTGTAGCCGGTCGAAGACTCGTGGGTGTTGCCGTGCATCGGATCGCACTGCCAGATCACCTTATGGCCGGTGGCCTCGACGGCTGCGACGATGGGGGGCAGCACCTCGCGCACCTTGCCGTTGCCCATCCGGGCGACGAGGGTGAGGCGGCCGGGGGTGTTGTGCGGGTCGAGCTTCTTGACGTACTCGACGGCCTCTTCGGGGGTGGTGGTGGGCCCGATCTTCACCCCGATGGGGTTGGCGATGAGTTCGGCGAACGCGATGTGCGCGCCGTCGAGCTGCCGGGTCCGCTCACCGACCCACAGGAAGTGCGCCGACAGGTCGTAGAGCAGCGGCTCGTCGCCCTTGGGGTGGTCGGCCAGGCGCAACATCGCCCGTTCGTAGTCGATGACGAGCGCTTCGTGGGAGGCGAAGATGGCCGCGCTCTTGAGGCTCGAATCGGTGACACCGCAGGCGTCCATGAACCGCAGTCCGCGGTCGATCTCGGCGGCCAGGGCCTCGTACCGGGCACCGGCCGGGGAGGTGCGGACGAACTCGCGGTTCCAGTCGTGGACCCGGTAGAGGTCCGCCTCGGAACTGGTCAGCGCGCGCACCAGGTTCATCGCGGCGGCGGCGTTGGCGTAGGCCCGGACCAGTCGCGACGGATCGTGCACCCGGGCGCGCTCATCGGGTTCGAAGCCGTTGACCATGTCTCCGCGGTAGGAAAGCAGGCCGAGCGAGTCGGTGTTGGCCGAGCGCGGCTTGGCATACTGTCCGGCGATGCGGGCCAACTTGACCACGGGGACACTGGCGCCGTAGGTGAGGGCGACGGCCATCTGCAGCAGGGTGCGGATGTTGGCCTTGATGTGGGGCTCGGTGTTGGCGGCGAAGGTTTCGGCGCAGTCGCCGCCCTGCAACAGGAAGGCGCGGCCCTCGGCGACCTCGGCGAGCTGCGCGGACAGCGATTCGACCTCGGCCGGCATGCAGATCGGGGGCGCGCTCTCGAGCACGGTGCGTATCTTGCGCGCCTCGTCCTGCGGCCAGCTCGGCTGCTGCAGGGCCGGACGGCTGATCGCGTCGTCGAAACGCGCCTGCAGGTCCCCGGGAAGCGGGGGCAGCTCGGGAAGCTCGTCAATAGGAACGTCTACGGTCCAGTTCACCACCAGACAAGGGTAGACGACCTGTCCTGGCCGCCCGGCCACCGGGTTTACCGGCGGAACGTGACGAATCCGGCGTGGTCAGCGGCCGGCGTAGCCGGCGGCCTCGATGGCCTCCCAGCGGCGCAGGTTGTGGCGGGCATCGCTGAGGGCGTCGTGCGCGTCGTCGGGCGCCGGCGGCAGAGCGGGCTTCCCCGCCGATTCCCAGTGCTGTTTGAGTTCACGGGTGAACCGCGGCATCGGCCGCGGCAGCGCGGTCATGCTGCCCCACAGCTGACAGATCGCGACGTGGTCGTAGGCGCCGATCCAGGCCCACAGTTCGATGTCCGAGCCGTCGGCGGTGAGGAAGTCGAGCAGGTCGTCGCGGATGGCGCGGCGCGACCGCCACGCCTTCGACGATGGCGACGGCAGCTTGGGCAGCACGTTGGCACGGACCCAATCACCGGCCCGGCCAGGATCGAATTCGGTTGACACCGCATAGAACTCGCGGCCATCCTCAGCGACGACGCCGACCGAGACCAGGTCGATAGTGCTGCCGTCCTCGATGAACTCCGTATCGTAGAAGAACCTCATGCCGCGGGTGTCACGCCGCCGCCGGGGTACTGCCCCGGCCGTCGCCGCCACCGTCGGGAGACGAATCTGGCTGCGCCGGCTTGTTTTTCAGCGACGCGGCATAGACGTCGACATACTGCTGTCCGGACAGCTCCATCAGGCTGTACATGATCTCGTCGGTGATCGCGCGCTCGATGAAGCGATTCCCCTGCAGCCCGTCGTAACGCGAGAAGTCCAGCGGCTTACCGACTTTCACAACGATCTTCGCGGGCCGCGGCAGGATCGATCCGGGCGGGTTGAGCTTGTGCGTGTTGATCATTGCGACCGGGATCACCGGCACCCCGGCGTCGAGCGCGATCCGGGCCAGGCCCGTCTTGCCCTTATAGAGCCGGCCGTCGGGTGACCGGGTGCCCTCCGGGTACATACCCATCAGCTCGCCCTTCTCCAGCTGACGGCGGGCGGCGGTGAGCGCGCCCGCAGCCGCCTCGGCACCCGAACGGTCGATGGGGATCTGCCCCACCGCGGTGAAGAACCACTTCTGGAAGCCGCCCTTGAGGCCGGTTCCGGTGAAGTACTCGCTCTTGGCGAGGAAGTAGATCCTGCGCCGCACCATCAGAGGGAGGAAGAAGCTGTCCATCACCGCGAGGTGATTGCTGGCGAGAATGGCCGGGCCGTTGTCGGGGATGTTCTCCAGGCCCTCGACCCGCGGCCGTCCGAGGACACGCAGAATCGGGCCCAGAAAGACGTATTTGAAGAGGTAGTACCACATTCCCCGTGCTCCCTGTCGCCGCGCCGTACCAACCCCCGAAACATTACCCGCCGCCGGACCCGGTCACCCGGCGACGTCCGCCACCCTATGGCGAGCCCGGTTCGCCGAGGGTGCGGACCGGCGTCGGGGCGGCCACGGTGACGAACCGCGGGTCGGTGGCCCCGATCCCCTGCCGGGCGACCTCCGCCGCCCCGATGACGCCCGCGGCCTCGCCGAGCTGGGTGCCCCGGATCCTGGCCAGCTGCCGGTATCCGGCGCCGGTCACCAGCCGGGCGTAGTGTTCGCGCGCCTCGTCGAGGAACAGGCCCGACGAGGCGCCCACACCGCCGGCCAGCACGATCAGGTCCGGGTCGAAGATGTCGGCGATCATGGCCAGCCCCTGCCCCAGCGACAGCGCGAGTTGCGAGTAGGCGGCCACGGCGACGGCGTCACCGTCGGCGGCGGCCCGCGCGACCCGCCTGCCTGTCAGCGAACCAGGGTCCGCGGCGACGTCGGCGGCGAGCGCGCTGCGGCCCCAGTCGCCGTCGGCCAGCAGCTCGATGACGGTGTCGACGAGTGCGGTTCCGCTGCAATACCGTTCCCAGCAGCCGGCCTTGCCGCACGAGCACCGGCGGCCCCCGGGCACGATCGTCAGATGGCCCAGCTCCGGGGCCACCCCGAAACTTCCCCGGTAGATCTCTCCGTCGAGGATCAGGCCGGCGCCGATCCCGGTGCCGATCGCCAGCACCAGCGAATTGTGGCCGCGAGCGGCCGCGCCGTACCGGAACTCGGCGACGGCCGCGGCGTTGGCGTCGTGTTCGGTGAACACCGGCAGCCCGATCCTCGCGGACATGTCCGCGGCCACCGCCGCCTCGCGCCACGGCAGGTGCGGCGCGAACCTGACGATCTGTCGGTCCCGGGTGAGAAAGCCGGCGATGGCCAGGCCGACCGCCTTGACCGCCCATCGCGACACCAGTTCGCCCACCAGCCTGTCGAGGCAGTGTTCGAGCGCGTCGGCCGTCTGCGGGGTGGCCGCGCGCAGCGTGTCGAGCATCGCGCCCTTGTCGTCGACCACCGAGGCACGGACGCTGGTGCCGCCGATGTCGATACCGATCGTCAGGGCCGTCATCACTTCTCCTCCGGCGAGCCGGCCCGCCCGCCACGATCGATGCGTACCGAGATCGGCGCGTACGCGGTGTGCGCCCGCGCCGACGCCTGTGGCTGTGCCTGCGCCGATTGCAGCGCCCGCACCACGGCCTCGAGGACGGCGATCAGCGCGGTCAGGAGTCGGGCGAGCAGATCGCCGAGTTCCACCAGCAACTGCGCGATCTCTCCCGATGCCTCGGCGAGATACTCCCCGATCGGGACCTGGGCGCCGAGCCGGTCGCCGGCGCCGGGTGCGCCCGCGGCGAACGCGGCCGTTCCGGGTGAGAAGCCTGTGGCACCGGACGCGGTGTCGGTGGTACCGGGGGCTGCGGCCGCCGGGCGCGCGGCGGGGTGTCCGGGTGGGGCGAACACGGACGCGATGGTGTCGATGTTGGCCGCCAGACTGAGCAGTAGCTCGCGGACGACGTCCGTCCCGCCGGCCGCATCACCGGCCGAGGAGCTCTGGTGGGTTCCCCCGGCGTCCTCACCGTTGCTGGTCATCGTCTCTCGCGATTCCTCACGTGTCCGGCCGGGGTTCCCGGGTTCCCCAGATGTCTGTGCGCCGACACCGAAGTCGGGGTTGCGGTGCCCTGTCTGCAGTGTCCCTGTCTGCAGTGACCCTGTCTGGGTCCTTGTGGTCGGCATATTATGTGTCCCCGGTCCGTGGGAACGAACCGCCTGGTGATCGCGTGCCCCCGACCGGTGTGAACACGCTACACCGCGAGCCGCTCCCGCACGGCGAAACCGCGACCGGCAGAAGGGTTATCTGACCGGCCACACCGCCGGATCGGGAGCGAAGACGACGCGTAATCGGTCATCGTCCCACTGGGCGTCGACCGCGTCGCAGCGCCGCAGCACCGATGGCAGCCGCACCGGATAACGGAAACCGTCGATGGTGACCAGCAGATCGTCGTCGGCGCGGCCCAGCCGCAGGGTATCCGGGTCGGGCAGGCGCTGGCGCCAGACCAGCTCAAAGCGGGAGTCCAGTCCGGTGCCGGACAGCGTGCCGACCTTCGCCGTCGACGATCCCTGACCGACACCCGACGGCTCATCGAGCGTGACACCGAGTTTGCGCAGACGGGCGGGCCGGTCGAGCGGGGTGGGGGCGGTCGCCACCTCATACACCCGCACGCCGTCGGATTCGTCGGCGGCCAGGACCTCGCGGATCCCGGCGACCACCGGGTCCGGCCCGGTGCCGGGACCCTCGTCCCCGGTTGCTCCGAGTCCGGTGCGGTTGATCACCACCGAGCGCAGCGCCAGGCCCATCAGGTCGATGGTCGCCAGCGAGGACTCCAGTAGATCGGCACCCCGATCGTCGGCGGTCACCACCAGCGTCACCGCCGCACTCGTCGGG
This sequence comes from Gordonia amarae NBRC 15530, assembly GCF_000241345.1. Lineage (GTDB taxonomy): Bacteria > Actinomycetota > Actinomycetes > Mycobacteriales > Mycobacteriaceae > Gordonia > Gordonia amarae. The sequence goes on from NZ_BAED01000040.1 coordinate 71,602, forward strand.
TCGCAGATCAGCTCGGCCACATCCAGACAGTCGGTGTCAATCGCGTCGACCGCTGCCGAAAGTTGCGCCAGCACAGGACGTTCGGCTGCCGCGGCGATGCGCAGATGCCGGGGCCAGAGCCTGTTGATGATCTGGTGCAGCACCGACGGTGCCCGCAGGAACACCATCGGATCGCCCGCGCCGGAACAGTCGAGCACAATCCGCCGCCAGCGTCCGGAGGTCGCCTCGTCGCGAACCCGCCGAAGCAGCAAGAAGTCCTCGATGCCGGGTAGCTGGACCAGCTCGCCCGGATCGACACCCGCGACGACGCCCACCCCGGGGAGTTTGATCGCCGAGCGGGCGGTCGCATCGGACAGGATCGCGCTGAACTGCGCCCAGGTCTCCTCCAGCAGTGCCAACCGGTCCAGTGACAGCAGGTACAGTCCGTCGGACACCGGGACGACCTCATTGGGGCGCCGGAAGACGCCCAGCCGCTGCGCGGTCCGGGACAGCCGGTCGAGGGTGATCAGCAGCGTGTCGTCGTCACCGTTGACCGGCCGCAGCACCGGCGACCCGGCGGATCGCCTGCCGCCCGGACGCCCGGACCCCGCATGGGCCAGGCCGAGTACGCCGGCGGTGGCCACCGAGGACACACCGGACCCCGCCGGACCGAGGACGATGTGGATGGGCGTCAGATCGATCAGCCTTCAACCCTCTTCTTCAACTCGTTGAGCGCGATGTCGGTGATCGCCTTCTCCGCCCGGCGTTTGAGCTGCCCGATCATCGGGACCAGGAGGTCGACCATCAGCTCGTAGGTGACCTTGGTGGAACCGGGAACCTGCTGGCTGAGCACGTACCGGCCGCGCTGATCGCGCTGCAGGTCGCTGCTCACCAGGCGCCACGACACCTCGGTGCCGCCGGCGGCCCACTCATAGGCCAGGACGTAGGTGTCCTGCAGGACACCGGCATCCAGTTCGAACCGGACCTGCGCGGCCCGCCCGTCGGGAAGGGTCTGCAGGACCTCGACCGTACGCGCCGCCGACACCCACTCGGGATAGCGCGGGAAGTCCGAGATCACCGCCATGATCCGATCCGGATCGGCGCCGATGACGACGGACTGCTCGGTCCTGTCGGCCATTAGGCCGCTCCGGACCACGGGGTGGCCGGGGAGCCGACCTCGCGGCCCCGTTCGAGCCGGTCCTTGACCTCGAACGACATGATCTTGCCCGCCACCCGCCGGGCCTTGTTGAGGTCGGCGAGCAGATCCATGAGCGCACCGGGATCGGCGGGCAGCGCCTCAACGGGCTCGGCGTGGAGAAAGTAGTGCAGGACGAATCCGTCGAGGACCGACTCGCACCAGATCTCCATCGTGCCGGTCACCGGTCCCGAGATCTTCCACCGCACGCCCTGCGCGCCGCGGTCCTCCACGACCTCCAGCCGCAGATCCGGCCACCAGCGTCGCCACGACGCCTTGTCACCGACCACATCGGCCGCGGATCCGGGGGCTGCGGCGACAAACGTCTGGTCCGCCACCTGAATGCTCGTCACACCCCATAGCTTCACATATCCCCTCACCGACCGGGTAGACACCTCGCCAAGTTGAGGGTTATGCCCGGTACACCCGATACAGGGAGATCGAGGTCGACTGGTTCTATTCACAAGTACACAGCGAGTTCGGTGACATGGATCATAGGGTTACGATTCGAGATGACCGGCACGGCACCGTGAAGAAAGGCCCCCCTTGACCACCGAATACAGCGTTCCCGCCGATTTCACGATCGCCGGCGACGCGAACTGCACCGACATCATCTTCGACATCGCTGCACGATCCCCCGGCCAGGCGGTCTTCCTCGACAAACGCGGCACCCAGTGGGTGCCGGTGTCGGCATCCGACGTCGCCGCCCGGATCACCGCGCTGGCAAAGGGATTCATCGCGGCCGGTGTCCAGCCCGGTGACCGGGTGGCCATCCTGAGCCGCACCCGCCTCGAATGGATGCTCATCGACGTCGCCATCTGGACCGCGGGCGGCGTTCCGGTCCCGATCTACGATTCGTCATCGGCCACCCAGATCGAGTGGATCCTCACCGACTCCGGGGCCACCACCATCGTCCTCGAAGACGCGGGCCACCGCGCCGAGTTCGACGTCGCCCCGTCGGCCGCCGGTGTGCGTGCCTTCCAGATCACCGGAGGCGACGGCCCCGGTGCCATCGAGGAGCTGGCAGCGCTCGGCGCGGACGTCAGTGACGACGAGGTCGCCGCGCGACGCGCGACGGTACGCGCGGACTCCCCCAGCGTACTCATCTACACCTCCGGCACCACCGGACGGCCGAAGGGCTGCGTGCTCACCCACTCCAACCTGCTCTCGGAGTGCCGCGCCGCACTGTCGACCGGTATCGGCGAGAAACTCGAACCCGGCAAGCGGCTGCTGATGTTCCTGCCGCTGGCACACGTTCTCGCGCACGCCATCACCCTGGTGGCCATCGACGGTGGCGCCGCGGTCGGTTTCACCTCCGACATCAAGAACCTGGTGCCCGAGTTCGGCAACTTCCGGCCGTCGGCGATCCTGTCCGTGCCACGCGTCTTCGAGAAGGTGTTCAACACCGCCCGCCAGGGTGCCCACGACGGCGGCAAGGGCAAGATCTTCGACCTCGCCGCCGACACCGCGATCGCCTTCTCCGACGCACAGCAGAACGGCGGCGCGAGCCTCGTCCTCAAGCTCAAGCACACCGTCTTCGACAAACTCGTCTACAGCAAGCTGCGCACCGCGCTCGGCGGTCAGTGCGAGATGGCGATCTCCGGCGGTGCCCCGCTCGGCGCACGCCTCGGTCACTTCTTCAGCGGCGTCGGCATCCCGGTGTACGAGGGCTACGGCCTGACCGAGACCACCGCGGCCTTCAGCGTCAACACCCCCGGAGCGACGAAGATCGGCACCGTCGGCAGGCCGCTGCCGGGCAACAGTGCCCGCATCGCCGACGACGGTGAGATCATGCTGCACGGCGGTGTCGTGTTCGACGGCTACTGGAACAACCCGACAGCCACCGAGGCCGCCGTCGAGGACGGCTGGTTCCACACCGGCGACATCGGCACCATCGACGACGAGGGCTTCCTCAAGATCACCGGCCGCAAGAAGGAACTCATCGTCACCGCCGGCGGCAAGAACGTCTCGCCGTCGGGCCTCGAAGACGTGATCCGGGCGTCGGCGCTGGTATCGCAGGCACTCGTCGTGGGTGAGGCCAAACCGTTCGTCGGTGCTCTCGTCACCATCGACGCCGAGGTGTTTCCGTCGTGGAAGGAACGCACCGGCAAGGCGGCCGACGCGACCGTCGCGGACCTCGCCGACGACCCCGACCTGCGTGCCGAGATCCAGGCCGCGGTCGACGAGGCCAACCTGACGGTCTCGCACGCCGAGGCGATCAAGAAGTTCCGGATCCTGCCCACCGATTTCAGCGAGGAATCCGGCGAGATGACCCCCACCCTCAAGGTCAAGCGCAACGTCGTCACCGAGAAGTTCAGCGCCGACATCGAAGCCATTTATAAGAAGAATTAGCGCACCCACGACTATCGGCCGCGATTCACGAGCCTGCGAGCGGGCGCAGTACAACGGTCTGAAGGGCTGTCGTGTTCTGGACTGACGAGTGAGCCGGGTGAGCTTGCGAGCCCGCGTGAACGAGGAGGGAAGAACACGACTTCCGGCCCGCAGGACCCGCGATCCGCGAGCCTGCGAGCGGGCGCAATACTAGAGCAACTGTTGGAGGCGGGCGGCCATGTGGCGCCATTGCCAGTGGTCGACCGCGAATTCACGGCCGGAGTAACCCATTTCGCGCAGGGTCACCGGATCGTTGAGGAGTGAGACGAGGGTGGCGGCCAGTCGGCCGGTGTCGCGGCCGTTGACCACGTGTCCGGTGATGCCGTCGCGGACGGTTTCGGGTGCACCCCCGGAATCACCCGCGACCACCGGGATCCCGGAGGCCGACGCCTCCAGGAAGACGATGCCGAGTCCCTCGACGTCCAGTCCCCTGCCGCGGGTGCGGCAGGGCATGGCGAACACGTCGGGCATGGCGTGGAAGGCGGCGAGGTCGGCGACGGGAACCGATCCGGCGAACAGCACGTGGTCATCGACACCTGTCGCGGTGGCCAATTCGTGCAGTTTCTCCGCGTAGGGTCCGCCGCCTGCGATGACAAGCATCACTTCGGGCACGTCCCGGATGACTGCGGGGAGGGCCCTGATGAGGGAGTCCTGGCCTTTGCGCGGCACCAGCCGCGACAGACACAGGATGGTGGGCCGCTCCCCGATGCCGAGTTGCTGCCGGATGCGTTGCCGGGCCTGTGGATCGGGGGCGAACCGCTCGATGTCGACGCCCGGCGGCAGGTACTCCAGGGCCGCCCGCGGCCCGAAGGCCGCCGAGAAGCGCCCGCGCGTGTATTTGCTGACGTAGGTGATCGCGTCGGTGTTGTCGCCGATGAACCGCAGCACCTGCCGGGCCAGCGGCAGCATCGACCAGCCCACCTCGTGCCCGTGGGTGGAGGCGATGATGCGCTGGGCTCCCGCCCGGCGCAGTGCGGGGGCCAGTACGGCCAGCGGCGCGGCCGCACCGAACCAGACCGTGTGGATGTCGTGGTCGCGGACCAGGCGCGCGGCACGGCGTGCCACCAGTGGCGTGGGCAGCATCAGGGTGGTGCGGTGCCGGATCACGGTGTACGGCGCGCGTGCGTCGAACTCCTCGCACCCGCGCCATCGGGGGGCGTACACCACCACCTCGCCGGGAGGCAGGCGGTCGACAAGGTTCTCCAGATACGACTGGATGCCGCCGGGACGGGGCGGAAAGTCGTTGGTGACCAGTAGGGTCCGGCGCATCAGCCGGCCTCTTTGACCAGCCAGCGCCGCCACTGGGTGACCAGGTCGCCGCTGGTGATCTTCAGTTCCGTGGAGAGGGCGGCGTCGGCGACGGCCGCGTCACCCGCCGCGGCCTTGCGGTAGAGAGACTTGAGCTTGTCTTCGCCGAACCGGGTCGCGATGAATGCCCACAACGACCAGGCGGACTGGTAGGCCAGGCCCGCGCGCGGCCCGGACACCGCGAAATCCGCGTCGGCGGGCAGGGTGCGTGGCCCGGACCCCGAGCGGACCGCGGACGCGAGGTCGGGTGCGGCGTCCGCCAGCCGACGGTAGGTGTCCTTGCGGCCGACGTATTCGGCCAGGCCCTCGGTGACCCACAGCGGCGCCTTCGCCGAGGTGATCGACCGGGTCGCGACGTGGGTGATCTCGTGACGCAGCACGACGCCGAGCGCCGGCGGCGGTATCTGTTGGGCGTTGGGGGTGAGCACGATCCGCTGGCCCCGTACGGTCTTGTCGGCGTCGATCCCGGTGAACACCGTCGCGGCGGCCGCTGCACCGTCGGCGTCGGGGGCACCCGACACCTGGGTGAACTGCCTGCCGGTTCCGGTGGCCACGACGACCACCTTGCGCGGCCACTCCACGCCCCAGAACGCCTCCACCGCGCGCACCGCGCCCGGCAGGAGCCCGCGGGCCCGCTCGACGGTGTCAGCGGTGCCCGGGTAGGACGCGATCACTGAGGTGCCCCCCGCGGTCGGCACGTCATCGACACGCAGCCCGGCGAGTTCCCACAGCATGGTGGCCGGCGCGTTCCCGCCGATCAGGGTGGCGTCGCCGACGACCTTCCAGTCGTCTTCGTAGCGTGCGACGACCATCTGTTCGTTGACGACGAGCTCGGGCTCGTCGACGCCGGGGGCGCGGGCGCCGCCCAGCGCGTAGTGCAACTCGACCGGGGCCACCCATACGTCGGAGCTGCCCTGGTCTGTCAGCTTGTCGGTGATCGCCTCGGGCGCCTGGGTCTCCGCCTCGTCGGACAGGACCAGTTGGTACCGCAATTTCGCGAGGCGCAGCGCCGAACCGCGAGAGTCGTCCGGCATCGGCCGTGCGGGCGTCGAGCTGACCGGTCCCGACTGCTTCGGCGCCGTCGACCGCGGCGTCGCAGAGGTGGACGTTCCCCCTGCGCCCCGACGGCCCGGGTTATCCGGCTCGGTGGACGACGGACCAGGGCTTTGCGTCGGCCCGGCACTTGGGGAAGGAGCAGACGACCGGGTGGTTGTTGAGGTTGCCCGGGGCGGGCGGGTGCCGAAGTTGGCGGCGGCCGTTTCCAGCCGCGTACGGAAGGCCGGTGTCGCGCTCGCGTCGATCAGCCCGGCCAGCGTCTTGGTGTCACCGGTGGCGAGAGCCGTGGACAACTTGTCGAGCAACGCGGTGACCCCGTCGGCGCGCTGCTGCTCGTAGACGTTCGCATTGGTCGTGGTGGTGGCGGCACCCGACGGGATCGGCAGCTTCCCATCGTCGCCGGAACATCCCGCGAGGAGTGCGGAAGCCACGAGAACGACCGCCAGTGCGGCGGTGAGCCGATGGCGACGCGGACAGGCTTCGGGCACCGATGTGAGAAAGGGCATGTAGGACGCGTTCAGTACCGGCGCGCCGAGTTGTACGGTCCGGCGTCGTCCACCGGCACGACCTTGACGGGCACACCGAAGGTCGAGGCGTGGATGACATAGCCGTTGCCCACGTACATGCCGACGTGCGAGGCGTCGGGGTAATAGATGATCAGGTCACCGGGCTGCAGCTGTGAGCGGTCGACCGGTGAACCACCGGCGAGCTGCGCCTGGCTGGATCGTGGCAGGGTCTTGCCGACCTGCTGATACGCCCACACCATCAGACCGGAGCAGTCGAAGGAGTCGGGGCCGGTGGCACCCCAGACATAGGGATCGCCGATGCGGGTGAGCGCCGCCTGGACAGCGGCCAGGGTGTACGCGGTGCCCGTGGGCAGCAACCGGGGATCGAAGGTGAATCGCGGGCCGCGCAGCGCGGCGAGCTGCTTACCGGTCATCGACTCGTAGATGGTGCGCACCTGGATCGCCTGCAACTGCAGCGCGTTCTGTTTGGACTGCAGTTCGCTCTTGGTCTTGGTGACCGTGGCGATGGCCTTGTCTGCGTCGGCGGCCTTGCGGTCGGCCGTGGCCTTGGTCGCGGTGGCCTCATGCTTGGCCTTGGTCAGCCCGCGCAGGTTGGCGGCGGTCTGCCGGGACAGCACCTCAAGTCCCGACATCTGGTCGAGAAGCGATTGCGGCGAGTCACTGACGAGCACGGCGTAAAGCCGGTTAACGCGTGCGCCTTTGGAGCTGGCCCGGGCAAGCGCGTTCACCGTGCGCTTGTAGCGCGCCAGTTGCCGGACCGCGTAGTTTCTCTCGGCGTTGGCCTTGCGGGACTCGGTACGTGCGCGCTGGGCGATTGTGCGCTGCTTGTCGTACTCGATCTGCGCGTTGTGCATCGCCTCGGCGGACTGCTCGGACTCGCGTGCGAGCTTCTTGTACCGCACGAGGAGCTGTTCGGCGGAGGCCGCAGGCTCGGCTTGCGCAGGGGTCGCCACAGCGGCGGTCGTGGCCGCAATCAGCACAATCGCGGTGATCCACGCGACAAAACGCATCGGTGACAGACTAGGGCGCCACTCATAGAGTGACAGCCCCTCACCACAGCGGTCACGACACACGACCGGCGTCGGTCGCGCCCCCTCCGATACCACTATCGCCACACTCCTCGCGCGACTCTCCTCATTGACGGGCCGCGGGCGGGGCACCCGTCACCAGGTACGACCCGCCCGTGTTGAGTACGGCTGCGCTCAGTAGCGCCGGACTCCCACCAGGTCCCACTGCTTGACGTGGGCGCGCTGCACGGGCACGCCGTAGGTGGACGAGTGGATAAAGATTCCGTTGCCCTCGTAGATGCCGGCGTGACCGCCACCGTTGAAGATCAGGACGTCGCCGGGCTTGGCGTCGGCGTAGTTGACGGCCTGGCCGCCGCCGAGCTGACCGTAGCTGTCGCGCGGAATGGTCTTGCCGGCCTGCTGGTAGGACCAGTACACGAGGCCGGAGCAGTCGAACGCGCTCGGGCCGGCGGCACCGTAGGAGTACGGCGACCCGATCTTGGTCGCGGCATACCGGACGGCTTTCTCGCCGGTGGTCTGGCGCGGGGCCAGGATGCTACGGGGACCATGCTGGGTGATCTTGCCGTGGCTCTTCGGCGTGACCGTCTTCTGCAATTCGCGCAGTTCCTTGGGGATCTGCTTCTCGCTGATGCCCGGAATCTCGAAGGTGCCGACGTTCGGGATGGTCACCGGGGCCGCCTCGGCAGCACCAGCGGCAACGCCGAGCGAGCCGATCGAAAGCGATCCGGCGATCAGCGCCGACTTGGCGAGCTTGCCGGTCCGTGCAGGCTGTTCCAAACGATGTTTGGCCACGAAGAACGTTCTCCTTCTTACTTCTCCCTGAACCGCCTACCGAGTTAGCTGTCGGGTTCGGGCGGAAGAAATTGCCCTACGTCTCGTCCGGTGGGACGGTGACGATTCACCCCAATTCGGCCATCGCTGGCGATGTCCGAAACCGGTGGGTCCCCGGTTCATCCGGTTGGATGACTAAGCGGTGACCTTCACGGACCACTCCGGTTGGAGTTACGACGCTCCGTCAAGGTCTCAGAAAGGTTACGAAATGAAACGGCCTTCTGTCCACTGGTCGACCGAATAAATTTCTACACGCTCATCACCCGGCGCGCAGCGTTTTGGCCGACTGGCCCGTAACGGGGCCCTGAACAGCTGAAATGCAATTTCTTGCAGATCGCGCAGACACAGTTGTCACCATTGCAGCGAGCGAGAAAACCTCGATGGCCGACGATATATCGCGGTCAGCCGCCGACTCCCGCCCTGTTACCAAGACTTCACCTTGTTCGCCGGCATCTGCGCTGCTCGGAGCGGCAAACAGTACCTGCATCATGCAGCCGTCACAGGCCGCCGGGCGCCCCGGGCACCCATAGCAATCGATCAGCATGTGTGACTTCCCTCTCGTTCTGTGCGTTCCAGCGACCAGATGAGCAGGACCCTAGAACACACGTACGACAATTGTTCTGCGCCCACTCGCTGCGCTCCTGGATCGCGGGTCCTGCGGGCCACAAGCCGTGTTCTTCCCTCGTCGCACTCGGTCGCAAGCTCCCTCACGCTCCTCAGTCCAGAACACGACGGCCCTGCCAGCAGTGTTGGGGCACCCCGCTCACGAGCTCGCGGAACCACCTGGCGCGAAGCGAGTGGACACAACCGGCCAGGTCCGGAGGGCCGTCGTGTTCTGGACTGACGAGTGAGCCGGGCGAGCCTGCGAGCCCGCGTGAACGAGGAGGGAAGAACACGACTCCTGGCCCGCAGGACCCGCGATCCGCGAGCCTGCGAGCGGGCGCCGTATCCCTGTCGTAGGTGCGAACTAGTGTGCGATCCGTGCACGAGCAGTTGAGTTTTGCCGATGTCGACGGAGGCGCCGCTCTTTTCGGCGAGGTGCCCTCGCGGTACGACGACATCTCCCTGTTCGACGCGACCCTGGTGGTCGTCGATCTGGAGACCACCGGCGGCAGCCCGGTGGACGACAGGATCACCGAAATCGGGGCGGTCAAGGTCCGGGGCGGCGAGGTGATCGGCGAGTTCGCGACACTCGTCGACCCGGGGATGCCGATCCCGCCGCAGATCGTCTCGCTCACCGGGATCACCGAGGCGATGGTGCACGACGCACCACGCGACAGCGAGGCCTTCCTGTCGTTCCTGGAGTTCGCCCGTGGCTCGATCCTGGTCGCCCACAACGCCCGGTTCGACATGGGATTCCTGCGCCGCTGCGCCGAGCGCCTGCACGTCCGCTGGCCGTTCCCGGCTCCCCTGTGCACCGTGACGCTGGCACGCCGCATCCTGAGCCGCGACGAGGCCCCTTCCGTGCGGCTGTCGGCGCTGGCCGAGCTTTTCGACGTCACGGTGCGCCCCACCCACCGCGCGCTCGACGATGCTCGTGCCACGGTCGAGGTGCTGCACCGGCTGCTCGAGCGGGTCGGCAACCAGGGCGTGCGGACAGTCCGGGAGCTGGCCTCCTACCGTTCGGAATCCGCGTCGCGGCTGGCCGCCAAACGTCATCTCGGCGAATCCCTGCCAACCCGTCCCGGCGTGTACCTGTTCCGTGGGCCGACCGACGAGGTCCTCTATGTCGGCACCGCGGTGAATCTGCGCAGGCGCGTCATGTCTTACTTCTCCGGCACCGATCCGCGTCGGCGGATGAGCGAGATGGTGCGGTTGGCGACGCGCGTCGATCACGTGGAATGTGCGCATGGGCTGGAGGCGGGCGTGCGTGAACTCCGGCTGCTGGCCGCCCACGCGCCCGCCTACAACCGTCGCTCGACACAGCCCAGGCGCGGCTGGTGGCTGGTGCTGTCCACCGAGCGCTTTCCCCGGCTGAAGGTGTCCCGCTCCCCCACCGACCAGTCGGTGGGCCCGTTCTCCGACCGCATGGTGGCCGCGTCGGTCGGAGACCTGATCTCGGTGGGTGCGGGGCTGCGGACATGTGCGACCACGGGTCGCGGGGCCACACACCATTGGTGCCGGCCCGACTCGTCGGGGCGGATGATCGGCGGGTGCCGGGCCGCGTCGCCGGTCCCGGTGACGCTGACGGAGTACGCGGGCCGGGTCATGAAGGCGCGCGCCGTGATGCTCGGCGACTGCGGCGACATCGTCGAACGCGCCATCGCGGAGGTGTCGCGGCTGGCCACGGCTGAGATGTTCGAATCCGCGGCCCGGCAGCGGGACAGGACCGCCGCGATGATCGACACGCTCGCCCGGTGCCAGCGGCTGCGGGCGCTGTGCGTCGTGGCCGAGCTCGTCGTCGCCCGGCCGCACGACGGCGGCGGCTGGGAGCTCGGGGTGATCCGGCACGGCCAACTGGCCAGTGCGGGCCTGGCACGCCGCGGGGTACCTCCCATGCCGGTGGTGGAGGCGCTGGTGGCCGGTGCACAGACCGTCAACCCGGGGGTGGGGCCGCTATGCGGGGCACCGCCCGAGGAAGCCGCGCTGATCTATCGGTGGATCACCGAGCCCGGCGCGCGCATCGTGTCCGCGTCGCAGCCGCTCACCCTCCCCGCCCACGGCGCGGCCCGGAGGCTGGACTGGTCACGACTGGCCCGCGAGGCACGACGGTAGGAGCCCCGGGCTATTCCTCGCCGATCGAGAACCCGCCCTCGACCTCTGAGCTGGAGTAGCTGCGGAAGGCGATGTGGGTGGCGCTGTGGGTGACGCCGGGCAACCGGTTGATCTTGCCGGTGACCACCTCGGCGATCTGCTCGTGGTCGCGCACCTTGATCTTGGCGATCAGGTCGACGTCTCCGGCGCACGAGTACACCTCACTGACGCCGGGGATGTCGGCGACGGCCTGCGCCGTTTCCGGGATCCGGTGGACATCGGCGGAGATGAGGACGATGGCGGTGATCATGCTCGTCACCCTAGTTCTTCGCGGCGCCGAGTTCGGTGCTCAGCGCAACCCAGCGATCGAGTACGTCACGGGCCGTGCCCGAGTCGATGACCGCCGCCGCCCGGTCCCGTGCCCCGGACATCGCCGCGGTGAGGGTTTCCGCGGTGAACGATTCGGTCTGCTCGAAGGCGACGATCGCTCCCGCCGCGTTGAGCAGCACCGCATCACGCACCGGACCGATCTGCCCGTCGAAGAGCTCCCGGGCGATCCGGGCGTTCACCGCGGCGTCGCCGCCTTGAAGGGCCGACAGTTCGACCAGCCCGATCCCCAGATCCCGCGGATCCAGGGACAGTTCGGTGACGGTGCCGCCGACCACCTGCCATACGTGTGAGGTGGTCGTGGTGGTCAGTTCGTCGAGACCGTCGTCGCCGCGGACGACGAGTGCCGACGTCCCACGCTCGGCGAATGCCTGCGCCAGCACCGGCGCGAGATCGCCGAACGCGCAGCCGATGAGACCGGCCGCCGGCGCGGCCGGGTTGGTGAGCGGCCCGAGGACGTTGAAGACCGTCGGGATACCGATCTCCTTGCGCGGCGGCCCGGTAAAACGGAACGCGGGGTGGAACACCGGGGCGAAGCAGAAACCGACGCCGACCTCGGCGACACAGCGGGCGACGGCGTCGGGGCCGAGTGAGATGGTGACACCGAGTGCTTCGAGGACGTCGGCGCCGCCGCTCTTCGACGACGCGGCGCGGTTGCCGTGCTTGACCACCGGAATCCCGGCGGCGGCGACCACGATAGAGGTCATCGTGGAGATGTTGACGGTGTGCGAGCGGTCACCGCCCGTCCCGACGACGTCGACGGCGCGCTGCGGGACCTCGACGAGGCTCGCGTGCGAGAGCATGGCCGAGGCAAGGCCGCTCAGCTCCGCGGCCGCCGCGCCCTTCATCTTGACGCCGACGCCGAACGCGGCGATCTGTGCTCCCGTGGCCGAGTCGGTCATGATCTCGTTCATCGCCCATGCCGCCTCCTCCGCGGTCAGGTCGATGCCGTCGGTGACGCGGCCGAGGATCTGCGGCCAGGTATGGGTTGTCGCGCTCACAGTCGTCCACAGTAGTGGGCGACCGGCGACGGCAGCAGCCGGACCTCGACCACCGGATATCCACGCCGACGCCGCGCGATCACTCGGGGAGTTGCAGCACCTGCCAGCCGAGGACGGTCCCCCGGTGCCGGGAGGCCATGCTCGCGATGCGCGAGCGTTCGCGCGAGACATCCACTGTGGTGAACGACTCAAGTTTGGCGAAGGCGACCATGTCGTCCGGGACCTCGGCACCCGCCGGCCCGGCGGCGCCGGTGATGACCTGATAGCCGTTGATCTCGGCGACATGGACCGCATCCTCGGCCCGCCCGCCGCCGAAAGCGAGGTAGTGCCGCAGTACCGCGGGCTCTCCCGCGCGCCAGGGCGACGGGTCGAGCACCACCGAACTGGCCACGGCCTCATCCGCGGATTCGGCGACGATAACGAGCCTGTCGTCATCCACCGACGTCAGAGCATCTTTTCCTGCGCCACGGGAGAAAAACTCCCGCAGCCGGTCCCATCGCCGCGGCGAGTGCCGCCGCCCACCGGGTTCGGTCATACCAGGAAGCAAATCACGACGGGCCGGACACGCCGAATTTCACCCCCGATACGGCCCCGGACCAGCGCCGGAAGAATTTGTTAGGGCAATTTCGTGACCCGAGTGGTCAGGGCTTACTACGAACCGTCATACTTCACATGTGACTAGCGCCGTAGGTACCCAAGGGACAGCCATCACCTCGCGCGTGCACTCACTGAACCGACCCAACATGGTCAGTGTCGGCACTATCGTGTGGCTGTCGAGTGAGCTCATGTTCTTCGCCGGCTTGTTCGCGATGTACTTCGTCGCGCGAGCCAATTCTTCGTCGGGGTGGCCGCCAGAGCCCACCGAGCTCAACCTCGCCCTCGCCGTCCCGGTGACGCTCGTCCTCGTCGCGTCATCGATCACCTGCCAGATGGGTGTGTTCGCCGCCGAGCGCGGCGACGTCTTCGGCCTGCGTCGCTGGTACCTGCTCACCTTCGCGATGGGCGCCTTCTTCGTCGGTGGACAGGGCTACGAGTACTACCACCTCGTGCACGAGGGCACCACGCTCGCCTCCAGCGCCTACGGCTCGGTGTTCTACATGGCCACCGGTTTCCACGGCCTGCACGTCATCGGCGGTCTGGTCGCGTTTATCTTCCTGCTGATCCGGACCAAGCTTTCGAAGTTCACCCCGGCCCAGGCCACCGCAGCGATCGTCGTGTCCTACTACTGGCACTTCGTCGACATCGTGTGGATCGGCCTGTTCGTCACCATTTACTTCATCCGGTAGTACAGCCCGGGTCATCCGCGCAGCCTTCATCGTCAGGACGACCCGGAACAGAGAAAACAGTCCGTCCGCTTAAGTAGAGAGTCACTGATGAGTTCATCTCCACCGCTACCGTCGGATAGCGACGACGTGGACTTCGGTGCAGCAGGGGCCGGCGCAGCCACGCCGGCCACCGGTGCCGGATCCGCAGCGTCGGCGGCCCGTAAAGCCAAGTCCCGTCGTAAACTTCGCCGTCGCGCAAGCGGCACAATCCTTCTGCTGGCAGGCCTCGTACTCGCCGGGATCATCGCGGCGGTGGTGTCACCCAAGCCGCAGGTGGCCACGGCCGACGAGTCCAGTGCCGCCCTCATCGCCGACGGCAAGAAGCTCTATGAGACCTCCTGCATCACCTGCCACGGCGCCAATCTGCAGGGCGTGAGCGATCGCGGACCGTCGCTGGTCGGCGTCGGCGATGCCGCCGTGTACTTCCAGGTGTCCTCGGGCCGTATGCCCGCGGCCCGCGGCGAGGCACAGGCCCAGCGCAAGCCCGCCAAGTTCACCAAGGCACAGATCGACCAGCTCGGCGCCTACATCCAGGCCAACGGCGGCGGTCCGCAGGTCATCTACGAGCGCAACGACGACGGCACCATCAAGAAGGATGAGGCCGGTCTCCCCGTCATCGCGCAGAAGTCCCTACGTGGCGACAACATCGGCCGGGGCAGCGAGCTGTTCCGCCTGAACTGCGCCTCGTGCCACAACTTCACCGGTCGCGGCGGTGCCCTTTCTTCGGGCAAGTTCGCACCGACCCTCGATGACGTCACCGAGCAGCAGCTGTACACGGCGATGCTCACCGGGCCGCAGAACATGCCCCGGTTCTCGAACCGCCAGCTGTCGGTCGAGGACAAGGAAGACATCATCGGCTTCATCAAGTACGTCACCGAGACCAAGCAGCAGGGTGGCCTGGGTATCGGCGGTTTCGGCCCGGTGAGCGAAGGCATGGTGATGTGGGCCGTGGGTGTCGTCGCCATCGTTGCCGGCGCAATGTGGATGGGATCGCGCTCATGAGTGGATCAAACGACAAGGACCTGCCGTCGCAGGACGAACTCGACCAGATGAGTAAGGAAGACCTGGTCAAGCTCGGTACCAATCTCGACGGTGTGGAGATCATCCACCGGGCTCAGCGCTATCCCGAGCCCGGCACCAAGGTGGAGAAGCGCGCCGAACGCCAGGTCGCGATCTGGCTGACCGTCTCGGGCATCTCCGCGCTGGCCTGCTTCGTGATCTTCATCTGGAATCACTGGGAGTTCGCACTCCCCGGTACCGACGACTACTGGCGCTACACTCTCAACACCCCGCTCCTCGGTATCACCTTCGGCCTGTCGATCCTGTCGATCGGCATCGCGATGGTGCTCTTCACCAAGAAGTTCATCCCGTCGGAGATCTCGGTCCAGGACCGGCACGACGGTGAGGGTGCCGGATCGTCCGAGGTCGACCGCAAGACCATCGTCGCCGAGCTGGGTGACTCGCTGGAGAGCTCCACCCTCCCCCGCCGCAAGATGATCATCGGGTCGGGCCTGTTCGCCTTCGGCGCGCTGGCCCTGACCGGTGTGGTCGCCGGCCTCGGCGGATTCATCAAGAACCCGTGGGCCAAGGGTGACAAGTCGGAGCTGTGGCACACCCACTGGTCGCCGATCTACAACCCGCCGGAGAACCCGAACGAGACCGTCTTCCTGCGCCGGGACACCGGCAACCCGTACCAGGTCACTCTGGTCCGCCCGGAGGATCTCGACGCCGGTGGCATGGAGACGGTGTTCCCGTGGCGCGTGTCCGACGGCCTGGGTGAGACCGAGCATTCGCGTCACAAGCTGCTCGAAGGGCTGCGCTACGTCAGCAACCCGGTCATGCTGATCCGTCTGCGCCCGTCCGACACGGCCAAGGCGATCAAGCGCAAGGGCCAGGAGAACTTCAACTACGGCGACTACTTCGCCTACACGAAGGTCTGCAGCCACCTCGGCTGCCCCACCTCGCTGTACGAGCAGCGCACCAACCGCATCCTCTGCCCGTGCCATCAGTCGCAGTTCAACGCCCTGGAGTACGGCAAGCCGATCTTCGGACCGGCCGCCCGCGCCCTGGCCCAGCTGCCGCTGACGGTCAACGACCAGGGCTACCTGGTCGCCGCGGGTGACTTCATCGAACCTGTCGGACCGGCCTTCTGGGAGCGTCGATCATGAGCAACCGCCTGGCCTTACAGGCCAACGAAATGGACCAGCGCTACCGCATGGCGCCAGGTATGCGTCGGCAGATCAACAAGGTCTTCCCCTCGCACTGGTCGTTCATGCTGGGTGAGGTCGCGCTCTACAGCTTCATCATCCTGCTGGTCTCGGGTGTCTACCTGACACTCTTCTTCGATCCGTCGATGGCGCATGTGATCTACGACGGCGCGTACACCCCGCTCAACGGCGTCACCATGACGCGGGCGTACGAGACCACGCTGAACCTCTCGTTCGAGGTACGCGGCGGCCTGTTCGTCCGGCAGATCCACCACTGGGCGGCACTGCTGTTCGCGGCGTCGATCATCATCCACATGGCCCGCATCTTCTTCACCGGTGCGTTCCGGCGCCCGCGCGAAGCCAACTGGGTCATCGGCTGCGTGCTGCTGCTGCTGGCGATGTTCGAGGGCTTCTTCGGCTACTCACTCCCCGACGATCTGCTCTCGGGCACCGGCGTTCGCGCCGCCATGTCGGGCATCGTGATCGGTATCCCGCTGATCGGCACCTGGGTGCACTGGGCGCTGTTCGGCGGCCAGTTCCCCGGCGACATCGTGATCCCACGCATGTACGTGCTGCACATCCTGCTGTTCCCGGGCATCATCCTGGCCCTGATCGGCGCACACCTCGCGCTGGTCTGGTACCAGAAGCACACCCAGTTCCCCGGCCCCGGCCGCACCGAGACCAACGTCGTCGGCGTCCGGATCCTCCCGGTGTTCGCCGCCAAGGGCGGCGCGATGTTCGCGATCGTCACCGGTGTGCTGGCCATGATGGCGGGTATCTTCCAGATCAACCCGGTCTGGGTGATCGGTCCGTACGATCCGGCACACGTCTCGGCCGGCTCGCAGCCGGACATCTACATGATGTGGACGGACGGTCTGGCCCGACTGATGCCGGCCTGGGAGCTCTACCTCGGCCCGTACACCGTGCCGGCGGTCTTCTGGGTGGTCGTGGTGATCGGCATCATCATGGTGGGCCTGTTCGCGTATCCGTGGATCGAGGCCAAGCTCACCGGCGACACCGCACACCACAACCTGCTGCAGCGTCCGCGTGACACCCCGGTTCGCACCGGCATCGGTGCGATGGCCCTGGCGTTCTACATCATCCTCACGCTCTCGTGCATGAACGATGTGATCGCCCTGAAGTTCCACGTGTCGCTGAACGCGACCACCTGGATGGGCCGTATCGGTCTGATCATCGTCCCGCCGCTGGCCTACTTCATCGCCTACCGCTGGGCCCTCTCGCTGCAGCGCAGCGACCGCGAGGTCCTGGCCCACGGCATCGAGACCGGCATCATCACCCGCCTCCCCAAGGGCGAGTACATCGAGCTGCACCAGCCGCTCGGCCCGGTCGACAGCCACGGTCACCCGATCCCGCTCCCCTACCAGGGCGCGGCTCTGCCGAAGCGGATGAACAAGCTCGGCTCCTCGGGTGCACCCGGTACGGGATCGATCCTGTCCGCCGATCCGCTCGAGCAGCAGCGGCGCAACGTCGAGCTCGAACACGAGCACGAGGCGCAGGAGAAGAAGGCCTTGCAGGAGCTGCAGGCCAAGGGCGGCAACCCGCTCGCCTGATCCTCACCGGAAATACAGCAACCGGGGCGGTCCGAGATCATCGGACCGCCCCGGTTGTTTTCTGTCTGTAGCTGCCCGGGGCTCTCCCCTCCCCTACGTCAGGCCAGTGCGCCTAGTCGAGGACGAAGACCGGGATGAGCCGGTCCGTCTTGGTCTGGTATTCGGCGTACGGCGGATAGGCCTGCACCGCCAGCTGCCACCACCGGTCCCGTTCGTCACCGGACACCTCACGTGCGGTCATCTCGACGACCTTGTCACCGTCCTGCACGGTGATCTGAGGGTGCGCTTTCACGTTGAAATACCACGACGGATGCGTCGACGCTCCTCCCTTGGAGGCCACCATGGCGTAGCTCTGACCGTCTGTGACCCGCATAAGGGGCACGTAGCGCTTCTTACCGGTCCTGGCGCCCGTCGTGGTGAACAGCACCACGGGACGGTTGATGATGTCGACGGCGGCTGTGGTGCCGGCGTTGAGGATCTCCTCGGTCTGCCTGCGCACCCAATCGGTGGGGCTGAGTTCGGGCTGGGTCTGTTCGGCATCCTGCGTCATGTACCAATTCAACCATCGCCCGGCGAGACAATTCCGGCGAACACAGACCGGAACGCGCTGCGCCCACCGGCTGCCCCCTGGCCGCCCGCAGGAGCGCGAATCCGCGAGCCATGCGGGGGGACGGGAGCACATGACAAAAGCCGCCTCAGAAGAGTTCTGAGGCGGCTTTTGTTGTCTGGTGAGAGGTGCGTCAGTGCTTCTCGGGACCGATGTGGTACTCGAACACCATGCCCGCTGCCGTGCCGATGATCACGAAGGCGGAGAAGATCGCGAACCACAGGTTCCCGGTGGCGAAACCAAACGCGAAGAGCGCGGCACCCGCGGCGACCGAGATCGGCCACCAGCTGTGCGGGCTGAAGAAGCCCAGTTCGCCCGCGCCGTCCTCGATCTCGGCCTCTTCGTAGTCCTCGGGCCGGATCTCGACACGCCGGGCGACGAACCGGAAGTAGGTTCCCGCCAGCAGCGTCAGACCGCCGCTGAAGAAGATCGCGGTCACACCGGCCCACTCCACTCCCCTGCTGGAGAAGTAGGTGCAGATCGTGTAGACGACGCCCGCGAGGAAGAAGAACGCGGTCAGGAGCTCAAAGATCCTGGCTTCGATTTTCATCCGTTGGCTCCCATCGTGCAGTTGGCGATCTGGGTCTTGCTGGCGTCGCCGAGATCCTTGGGGGTGTCACCGTTGGTCTTACGCCGGGTCTCGAACGGCACCGTTGTGACCGAGGTGGGCTGCTCGCACACGGACTCAAGGGCCTGGCCGTTGGTCCAATCGGGGTTATTGACGCGTGCCTGGATGTAGCGGTCGAAGGTCTCCCGCTTCACCGCGCGAACCTCGAAGTTCATCATCGAGTGGAACGTGCCGCACATTTCCGCGCACCGGCCGACGAACGCGCCCTCACGGTCGATCTTGGAGATCTGGAAGCGGCTGTCGGTGTGGTTCTGCTTGGGGAACGGCATCACGTCGCGCTTGAACAGGAACTGGGGAACCCAGAACGAGTGGACAACGTCGGCGGACTTCACGTCGAACTCGATGCGCGCGCCGACCGGCAGCACCAGGACGGGGATCTCGGCCGAGGTGCCGACGGTCTCGACCTTGTCGAAGTTCAGGTAGTCGCGGATGTCGTCGTCACGTCCGCCGGCGGGACCGGGCTTGTCCTCGTCGGTCTCGTGGCCGCCGTGCTCAAGCTTCTCGGGAACCTGGACGTCGAACGGGGTCTTGTTCACCCCGCCAGAGGCACCCTTCTCGATCTCCCCGGGGTTGCCCTTGCGGTCGAGCAGGTCGAGCTTCTGGCCGTTGGCCAGGGTCACCTGGTTGTAGCCGAACTTCCAGTTCCACTGGAACGCGGTGACGTCGACGACGACCGCCGGGTCGTCATGCTTCTTCTCGACGTCGTTCTGGACGACGACGGTGAAGTAGAACAGCACCGCGATCAGCACGAACGGGGTGGCCGTGAGGCCCAGTTCGAGCGGCACGTTGTAGCCGAACTGCCGGGGGAACTCATCTTCGCCGTCTTTGTGCCGGTGGAAGGTGATGGTCCAGAAGATCGCGATCCAGACGAGGAGACCGACGACCAGGGCGGCGATCACCGACCAGGTCCACAGATGCTCCATGTCCTTCGCCTCGGGGGTAACGCCCTCCGGCCATCCGAAACGCATGGCGTCGCGGGCATCACACCCTGACATCAGCAGGGCGCCGAGTCCCAGTGCGACCGCCAAACCAAGTCGCTTCACGTTTCGACCTGCAGATGAGACATGCCTCGCTCGGGGCCGTCCACCGTGTGCCAATTTCACGCCTTCCTGCTCGCTCGGCCAGCATTTTCCAGCTGTCCGAGTCGCCGTGCCACATGACGAGCGCGGTGCGAAAAACATCACGCTGCGCCGAGTAAAGGGCTCTCGGCACACCACGATTCTCGCACCTAGTACTACGCAGCGTAGACCAACCCGGCGAACCTTTCGTGATTGGGGCGGGTATGGCGCATGACCTGGTCGATTCGCCCAGGTCGGACACCGGCGGGAAGGCCCGCCGACGGTGCGTTCGGGGCATCTGGGGCACGGCCCCGGAGACCACGGCGAAAAACCGTAGCCCGTGGCCGACGCACCGGTTCCGCATCGTCTGCGGCATACTCGACCCGTCGGATTCTCCCGGCCCGCCCGGCCGCCGCCCTGGTCTCCCGACACCCAACGGACGTGAGGAACTGCCTGAATGTGTGGACTGCTCGGCCTTCTGACCTCCGACGGCTCCGCCGCGGACGCGGTCGACCTCGTGGCTGCGGCCACGCACTGCATGCGTCACCGGGGTCCGGACGAGCCGGGCACGTGGAATGACGAGCACATCGTCCTCGGATTCAACCGCCTGTCGATCATCGACATCGAGACCTCACATCAGCCGCTGCGCTGGGGACCGCCGGACAACCCGGAGCGCTACGCGATGGTCTTCAACGGAGAGATCTACAACTACCTGGAACTGCGCGCCGAACTGGGCCGCGACGAGGGTGCCGTCTTCCGCACCGAGGGCGACGGTGAGGCCATCGTGGCCGCCTTCCACCACTGGGGACCGGACTCGGTGCGCAGGCTGCGCGGCATGTTCGCCTTCGCGATCTGGGACACCGCCGACAACTCGCTGTTCATCGCCCGCGATCCGTTCGGCATCAAGCCGCTGTTCATCGCGACGGGTCCCGGCGGCACCGCCTTCGGCAGCGAGAAGAAGAGCCTGCTCGAACTGATCGACCGGATCGGACTGTCCGAGGATCTCGATCCGCGAGCCACCGAGCACTACACCGTTCTGCAGTACGTTCCCGAACCGGAGACGCTGCACGCCTCGATCCGCCGGCTCGAATCGGGGACGTACGCCACTCTCAAGCCCGGTTCGGCCCCCTCGGTGCGTCGCTACTTCACCCCGCAGTTCGCCGTGCGCCCGGTGACCGAGGCGACCCGGCAGCAGCGCTACGACGACATCGCGCAGGCGCTGCGAGACTCGGTGGCCAAGCACATGCGCGCCGACGTGACCGTCGGCTCTTTCCTGTCCGGCGGCATCGACTCGACTGCCATCGCCGCGCTGGCCATCCAGCACAACCCCGACCTGATCACGTTCACCACCGGGTTCCAGCGTGAGGGCTACTCGGAGGTCGATGTCGCGGCCGAATCCGCGGAGGCGATCGGCGCCCGGCACGTGATCAAGGTCGTCGGGCCCGACGAGTTCATCGCCTCTATTCCCGAGATCGTCTGGTACCTCGACGATCCGGTCGCCGACCCGGCCCTGGTCCCGCTGTACTTCGTGGCCAAGGAGGCACGCAAGCACGTCAAGGTGGTGCTCTCGGGTGAGGGTGCCGACGAGTTGTTCGGCGGCTACACCATCTACAAGGAACCGCTGTCGCTGAGCGCCTTCGACAAGCTGCCCGGCACCCTGCGCCGCCTCGCCGGCAAGGTCTCCGACCGTATCCCGGAGGGCACCCGAGGCAAGAGCCTGCTGCATCGTGGCTCGCTCACGCTGGAGGAGCGCTACTACGGAAATGCCCGGAGTTTCGACGACGCCCGGCTGCGGGCCGTCCTGCGCGACTACCGCCCGGAGTGGACGCACACCGACGTCACCGCACCGATCTACGCGCAGTCCCGCGGCTGGGATCCGGTCGCCCGGATGCAGCACATCGACCTGTTCACCTGGTTGCGCGGCGACATCCTGGTGAAGGCCGACAAGATCACAATGGCCAATTCACTGGAACTGCGGGTGCCGTTCCTCGACTCTGAGGTCTACAAGATCGCCGAGACCCTCCCTTTCGACGAGAAGATCGCGCACGGCACCACCAAGTACGCGTTGCGCAAGGCACTGGAGCAGATCGTGCCCCCGCATGTGCTGCATCGCCGCAAGCTCGGCTTCCCGGTGCCGATCCGGCACTGGCTGGCCGGTACCGAGATGTACGACTGGGCGCACGAGACGATCGCCGCGTCCCAGACCGACCACATCTTCGACAAGAGCGTGGTGGTGGCGATGCTGAACGAACACCGCGACGGTGTCGTCGACAACAGCCGCCGCCTGTGGACGATCCTGATCTTCATGGTGTGGCACGCGATCTTCGTCGAGAAGACGCTGGTGCCGGCGATCACCGACCACGACTATCCGGTGCGCCTGTAGTTCCGAGATGCGCCTGGAGTCCCGACATGCGATAAGGGCCGCCCGTCGATGTCTCGACGGGCGGCCCTTGTCGTATTCGGCCTGAACTACAGCACGGCGCCGATCTCCGCGACCGCATCCTCGCCGTAGGCGCCCTTGATGCGGGTCAGGGCGGAGTCGCAGTCCCATGACCAGTCCTGCGTCGAGATCGCCTCGAGCACGAGAACGGCCACCATCGACCCGAGCTGAGCGGCGCGCTCAAACGACAGACCCTTGCTGACGCCGAGCAGGAAGCCTGCGCGGAAGCCGTCGCCGACGCCGGTCGGGTCGACCTTCTCGGTCTCCGGGACGACGGCCACGTGCACGGACTCGCCGTCGACGATGTCGACGCCCTTGCTGCCGAGGGTGGTGATACGGGTGCCGACCATCGCGGCGACCTGCGCCTCCGACAGGCCGGTCTTCTGCTGCAGCAGGCCCCACTCGTATTCGTTGGTGAACAGGTAGGTGGCGCCGTCGATGAGTTCGCGGGCCTGCTCGCCGTCGAGGCGGGCGAGCTGCTGCGACGGGTCGGCGGCGAAGGGCACCCCGGCCTCGCGGCATTCGCGGGTGTGGCGCAGCATCGCGTCCGGGTCGTCGGCGCCGATCAGCACCAGTTCGGGGGTGCCGTTCTTCGCGAACAGTTCCTTCAGCGAGATCTCGCGGGCCTCGCTCATCGCACCGGGATAGAAGGTGGCCAGCTGGGCCATGGTCTCGTCGGTGGTGCAGGTGAAGCGCGCGGTGTGGTGGTTCTCGGAGACCCGGACGGCGCCGCAGTCGACGCCGCCGGCTTCTAGCCACCGGCGGTAGTCATCGAAATCGGGGCCGACGGCACCGACGAGAGTGGGAGTGCCGCCGAGCTGTCCCATGGCGTAGGCGATGTTGCCGCCCACCCCGCCCCGCCGGACGACGAGATCGTCGACGAGGAAGCTCAGCGAGATGTGCTCAAGCTGATCGCGGAGCAACTGTTCGGAGAACTTGCCCGGAAAGGTCATCAGGTGATCGGTCGCGATGGACCCGCATACGACGATAGTCACGGGACCTCACGCTACCGGTTGACAACGCACGACCGGCCGCACCCCCTGCGCGGAGGGGGTGCGGCCGGTCTGTGAAAAACTCAGCTGCCGGAACTCAGTTGAACGAGTCGCCGCAGGCGCAGCTGCCGGTGGCGTTGGGGTTATCGATGGTGAAACCCTGCTTCTCGATGGTGTCGACGAAGTCGATGGTGGCGCCCTGCACGTACGGTGCGCTCATCCGGTCGACGGCCAGGGTGACGCCGCCGAAGTCGGCGGTCAGGTCGCCGTCCATGGAACGGTCGTCGAAAAACAGCTGGTAGCGCAGGCCCGCGCAGCCACCCGGCTGGACTGCGATGCGCAGGGACAGGTCGTCACGGCCCTCCTGGTCGAGCAGCGCCTTGGCCTTGCCCGCGGCTGTGTCGGTCAGGATGACGCCGGTCGACGTGGCGGCGCCGGATTCGTTGGCAACGGTCATGTGCTCAGCTCCTCGTGCAATCGAGCGGGGGTCTTCATCGTCAACGGTACCCCGTCAGCCGCTATTCCCACGGGTCCGGCCCGTTCGGCCTGGCCCACTCAGTCACCCCACCGGGCCGCGACGTCGGCCGCGAACCCGGTCAGTTGCGCCGCCGCATCCGACATCGCGACCTCGACCGAGCCGGCCCGGTCGACGATCGCGTAGGCCCCGGCGATCCCGGCGTCGGCGATCTCCTCGGCGGGCAGCGTCACCTGCCCGGCGAAGACGATCGCGGGCACGCCCCGCCCGATGGCCGCCGACGTCAGGGCCGAGACCACTTTGCCGCGCAGCGTCTGTGAATCGAACTTGCCCTCCCCGGTGATCACCAGATCGGCCTGGGCCACCACCTCGGACTGTCCGGTGGCCTGGGCGACGACCGTCGCGCCCGCCACCCGGTGACCGCCCAGCGCCAGCAGTGCCGCACCCAGACCGCCGGCGGCACCGGCACCCGGCAACTCACCGACATCGCGCCCGGCCATCTCGGTGAGTACCTGCGCCCACTGCCGCATCCGGTCCTCGATCCGCTCGACCGTCACCGGGTCGGCGCCCTTCTGCGGCCCGAACACCGCGGCCGCGCCGAGCGGCCCGAGCAGCGGATTCTCGACGTCGGAGGCCACCACGATCTCGATATCGGCCAGCAGTGCGCGGGCGGCGTCGGGACCACCGAGCGCGGTGATCATGCCGGCGCCGCCGTCGCTGGTGGAGCTACCGCCCAGACCGACGACGAGGCGGCGCGCACCGGCGGCGAGGGCGGCCACGACCAGTTCACCGAGTCCGGTGGTGTCGGCGGCGAGCGCGGTGTGCGGGGTGGGGGTTCCGCCGAGCTGGTGCAGTCCGCAGCATTGGGCGCATTCCAGGTAGGCGGTGGTGAGTCCGGAAGCCGCGCCGTCGGGGTCGTCGTGCAGCAGCCACCTGGCGTCGACATCGGCGCCGAGAGGCCCCGGCACCCGGGTGGTGTGGACGGCGCCCAGCCGGGAGGCAAGGACATCCACGAAACCCGGGCCGCCGTCGGATTGGGGTGCCAGCAGGACGGTGTCCTGGCTGCGGGCCGCCAGCCAGCCTTCGGCGATACAGTCGGCCGCGGCGACTGCGGTGAGCGTGTCTCCGAACGAGTCGGGCGCCACGAGCACGGTCATGGGCTGCGTCATAGCCGGAGTATAGGGAGGTCCGCGCGCATCGGCACGACGGAATCCCCTACTCTCGAGGCCGTGAAACTGCCATGGAAAAAGGACGCCGACGCCCCTTCGCCAGCCCCCGAGGAGCAGACCCCGGCCGCGGAGGAGACCCCCGGCACCGGCAAAGGCAGTGCCTACACGCCAGGCAAGGGCCGTCCCACCCCGTCCCGCCGCGACGCGCAGGGACGTAAGCGCGGTCCGGTGGCTCCCGCGCCCACCACGAGGGCCGAAGCAAGGGCCCGCAAGAAGGAACTCAAGTCGACGATGACGCGCGAGGAGAAGCGCGCCGCCTCCGATGACCGGCGCGCCCGGCGGCTGGAGCAGCGCGAGGGCATGATGGCCGGCGAGGAGCGGTACCTGCTGCCGCGCGATCAGGGTCCGGTCCGCAGGTTCGCCCGCGACATCGTGGACTCGCGCCGCAACCTGGCCGGCCTGTTCATGCCGTTCGCGATCGTGCTGATCTTCTTCATGTTCACCCCGATCTCGGTGAACTACCCGATGATCATGAACATCGTGCTGCTGGTGTTCGTGGTGGTGATGATCGTCGACGCCGTCGTCCTGGGCCGACTGGTGAACCGCCGGGTGCGTGAACGCTATCCCGACAGCGCCGACGGCGGCTTCAAGCTGGGCTGGTACTCGTTCAGCCGGGCGATGCAGCTGCGCAGGATGCGCGCGCCGCGTCCCCAGGTGTCGGCCGGCGACGCGGTCTGACGCGCATGGCAGGTACACGAACCCTCATCCTGGGCGGGGTGCGGTCGGGCAAGTCCGCGCACGGTGAGGCATTGCTCGCCGCCTATCCGCAGGTGCGCTACATCGCCACCGGTCCCACGATCTCCACGGACACCGAGTGGGTGGCCCGGGTGCGTGCCCACCGGGAACGCCGCGGGGAGCATTACCTGACCGTCGAGACCTCCGACGTCGCGGCGGCGCTCACCGGCGATCCGGACACGCCGACGCTCGTCGATGACATCGGCAACTGGGTCGCCGCACACGTCGACGCCGTCGACGGCTGGGACCATCCCGAACGCGGCATCGCCGATGCCGCAGCCGCACTGCACGACGCGGTGGCCGGCTACACCGGCGACCTGGTGCTGATCAGCCCTGAGGTGGGGCTGGCCCCGGTGCCGCCCACCCCCGCCGGACGCCGCTTCCAGGACGATCTCGGCTCCGTCAACGCGCTCCTGGCCCAGGTGTGTGATCGCGTGCTGCTGGTCGTCGCCGGACGGGTGCTGGAACTGCCCGCCGGTGAACCCGTCGACATCACCGCGGCACAGCCCGTTCCGATCACCCCGGCCCCGGTGCCGGTTGAGGCTGCGACGCCGACCGAGGCTGTGGCACCGGTGATGGACACCCCGCCCGGCCCCGGAGCGATACCCGCCGCCGACGACGCCGATGCTGTCGTCCGGGTGGGAGCGCTGCCGGTACCGGCCCGGCCCGTCGACCCGGCCGACGCCGAGATCTTCCCGCCGATCGACGCACCCGATCACGACGTGGCCGAGGCCGCTCGCGCCCGGCAGCTCACCCTCACCAAACCTCCGGGGTCGCTCGGCAGGCTGGAGGAGCTGGGCAACTGGGTGGCGGCATGCCAGGGTATCTGCCCGCCGCGGCCGCTGCGCTCCCCCAGGGTCGTCGTGTTCGCCGGCGATCACGGCGTCGCCCGCGACGGTGTGTCGGCATATCCGCCCGAGGTCACCGCGCAGATGGTCGCCAACATCGGTGGTGGCGGCGCCGCAATCAATGTGCTCGCCCGGCGCGCCGGTGCGACGGTGCATGTGGCCGACATCTCGGTCGATGCCGACACCGACCCGGCCGTGGCCGCGTTCAAGGTGCGGCGCAGCTGCGGCGACCTGCGGGTGACCGACACCCTCACCATCGACGAGGCCCGCCAGGCGCTCGCGGCCGGCCGGGCCATCGCCGACAGCCTCGTCGACGCGGGTGCCGACCTGCTCATCGCCGGCGAGATGGGTATCGGCAACACGACGCCCGCCTCCGTGCTGATCGGCACGATCACCTCACGCGAACCCGTCGAGGTCGTCGGCCGGGGTTCCGGTATCGACGACGCGGGCTGGATCCGCAAGACCGCCGCCATCCGTGACGGCATGCGCAGGGTGCGACCGCACCGGCACGACCCGCTGACCATGCTCGCCACGGTCGCCGGCGCCGATCTTGCGGCGATGGCCGGTTTCCTGGCACAGGCCGCGGTCCGCAGGACACCCGTGATCGTGGACGGGGTCATCGTCACCGCCACGGCACTGGTCGCCGAACAGCTGGCCCCGGGCGCCGTGCAGTGGTGGGTGGCCGGGCATCGGTCGGTCGAACCGGCCCACGCGGCCGCGCTGGAGCATCTCGACCTCGAACCGATCATGGAGATGTCGATGCGGCTCGGTGAGGGTACCGGCGCCGTGCTGGCGTTGCCGGTGGTGCAGTCGGCGATCGACGTGCTCACCTCGATGGCCACGTTCGGCGAGGCGGGCGTGTCGGGCGGCTGAGCACACCACCATGACCCGACTGTCCCCCGTCACCGCGGTGCATGTGGCCGTCAGTTGGCTGACCGTCGTGCCGGTCCCGTCGCCGGCGGTAGAGATGGACCGGCGTACCGGCGCCGCAGTGATCGCGGCCGTGCCCGTCGTCGGAGCGCTACTCGGAACCGCCGCGGCGGCACTGGCTTTCGGCCTCTCGCACACCGCTCTGCCGGCGGTGATGATCGGGGTGCTGCTGGTGATCGGCCTGGCCCTGATCACCCGCGGCATGCATGTGGACGGCCTGGCCGACACCGTCGACGGGCTGGGCTGTTACGGGCCTCCGGAACGGGTCGCCGAGGTGATGAAG
Source organism: Gordonia amarae NBRC 15530 (assembly GCF_000241345.1). Lineage (GTDB taxonomy): Bacteria > Actinomycetota > Actinomycetes > Mycobacteriales > Mycobacteriaceae > Gordonia > Gordonia amarae. Next base: position 99,327 of record NZ_BAED01000040.1, read on the forward strand.
TCGGGGTCGGTGGGCCCGTTCGGTGCGGCGGCGATCGTGGCGGCGGGTGCGGTGCAGGCCATCGGATTCGCCATACTCACCGAGCAACATCGTTGGTATGACATCGTTTTCGCGGTCGTCGCGGCGCGGGTCGCCGCAGTACTCGCCTGCCGGCGGAGCCTCGCACCGGCCGCCTCCACCGGGTTCGGTGCGATGGTCGCCGGTACGCAAGGACTGTCGCTGATCGTCTGGCCAGCCGTCATGCTGGCCGGGGCAGCGATACTCGGCGCCACCGGACCGGGCGGCTACGACGTGGGCCACATGCTCACCGCGGTAATCACTTTCGCAGTCATGGCCGGGGCGGTCTGGCTGCTGTCGCGGCACTGCGCACGCCGCATCGGTGGGATCACCGGCGACGTCCTCGGCGCGGCGATCGAGATCGGTCTGGCGATGACCGTCGTCGGCCTCCTTGCCCGCTGACCCGAGCCCGGTCAGACTCTCCAGATATGTGTACCTCGGCACCACAACCGTTCAGCCCGGCGGAGGCCACCTCGATCCGGGCGTTCACGGACGATCTCGGACTGCCCGGACTGATCGACGTGCACACCCATTTCATGCCCAAACAGGTTCTGGACAAGGTCTGGGCGTACTTCGACTCCGCCGGGCCGATGATCGGCCGCGAATGGCCCATCACCTACCGCACCGAGGAGAACAGCCGGGTTGCGGCGCTGCGCTCGTTCGGGGTTCTGGGCTATTCATCGATGATCTACCCGCACAAGCCCGGGATGGCGCAGTGGCTCAACGGCTGGGCGATCGACTTCGCCGCCTCTCATCCCGACTGTCTGCAGACAGCGACGTTCTACCCAGAACCTGACGCACCAGGCTACGTCGCCGACGCGATCGCCGCCGGGGCACGGATCTTCAAGTCGCACATACAGGTCGGCGACTACCCACCCGACGACCCGCTGCTCGATCCGGTGTGGAAACAGATCGACGACGCCCAGATCCCCGTCGTGATCCACTGCGGTTCGGGACCGGCTCCGGGAACCTACACCGGTCCGGAACCGATACGTCGGCTTCTCGGCAGGTTTCCGTCTCTGCCACTGATCATCGCGCACATGGGCATGCCTGAGTACGCGGATTTCCTCGACCTCACCGAACGCTACGACAACGTTCACCTCGACACGACGATGGCGTTCACCGACTTCTCCGAACAACTCGCGCCGTTTCCGCGCGAACTGCGCGGGCAGCTCCGCGACCTCGGCCACAAGGTGCTCTTCGGCAGTGACTTCCCGAACATCCCGTACCCGTACAGACACTCGCTCGACGCGTGTGCGCGCCTCGACCTCGGCGTCGACTGGCTACGCGCCGTGTGCTTCGACAACGCTTCCCACCTGTTCGGCATCAAGCATCGATAAGTACCGCCACCGCATCGCGCAACGGCTCCGCCAGGTCGGTTGACGCCGCTGTTCGTCACACCTTTCGGTGTCTTCGCGCCATACACCGTTCGGAATACCTGACGGGTGCGCCAGGTGTCACACTAAGCAATACGGCACTCCACAGTGCCGTGCACCGCATGAATCATGGGAGGCATCGACATGCGACGTACCAGGACCATTGTGATGGCAGGCCTGGTGGCAACAACCGTGGCGGCGGCCTCGGTCGCCGTACCCGCCGATGCCGCGCCGGCCGTACCGAAGGCGAGTTTCGTCGTGCAGGGAGGCAAGGTCGTCGCCCGCGCCGACAATCTTCCGCGAGTGCCGGTGGACTGCATCTTCACCATCAGCGATCCACGCACCGACAACCCGCTCGGCAGCAACCAGGGCGGGGTGCACATCGAACGCACCACCAAGACCGGGTCGATCGTCCTGTCGGCGTATCCCCCGCTGCATCCGCTGCCGGCCTCCTACAAGGTCGGTCTCGACTGCTTCTGGACCATCAAGTCGAAGTCCCGCAATCTGACGTCCCACAAAACCCTGTTCGTCACGCCCCTGGGCGGTTTCGGCTCGTAGCGGCAGTTTCGGCTCGCACCGACTTGCCCACCGGCGCGTGATCCCCGACCTCGGCTGAAGTCGGGGATCACTGAGCGGGAGAGTCGCAGCCTTCGAACTCGGCGCCCGGCGCCGCCGACGAGCGAGAGCTGAATCCCCCGGATTTCAGACCAATTCACCTACTGCCTGTCGCGGTTCGTCACCTCGTCGGCCGACATCTTCGCTGCGAAACTGGTTGTCCGTCGCCATGGTCGGCATTTCAGTCTTCGCTGTCACCACCACCGAAATGACCCCCATGGGAGTCCTCCCGGCAATCGCCCACGATCTCAGCGTCTCCGAAGGACTTCTCATATCCTCACGCCGAGGCCGATGGTCTGCGACGATGGATACGGTCGTCGCAGACCGTCAGGAGGTAGGAGATGGCACGGATACCACGCACGCCATCCCGGACCGCGGGCCCGGCGCTCGCGCTGCTGATCATGCTCGTGGGTGCACTGCTCGCCGCGGGTGGCACCGCGCTGGCACCGGTACCGGCCCACGCCGCCCCGGCCGCTCCCCGCGCCGACTTCTCGGTGTCCGGCGGTGTCGTCGCGCTGCATGTCTCGGGCCTCCCGAAACAGCCCCTGACCTGCGAACTCATCATCGGAGACCCGAATCGTCTCAGCAGCAGTTCCCGCGGTGACAGATTCGTCCACGGCAAAACCGCCACCGGGTCCATCACCCTGAGACTCGCACCACAGCTCGGCGGGTTCCCCATGGTGTACTCCACACAGGCCAACTGCAACGGCTGGATCGCCACCCCGAACCGGCAGTTCTACAGCTTCCATCGCGTTCGCGAAGTCGTCGTCACCCCGGCCGGTGGATTCGTTTTGTAGACGGATAAACGGCACTGCCCGCATCTGAGTCACTCAAATGCGGGCAGTGCGGGGATTCCGCCGTGTTCAGAACAGGCGGGTCATCCAGCCGTGGGTGTCGGCGAAGGTGCCGCGCTGGATCCCGGTGAGGGTGTCGCGCAGGGCCATCGTGACCTCGCCCGGCTGTCCGTCGGCGATGGTGTAGTCCTCGCCCACGCCGCGGACGCGGCCGACGGGGGTGATCACAGCGGCGGTGCCGCAGGCGAACACCTCGGTGATGTCACCGGACGCCACGCCCTTGCGGAGTTCCTCGGTGCTGATCTTGCGCTCCTCCACGCCGAAGCCGGCGTCGGCGGCGAGGGTGAGCAGCGAGTCGCGGGTGATGCCGGGCAGCAGCGAACCGCTCAGCTCGGGGGTGACCAGGCGGGCGTCGGAGCCGGAACCGAACACGAAGAACAGGTTCATGCCGCCCATCTCCTCGATGTAGCGGCGTTCGATGGCGTCGAGCCACACGACCTGATCGCAGCCCTGCGCGGTGGCCTGCTGCTGCGCGAGGAATGCCGCGGCGTAGTTGCCGCCGCACTTGGCGAAACCGGTGCCGCCGGGCGCGGCGCGCACGTACTCGGTGGACAGCCACACACTCACCGGCTTGATGCCGCCGGAGAAGTAGGCACCCGCCGGGGAGGCGATGACCGAGTAGATGTACGACCCGGACGGCGCGTTGACGCCGAGTCCGGCCTGCGAGGCGAACATGAACGGGCGCAGGTACAGCGACTCCTCGCCGCCGGCGGCAGGCACCCACTCGTTGTCGGCGTCGAGCAGCGCCTTCAGCGATTCGATGAAGTCGTCGATGGGCAGGGCGGGCATGGCGAGGCGCTGCGCCGAGCGTTGCAGGCGCTCACCGTTGGCCTCGGGCCGGAACGCGGCGATCGTGCCGTCGGGCTGCCGGTAGGCCTTGAGGCCCTCGAAGATCTCCTGGCCGTAGTGCAGGACCATGGCCGACGGGTCGAGCGCGATGGGGCCGTATGGCTTTACCTGCGCGTTATGCCATCCCCGGTCGACGTCGTAGTCGACCATCACCATGTTGTCGGTGAAGAACTTTCCGAATCCCGGTGCGGCGAGGATCTCCGAACGCCGCCCCTCCGAGACGGGATGGGGGTGTTCGGTGCGGCTGAACTGCAAGGTCATTGGTCCATCCTATCGCCGCGCGGCAAGTGCTTTCCGCCGACCCGGCCGCCGGTGGTTCAGACGTGCGACTCGACGAACGGCGGGATGACCACTTCGCAGGCCAGCGCACGGCCCCGCACGTCGATCGCGACCTCGTCACCCTTCTTGACCCCGGACGCCGTGTCGAGCAGTGCCAGCGCGATGCCCTGTTTGAGGGTCGGCGAGAAGGTGCCCGAGGTGCAGGTGCCGATCTGCTGTCCGTCGGCCCCGGTCACCGCGCAGCCCTCGCGGGGAATACCGCGGCCGGTGGCCCGCAGACCGTAGAGCCGGCGCACCGGACCCGCGGACTTTTCCACGAGCAGGGCATCGCGGCCGAAGAACGCCGGTTTGTCCCAGCCGACGGCCCAGCCGACACGGGCCTGGACAGGGGTGATCTCGGTGGACAGTTCGTGTCCGTGCAGCGCGTAGCCCATCTCGGTGCGCAGGGTGTCCCGGGCGCCGAGGCCCGCCGGCTGACCGCCCACCGCGGTCACCTGAGCCAGCAGGGCGTCGAACACCGGCCCGGCGTCGGCCCAGCGAGGCAGGATCTCGAAGCCACGTTCGCCGGTGTAGCCGGTTCGGCACACCCGTACCGGCGCCGCCCCCTCGGACAGGATCAGCTCGGCGTCGGCGAATGCCATGTACTCCATGTCCGACGGCAGCCCGAGTGCGTCGAGCACCTCGGGAGCGCGCGGCCCCTGCACCGCGAACACCGCGTAGTCGCGGTGCTGGTCGGTGATGGTGATCGTCTCGGGGGCGGCGGCCCGCAGGGCGGCCACGACGGTGGCGGTGTTGGCCGCGTTGGGCACCAGGAACACCTCGTCGTCGCCGACGAGGTAGGCGATCAGATCGTCGATCACGCCGCCTGCCTCGTTGCAGCACAGGGTGTACTGCGCCTTGCCCGGCGCGATCTTGCCCAGGTCATTTGTCAGCGTGGAGTTCACGAAGTCCGCCGCTCCCGGGCCGCTCACCAGCGCCTTGCCCAGGTGACTGACGTCGAAGATGCCCGCGGCCTCGCGGACGGCGGTGTGTTCGGCGACGGTACCGGCGTAGGAGACCGGCATGTTCCACCCTCCGAAGGCGGCGAAACTCGCTTCCAGCGCGACGTGCCGGTCCGCGATCGGACCATCCAGCAGCTCACTCATAACGCCTTACGCTACTGGGTCGGCGGCACCGGCTCGCGCCGGTCGGGCGAGGTCAGGATCAACCGTCGCCGATACCTTCCCGGGTGTCGGCGCTGTGGCAGAGTTGACCAGGTGAGCAAGAACGACTCCTTCGACCGCGTTCGCGGCCCCGAATTGCACCTGTCCGCCACCATCGACGCCGACGACACGGTCCTCGTTCTCGGCCTGATCGCCCCCGACTCGTCCGGCGAAGACACCGGTGCCGAACCCGGCGACCCCACCCTGGTGACCATCGACGGGATTCTCGACGACGCTGCGGCAGAACAGATCTCGGCGTCACTGAAGGTGCTGGGCGCCACCGGCAAACACGGTGAGGTGCATCGCTTTCCGGCGCCGTCGTCGGTGCCGGTCGAGCTGATCGTCACCGTCGGCCTGGGTGCCGCCGCCGATCTCGACGACGCCGACAAGGTGCGGCAGGCCGCGGGCATCGTGGCACGCTCGCTCGACGGCCTGGCCTCGGTGGCCACCACACTGTCGGATGTGAACCTGGCCGCCGCGGCCGAGGGCTTCTTCCTGGGCTCGTACCGGTTCGAGGAGTTCCGCTCCGACAAATCCCGGTCCAAGAAGGCGCCGCCGACATCGGTCACCCTGCTCGTGGAGGAGCGGACCAAGGAGGCCAAGACCGAGCTCGCCCACGCCGTCGCTGTCGCCGACTGTGTGGCGCTGGCCCGTGATTTCGTCAACACTCCCCCGAGCCACCTGTATCCGCAGGAGTTCGCCGAACGGGCGCGGGTGCTGGCCGGCGCCGCCGGACTGAAGGTCGAGATCCTCGACGACGCCGAGCTCACCAAGAACGGCTACGGCGGCATCATCGGCGTCGGCAAGGGCTCCTCGCGGCTGCCGCGGCTGGTCCGCCTCACCCACAACGCCGGCAAGGACGCCAAGACCGTCGCCCTGGTGGGCAAGGGCATCACCTTCGACACCGGTGGCATCTCGCTCAAGCCGCCGGCGGGCATGGAGAACATGACCTCCGACATGGGTGGCGCGGCGGCGGTGATCGCCTCGACGATCCTGGCCGCGAAGCTCGGTCTCGGCGTGAACGTCATCGCCACCGTCCCGATGGCCGAGAACATGCCGTCGGACACCGCGCAGCGCCCCGGCGACGTGCTCACCCAATATGGCGGTATCACCGTCGAGGTCATCAACACCGACGCCGAGGGCCGCCTGATCCTGGCCGACGCGATCGTGCGCGCCGGCGAGGACGACCCCGACTACCTCATCGACACCGCGACGCTCACCGGTGCGCAGATGGTGGCCCTGGGTACCCGCACCCCAGGGGTGATGGGCACCGACGAGTTCCGGGACCGGGTGGCGCGGCTGTCCGCGGAGACCGGTGAGAACGCGTGGGCCATGCCGCTGCCGTCCGAGCTACGCTCCGAGCTCAACTCGCGGGTCGCCGATCTGGTGAACGCCGGGTCGCAGCGCTGGGGCGGCATGCTGCTGGCCGGCGTGTTCCTCAAGGAGTTCGTGCCCGACGGGGTGCAGTGGGCCCACATCGACATCGCCGGACCCGCGTTCAACACCGGCGGTGCGTGGGGCTACAACCCCAAGGGTGGCACGGGCGTACCGGTCCGCACGATCCTCGCGGTCCTCGAAGACATCGTCGCCAACGGCTGACCCACTCACCCTTGGAGTGGGGCAGCAAACTTACCCGCGCGTAACTACCGCACATCACATGTCGGCAGACGAACACGGGTAGGGTTCTATCCCGAGGAATCGACCACCCGCCGATGCCGATCCGCACATAATTTGTCCGTCATCAACGCGTCAAGTTTGAGTTTGAGGAGTCAACAACGATGACCTTCTCCGTCCAGATGCCCGCCCTGGGTGAAAGCGTCACCGAAGGAACAGTGACCAGGTGGCTGAAGGAGGAGGGAGACACCGTCGAGGCCGACGAGCCATTGCTGGAGGTCTCCACCGACAAGGTCGACACCGAGATCCCCGCCCCGGCTTCCGGTGTGCTGATCAAGATCGTCGCGCACGAGGACGACGTCGTGGAGATCGGCGGCGAGCTGGCCGTCATCGGTGACGCCTCCGAGTCCGCCGGCGACGCACCTGCGGCCACTCCCCCGGCCGCGGAGGAGCCCGCCGCACCCGAACCGGCCGCCGAACCCGCCGCTGAGCCGGAACCCGCCGCTCCCGCCGCTCCCGCCGCGCCGGCATCGGCCGCCGAGGGCACCGAGGTCGTGATGCCGGCTCTGGGCGAGTCCGTCACCGAGGGCACGGTCACCAACTGGCTCAAGGCCGTCGGCGACGAGGTCTCCGAGGATGAGCCGCTACTGGAGGTCTCCACCGACAAGGTCGACACCGAGATCCCCGCACCCGCCTCCGGCACCCTGCTGGCGATCTTCGCCCAGGAGGACGACGTCGTCGAGGTCGGCGGCAAGCTGGCCATCATCGGTGCGGCCGGGGCCGTGCCCGCTGCCGCACCCGCCGCCCCTGCCCCCGCGCCGGAACCCGAACCCGAACCGGAATCGGAACCCGAGCCGGAACCGGTCGCCGCGGCACCGGAACCCGAGCCCGCCCCGGCTCCCGCCGAGACCGCGACCGTCGTCAAGGCCGATCCGCCGACCATCGAGTCGACGCCGTACGTGACGCCGCTGGTCCGCAAGCTGGCCGCCGAGAACAACATCGACCTGAACACGGTCAAGGGCACCGGCGTGGGCGGACGCATCCGCAAGCAGGACGTGCTCGCCGCTGCCGAGGCTGCCAAAGCTCCGGCCCCAGCAGCTCCCGCCGCCGCCGCGCCCGCCGCTGCGAGCGCACCCGCTGCGACCGCCGCCGGCCCCGAGGTCAAGCCCGAGCTCGCCGCACTGCGCGGAACGACGCAGAAGGCCAACCGGATCCGCCTCATCACGGCCAAGAAGACCCGCGAGTCGCTGCAGGAGAGCGCGCAGCTCACGCAGGTGTTCGAGGTCGACATGAGCAAGATCGTCAGCCTGCGCAAGGCCGCCAAGGAGTCGTTCAAGTCCTCCGAGGGCGTCAACCTGACGTTCCTGCCGTTCATCGCCAAGGCCGTGGTCGAGGCGCTCAAGGCGCACCCGAACGTCAACGCCTCCATCGATGAGGGCGCCAAGGAGATCACCTACTACGGCAACGTCCACCTCGGTATCGCCGTCGACACCGATCAGGGTCTGCTGTCGCCGGTGATCCACAACGCCGACGACCTGTCGATCGCCGGACTGGCGCGCGCCATCGCCGACATCGCCGCCCGTGCCCGCTCCGGCGGGCTCAAGCCCGACGAGCTGGCCGGTGGCACGTTCACCATCACCAACATCGGCAGCCAGGGCGCGCTGTTCGACACCCCGATCCTGGTTCCGCCGCAGGCGGCCATGCTCGGCACCGGTGCGATCGTCAAGCGCCCGGTGGTCGTCACCGAGCCCGACGGATCCGACGTGATCGCCATCCGCTCGATGTCGTACCTGCCGCTGACCTACGATCACCGGCTGATCGACGGCGCCGACGCCGGCCGCTTCCTGACCACCGTCAAGAAGCGCCTCGAAGGTGGCTCATTCGCCGCGGATCTCGGTCTGTAGCCCGTCATGAGGATCGCCGTCGCAGGGTCGGCGGGGCTGATCGGTTCGGCCCTCGTCGACACCCTGCGCGGCTCCGGACACACCGTGATCCGGCTGGTACGCCGGCAGGTCCGGGCCGACGACGAACACTATTGGGATCCCGAGACCTTCGGCGTCGACCCGCGGACTCTCGACGGAGTCGGGGCAGTCGTGGGTCTCGGTGGTGTCGGTATCGGCGATCACCGCTGGTCGGGCCGGTTCAAGCAGGAGATCCGCGATTCCCGGATCACTCCCACCGAGGTGCTGGCCGAGGCGGTCGCCGAGGCGGGGGTGCCCGTGTTCGTCAGTGCCAGTGCCACCGGCTACTACGGTGACACCGGCGCCCACGCGGCCGTCGAAACCGACCCCGCCGGAACAGGTTTCCTCGCCGACGTGGTGCGGGACTGGGAAGACGCCGCCACCTCGGTGGCGGGTGCCGGCACCAACGTCGTCCTCCTGCGTACCGCCCCGGTGATCTCCTCCCGCGGCGGACTGATCGGCAAGCTCACGCCGCTGTTCCGGATGGGGCTCGGCGCCACGTTCGGCGCGGGCGATCAGTACTTCTCGTGGATCACGCTGCCCGATGAGGTGGCGGCGATCGTGACGATCCTTGAGAACAGTCTTACCGACAACAAGATCACCGGCCCGGTCAATCTGTGCGCCCCGAATCCGGTGCGGTTCACCGACTTCGCCAAGGCGCTCGGTTCGGCGCTACACCGCCCGGCCCGGCTGGTGGTGCCCGATTTCGTGGTCCGCAGGCTCGGCGGCGAGATGGCGGAGGAAATGATTCTGCACTCCCAGCGTGTTGTACCTCAGGTGCTCACCGACGCCGGTTTCACCTTCACCCATCCCGACATCGACTCCGCTCTGGAATACGCAAGTGCCTGAAATACCCACCCGCACCCGTGGCGGCGCCCGGATGAGCGCGGCGCCGATCGAGTTCCGCCGGCTCGGCGTCGTCGACTACCGCGACGCCTACGACCTGCAGCACCGCCTCGCCGCCGAGCGTGCCGACGGTGCCCTCGACCACGACGTGCTGCTGCTCCTGGAACATCCGTCCACCTACACCGCCGGTAAACGCACCGAGGACTCCGACAGGCCGACCGACGGTTCCCTCGTCATCGACGTCGACCGCGGCGGACGCATCACCTGGCACGGTCCCGGTCAGCTCGTCGGCTACCCGATCGTCCGGCTCGCCGAACCGCTCGACGTCGTCGATTATGTGCGGCGTCTGGAAGGGGCGCTCATCGACGTGTGCGCGGGCCTCGGCGTCACCACCGGGCGCGTCGAGGGCCGGTCCGGGGTGTGGATCCGCGACGCCGCGGGTGAACGCAAGCTCGGGCAGATCGGCATCCGGGTCGCCCGGGGTGTCGCGCTGCACGGTTTCGCGCTCAACGTCGACCCGGACATGTCCGCGTTCGACGCCATCGTCCCCTGCGGCATCGCCGACGCGGGTGTCACCTCCCTGGCTCGCGAACTCGGCCGGCCGCTTCCCGTCGACAGCGTCGTCGACGATGTCTGCATGCGGGTTGCCGATGCCCTGGACGCACCCCGCCCACTCAACCCCGACGCACCGGCCGACGGCCCGGCGTCCACGACGCACGTAGGATCAGCACAGTGACAGCCACCCCCGACGGCCGCAAACTCCTGCGCTTGGAGATCCGCAACGCGCAGACCCCCATCGAGCGCAAACCCAAGTGGATCAAGACCCGCGCCACGATGGGTCCCGAGTACACCGAACTCAAGGGCCTGGTGAAGCGTGAGGGTCTGCACACGGTGTGCGAGGAGGCAGGCTGCCCCAACATCTACGAATGCTGGGAGGATCGCGAGGCGACGTTCCTGATCGGCGGTGAGCAGTGCACCCGCCGCTGCGACTTCTGCCAGATCGACACCGGCAAACCGGCCGAGCTCGATCGCGACGAACCGCGCCGGGTCGCCGAGAGCGTGCAGGCGATGGGCCTGCGCTATTCGACGATAACCGGTGTTGCCCGCGACGACCTGCCCGACGAGGGTGCCTGGCTGTACGCCGAGACGGTGCGCGCGATCCACCGGCTCAATCCGGGCACCGGCGTGGAGAACCTGATCCCGGACTTCCATGCCAAACCCGACCTGCTGGCCGAGGTGTTCGACGCCCGCCCCGAGGTGCTGGCGCACAACCTGGAGACTGTGCCGCGCATCTTCAAGCGCATCCGTCCCGCGTTCCGCTACGAGCGTTCGCTCGACGTACTCACCGCCGCACGCGATTTCGGACTCGTCACCAAGTCCAACCTGATTCTGGGCATGGGCGAGACACCCGAGGAGGTCCGCGAGGCCCTGGCCGACCTGTACGACGCCGGCTGCGACATCGTCACGATCACGCAGTACCTGCGCCCCTCCCCCCGCCATCATCCGGTGGAACGCTGGGTCAAGCCGGAGGAGTTCGTCGAGCACTCGCAGTTCGCCGAGGAGCTCGGATTCGCCGGGGTGATGGCCGGGCCGCTGGTGCGCTCGTCCTATCGCGCTGGACGGCTCTACGCCCAGGCGATGGCCCGTCACGGACGGGAGCTCTCCCCCGCGATGGCGCATCTGGCCGAGGAAGGCTCGGCCAGCCAGGAGGCTTCCAGCGTGCTGGCACGGATGGCGCGCTGACCGGAACGCTCCTCGTTCACACCTGGCGAACCCGGGCACTCAACGCTGAGGTGAGCACGTAAACTGGCCACCATGGCAAAGGCGAAGTCGGCGGTCAGCAAAGAAGAGAAGGCCGCGGCCAAACAGGCGCGTAAGACGGCATCGAAGGAACGGCGCCAGCAGCTCTGGCAGGCGTTCCAGATGCAGCGCAAGGACGACAAGCGCCTCATCCCGTACATGGTCGGGGTGTTCGTGCTGGTCGTCGCGCTCGGCGTGGTGCTGGGCCTCGTCTTCGGTGCGCCGTGGCTGTTCATCCCGCTGAGCGTCGTGCTCGGTGTGCTCGCCGCGTTCATCCTGTTCGGCCGCCGCGTGCAGAGTTCGGTGTACAAGAAGGCCGAGGGCCAGCCGGGCGCCGCGGGCTGGGCACTGGGCAACATGCGGGGCCAGTGGCGCGTCAAGCAGGCCGTGGTGGGCACCTCACATCTCGACGCCGTGCACCGCGTGATCGGCAAACCGGGTGTGATCTTCGTGGCCGAGGGAAACTCGGCCCGCATCAAGCAGTTGCTCGCGCAGGAGAAGAAGAAGGCCGCCCGCGTCGTCGGCGACACCCCGATCTACGAGATCATGGTCGGCAACGAGGACGGGCAGGTCCCACTGTCCAAGCTCGAACGCCACATCAACAAGCTGCCCAGCAACATCGACGGCAAGCGGATCGACGCCCTGGACGGCCGTCTGCAGGCGCTCGGCGGTAAGACCGGCGCCGCGGGTATGCCGAAGGGCCCGATGCCCGCGGGCGCCAAGATGCGCGGCATGCAGCGCACCGCCCGCCGTCGTAGCTGAGGGCAGGCGTGAACAGAACCACGGGTGCCGCGGTCCTCGCCCTCGCGTGTTCGGCCGCGCTGACCGGTTGTATGTCCGATGACTCCGGTCAGCGGTTCAGTCTGTCCGGGGGAACGTCGGTGCAGATTCAGGTGCCGGGCGGCTGGCAGGCCCGCGACCTTGACGGCACTGTGCTGCTGACCCCGAAGGGCGACGACAGGGACCTCAGCGCACTCACCGACGCCCTGACCACCACCCAGCTCGGGTCGTCGTCGCGGGGCGCCAACTATCTGACGGTCACCGGCGTCCGGCAGTGCGACGGCAAGGGCAAGTGGGTGTGGAGCGTCCCCGAGCGCACCAACAGCGGCGTCCGGACCGGCGAGGTCCGCCGCAAGACCGACGGCGGCTGTGTCGCGGTCCGCGCCGGCTTCGCGCAGGGCAGTGGTGACGATTCCGCCAACACCGCCGAGGCGGGACCGCCCGCCGTGGATCTCCTGAAGAAGATCGTGGACGGCGAAATCGTCACCGCCGACTGACTCCACGCCGGAACTGGCCACGGGGTGGTCTCAGCCGTACTGGATCACCGAGGCGTGCCGCTTGGTGGTCCGCGCGTTGTACCAGTACAGGTTCGGTCCGACGAACCGGACATTGACGTTGTCGGCGCTCTCGGTGGACTTGACCCGCCAGACCTCCCGTCCGGTGGCACTGTCGTACCCGGTCAGCGCGCCCGGGCCGGGTTCTTCGGACGTGCGGTCGCCCTCGTACACGATGCGCTCACCGTCGCTGCCGACGATCTTCTGGTAGATGCTGGTGGTCAGCGAACCGAGCTTCGTGCCGTCGGAGAGCCGGTAGATCTGCCACTTCTTCTGGTCGTCGTCGTAGTCGCTCTCGACAACGAAGGTGCCCGCCACCATCTCGATGTCCGTGGAGTAGGTGAAGTCCGACGATGCCTCCCACACGACCGAGAAGGTGGTCGCCGAGATCACCCCGCTGGTGTAGTTCGAGCCTCGGTCCTCCCGCTGGAACACCACCGCCGTGCCCTCGGTCCCGTCGGCGTAGCTCGGCAGCTGGATGTCCTTGACGTCCTGCAGATGGATACCGTTGTTGTCGTAGAACTTGACCACGCTCGAATAGATGGAACGAAAGCTGACGGCGAACCCGCCTGCGTGCGGTATCGCGCTGACGTACACGTTCACCTCACCGATGCGGCTGCGCTTGTCCGCTTCCTCCTTGAATACCTTCTGGTCGCCGGCCGAGTCGTACAGGACCGCACCCGTGTCGAGCTGGTACATCGAGACCGAATCCTGGTTGTCGCGGACGGCGAGCACGTTGCCGGCCTCGGACAGGGTGACGTCGTCCTCCTCGACGCGCGGCTTGCGGGTCCACTGCTTGGAGCCGTCCGAGCTCATCCAGGCGATCGTCGCCTGCGAGGACTTCGAGATCTCGTCGTACTCGCTGGTCCACACCACGAAACCGTCACCGGCTCGCGACATCTTGGCGGTCCCGGGTGCGTCGATCGTGATGGTGCGCAGTTCTTTGCCGGTGGCCGGATCCAGGAACGCGACCTGGCTCGATGACGTGGCGGTCTGGCCGTTGCGCAGGCACGCCAGCTTCTTGTCGCGGCTGATGGCGCACCACTGCACGGGGACCAGGCTGGGCTCTTTCCACAGCGGTGCGCCGCCTTCGGTGTCGACGGCCATGATGGGTGCAGGCCCCTGATCCTCCGGGACTCCCGCGACCACAGCCATGTCCTCGTCGGCGGCGCGGACCATCATGTACTTGATGCTGCGGGTCTTCCCGAACAGCGAGTCGGCGTCGACCTCCCAGCGTCGCTGCGGCTGTGCCGGCAACGACCTGAGCTTGGTGGCCTGACCGGCCTCGACTGGTTTGACCGTGATTCTCGACGCCGTTCCGTTCAGGCTCACCGGCACTGCAACCGTCGCGATCAGCGCAAGCACGACGGCACTGATGACACCCAACACAAACAGCGTGAAGCCGAGAATTCTCCCCATTTGAGCTACCCAAGCACATGCGCCGAGGCATATGCCACTGCACCCCGTGCGTCAGCGGGTGCGGATCAGCGCCGTTCCGGTGGCCCGGTCGTGCAGCGCCCGGCCGTTGTAATCGTTGATCAGTGCGGGTACCAGGAACACGATGAGCACCTGCCGGGCCACCGCGCGCACGATCCCGACCGCTGCGGGAGAGGTCTGTCCGGTGACCTCGGCGGTGGCGCGATCGGCACCCAGATCGACGCGCATCACCCGCATACCCGCGACGAACTGTCCCGGCGTGAAACCGAAGACCGACACTGCGAGCACACCGATGGCGAACCACACGCCGAGCACGATGGTTCCCAGGTAGGGCGAGCTCAGCGGTGTGAACAGCAGGCTCAGCCCGTAGGCGAGCACCCAGTCGATGAGCAACCCGAGGACGCGGGTCCAGCCGGTGGCGAGGGAACCGGGCCCCGACTGTGGCAGCCCGAGGTCCGCTCCGCGGTATTCGATGCTGTCGGGGCTGCCGATCTGGGGACCCGACAGCCATGATCCGGTTACTCGACCCATGCGTTCCATAGTAGTGGCCGCCGGGCCACCCCCTCCCCCGGTGCAAGTGCGGGCGACGTGCCCGGCGATGTGGGCCACATCGGACCCTCCGGAGGAATAGTGTTGACACCGCAGAACAGAGCCCGTCGACGTAACACAGGGGAAACATGTACTTGACTCCTGGGCAACCTCGGCTCCATAGCGTTCTGACTTGAGATCCGCCGCTGGAAGCTCGGTGGCGGATGAGACAACCGAACGCGACGGTCTCTCATTTGACGGGGACCGCAGCGTCCGCGCGTTTCGCTCCCGGCGCCGGGAAACCGGCAACCGATCACGAAGGAGTCACCGGACGGTGTACAGCAGCAACGAAGAACTACTAGAGGGCATCAAGGAATCGGGCGTCGAGTACGTCGACATCCGTTTCTGCGACCTGCCCGGCGTGATGCAGCATTTCTCCATCCCCGCATCGGCGTTCACCGAGGATGTGTTCGAGGAAGGCCTGGCGTTCGACGGCTCCTCGGTGCGCGGCTTCCAGTCGATCGACGAGTCCGACATGATGCTGCTGCCCGACCCGGCCACCGCGCGGATCGATCCGTTCCGCAAGGCCAAGACGATGAACCTGAGCTTCTTCGTCCACGACCCGTTCACGCGTGAGGCCTACAGCCGCGACCCGCGTAACGTCGCCCGCAAGGCCGAGGACTACCTGGCCTCCACCGGCATCGCCGACACCTGCTTCTTCGGCGCCGAGGCCGAGTTCTACATCTTCGACTCGGTGGCCTTCGACTCGCAGATGAACGGCACCTTCTACGAGGTCGAGTCGGAGTCGGGCTGGTGGAACTCCGGTTCACCCACCGATCCTGACGGCAGCCCCAACCTGGGCTACAAGGTCCGTCCGAAGGGTGGCTACTTCCCCGTCGCCCCGTACGACCACTACGTGGATCTGCGCGACGAGATGTCCACCAACCTCACCAACGCCGGGTTCACCCTCGAGCGCGGGCACCACGAGGTGGGCACCGGCGGCCAGGCCGAGATCAACTACAAGTTCAACACGCTGCTGCACGCGGCCGACGATGTGCTGCTGTTCAAGTACATCATCAAGAACACCGCCTACCAGGCCGGCAAGACCGTCACCTTCATGCCCAAGCCGCTGTTCGGTGACAACGGTTCGGGTATGCACGCCCACCAGTCGCTGTGGAAGGACGGCAAGCCGCTGTTCCACGACGAGTCGGGCTACGCGGGTCTGTCGGATCTGGCGCGCTACTACATCGGCGGCATCCTGCATCACGCCCCGTCGCTGCTGGCGTTCACCAACCCGACCGTCAACTCGTACAAGCGTCTGGTCCCCGGCTACGAGGCCCCGATCAACCTGGTCTACAGCCAGCGCAACCGGTCGGCCTGTGTGCGTATCCCGATCACCGGCAACAACCCGAAGGCCAAGCGCCTGGAGTTCCGTTGCCCGGACAGCTCGGGCAACCCGTACCTGGCGTTCGCCGCGATGATGATGGCGGGCCTGGACGGCATCAAGAACAAGATCGAGCCGCACGAGCCCGTCGACAAGGACCTCTACGAGCTCCCGCCGGAGGAGGCCAAGGGCATCCCGCAGGCTCCCACCTCGCTGGCCGCGGTCATCGACAAGCTCGAAGAGGATCACGAGTACCTCACCGCCGGTGGCGTGTTCACCGAGGACCTCATCGAGACCTGGATCGCGCTCAAGCGTGAGAACGAGATCGAGCCGGTGCAGATCCGTCCGCACCCCTACGAGTTCGCGCTCTACTACGACTGCTGATCCTCGGCCCGGGCAATGACCGGGTTCACCGCAGCCGTGTCGGCCCGCCCAGCTATTCGCCGGGCGGGCCGTCTGCTGCCTGCACCGGCCGGCTTCTATACCGGCGGGTAGGGGTGTTTTGCCTGGTCAGCTGGGGACCAACGGCCCTGCCTGCACTGATGTCACATCGTGAACGATGTTGTTATGCACCGCACACGGTTTGTCGACGACCTGGCTCCTGGGGACCGCATCGCCATCGAGGGTTGGCGTGGGACGGTCCGGAACAACCATCCGCACGGCACCAACGATCGGTTGATCGAACTGGTGCTGAGTTCGGACAACCGTAGCCAGATCGTGCTGAAGGCGGGCGAGGTCGTCGAGGTTCTCTGACGGCGATTTCCGACCGGTCCGGAACCCCGACGCCGCAGGGGCGCGTCGGGGTCCGGATCTTTTTGTCTCAGGCGGCCAGTTCGGCGAACAGTGCCTCGTTGTACTCGAATGCCCGGATCGCCTCGTCGACAAGTCGCCGGTGAGCGTCGTCGTCGATGGGCAGGCCGTCGAGGGCGTCGCGATAGCCGTCCTTGTACCGCTTGAGTTTGTCGATGCCGTCGAAGGCGTAGAACGTCAGCGAGTCCTTGTCGATGCCGTAGTGCGAGATCATCCGGCTCTTGATCACCTGGCCGCCGCTGAGGTCACCCAGGTAGCGCGTGTAGTGGTGCGCGACGTACCGGGCGGGATCGTTGCGGGTTGCGTCGATCGCCTCGACATAACGGGCCACGGCCGGGAGCGGTTCGACAGTGCTGATGTCGACGCCGAGCGCATCCAGGTCGGCGGCCAGGCGCGGCAGCCGGCGCAGGCGTTCGTCGAAGATCGGTGCGACGACCGCGCGGGCGCCGTCGGCGGCATGGAGGTCGTCGCCGACCTCTTCGAGCGCGCGGTACACGAAGTACAGCTGGGCGGCGAGGGTCCGGTAGGCCTCGGCGTCGAGCCGGCCCGCCATCAGGTCGCCGATGAAGTCGGAGCGCTCTGCGCGCTCATGCGCCACGGCGGTCGCGTCGCGGAGACTGCTGGAGATCGACGGCCGTTCGCCCACGGAAACTGTGCTCATGATGTCACCACAGATACCAGCCGGGGGCATCGACGAGAAGTCCTGGGCCCGAACTGGACGGAATCTCACAGGCGGGTGTCCGGTATCTGAGGTTCAGTCCGCCACGAGGGTCGCCACCACTGCCCGGTGGTCGGAGCCCGAGATGAAATGCGTCCGCACCGAGGTGGCCACGAACCCTCTGACGATCACGTGGTCAATGCCGACGACGGGCCGGTTGCCGAGCCTGCCGTTGGTCGGATATGTCGGCAGGTACCCGGACCCGGCCTGTTCACCGGCGTCGCTGTAGCCGTCCCGCAGGATACGACGGAAGCGTGCCTGGTCCCAGGTGGCGTTGTAGTCGCCGGCCGCGATGACCGGCCCGTCACCGAGTTTGTGCAGATAGTCGGTGATGGTGTCGGTGTCCTCGACCCAGTCCCGGGCGTCTCCGGTGGGTGCGGCCGGGTGGATGGTGAGCACCTTGGCCGCCCGTGCGCCGGGCAGGTCGGTGACGGCCCGCAGATTCTTGAACGCGGTGCCTTCGATGGTGTCGTGACCGCGCAGCGGGGTGCGGCTGAACAGCGCCGACCCGGAGGCCGCGGCGAAAGGGACGACCTCGGACAACTCAAACGGCAGACGCTGCGCGATGGCGCTGACCCGGGCCTTGTCGAGCCATTCGGTGGTGACCTCCTGCAGGGCGAGGATGTCGACGTCGCTGTCCCGGACCAGCGATTCCACCGCCCGCACGTCGGCGTGGCCCTTGAGCACGTTCACGGTGGCGATGGTGATCCTCGGTCCGTCGGGGGTGTCGGCGCTCACGATCAGCGGAACCTGTGTGTACACAAGCGCCGCGGCGGCGACGGCGGCCACAGCGGTCCCGAGCCAGTGTGTGAGCCCGGCGAAGATCACGACCGCCACGATCGCGATCACGAGCAGGAACGGCACCCCGCTGGTGAGCGCGATCAGCGTCGGCCTGCCGAACGGTACGTAGTGAAGCAGCACCGCGACGACGGTGGCCAGCACCATCAGACCGGCGGCGCCGAGCACGGCCAGCCGCAGGGTACGCCAGAGGACGCCCCGGAAACCCTCAGGCACCGAACACTTTACGGACGACGACCTTGGCCCGCCGGGTCACGCGCAGGTAGTGCTCCAGGAACTCCGCCCCTTCATCCTCGGCCCACCCCGCGGCGAAGGCGATCTGCCGCAGCTGCTGACCGGGTCCGGGCAGCTGATCGACGGGCTTGCCACGCACCAGGACCAGTGCGTTGCGCGCCTTGGTGGCCGTCAGCCACGCCTCCTTGAGCTGGGCGACGTCGTTCTCGCCGAGAAGTTCCACCGACCCGACGGCGTCGAGCGATTCGAGGGTGGAGGTGTTGTGCAGCACCGGGAAGCGGTGCGCGTACTTGAGTTGCAGCAGCTGCACAGTCCACTCGATGTCGGCGAGGCCGCCGCGGCCGAGTTTCGTGTGCGTCATCGGATCGGCGCCGCGCGGCAGCCGTTCGGAGTCGACACGCGCCTTGATGCGGCGGATCTCCTTGACCGCCTCGCCCGACACCCCACCCTCGGGGTAACGGATCCGGTCGGCCATGTGCAGGAAGGCGACGCCGAGGTCGTCGTCCCCGGCCACCTGATGCGCTCGCAGCAGCGCCTGGATCTCCCACGGCAGGGCCCACTGCTCGTAGTAGGCGGCGTAGGAGGCCAGGGTGCGGACGATGGGCCCGTTGCGTCCTTCGGGCCGCAGGCCGGTGTCCACCTCCAGCGGCGGATCCTGGCTGGGTGAGCCGAGCATGGTACGGACGTTCTCGGCGACGGTCCTGGCCCATTTCACGGCCGTTTCCTCATCGACGCCGGGTTCGGGGTCGCAGACGAAGAGGACGTCGGCGTCGGAGCCGTAGCCGAGTTCTCCCCCGCCGAGCCGGCCCATGCCGATGACGGCCATCCGGGCGGGTGCCGGTTCACCGGACTGGCGCACCGAGTCGTCGATGACGACGGTGAGTGCGGCGTTGAGGACGGCCGCCCACACCGAGGACAGGGCCCGGCACACCTGTGGCACGTCCATCATGCCGAGGATGTCGGCGGACGCGATCCGCGCCAGTTCGGCGCGGCGGTGTGAACGGGCCACGGCGACAGCCCGTTTGAGGTCGCGCTGGCGCACGGTCGAGGCGATGAGACCCTTGGCGACGTCCTCGGGTTGCTGTTCGCACAGTTTGGGGCCGTGGGAGCCGTCGGAGTACAGGCGGATTGTCTCGGGCGAACGCATCAGCAGGTTGGCGATGAACTCGGAGGTGCCGAGCAGTTTCATCAGCCGTTCGGCGACCACGCCGTCGTCGCGCAGCAACCGCAGAAACCAGTCCTGGTCGATGACTTCGTCGCACAGTTTGCGGTAGTTGAGCAGACCGGCGTCGGGGTCGGGGGTGCGGCCGATCAACTCGAGCAGCCGCGGCAGGATGAGCAGTTGGATCTGTCCGCGCCGGCCGGCCCCCGAGGCCAGCGCCCGGATGTGACTCAGTGCCCGGTCGGGTTTGGCATAGCCCAGGGCGGCGAGCCGTCGCTGCGCCGCTGCACTGCTCAGGGTCAGTTCATCGGCGTTGAAGTGCATGACAGATTCGAGCAGTGGCCGGTAGAACAGCTTCTCGTGCAACCTCCGGATGCGCAGGCTCTGCCGGCGGATCTCGGCCCGCAGCACCTCGGTCGAGTCCTTGTCGCCCTGGCGCCGGATGTGCGCGGCACGGGCGAGCCAGCGCATGCCGGCGTCGTCACCGAACTCGGGCAGCAGGTGGGTCCGGCTCAGTTTCTGTAGTTGCAACCGGTGTTCGAGCAGGCGCAGGAACTGATAGGAGGCACTGAGGTTGGCACCGTCGTCACGACCGACGTAGCCGCCGTCGGTGAGCGCGGCGAGGGCGTCGACGGTGGCCTGGACGCGCAGGCTTTCGTCGACACGGCCGTGCACCATCTGCAGTAGTTGCACCGCGAACTCGACGTCGCGCAGGCTACCACTGCCGAGTTTGAGGTTGCGGTCGCGGAGTTCTTCGGGGACAAGGGATTCGACGCGGCGCCGCATCGCCTGCACCTCGGGCACGAAGTCGTCGCGTTCGGCGGCGTGCCACACCATCGGGTTGACCGCGTCGTAGTACTCGCGTGCCAGTTCCATGTCGCCGGTCATCGGCCGTGCCTTGAGCAGCGCCTGGAACTCCCAGGTCTTGGCCCACCGCTTGTAGTACGCCAGATGCGATTCGAGGGTCCGGGTGAGCGCGCCGGCCTTGCCCTCGGGGCGCAGCGCGGCATCGACCTCGAAGAAGGCGAGCGTGCCCACGCGCATCATCTCGCCTGCGACGCGCGCGGATTTTCCGTCGGCGGGTTCGCTGACGAAGACGACGTCGACGTCGCTGACGTAGTTGAGTTCGCGGGCACCGCATTTGCCCATCGCGATGACGGCCAGCCGCACTGTGATCGGCTTGTCGGCGAACACCTCGCGGTAGGCCACGGCGAGTGCGCCGGTCAGCGCGGCGTCGGCGAGGTCGGCCAGGTAGGCCCCTACCTGTGGGAACCACAGGACGGGTTCGTCCTCGACGGTGGAGGCGACGTCGTGCGCGGCCAGTTCGAGCAGCAGGTTCCGGTAGGCGATCCGCAGGGCGACCACGGCTTTGGGCCCGGTGATGCCGGCCCGGTAGACGAGGTTCCCCTTCTCGACCTCCCCGGCCTCGGGTTCGGCGTCGACGGAGGCGAGCATCTGACGGAACAGTTCGTCCCGGTCGGGCAGCTCGGACGACAGCAGCCGGCGCCAGCTCGACGTCTCGGCGACCAGGTGATCGCCGATCGCGTCGGACGATCCGAGCACACCGAACAGTCGGCCCCGGAATCCCTTGTCGGTGCGGAGTTCGGCGTCGATATCGGCCCATTCCGGGCCTGCCGCGTCGTGCAGGCGGACGAGCGCACGCAACGCCAGGTCGGCGTCGGGTGCCCGGGACAGCGACCACAGCACATCGATCGACTTCTCGTTGCTCCACCCCAGGGTGGCCAGGTTGGCCGCCGCGGCGTCGTCGAGCAGCCCCAGGCGGCCGGCGCTGGGCACGCTGCCGCGCCCGTACAAGGTACTCACCCTTGAAACGGTAGCCGGTCGGCCCCACGGGCCGCGATCAGGTCAAGCGCACCAACCCACAGACGGCCGGGCAACAGGCCGATGCCAGGCCGCCCACATGTTTGGCCGCGTTGGTGGTTGTTGATCGAGGCCGCCCCCCGTCTGGACGACTGACTGAGCCAGGCGAGGAACGAGCCTGCGCGAAGGAAGGAAGAAGACCGGGGCACAAGGCCTCGATCAACAACCACCAACCATCACAACGGCAAGTAATTGCGGAGCTCGAACGGCGTGACGTGGCTGCGGTAGTTGGTCCACTCGGTCCATTTGTTGCGCAGGAAGTAGTCGAAGACGTGTTCGCCGAGGGTTTCGGCGACGAGTTCGGACTCTTCCATCGCGACGAGGGCTTCGGCGAGGCTGCCGGGCAGTTCCTTGTACCCCATGGCGCGACGTTCGGCCGGGGTGAGTGCCCACACGTCGTCTTCGGCCTCGTCAGGAAGTTCGTAGTCCTCGGTGATGCCTTTGAGCCCGGCGGCAAGGAGGACGGCGAACGCGAGGTACGGGTTGCACGCGGAGTCGACGCTGCGGATCTCGACGCGGCGTGAGGACACCTTGTTGGGGGTGTAGAGCGGTAGCCGGACGAGGGCGGACCGGTTGGCGCGTCCCCAGCTGGCAGCGGTGGGCGCCTCACCGCCGTGGATGAGGCGTTTGTAGCTGTTGACCCACTGGTTGGTGACGGCGCTGATCTCGTTGGCGTGGTGCAGGATGCCGGCGATGAACTTCTTGCCGGTGTCGGACAGCTGCATGGGGTCGTCGGGGTTGTGGAAGGCGTTGGTGTCGCCTTCGAACAGGCTCATGTGGGTGTGCATGGCCGAGCCGGGGTATTCGCTGAACGGTTTGGGCATGAAGGTGGCGGAGCTGCCTTCGGAGATGGCGACCTCTTTGATGACGTAGCGGAAGGTCATCACGTTGTCGGCCATGGAGAGGGCGTCGGCGTAGCGCAGGTCGATCTCCTGCTGGCCGGGGGCGCCTTCGTGGTGGGAGAACTCGACGGAGATCCCCATCGATTCGAGGGCTTCGATGGCGTGCCGGCGGAAGTGGGGTGCGGCGTCGTGGACGGCCTGGTCGAAGTAGCCGCCGGAGTCGGCGGGGGTGGGCGGGGTGCCGTCGAGGGGGGCGTCCTTGAGGAGGAAGAACTCGATCTCGGGGTGCACGTAGCAGCTGAAGCCGAGGTCGGCGGCGCGGTTGAGGCCGCGGCGCAGCACGTGCCGGGAGTCTGCCCAGCTGGGGGTGCCGTCGGGCATGGCGACGTCGCAGAACATGCGGGCGGAGTGGTGGCGGCCGTTGGAGGTGGTCCACGGCAGGATCTGGAAGCTCGACGGGTCGGGTTTGAGGACGGTGTCCGCCTCGGACACGCGGGAGAAGCCTTCGATGGCGGAGCCGTCGAACCCGATGCCCTCGGTGAAGGCACCTTCGAGCTCGGCGGGTGCGATCGCTACTGACTTGAGATATCCGAGGACGTCGGTGAACCACAATCGGACGAATCGGATGTCACGCTCTTCGAGGGTCCGGAGCACGAATTCCTTTTGGCGATCCATACCGTCGGACAGTAGGAGCCGCCTGTTAAATCCGTGTTACATTCACAATTCCGATGCGATAACCTGCAACTTTGCTTAAGAAATCTCAGCATATGAGACGCCTTGTGACTGGTGTGGCTCACCGATGCCCTGTCACGATGTGAGATGAGACGGGGCGGTCGGCCCTATTCTGCCGCCGATCCACCGAACGCGCACGTCGGCGCACCACCGGACGCCGCACAGCAATCCTCGCCGACCCGATACGGCAGTCGACCCTGTGAGCAAGAGCACAGCCTGAACGGGTGTGAACGAGCGTTCGGCAGGTGGAGAATACGTGGTGTCCTACCCGCCCGGGTACCTGCTCAGCAGGACTCGAGGAACGAAATGAGACAACGATGTCCGAAACCTCGGTCTACGGTGCTGCCCCCACCACCCCCGCCAAGCCCCGCCGCGCGATGCGCGTGCATCACCTCGCGCAGATGAAGGCCGACGGCGAGAAGTGGTCAATGCTCACCGCCTACGACTACTCCACCGCCCGCATCTTCGACGACGCCGGCATCCCGGTCCTGCTCGTCGGCGACTCGGCCGCCAACGTCGTCTACGGCTACGACACCACCATCCCCGTCACCCTCGACGAGATGATCCCGCTGATCCGTGGCGTGGTCCGCGGCGCGCCGCACGCCCTCGTCGTCGCCGACCTCACCTTCGGCAGCTACGAGGCCGGCCCGCAGCAGGCCCTCGAGTCGGCCACCCGCATCTTCAAGGAGACCGGCGCCCACGCGGTCAAGCTCGAAGGCGGCGAACGTGTCGCCGACCAGATCGCCACCCTCACCGCCGCCGGCATCCCGGTCGTGGCGCACATCGGGTTCACCCCGCAGTCCGTCAACGGGCTCGGCGGGTTCCGCGTCCAGGGCCGCGGCGATGCCGCCGACCAGCTCATCGCCGACGCCATCGCCGTCCAGGAGGCGGGCGCGATCGCCGTCGTGATGGAGATGGTGCCCGCCGACCTCGCCGGCCAGATCACCCGCAAGCTCACCATCCCCACCGTCGGGATCGGCGCGGGCAACGAGACCGACGCCCAGGTTCTCGTCTGGCAGGACATGGCCGGTTTCACCCACGGCAAGACCGCCAAGTTCGTCAAGCGTTTCGCCGACGTGGGCGGCGATCTGCGCAAGGCCGCCGAGCAGTACGCCGACGAGGTGCGTCGCGGCGTCTTCCCCGGCCCCGAACACTCCTACTGAGTTTCCCTACCTTGCTGCCGGTTCCGGAAATCCGGAACCGGCAGCAAGGGTCCCTGCGCTCTCACCCCATTCGTCGAAGAAACCTGCCGACCGTAGCCGCCAGGTCGCCGATCGACGTGTCGCCGTCGCCATACAGCAGCCGCACCAATCTCCCGGTCAGCAGGTCAACAAGATCCGTGGCGTCGGCCAGGGGTGTGTCACTTCCCAGTGCCTCGAACAGTCCGGTGGCGAGTTCCACCGAGAAGAGGCACCGCATCAACCCGACGCGTAGGTCTGATCGCTCCCGAACCTCACCGAAGAGTGCGAACACCGCGAGCGCCTGATCCCGCCTTTCCCCCGCGAGACCGGCCAACTGCCCTGCGATGAGGGCCGCGGCGCCGTCCACCGTGGCCGGAGCCGCGGACCCAGTGTGTGCATCGTCGAACGACGCCCGCGAATGGACCCGGATCCGTTCGACGACCGCCTCGATCAGGGCGGCCCGCGTCCGGTAGTAGTACGACGTCGAGCCGGCGGGCAGGCCCGCATGCCGGTCGACGGCCTGATGGGTCAGTGCTCGCGCGCCACCCTCCGCCAGTACGGCGATCGCATGATCGGCGATCAGCGGCCGCCTGTCCCCCGGTCGTGCCACGTTCCCTCCTTTACCGAAACCTTCGGTCCTGACACCGTCTCGCACCGAGACGCATCTCACCGATCAGGTCGCCTCACCTTCTATTACTCTACGAGTATAGAGTAATGGAGGTCCACCATGAATCTGCTTCGACGTCATTCACCGGGATCGTCAGCGACTGCGCTGGCCGCTCGGACTGCACCGTTGTTCCAGGAGTCCGTCGCGGCGTCCGGAATCGCCTTCGACGACGCCCAGTTGGGGGCGGTCGCAGCCATCACCGAATCAACCAGGACAGGTATCTATCTCCACGGCACCACCGGTCGGGGTAAAACCGACCTGGCCACAAGGTATTTCGACGCGATACCGGGCGAGAACAACGTCCGGATGCACTTTCACGGCTTCCTTGACGACGTTCAGGCCCGCATCGCCCACGAACGCATCTCCCACCGCGATGCCATCCGGTCGATCATCGGCACGGCCCCCGCTGTGTTCTTCGATGAGTTCCACGTCCACGATGTCGCCGACGCGATATACCTGACCGAGTTGCTCCGCACGTTGTGCGACGGCCGGACACTCGTGGTCGCGACGAGCAACTACGCACCCGCTGATCTCATGCCGAATCCCTTGTTCCACCATAGGTTTTTAACGGCGATCGACATCATCACCAGATCGTTGACAGTGGTACCGATCGGCGATGGCCCGGACTACCGCACACGAGTTACGCACACCGACAATGGCTTTGCCTCTGGATACTGGCTAAGCCCCCTTGCGAGACAGAACAGTTCCGAACGAATACCACTGCACTCCGACGGAATCGCCTGCCACGCGACGCACACCGAATCCCGCACCGCCACCTTCACATTCACCGAAATATGCGAGCGACCCATCGGCACCCGCCAATACCTTTGGCTGGCACACCATTTCAACGCCATCACGATCGTCGAAGTCCCCGACCTCGCCACCGCCGACCGGGACGCGCTCATGCGCCTGACCAACCTGATCGACGTGCTCTACGACCGCGACATCCGCGTGGACGTCCACGCCGCCGGTCCGCCGGATCGCCTCCTCGACGCGCAACCCCCACCTCTCGATGCCGCACGAACTGTCAGCCGGCTCGCCACACTCCGCGCGATCGGTTAGCACCACAGGATCGGCAGAGGGGGCACCTGTCACGTACGTACGTACAAGTATTGTGGACGCCACTGTTCACTGACGAACTGCGGGGGCCATGAAACTTCATCCTGGAAAACAATTTTCGGGGTACCACATCGAGCGGCGATTGGGTACCGGTGGCATGGGCGAGGTATATCTCGTGACCAACCCCTCATTGTCTCGCCGTGAAGCGATGAAGATCCTCTCCGTTTCCGGGCAGGGTAACGGCAATCTCGGGCAGCGATTCATGACCGAGGCACAGATTGCCGCCGGCCTCACCCACTCATCGATCGTGACCGTCTACCGTTACGGGATAGAGGACGACACGCCCTGGTTCACCATGGCATATCTGGACGGCCCCGATCTGGCGGAGGCCACGCTGTCACCGACTGAGATCGGCGCGACCATCACCGAAGTCGCGGACGCTCTGGACTACGCGCACGAGCGCGGCGTGGTGCACCGCGACATCAAACCGTCCAATATCGTGATCACCCGCCGGCGCGACAATTCGGTCCACGCGACAGTGCTCGACTTCGGCATCGCCAAGCTGGCCACCAACCCGGATCTGACCGCCGTCAACTCGTTGGTAGGCACCGCCGCATACACCGCACCGGAAGTGGTCAGCGGGCGCACGGCCACCGCGGCTTCAGACCAATACTCGTTGGCGTGCACCGTATATGCCTCGTTGACGGGACAACCACCGTTCGTCGGCGAGCTCCCGGCAATCCTGCACGCGCACGTGGCCGCGCAACCTCCACTCGTGTCGGCCGTACGTCCGGAGCTGGCTGCGGCCGATCGGGTTGTGCAGCGCGCGATGTCGAAAGCCCCCGCCCAGCGCTACCCCGACTGTCAGTCGTTCGCCAACGACCTCAGAACGGCGCTCGCCGCACCGGGTCCGTCGGTGGCCGGCCACCAGTGGTCACCGTCACCGGCCTATGCCCCGGCAGCCGGTCAATCGTCGTCGCCTGGGCACCTGGGACAGTCAGGTTATCCGCCTCTACCCGGATATGTTGCGACACAGGTCTCCTCGGTGACTTCGCCGACCCCTGGCGGCCTTCCCGCGCTGCCATTGCCACAGGGACCGGCACACCCCGCTCCCCCGCTCTCAGCGGGTCCGTACCCGTTCCCCGGCCCTCCGAACGCCGCGACGGTCGCAGCACCCGGCTTCTACCCGGCAGCACCTGCGTCGGGCTATCCTGCTGCCGCAGAGGCACACCCAAGTCCGGCGCCCACGGGTCCGCGGCACAAAAAGCGCAGCACCGGCATCATCGTCGGCGTGGTCCTCGCGGTCGCCGCATTGGTGGCGGTCGGCGCGACCAGTCCGCTGTGGTGGCCTGACTCCACGCCGACTGGGAAGACCGCGTTCCCGCAGAATCAGATCGCCGCCTCGGGCGGGACGACGTGCGTCATCCGGCTCGGCGAGCTCTACTGCTGGGGTAGTAACAAGAACGGGCAGGTCGGGGACGGATCAACGACGGACAGGTCCACACCGGTCAAGGTGCCCGGTCTCACCGACGTCACCGCTGTGTATGTCGGCAGGGTTACATACACCGACAACACCTCGGGGGTAACCACGTGCGCGGTCGCCGGCGGCGCTGCGTACTGCTGGGGTCACAACCGTAGCTACGAGGTCGGTGATGGTTCGACCACCGACCGCAGTAGCCCGGTCAAGGTGCCCGGTCTGCCGGGCACAGTGGTGGGTATCGCAACCGGATTCGGCACCACCTGCGCGGTGACCGCGGTGAAGACACTCTACTGCTGGGGTCATGCCAAGACAGGCGCCGTAGGCACCGGCCCCAGCGAGGAACCCATCGCCCAGCCCGTCGAGGTCAACCTCGCAGACGTCGAGACGGTGGTCACCAGCGGAGGTGCGACATGCGCGATCGTCACCGGCGGTGACCTGTACTGCTGGGGTTCAAACGGAACCGGACAGCTCGGTAACGGCACGACCGAAATGCGCTCCCGTCCGGGAAGGGTTCTCAACATCGACGACGTGACGGCTGTCGCCATCGGAAGCGCCATCGTGAAGGACGATGGCGAAGACTTCACGACAGTGACCCCGTGTGCGATCGCGGCGCAGACCGTCCACTGTTGGGGTTACGGATTCACGCCGGACTCCCGTGGCAACCGCACCGTTCCCGTTGAGGTTCCCGGGACCGATGGCGCCGACTCGATCACCGTCGACGTCGGCACAGCCTGCACAACCTCTGGCGGACTGGTGCACTGCTGGGGCAACAACGAGTACGGACAGGCTGCCGTCGAAGACACCGGCAGGTTGGTCCCGAAACCCAACCTCGTCGCGGGCCTGACCGACACCCGAGCAGTGGTCACCGGGTCGAGTGTCACCTGCGCGATCGGACAGGCCGACGAACTCAAGTGCTGGGGTGCTCTGCACGGTTCCGAAAAAATAACGAGTCCGCAGACAGTCGACTACTGATCACGACAGCGAATCGATATCGCGGCAATACGGCCAGTGGGCTACCTGATGCGTTGTGCCGCAAAGTGTGCGGCGGCATCGCTCACCGGACCGGGCCCGTAGAGGACGTGGAGCGCATTGGGCCGGCCGACCCCGGCGCCGTTGCAGATGGTGTCGCCGGGGATGCAGTAGCGGTAGGTCTTGGACCGGTATGGGATTCCGACGCGCAGCGGCGGGGTGCCGACGTCGCGCATCCAGCGGTCCGACGGTGCGCCGAGCAGGATGACCGCCGCGACGTGGTCGGCCACCGACCGCGGCAGGACCTGGGGCAGCCCGGTCAGTTGCCGCTCGTACCGCTCGGGCAACCGCAGCCGCGTCGACGACGTGGCGTAGGTGGTGACGACCGCGCCCTGCGAATACCCGCCGAGGACGATGCTCGTGTGCGGGCAGGCGGCGGCGATCCGGGTCATCCTCTGCTGGATCATGTTGATGCCGTCGATCGCGGTCTGCGCCACGTAGCGGCGATCGCTGAACCGGGCGGTCGCCTTGTACGGCACACCCCAGACACTCACGCTCTTGCCCGGCAGATCACGCCGCAGGGCGTCGCTGAACGCGAGCCCGGTCAGCCCGACCGGCGGCGCGGTCTCGACGGTCCCGCGGGCGAACATCACCTCGACGTCGGGGCACCGCGCCGCGTCGGCACGTCCCTGACCGGCTACCACACCCACTGTGAGTACCGTCGCCCAGCACACCATCACCACGACGAACCGCTTGATCATCTGCTGATGCTAGCGCCGGATCGCTGACACTTCGAGTACGGAAATCGGCCGGTCATCCATCCGACCTACCGAGTCGGCGGCGACAGCGGAGAAGGCCGGATCGAGAGCACACTCAGCGGGCGTCGCCGACGAAACCGGTGATCTTCCCGATGGTCTCCTCCGGTTTGTCGAATTGCAGGAAGTGACCGGCGTCCGCGACGACGTGGACCGAGCTGCCTTCCGGGAGGACCACGCGGGCACGGTCGGCGAAACCGGCACCGAGTGCGCCGTCACGGTCGCCGTGCAGGTAGAGCACCGGGATCTGGGGTGGCTGCCCGAAGCGGTCCTGATAGGCCCGATAGCGCGCCGGCACGGTCTTGTCGCGGGCGGCGCACCGGTAGTACGAGATGGCGGCGGTCCAGCGGTCCGGGGCGCCGATCGCGTCGTACACGGGGGTGAGGTCGACGTCGCGGCGCACCGACCACCGTCGCCAGAGGAACGGGATGACCTGGCGCGCGGAACGCTCGGGGAGCTTGGGCAGCTGGAAGAACATGATGTACCAGCTGCGCAGGAGTTGCGCGGGCAGCAGGGCGAGCAACGACCGCCGCACGCCCAGCCCGCGGATCGGGTAGAACACCGGGATCGGCGGCACCGACATCAGCACGGCTTTGCGAAACGGGTTGTCGGGCAACGACGCCAGCACACCGGCGATGATCGCACCCCAGTCATGGCCGATCACCACGTCGCGATCGGTGGTGCCCAGCGCATCGACGACGCGCAGGGCGTCGTCCATCAGCGCGCCGACGTGATAGCTGCCGTCGGAGGCCAGATCCGACGGCGCGTACCCGCGCAGGTACGGCGCGGCGACCCGCCAACCGTCCGCCGCCAGGCGCCGGGCCATCGGCTCCCAGGTGTCGGGGGCGTCGGGAAATCCGTGCAGCAGCAACGCGATCGGCCTGCCGGTATCGCGCGCGCCGGACTCCGACCAGCACAGCACCCGCAGTGTTCCCGCGGCGCCACCGACCTCGATGACCTCCCGGTCAACCATCACACCAGCTCCTCCTCCGGCTCACGCTCCCCCACCGCGCCCCTGCGGCCACCGGTGGCGACGGCCACGACCATCGCCAACGACAATACAAAACAGGTCAGAGTGTATGGCAGGTTGCCGGCGAGCCGGTTGTCGACGGAACCCGCGAGCAGGCCGGGAATCTCCCACGCCCACAGGATCGCGAACACCAGCAGGTACACCCCCATCGCGGGCACTACGTACCGGCGCGCGGCGTCGTCGCCGGGATCGTCCGACGCCTGGTTGTGGCGCCACCGCGCCGGCAGCACAATGAACGCGGTCACCGCGAACGCGGCGACGAACAGCATCATCACCACGGTTTGCGCGGTGGTGTCGGGGTCACCGCCGATCATGCCTGCGAGGATTCCCGGTGCTCCCGCGACCAACACGGCGACCGTCGTCAGTACGCCGCTGAGCACGATGCCGCCGGCGATCGGCCACCCGCCGCGATCGGCTTTCGTGGTGACCAATGTCCTGACCAAAAAGGTGAGCGCCGCCGGCCCCACCGTCGCGAACATGAACACGCTCGCCACCGGAACGGACCCGATGACGGCGGCGATGTTCTTCTCCTTGGGATTCCATACCCACCACAGCAATTGCGGTCCGATCTGATCGAAGATCTCGTACAGGCAGTGGTGGACAAACCCGACACACACCGAACCGACGAGCAAGCCGCGACTGCGGAACACCCCGAGACTGCGCACCGCCTCGTAGGCGAGCACCGCCATCGCCGGATAGAGACACACGATGTAGAGTGGCATCCGGTCGAACAGGAACTCGACGGTGAAGACGTTGTGCACGAACGCTATTGACAGTCGGTCCTCGATCCCGAACTGCGCCGGAAAATACACGGGCGGTTCCATCACCAGCAGGTACACCACCGAACCCAGCCACAGCGCCGCGGGCGTCACATCCCCCGCCCGCCATCGCCGAAAGGCATGCACCGCAGCGGCTATCGCCAGCGACACGATCAGCAGCTCGACGACCGGCAGGGTCCAGTTCTCCAGATAAGCCGGATTACGAAGGTGAAGAACGGGTTTCACATCGGCGCAGGAGAATCCCAATCCCCTTGCCATCGAGGCGAAATCGGCGGGACACGGACCGGACATCTACCGCTCCCCGGCGTCGGTGGCGGTGTCGGCGGCGGAACGGGTGTCGGCGAGGCTGCCGTACCAATGTGCGACGTCGTCGCCGCGGCGGTACCGCTCGAACCAGACGTCAGCGAACTCCGGCAACGGCTCGGAGGCGGGATCGTGATAGGGAGTCTGGCTCAACAAGACCCGTAATCCGCCGGCAAGCTTCTCCCGCCACGGAATCTCCCCGAGCGCCGGCATGACCGGTGCCGTCTTGGGAGCGAGCCCGGGAATGCGGGACAGCAGTGCGGTGCGCATACTCAAAGCGGGTTTGATGTCGTGTGCGTCCATCCCGCGTTCGGCGAACGGCACGTGCTCGTTCATGCCGTCGGCGACGATCCGCGCGGCAGTCAGCAGATGCCTGGCAATCGACGGCAGCACCCGCACCCGGTACCAGTCATCGTCGACGACCGCGTCATAGATCACCAGCGCCGAACTCCGGTGTTCCACCTCTTCAACGAAGTGCCACAACAGAAGTGACGAAACGCGATCGTCGCCCGTGCGGAACAGCACGTCCTCGTTGTCGAGGAGGAGTTTGAAGAACGGGGTGAACGTCGCCTCCAGGTCGGCGATGTAGGCGAGCCGGTAATTGAGCGGCTTGGTGTCGGTGATCTCCTCAAAGGAGGCGATGACGTCGTCGAAGGTCTGCCGCAGGCCCGGGTAGTGCCGCACCAGCGCCTTGAGGTGACGACGGTGACATGCCGAGTGCTGCGCCTCCTGCCGCAGGAACTCCGTGGCCTCCCGTGCCACCTCGTCGTCATCGATGAGCGGGATGGCCTCGCGCACGGCGGCGACGATCATCTGCTCGAACGCCACCGCGTACACCGACACCACGTTCATGAACGTCGAGAAGGCGACATTCCGCGGATTCCACACGAACGGCACATCGTCGCCGAACTCGAACGGGATTCTGCGTACTTCGAGCGTCGCCATCGGTCACTCCCTGCATGATCTGGACCACACCAACAGTGACGAGATTGACAGTATGCGTCTGAGTTGTCAATCACCCGGTGGGTGACGGTGCAGGCCCATCGCCGGCACCAGCACCTTCGCCAGATAGTCGCGCATACTGTCGTCGCTGCGGCCAGACGGTCCCTCGAAGGTCATCAACGAGATCACGAAACGCAGGAACGTCTCCGTCATCTCCTCCAGGTCGCCGGTGAGGTCGGGACGATAGCCCAGCACCGGCTCCAGGTACCCACGGGCCAGTGCCAGCGCCTCCGGGTCCAGCAGCCGTCGGCGTGCGGCGGGCTGTTCCAGAACGGTGATCATCGGCGAGATGGCCGGGTTGGCAGTGAACTCCCGCACCACCGACAGACACAACTCCACCACGAACTCCTCCGCACTTCCGGCGGTGCGGGCCAATGCCACGAGTCGGTCGCCGGCGTCGGTGACCGCGCGCTCGAGGGCGATCTCGACGATCTCCTCCTTCGTGGAGAAGTACTTGTACACCGTCTGCCGCGACACCTGCGCCTCACGCGCGATCACCGTCAGCGATGTGTGCTCCAGTCCGTGCGTGGCGAGCGTCCGGATCGCGGCCTCGACGATCCGCGACCGGGGATCCTCCGGCTGCCCTTGTCCGCCCCAGGCCACCCGCCGCCGCGAACCACGAGTCCCGGAAGTCACGATTCTCCTTTCGCCGACGCCACCTCGGTAGGCATATCACACCGGGCGGTGTCGTCCGACCGGACGGACCGGGCAGCAAGTCCCTTTTCCCCACCGGCAGGTGCGGTAACGTTCACCAGCAAATTCGGGTATACCCCCACACCCTGCCAACCACTCACAGATGAGAGTCTCCATGCGCGACTTCTATCCGGCGATCGAACCCTACGACTCCGGGTTCCTCGATGTCGGTGACGGTCAGCTCATCTATTGGGAGACCTCGGGTTCACCCGACGGCAAGCCGGCCGTCTTCGTGCACGGCGGCCCGGGCGGTGGCACCGGACCCGACCAGCGCCGGTTCTTCGACCCGGCCAGGTACCGGATCGTGCTGATCGACCAGCGCGGCTGCGGCCGGTCCCGTCCGCACATCGCCGACGGCGCCGACCTGTCCGTCAACACCACCGACCACTTGATCGCCGACATGGAACTCCTGCGTGAGCGCCTCGGCATCGAGCGCTGGCAGGTGTTCGGCGGTTCGTGGGGTTCGACGCTGGGACTGGCGTACGCGCAGACGCATCCCGAGCGCGTCACCGAACTGGTACTCCGCGGAATTTTTCTGTTGCGGCGCAGCGAGATCGACTGGTACTACAACGGCGGCGCCGCCAATATCTTCCCGGATCTGTGGGAGGGCTACCTGGCACCGATCCCGGAGGCCGAGCGCGACGGCGATCTGGTGGCCGCCTACCACCGACTGCTCACCGGCGACGACCGCGAGGTGGCCCAGCGGGCGGCGGCGGCATGGACCGCGTGGGAGCAGTCCACCAGTCACCTGCTCCCCCATTCCGATGCCGGCGCCGACGGTTCCCGGTTCGACCTCGCGTTCGCGACCATCGAGAACCACTACTTCACCCACCGCGGATTCCTCACCGACGGACAGCTTCTGGCCAACATCGACCGCATCAGCGACATCCCGGGTGTCATCGTGCAGGGCCGCTACGACGTGGTGTGCCCGGCACGCAGCGCCTGGGATCTGCACCGGGCCTGGCCATCGGCCGAGCTGCATATCGTCGACGACGCCGGTCACGCGTCGTTCGAGCCGGGCATCAAACATCACCTCATCGAGGCGACGGACAAGTTCGCCGGACTCTGATCCCGGTCGATCGTCGCTCGGCCGGGCCGCGTTCGGCAAACGGCTGTTCGCCAGGGCTTTCCGCCTTGTCCCCCACCGGGACTTCACCAGCAGTTCCTCAGGGATGCCGACGGTGAGCCGGTTAGAATCGGACACTGCGACCGGTATCCGGTCGCACCCAGATCCCACCGTCCAGGACTGACCGTGGGGGCCAAGACGAAGGAGTCGCGGTGGTCGCATCCGAGCAGATCGAAGTCGAACTGAAATTTGATGTGGAGGCGGGTATCGAAACTCCCGACCTCCGCGTTCTGCCCGGCGTCGTCGGCGCCCGGCAACCCGAGACGTTCCTGCTCGACGCCACCTACTACGACACCGAGAACCTCGATCTGGCCGGCAACAAGATCACCATGCGGCGCCGCACCGGTGGTCACGACTCGGGCTGGCATCTCAAGCGCCCCACCGGGATTGCCGGGGCCCGCCGCGAACTCCAGGTGAGCTTCGACGAGTCCGCCGACGACTCGACCCCGCCGGCGGCGCTCACCGATCCGGTGCGGGTGCTCATCCGCAGCAGGCCGTTGATCCCGGTGGCGGTGATCTCCACGCAGCGCACCGTCACCACCCTGCTCGGGGCGGGTGACGAGCCGGTCGCCGAGCTGGCGGCCGACCTGGTCACCGCCCGCTCACTGCTGCCCGGCGGGCACAGCCAGGAGTGGGCGGAGTGGGAGTTCGAGCTGCTCGGCGACTCCGGGAACTCCCGCCTCCTCAAGGACGCGTCGCGGGCACTGGCCCGCGCAGGCGGCCGCGAGCCGTCGAGCGCGTCGAAGCTGGCGCGTGCCATCGGGGCCACCCCCGCGGTCTCGTCGGCGGTGCCGGAGCTCGGAAAGAACCCGACCGCACTGGATCTCGTGCTCACGGACCTGGCCACCCATCGCAACGCGCTGGTGGCGTGGGACCCGCAGGTGCGGGTCGACACCTACGATGCGGTCCACCAGATGCGGGTGTCCTCGCGCCGGCTGCGCAGCGTGCTCACCGGGTTCAAGGGCGTGCTCGACGACGAGAAGACCACCCACCTCGACGGTGAACTCCGCCTGCTGGCCCGCATCCTCGGCGACGCCCGCGACAGCGAGGTACAGATCGACATCGACATCTCATTGTTGGAGGGCGAGGACGTCTCCGACGCGCTACGGGAGGCGCTCATCGGGCAGGAGAAGGCCGGTCACGACCGGGCGTTGCGGGTGGCACATGCTGCGATGAACTCCAACCGGTATTTCGCGCTGCTCGATGATATCGACGAGTTGATCGCCGATCCGCCCACCGGACCGGCTGCCGACGACACCGCCGAGATGGCCGCGGACAGGTCGATCCACCGCAGCCGCAAGCGGATTCGGCGGGAACAGGCCACACTGGCCACACTGCCGGAGGGGTCGGACGAGTGGCTCGAACAGCTTCATGTGGTGCGTAAGAAGGCCAAGCGCCTGCGGTACCGGGTCGACGCGGTGTCCCCGCTCGGCAAGAAGCATCACCAGCGGGCGGGCAAGGTGGCCAAGGTGATTCAGACAGCGCTCGGTGACGTGAACGACGCCCTGATCAACCGGCAGCGGATCGCCGAGTTGGTGGCGCAGGCCCAGTCGGGCGCGCTTCGACTGGAGCCGCGGGATCTGTTCGTCCTCGGCCGCGTCGACACCCGGCAGGCGGAGGCGATGCAGCGCGCCATCGCCACCTACGGCTCGGTCATCAAGGATTTGTGACGGGACTGAACCGCACCTGACGTTTCACCGGGTCCGCCGCCGACAGCACGACGTCGAGGCGGTGGCCCGGCTCGGGTGTGCCCTCGCACGGGGCGATGACGGCCGGGGTGTCGATGTACACCTCAGCCGGCCTCTTCTCACCCGCCGCCCGGGTGGCGACGGCAGAGAATCGTTGGCCGACTTGATCTTCCAGAACGATGGACTCTGCGAGGTCGACGCTGAGTCGGTCCGCCGACGAACTGAGCGAGTCCGCGGACCGCAGTGCCTTGGGCAGCGTCGGAAGCGCCCTGGTCACCCAGTCCGGCACCGGCGCTCCGGCGGTCACCGCCAGGCACACCTCGGTGGCGAACCGGTCGCCGAGCCTGCGCAGCGGCGCGGTGACGTGCGCGTACTGTCCGGCGATCGCGGCATGCCGGGTGCCCTCGTCGGAGACCGGTTCACCGTGGACGGCGTCGATGAGCGCGCCGTCGGCGCCGCGGCCGAGCACCAGATAGTCCGCTCCGCGCATCAGCGAGGTGGCCGCGTTCATCAGCGCCAGCGTCGACGGTTGTTCGGGGGCAAGGCCTTTGAGGAATCGTCCGGGTGTGTGACCGTCGGGCCAGGGCACACCGAGCGCCGCGGCGATGGTCCGCAGCGTGTCGACGGCTTCCGCTTTGCCCGGTGGCAGCGTGCGCAGCAGCCCGATCCCGGCGTCGGCCATGATCTTTCCCGCGCACATGCCGGTCAGCAGCGACAGTTGCGAGTTCCAGCCGTCGGCCGGGGTCCGGGGTGCCAGTTCCACCGACCAGCCGCCGTCGTCGCCGCGTACCACCTCCTGGTCGGGCAGGTTGAGGTCGACGGCCCCGCGATCGAGGGCGACGCGGGCACGCAGTTCGCCGAAGTCGGGCAGCGCCGCAATCGACGGGTGCAGTGTTCCGGCCGCGGCGTCGGCAGCCACGCCCGCGTAGTTGAGTTTGGCGACCGACCGAACGATCGCGCGCCGCACCTTCACCTGCACGGGATCCCCCGCGGCCGACACCCGGATCGTCCACAGCACGCAGGGCCGGATCTGGTCGGGCAGCAGCGATCCCGCGCCCTCGGACAGTTCCCGCGGGTGCAGCGGCACCGAACCGTCCGGAAAGTACACGGTGGTGCCGCGACGCCGGCTTTCCTGGTCGAGCGCGCCTTCGGGTTCGATGAGCGCCGCCACGTCGGCGATGGCGTAGTCGATGATGAAGTCGTCGCCGTCGCGGGCGATGTGGACCGCCTGGTCGAGGTCCATCGACGACGGTGGGTCGATGGTGACGAA
Organism: Gordonia amarae NBRC 15530; assembly: GCF_000241345.1. Classification (GTDB taxonomy): domain Bacteria; phylum Actinomycetota; class Actinomycetes; order Mycobacteriales; family Mycobacteriaceae; genus Gordonia; species Gordonia amarae. The sequence goes on from NZ_BAED01000040.1 coordinate 136,702, forward strand.
CGGCAGATCGGTGCGGTCCTCGCGGTCACCGGCGTGCCGGTCGGTGGCATTGTGCGCCTCGGTGAGTGCGTCGTCGCCATAGTCCTCGGCCACCCCGAGTTCGGTGCGGATGGCGTCGAAGTCGATATCGGGTGCGGAGAAGCGACGGTGCATACCCACCGACCTTAGTGGCCCCCGGTACCGGTCGACCGCCAGATGCCTCAGAACTGATCCACCGAACCAGGTCAGCAGTCGATGTCGCGGCGGGTGAAAGCTGTCGTGCCGGCGGCGATCAGGGCCGCGGCGATGACGGTCAGCACGATCAGCGGCGTCCACCGGACATCGTCGAGCGGGACCAGCGCGATGTGGGTGAACGGCGAGATGTCGAGCAGCCACTGCGGGAACTTGAGCAGCGGACCGAAGAACATGGCGATCGCGGCGAACGCGACGACCACCCACGACAGTGCCGCGAATCTCGGTGCGGCACCGACCAGTACGACCGTGACCGCGACCACCGTCCAGAGCGCCGGAGTGTAGCCGAGACCCGCGCCCGCGAACTCCGCGACGCGGGGTGTGCCGCCGGAGACGATCCCGTACACCAGCCCTGACGCGGCCCCCGCGGCGACGACCGCGACCACCGGCGCGGTCAGCGCCAAGACGACGTGACTTCCCAGGTAGGTGGTGCGCCGCACCCCTGCCACCAGCAGCGGTTCGGCATGGTGGGCGGTCTCGTCGCGATGCGCGCGCAACACGAGGTTGACCGCGAAACCGGCCGCGATGATGGCGAACATGAGCACAGCGCTGCCGTAGAAGCCGTCGACGAGAGCGGATCCGGCGGACTGGCCGCCGGTCAGGGAACCGGTGAGGTCGCTGTCGCCGGAGATGACGTCGTCCACGCCGTCGCCGATGGAGCCGTAGGCGGCGCCACCGAACATCAGGCCGAGGATCCAGCCGATGATGGCCGGCCTGGCGAGCCGCCACGACAGTTCGTACGCTCCGCCGCCCCAGGCTCGTGACGACGGGCCGGGATGCTGCCGGAGCAGCCCGGAACCGAAGTCGCGGCGCGAACGCAGCACCGTCGCCACCGCCACGGCGACAACGGCCACGACGACCAGCATCGCCAGCGGCCACCACCGTTCGCCGGCATAGGCACGCGCCTGCTGCCCCCACCCGATCGGCGACAGCCAACGGGCCGGGTTGTTGCTGACATCGCCCACCGCGCGGAGCGCGTAGGCGAGACCGATCGCCGCACCACTCATCCCCCACACCCCTCGGGTGGTGCTGCTGACCTGGGCGAAGATCAGTGCCAGGCCACCGAACACCACACCGGTCAATCCGCAGGCGGCCCCGAGCGTCCACGAACCGGCCGCCGACAGGCCGCACGCCGTCAACGACAGTCCCACGATGACGATCAGCGCGACGTTGGCCAGAAGAACGGTCAGCACCGTCGCGGCGATGGGTGCGCCGCGGCCGACCACGCCCGAGCCGATCAGTTCGTCGGCGCCGGACTCCTCACCCGACCGCGCGTGCCGGGCCACCAGGAAGGTACTCATCAGCCCGGCCAGGATCGCCCCGAAAGCCGACAACTGCCACGCTGTCTGGCCACCGACCGTGTTGAGTTCCAGATCGGGGCCGGCCATCGCGATGACCGCCGCGTTACCGGACATACTCGCGGCGAGTTTGTCGAGATCCGCCTGTGTCGGATAGGCACCGGCAAGCGCCACCGCCGTCAACGGGTACAGGCCCGCTGTGCCCAGCACCCACAGCACCAGCGCCAACCGGGACCGTCGCAGAAAGAACCGGAACAGCTGCCCGGTTCCCACGTACTCGCTCTCCCGCACGGCCGGTCCGGCAGCACGGCGGCCGTCGCCCACCGTGGCGGTGGTCATCGGCCGGCGCCGGCAGAGTGCGCGGAACCCGTCGCCGCGGTGTCGTAGTGCTGCAGGAACAACTCCTCCAGGGTCGGTGGACTGCAGGTGATCCCGACGATGCCGAACGTGCCGAGATACCCGAGCATCTCCCCGATGCGTTCGGTGTCGACGGCGAACCGGGTGCGGATCTGCCCATCGGCGTGATCGGGAGACCCCTCCACGATGTCGTGCACCCCGGCCAGGTCGGCCAGGCCGGTGATCGGCCGCTCGGTGGTCACGGTGACGGAGGTGCGGGTCAGGTGCCGCAGCGAGGCGAGTGTTCCGGTTTCGACGGTGTGACCGTTGCGGATGATGGTGACCCGGTCACACAGCGCCTCCACCTCCGACAGGATGTGGCTCGACAGCAGGACGGTGCAGCCGCGTTCGGACGCCTGCGCCACCGTCTCCCGGAAGACCTGCTCCATCAGCGGATCGAGTCCCGATGTGGGCTCGTCGAGGAGCAGGAGTTCGACGTCGGAGGCGAGCGCTGCCACCAGGGCCACCTTCTGCCGGTTGCCCTTGGAGTAGGTGCGGCCCCGTTTGGTGGGGTCGAGGGCGAAACGTTCGAGGAGTTCGTCGCGGCGGGCCTTGTTGACACCGCCGCGCAGGCGAGTGAGCAGGTCGATGACCTCACCACCGCTCAGATTGGGCCACAGCGTGACATCGCCGGGCACGTAGGCGAGCCTGCGATGCAGTGCGGTCGCCTCCGACCAGGGGTCGAGCCCGAGCACCGATGCCGACCCCGAGTCCTTGCGGAGCAGACCCAGCAGTGTCCGGATGGTCACCGACTTGCCCGCGCCGTTGGGACCGAGGAATCCGTGCACCTCACCCGACGCCACCGACAGGTCGAGGTGATCGAGTGCGACAGTGGTGCCGAATCGTTTGCACAGCCCGGAAACAGCGATGGCGTCGGTCATAGATCCCACGCTAGAACGGCCACCGCCGTCCGCCAAGGGGCGAATGATCCACCACCCGCGGACGTTCAGGACACGACGGCGATCGGGACGGGGCGCCGGGAGCGGCCGGTTGCACCGGCCGGACGTAGCGGAGTTCGATGAGCCTGGGTGCGATGCCGAGCATCGCCTTGCAGATCCGATTGAAATGCGGTCCGTCGTAAAAGCCGGCACCGGTGGCGGCATCGGTGCATCCGCTGCCCTCGGCGATGAACTCGATCGCCAACCGCAGGCGTTCCCACTGCACGATCTGCGAATAGCTCACGTCCAGGCCTGCGGCGAGGATCCGGCGCACGGACGGCGCGGACAGATGAAAACTCATGGCGACATCGGGCAGGTGCAGCGCGGCGGTCGGGGTGTCCCGGATTCGCTGTCCGATCCACAGAACAATCTCGTCCGCCACTGAATCCGGGCGGCCACCCTCGGGACCGCCGGTGACCGCTGGTCCCGGACAATCGGCGGTATCGGAGCTGATCGACTCACCGAGCCGCCGGCCGTCGGCGGTGTGCGGTGCGACGTAGGTGACCGTCGCGCGGCCGTACGAGAGCAGTTGGTGCGGTACCCCGGACCCGATCACCACGCCGGTCACTCCGGTCAGCGTGTCATCACCGCGTCTCAGGTCGATCCCCTGCGGACAGTCGACCACCTGGATCGCGTAATGCCGGTGGATTGCGGTCGGTGTGAAGGTTCCCCGATAGACGACGGCACTCACGCCGAGGTCGGAGTAGTCACCGCTGAACCGGTCTGTCATCTGCCCTGTCGGCCCCCGTTCATCACGACCCACGCCCCTCCACAGCCGGACCGGGTACCCGCCACCGACGTCAGCTTTCATGCGACAGACGCATTCGACGGTACACACCGTCCAGCAGTCGCGGACGGTACCAGACGGCGTCCCCACAGATCCGCATCACAGCGGGCAGCAGAAACAGGCGCACCACGAACGCGTCGACGAGCACGGCCACGGTCAATCCGAGACCGAGAATCTTGAGGTAGGTGAGCCCCGAGGTGGCCATCGCCGCGAGGACCACCGAGATCAGGATGGCCGCCGCACCGATGACCCGGCGGGTGGTGGCGATACCGATCCTGACCGCTTCATCGCCCGATCTTCCCGCAGCGTGTTCTTCGGCGATCCGGGCCAGGATGAACATCTGGTAGTCCATCGACAACCCGTAGGCGATGCAGAACAACAGGATCGGTGCGGACACGTTGATCGCACCGAAGGCGGTGAACCCGCCGAGGACACCGGCGAAGTTCCCGTCCTGGAAGATGTGGACGAGCAGACCGAACGTGGCCCCGAGCGACAGCACCGACAGCGCGACACCGATCAGCGGCAACACGACCGAACCGGTGAGCAGGAACAGCAGCACAGCGGTGACGACGACGATCGCGGTGATCGCGTACGGCAGGGCTGCGCCCAGACCGTCCGTCGTGTCGACGACCAGAGCGGTCTGTCCGCCCACCAGTGCGCCGAGCCCGGCGACGGCGGTGCGGACCTGCCGCAGGACCGTAGCCGCCTCGGGCGATCCGGGGTCGACGGCCAGATCCACCCGCATCCATGTCGCTCCGTCCGCGGCCACGAACGTTGCGCGACCGGGTGCGCCGGCCGGCTCGGTCAGTACCTGGCCGGTCCCGGACCGGCGAGCGGTGCCGCCGCTCCAGGCAACGCCGGCCACGTGGTCCAGCGACGCGATACGCTCGGCGGCTCCGGCCAGCGAGGCGTCGTCGGGTGCCTTCTCGAACACCACATCCACCGAACCCTGACCGACCTCCGGAAAGTCCGCCACGACCTGTTCGGCCGCAACACGCGCAGGATCCCCGACCGGCAGCTCCCGGTAGTCGCGCAAGATGAAGTGCGCGCCGAGGAACGGTGCGGCGACCACCAGGAGGACCGCGGTCACCACGATCACCGTCGCCCACGATCTCACGCGTGATTGCGGCCGGACGCTCGACGAAGATCCCGACGCGGGTTCGCGTTCGATACTCGCCCAGCGGCTCCACGCGTACCGGCGCGTCGCACGGTCGCCGAGCAGAACCAGTAGCCGCGGCACGATGCCGATGGTCACCGCCATGACCGCGGTGACGGTGAGGATTCCGGAGTAGGCCAGCGACTTCAGGAAGTATCCCGGGAACACCAGGAGCGCGGCCATCGCGATCACGACGGTCATGCCGGAGAAGATGATCGTGCGCCCGGATGTGCGTACGGCCAATTCCCGGGCGTCCTCGGGGGATAGCCCCCGTTGCCTGCCTTCGCGCCAGCGGGCGACGAGGAACAGGCTGTAGTCGATTGCCAGACCGAAACCGATGGCGGTGGCAAGGTTGAGCGCGAACGCCGACACGTCGGTCACCCGGGTCAGCAGGTTGAGGCCGAGCATCGCGATCGCGACGGCGACCGCGCCGGCGAGCAGGGGAATCATTGCGGCCCACACTGATCCGAAGACGACGAGCAGGATGAGCGCGACCACAGGTGCGGCGAACAGTTCGGCGCGTACCAGGCTTTCCTCGGCGAGGACGTCGATGGATCCGTCGATCACCTTGTCACCGGTCGCCGTGACCTGCACTCCCGAGCGGTCACCGATGTCGTCGGCCGCCTCGGCTATGTCGGTGATGACGTGTGCGGGCTGTTCCGGGGCGACGGTCACGAAGGCGAGGCTGCTGTCTCCCCCACCGGCGGTCGGCACCGAGTGGACCCCGGTCACACCGGTCAACGATCGCACCTCGCCGAGAACGTCGTCGAGCGTGGCCGTAGGCGTCGACCCGGGTGTCAGGACGAGGACGATGTCGGGTCGCGCGGTCGGGAAATATTTCGTCATCTGGGCTTCCGCACGGACCGACTCGGCGGAATCGGCGGTGATCCCACCGGTCAGCAGCCGCGTCTGGGTGGACGGCAGCAGGACGAGGCAGACGGCCGCGAGCATGATGGCAGCGGCAACCGTGACGAGGTAACCGCGACGGACGGTGGTGGTCTTCATCAGCACCGTTCCATCGTTGGCGACGGCACCCGTTCAGCACTTGTACGAATGGATCGAACTGGTGCCGCGCTACCCGACGGCGTCGGCGCCGAGGAGAGCTTTGAGTTCGCCGGTCAGTCCGGATGATGGGTGAACCCGAAGGCGTGGGGCGACGGCGAGCCGTGTCGTTTGCTGCGGCGCACGGAGCTGGATGTGCACGTCGGTGGAGCCTGGATGTCTCTCCAGGATCTCCCGAAGTGCCCTGATCGTGGTCGGAGTGCAGGCGGCTGCGGTGAGCGACAGTGTCACTGGTCGGCCGACGGTCCGGACCGAGAGTTCGGGCGCCCGAGCGCCGACGGCGAACAGGCTGCGGCGACCGTCCCGGACGCTGACCGTCGCTACGACGACGAGCACGCTGTCGGGAGTGAGGAGCGACTGTGATGCGTCGTATGCGGTGGGAAAGAACAGTATCTCGGTGCCGGCTACCAGATCCGCGAGTTCGACGATCGCCCAGGGTTCACCCTTCTTGGTGATACGTCGGTCGACCGATGCGACGATGCCGCCGATGGTGACCTGCTGCCGGTCGGTGACCTGTCCATCGAGGATCGAGGCGATGGAGGTGTCGGTTTCGGCGGCGAGCGCCGCAGCGATGCCGTCGAGAGGGTGGCCGGACACGTACAGGCCGAGCATTTCGCGTTCGAGTGCCAGTTTGTGTTTGGTGTCCCATTCTTCTTCGGGCACCTTGACCGCGAACACGTCGGCCATCGAGTCGTCGGCGCCGCCGGCGTCGCCGAACAGGTCGAACTGGCCGGTCGCTTCGGCTTTTTTGGTTCCGAGGACCGATTCGATGGCGTCGCTGTGCACCAGGAACAAGCCCTTGCGCGGGTGACTGAGCGAGTCGAAAGCGCCTGCCTTGACCAGTGATTCGGTAACCTTCTTGTTGCAGGCCACCACGTCGATCTTGTTGAGGTAGTCCGAGAAGCTAGTGTACTTCCCTTTCTCCTCGCGTGCGGACAGGATCGAGGAGACCACGCCGGTGCCGACGTTGCGGATGGCGGCGAGTCCGAAGCGGATGTCGGTGCCGACGGCGGCGAAGTTGCGTTGCGACTCGTTCACGTCCGGTGGCAGCACGATGATGTGCCGTTGCCGGCAATCGGCCAGGTATACGGCCGTTTTCGCCTTGTCCTCACCGACGGAGGTAAGGAGCCCGGCCATGTATTCGGCCGGATAGTTGGCTTTGAGGTAGGCGGTCCAGTAGGTGATCAGTGTGTATCCGGCGGCGTGGGACTTGTTGTATGCGTATCCGGCGAACGGCAACACGGTATCCCATAGCGTACGGATTGCATCGTCGGAGAAGCCGTTGTCCCGCATGCCTTCGGCGAATCCGTCGTACGCCTCGTCGAGGATTTCTTTCTTCTTCTTACCCATCGCGCGGCGCAGCAGGTCGGCCTGGCCGAGTGAATATCCGGCGACCTTCTGCGCAATCTGCATGATCTGTTCCTGGTACACGATCAGCCCGTATGTGGATCCGAGAATGTCGTGCAGGGGTTCGGCCAGTTCGGGATGGATCGGCGTGACGGGTTCTCGCCCGTTCTTGCGGTCGGCGTACGCCCAGTGCGCGCCGACGGCCATCGGCCCGGGTCGATAGAGCGCGTTGGATGCGACGAGATCGTCGAAAGTCGTTGGTGCCATGCGCAATAGCAGCTCACGCATGCCGGCGGAATCGAATTGGAAGATGCCCAGATTGTCGCCGCGGGCGAGCATGGCGTATGCCGCGGCATCGTCGAGAGGAAGTTCGTCGAGGTCGAGATCGATACCGCGGTTGAGTGTGATGTTCTCCAACGCATCACCGATAACGGTGAGGTTCCGCAACCCCAGAAAGTCCATCTTCAACAACCCGATGGCCTCACACGACGGATAATCCCACCCGGTGATGATCGCCCCGTCCTGAGCACGCTTCCACACCGGAATCGCATCGGTGAGCGGCTCCGAGGACATGATCACCGCACACGCATGCACACCCGCGTTCCGGATCAAACCTTCCAACCCGAGCGCGGTGTCGTAGATCTTCTTCACATCCGGATCGGTTTCAATGAGCGTGCGCACCTCAGCAGCCTCAGAGAACCGTTCATGATCAGGGTTGGTGATACCCCACACCGGAATATCCTTGGCCATGATCGGCGGCGGCAACGCCTTGGTGATCTTATCGGCGATAGCGAACCCCGGCTGCCCGAACTGCACCCGCGCCGAATCCTTGATCGCCGCCTTCGTCTTAATCGTGCCGAACGTGATCACCTGCGCAACCTTGTCCGACCCCCACCGATCAGTCGCATAGCGCACCATCTCACCACGACGACGATCATCGAAATCGATATCGATATCGGGCATCGACACACGTTCGGGGTTGAGGAACCGTTCGAACAGCAGACCGTGCGGGATCGGATCGATATTGGTGATCCCCAACGCCCACGCCACCAGAGAACCAGCAGCCGAACCACGACCCGGACCCACCCGGATCCCCACTTCGAGGGCATGCCGGATCAGATCACCGACCACCAGGAAGTACGCCGGGAACCCCATCTGGTTGATCACCCCAAGCTCATACTCCGCGCGATCCAGATAGTCCTGCGGCACCGTGCGCCCGGCGAACCGGCGCTGCTCCAACCCCGCGAACACCTCCCGGCTCAGCCACGACTCCTGCGTGAACCCATCGGGCACCGGGAAGATCGGCATCCGATCGCGGTGAGTGAACACCTCCGCATAGGACTCGACGCGCTCACCGATCTCCACCGTCGAATCACACGCCCCCGGCACCTGCGAATCCCACAACTCGCGCATCTCGGCCGCGGACTTGAGATAGTAGCCATCACCATCGAACTTGAACCGCGTCGGATCCGAGAGTGTCTTACCGGTCTGCACACACAACAACGCCTCATGCGCCGACGCGTGCTCACGGGTCACATAGTGACAGTCATTGGTGGCCAGGGGTTTGATCCCCAGCTTGCGGCCCACATCCACAAGCCCCTCCCGGACCCGGGATTCGATCTCAATACCGTGCTCCATCAACTCCAGATAGAAATTCTCCGGCCCAAAAATCTCCTGCCACTTCGCCGCCGCCTCCAACGCCTCCCGATCATGCCCGAGCCGCAACCGGGTCTGTACCTCCCCCGACGGGCAACCGGTGGTGGCGATGATGCCTTCGGCATGGGCGGCGATCAGATCCTCATCCATCCGCGCCCACTTACCCAACTGCCCCTCGATCGACGCAGCCGAGGACAGCTTGAACAGATTCCGCAACCCGGTCGCGTTCGCCGCGACCATCGTCATATGCGTATAGGCACCCGAACCCGACACATCATCAGACTTCTGATCGCGGGTCCCCCACAACTGCCGCTTGGTGTCGAACCGCGACCCCGGCGCGATATACGCCTCGATCCCGATGATCGGCTTCACCTCGTGCTTGACCGCCGAGTTGTAGAACTCCGACGCCCCGAACATGTTGCCGTGGTCGGTCATCCCGATCGCCGACATCCCCAACCGCTGGGCCTCAGCGAACAACGGCGACACCTTCGCCGCCCCGTCAAGCATCGAATACTCGGTGTGATTGTGCAGGTGAACGAAGGAATCGGACACGACACACTCCCGCCTCAAACGTTGTCACTCCATCGCAGACCTCCCGCGCAGAAACGAGTGTGACCTGCTACTTTCAATGGCGTCCAACATCCAACACTCGGAGATTGACAACCATCAGTTGTACAGGGAGGTTGCCCGTGGATCTCGACTTCGGTGCCGTCAGAGCCGTCGTCGCCGTCGAGGATGAGCGAAGTTTCAGCGAGGCGGCCCTCATGCTCGGTATCAGCCAGCAGGCCGTGTCGAAACGAATCGCCAAACTGGAGAACACGTTGGGGATCCGGCTGTTCACCCGCGACCGCAATACCGTCGTACCGACCGCGACCGGCGTCCGATTCCTTGTGCATGCACGAGCGCTGATCGTGGCCGCCGATGCCGCGGTCGTCGCCGTATCGCAACCCGCTGTTCTCCGGATCGCCGTTCATGGCTCGGTGATCGCCGACGCCAATCTGCTGCGCTTCTACCTCGATCAGAACCCGGACGCCCAGATCGAAATCGTCATGTCGTCGCCGTCTCGGACATCGCGGCAGGCCGTCATCGACGGTCGCGTCGACGCCGCGTTCGCCCGCCCGTCGTGGACCGGGCACCCCTTGCCGGCGCAGATCGGGACCGCCCTCGCCTACCTGGATGTGCTTCATCTTCTTGTTGGCGTGGACAATCCGCTCGCCGACCGAGAACAGATCGAGTTCAGCGAACTCGGCGGACGTACCCTGTGGGTGCCGGGCGCCGGATTCGACTCCGAGGTCGCCGACTTCTACCGCCAGTTCGCGCACGTAGCCGGCATGACGCTCGACACCGAACGCGGAACGCACAGCATCGGTTTCAGCGGTCTCCTCGACCGGGTCGCCGCATCCGAGAGCCTCATCACCACCGGCGGCGAGGGCACCACCACGCCGTGGCATCCACGAATCCGGCGCATCCCGATCGTCGGTCCCGCACCCGCCTACCCGATGGCTCTGCTCTGGGGCGAGTCAGCGGCCGGTCACCCGGAACTCGACGCGCTACGCCGTTTTCTCACAGCCAACTACAGCACACCGGCACACCGCTTGTGGGTACCCGGCGACGACGCAGACCTGATGCACTACGCGGCCGTGTAAGGACCCCGCTACCGCAGCATCAGAATCGCTGCCAGCGATGGCGCCCGAACCTCGCGGGCCAGATCTTCCATCGCGACAAGCACATCCATCGATGGAGTGACCTTGCCCGCGAGGTAGGAGTTCAGCCGGGACCGCGAGGTACCGATCCGGTCGGCCACCTCGGCTTGAGTCATCCGGGTGCCTGCGAACGCCATTCGCAGTCGTTCGACAGCCCGCTCGGATGGGGACTTCCTCTTGTCGGCGAGCATCGTGTCGAGCAGAGTGACCGTCGAATCCGATTCCGCTGCTTCCGTTGCCTCGCGGTACACCTGTTCCAGGTCCGGATTCGCATGAACCGCGGTCACAAGTTTCGCCCAGTCACGGGCGTAGCCGCGGTCGATCGCCGCAAGGATCCCCTCGAATCCCCAATCCTCGACCGGATCATCGGGGGTGACGCCGATATTGCGGAACTTCAGGGCCATTGCGCGCCTCCTTCAATCATCCCCATTCACTTATCCCCGCCTTCACTTATCCATTGACGACACACGCCGCCAATGCCACGCACTCGGCCACCACGTCATCCCACTTCCGCCACCGGGGTTCAAGTGCCTTGTAGGTGGGTAGGTCCCGAATGCTGCGGGAATCCTTCGGCCTGGGATCGGCGAGCTGTCTGGCCAGTTGTGACTGCACCGGCCGATCATCGGGATGGGTGTCGTCGGAGTAGTACTCATCGATCCGTGCCAGAGTGGCGCCCGCTGATTCCCGGCCGAACCTGCCCGACAATGCAGCCAGATCGAGATAGTCCCGCATCTGATTTCGTTTCACGATCAGATATGCCTTTATTCGGGCAATCTCGTCGACAGTGGGCACCGTAAGGCGCGCGCCCGACGGCAAGTCAACGCACTGGACCTCCAGCGGGCGCTTCCTGATGAGCTGCCGGACACCTGCTTCGATTCCGCCCAGCTCGTCGAGGATGATCTTGCCCGGCACCGCGCGGTTCAGTATGAAGTCCCCATCCCGATCCAGCGCGTCAAGCACGGCATCGAAACGGTCACGCAGATCTGCGAGTACGTGATCGTGATCGGTGGAAAGCCGGTGCTGCGCGTAGTAGGCGGCAGCAGAGCCACCTACGAGCACCGCATCGGGAACAAGCTGCTGAAGCCTCGCAGCAGATTCGAGAACGACGGCGAGGCCAGGAGGTTTCACCTGCAAACCAGAACGAGAGTCACCAACGCCCATCCATCAACTGTATCAGATCCGATACATGCCTGCCGGTGCGAACGAGTCGGCGTGTAAGCCGGATCCTGTGCCCACGCGAGGCGTGGGCGGCGACCATCCATCTGGGCACACCGTCGCCGGGTACCTCAAGCGGCCCACCCGCAGGCTCGGGCGAGCAGCCCTCGAACACCTGCGCACCCGCACCTGTCGGTGCGGACTTCAGCCTTGCTCCGGGTGGGGTTTACCAAGCCGGCGCGGTCACCCGCGTCGCTGGTGCGCTCTTACCGCACCGTTTCACCCTTACCGGCGGCACCGAGATGCCGTCGGCGGTCTGTTTTCTGTGGCACTGTCCCGCGGGTCACCCCGGGTTGCCGTTAACAACCACCCTGCTCCGTGGAGTCCGGACTTTCCTCGGCGCTCGGCGTCTCCGGTGACCGGTCGTTCCGCGCGCCGCGGCCGCCCGGCCGACTCGTTCGCCCGTTCAGGATAGACGGAGGTGAAGCGCGAGCTAGAGGTGGCTCGTGTCGTTGACGAGTTTCACCACGGAACCGCCGTCCGGGTAGAACTCGACGATCGACACCGACGCCAGGTCGAGGTGGATGCTGTAGAGCACCTCGGGCCCGGCACGCAGCGCATCACGCAGCAGCGTCTTGATCGGCGTGACATGGGAGACGACCAGCACTGTTTGCGCCGGAAACCTGTGCAGCAGAGACTGTTTGACGTCACCGATCCGGTCGGCGACGGCGGCGAAGCTCTCCCCACCCGGCGGGGGCAGCGTCACATCGCCGAGCCATTCGCGGTGTGCCTGCGGGTCGCGCTCGGCGGCTTCGAGGAACGTCAGCCCCTCCCAGTCGCCGAAGTCGGTTTCGGTGAGGCCGTCGACGACCTCCACATCGAGACCGTTCACATCTGCGACGGCGCGAGCGGTGGCTGTGGCCCGGGCCAGCGGTGAGGACACGATCGCCGAGATCGAGGTGTCCGCGCCGAGTCGCTTACCCGCCGCGGCCGCCTGCGCACGGCCCAGCTCGGTCAGTTCGGGGTTGCCACGGCCGGAGTAGCGCCGTTCCACCGACAGCGGTGTCTGCCCGTGCCGCAGCAGCACCAGCCGGGTCGGTGCCTGCCGCTGCCCCTGCCAGGTGGGGGTGCTCTTCTGCTCGCTCATTCCCGGACCGGATTCTCTACAGACCGGACTCGGCGGTGCGGACCAGCACGGCGCCGCATTCGTCGCAGCGCACCACCTCGTCCTCGGCGGCCGCGGTGATCTGCGCGATGAGACCGCGATCGAGTTCCATCCCGCAGCCGCCGCAGCGTCGTGCCCGCAGCAACGCCGCCCCGGCCCGGCCCTGCGAGCGCTGCCGGTCGTAGACGGCCAGCAGACCCTCGTCCACACCGGCGGCCACCTCGTCGCGGCGCTGCGCCTTCATCTCGCGGTCGCCGTCGAGCTTGGCGAGGGCGGCGTCGCGGCGACCGGTGGCCTCACCGATCTTGGTGTCGATGTCCAGGACGGTGGCCTGCGCCCGTTCGCTTTCGGTGCCGACGGCCTCCTGCTGTTCCATCACCGACAGCAACTCGTCCTCAAGCACCGAACGCCGGCGCCCGAGGCCGGCGAGTTCGTGCTGGAGTTCGGTGAGCGCCTTGGGGGCCAGCTTGCCCGACTGCAGCAGCGCCTTGTCCTTGGCCTCGCGGGCGCTCATCCCGTTGACCTCGGAGTCGATCCGCTTGTACTCGCGGGCCAGGTCCTCGGCGGCGATCTCCGATCGCACCAGGTCGGCGTGGGCGGCCTCGCGCTGCTTGCCCAACTCGGCGAGTTCGGCGTCCTCGGGCAGGGTACGGGCGCGGTGCGCGATACGGGCCAGCTCGGCATCGAGATCAGCCAGGTCGAGGAGCTGTCTCTGCGCGGCGGAACCAGCCTTCATCGGGGCCTGCTTTCTGTTGTGGTGATCGCGGTCAACTGACTGATTGTGTCACCTGCCGTTCACCCGTCCAATCGCGCTCCCCGGCCACCGTGGTCAGTGACCGGGCGCGCAGTGGATGCCGAACGGGTCGGTGGATTCGGCGAACACCGTGGCCCCGATTCCGGCACGCTCGCGCAACAGCGCGGCGGCCTGTGCGCACCAGGGAAATTCGGTGGCCCAGTGGCCGGCGTCGACGAGGACGGGCCCGCCCGCGCGCAGCGCCTCGTCGGCCGGATGGTGGCGCAGGTCGCCGGTCAGGTACGCGTCGACGCCGGCCGCCGCGGCCGCGCCGAGCAGCGAATCACCCGCGCCGCCGCACACCGCGACCGTCGCGATCATCGCGGCGGGATCGCCGGTGCCGCGAACACCCCACGGCCCGTTCAGTTTCCGCTGGGCGAGGGCGACGAAGTCGGCTGCGGTCATCGGCTGCGGCAGATGCCCGATCCGCCCGAGGCCCAGGTCGCTGTCGAGGTCGGCGAGTTCGAGGACGTCGAAGGCGGGTTCCTCGTACGGATGTGCCGTGCGCAGCGCGGCGAGGATGGTGGCGCGCAGCCGGCGTTCGGCGACCATCTCCACGCGCGCCTCGTCGACGCGTTCGCGCCTGCCGATCTCCCCGATCGTCGGGTTGGCCGCGGCCTGCGGCTCGAACTGGCCGACCCCCACCACCGACCACGAGCAGTCGCGGTAATCGCCGATCTCGCCTGCGCCCGCGGCGAACATCGCCTCGCTCACCTGATCGCTGCTGCCCTCCGGCACCATGACGACCCACTTGTCCATGGGCGGCACGTGCAGCGGCCGCAGCGGCACGGTGTCGAGGAGGCCGAACTCGGCGGCCAGCGCGTCGGACACCCCGGGCCGGGCGCTGTCGGCGTTGGTGTGGGCGGTGAACAGGCCGATGCCCGACCGGATGAGCCGGTGGACGATGCGTCCCTTCGGGGTGTCGGCGGCCACGGAGTCGACGCCGCGCAGCAGCAGCGGATGATGGGCGAGGATCAGTCCCGCGCCGTCGGCAATCGCCTGATCGACGACCCGGTCGGTGACGTCGACGCAGACCAGCGCCCGGGCCACTGTGTCATCAGGGTCACCGCACACCAGACCGACCGAGTCCCAGGATTCGGCGAGCCGGCGCGGATACGCCTCGTCGAGAACTCCGATGATCCGCGCGAGAGTCTGGGCCGTGTTCTCACTCATGGTCATTCACCCTGTCACCCACACCGACCGGTTCACAACAGACCAGAAGACCCACCGATCGTTCGCAACGCGTCAACGAGGTGCGCGGTGGCCGGCTCGTCGCGGACCGCCAGCCGTAGATAACCCGGCCCCAGGCCCACGAAGTTCGCCGCGCTACGCACCGCGATCCCCCGCTCCCGCAGCCGCTCCTTGACCCCCAGCCCGTCGCGGACCTCGATGAGTACGAACGGTGCCTGCGGCCGCACCGCGGGCTCGATGCCCAGCCCGCGCAGCCCGTCGACCAGGCCGGCCCGGTACCCGGCCACCGTCGCGGCGACCTCGTCGCAGTACCGCTGGCCTTGCGCACCAACGCATTCGGTGAGCGCGACCAGCGCCAGCGTACCCAGCGCCCAGGGCCTGCGCCCCATCGACAGCCGCTCGATGATCTCTCGGTCGGCGAGCAGATATCCGGCGCGCAGACCCGCGAGCCCGAACGTTTTGGTGATGCTGCGCACCACGATCACATCGGGCCACCGGCGTGCGGCCACCGATTCCGGTTCCCGCTCCCCCGACCCGGGGTCGACGGTCAGGTCGGCGAACGCCTCGTCGACGACGACGACACGGCCCGGCGCCCGCAGCGCCTCGATGGTGGCGGCCGGATGCAACACCGACGTCGGGTTGGTCGGGTTGCCGATCACCACCAGGTCGGCATCGGCGGGGATCAGTCGCGCGATGTCGTCCGCACCCAGACGCCAGGGACGCTCCAGCACCACCTGTGTGATCGGGATCCCGGCGGCCCGCAACGCGAGCTCCGGTTCGGTGAACGACGGCTGGATCAGCGCGGCATGCCGGATCCCGAGGCGCGGCAGCAGCTCGAAGCCCTCCGCGGCCCCGGACAGCAACAGGATCTCCTCCGCCGGCCGACCGTGCGCCGCGGCGACCGCGGCCACCGCACGCGCCTCGTCGGCGGCGGTGGGATACCGGGCCAGATCCGGCAGCCGGGCGCCGAGCGCGTCGAGCACGAACCGGGGCGGACCCTCACGGACGTTGACCGCGAAGTCCAGCAGGCCGGCGGCGCTGTCGCTGTCGCCGTGCCGATCCGGCGAGAACAGATCCCCGCTCATCGGCGCCCCACGCTGTCGTGTGCCCGTTCCCACCGGGACCGGGCACGGCCGTCCCACAATGTCGCCACCTCACCGGTGTCACCCGTTCTGGGACCCTCGTTATGCCGGAACCGCTTCACACGTGCACGATAGAGGGCGTGCACGAGACTCCAGCCGAGCAGATCCCCTTAGCGCAGATCCCCCCGCGCATCACCGAGGCGCCTTCGGCAGGAGCGCAACCCGCGGACCCCGGTGCGGCGTTGCTGCTCGATCTCGACGGCACCCTCACCGACAGTTTCGCCGGGATCGCGAACAGCTTCGCCCACGCGCTCGACGTGATGGGGCTGCCACCGGCGGCACCCGAGGTGATCGCGGGTGTGGCGGGCCCACCGTTGCTCGACACGCTGCACGCCATGGGCCTGGACGAGCCGACCGCCGACGCCACTATGACCGCCTACCGTGCGCGCTACTCCACCGTCGGCTACCTGGAGAACTCGGTATTCGCCGGTATCGGGCCGCTGCTGGCCGACCTGGCCGCGGCGGGCCGCCGGATGGCCGTGGCCACCTCCAAGAATCAGGCGACGGCGATCCGGATCCTCGAGCATTTCGGGCTGTCCGAGTACTTCGAGCTGATCGCGGGCGCCTCCGACGACGGCACGCGCCGCAGCAAGGCGGATGTGATCGCCTATGCACTGGCCGGCCTGGGCGTCGAGGTCGACGCGACCGGCACGGTGTCGGCTCCGGTGGTCATGGTCGGCGACCGCTCCCACGACATCGAAGGCGCCGCCGAGTTCGGGATTCCGACAGTCCACGTCGAGTGGGGGTACGCCCTCGACGGGGAGGCCGGTGCGGCAGCCTGGATTGTGCGTTCCGTACCTGAACTCCGTACGCTTCTCGGAGTGTGACGCCCACCACTATGGGCCCGTCAAACCCGACAACCGGTGCCCATGACGGTAATTTCGAATAAGAAACTTCGGTTGTTGTAGTAAATAACCCGCGTGTTGTACCCGTGTCCGTGTTGTGCCAGTGGTTTCGAACAGCCTGAGGAATTACACCGTGTCCGACGATCTACACATCTGCTTTGTCTGCACCGGCAACATCTGCCGCTCCGCCATGGCCCAGAACATCTTCCGGTCCGCCCTCGCCGGAGCCGGCCTCGACCGCCGGGTCCGGGTCACCAGCTGCGGGACCAGCGGATTCCACACCGGCGAACCGGCCGACAACCGGGCCCGCACCGAGCTGCTCGCCAACGGCTACCCCGACGACCATGTCGCCGCCCAACTCTCGCCCGAGCATTATGACGCCGACCTGTTCGTCGCCGCCGACCACGGTCACGTGCGCGACCTCGAACGCAAACGCCTCGGCGACCGGGTTCGCCTGCTGCGCAGCTTCGACCCCTCCGTCGGCCCCGGCGACCTCGACCTGAGTGACCCCTACTACGGGACTCCGGAGGATTTCGCGGAGACCCGGATCCAGATCGAGGCGGCGATTCCTGGACTGGTCGACTGGGCGGCCGCGGCGCTCGACGAGCTGTAACCGCGGCCGGTTCCTAGTCCGAACTGATCAGACCGTGCACGAACCGGATCTTGTCCAGCACGGGTCCGGCGAGGACGAACGGGTACATGTCGGGGTGGCCCATCGACCGGTTGATCTGGTTGAGCGCCCACGACAGTGGCAACCACCACTCGATAATGCGGTCAAAACCGACGTCGCCGGGCAGTTCGCTGTCGAGAGTCGACCCGGCCGGAGCCATCGCGAACGCGGCCGCGGTGTCGAGGGTGTCGCGGATGTGCAGGTAGTGCGCAAACGTCTCGGCGAAGTCCTCCGCCGGATGCATCGTCGCGTACGACGACACATAGTTCTGCTGCCAGCCCTGCGGCGCACCCTCGGAGTAGTGCCTGTCGATGGCGGCCTGATAGTCGTCGTCGGGATTGCCGAACAGCGCCTCGAAGCCCGGCCGCGCGGCGTCATCGATCAGCACCATCTGGTAGTAGTGGCCGATCTCGTGCCGGAAGTGCCCCAGCACGGTGCGGTACGGCTCGGCCAGCTCGACGCGCATCTGTTCGCGGTGCACGTCGTCGCCTTCGGCGAGGTCCAGGGTGATGACGCCGTTGGCGTGGCCGGTGACCACCGACTGGGCCGCGCTGGAAAGCAGGTCGAAGGCCAGCCCGTTGGGGACGTCATCGTCGAATCCCGCGATCGGGAGACCGAGCTCGTTGAGTTCGAGGACGAGCCGGCGCTTGGCCGATTCGGCCTGCCCGAACGCCTTCAGCGCCTCGGGATCGGAGTCCGCGGGCCGCGTGCGGGTCAGCGCGCACGAGGGGCACAGCTCCGGATGGCCGGTCCACTCGACGAGCCAGTTGCATTGGGCGACCACAGCATTGGCACACTTCTCCAGCAGCGTGTCATCGACCTCGACGCGACCGGCGTCGTCGAGGGTGTAGATGGTCTTGGTGTCGAGCCAGAAGCCGAGCGGCGACTGGCAGTGAAGGCACAGGCTGTTCTCGAACGAGAGGCGTTGGCCACATTCTCGGCAAAGGAAGTCACGCACGGGAGCAACGCTACCGTTGATGCGGTGTCTGCGCGGGTTACCGGCAACCTCCGTGTCGACCACACTCGGTACCGTTGAGACGTGCATGCGCTGCGAACATTCCTCCGGCCCGGGTGGATCGTCCTGGCTGTGGTGGTGGTCGCTTTCGCCGCCGCCTGCTTCATGCTGCTGGCGCCGTGGCAGCTCGGCAAGAACTCCAACACCGAACATCGCAACGACCTCATCAAGAAGGCCGTGGCCACCGACGCGGTGCCGATCGACGACGTCGCCCGTGCCGGCGCACCGTTCGACAAGGACACCGAGTGGCGCGAGGTGACCCTCACCGGCACCTACCGTGAGGACAAGCAGGTCCTGGTGCGGCTGCGGTCCGCGGAGGAGCGGCCCGCCATCGAGGTGCTCACCCCGTTCGCGCTCACCGGATCCGGCCGCATGGTGCTGATCAATCGCGGTTGGGTGCGTCCCGAGCAGGATCGGGAGGGTGTCGCCGTGCCCGCCGCGCCGTCGGGGCAGACCACCGTCACCGGACGTATCCGGGCGTCGGAGGGCACCTCACCCGGCCGCGGCGCGCATCAGGAGGCCGGGGCGCTCGCGGTCTACACCATCGATCCGATGGAGGTGGGCGCGGCCACGTCGCTGACCTTCGATCCGTTCTACGTGCAGTTGTCGGCCGATCAGCCGGGTTCGCTGGGAACGATCGCCCTGCCGCAGCTCGACTCGGGGCCGTATCTGTCCTACGGCCTGCAGTGGCTGGCATTCGGGATCATGGCGCCGCTGGGCCTGGGGTACTTCATCTGGTCCGAGGTCAAACACCGCCGCCGCGCCAAGGAGGCCGCGGAACAGAACGACGTCCCCGAGGACACGCCCACCGCCCGGGCCTCGTCCAAACGGGCGCAGGCGCGGGCCGACCTGCAACGCGCCTCGTCGGGAGGCGCGGTTGCGGTGACCACCCGGACTTCTGACACGGCCGGCATCGGGCACGGACCTGACACGCAGAGTTCCGAGGCCGCGGTCCGCGACAAACTCAGCCGGCGTTACGGCGGCTGAGCCCCCTGCGCAGCAAGCGGTAGCCGACACCGACCGCGACGGCACCCGACTGCACCCGCCGCGACAATCGCACGGCCTCCCGGAGGTCGGCGGATGTGGGCGCGGGCCCGCTGCCCAGTTGTGGACGCATCTCCACCCCGTGCGCGTACACCGTCCGACCGCCGAGCCCGATGCCGAGCGCCCCCGCGAACGACGCCTCCACGACGCCCGCGTTGGGGCTCGGATGCTTACGCGCGTCGCGGTGCCAGGCCGCCCACGCCGACGCCGGGTGCGGTCCCAGCGCCACGGCGAGCAGTCCGCTGACCCGCGCGGGAATCACGTTGGCGAGGTCGTCGAGCCGGGCACTGGCCCAGCCGAACCGCTCGTAACGTGGCGATCGATACCCGACCATCGCGTCGAGGGTGTTGATTGTGCGGTAGGCCACCAGCCCGGGCACGCCCGCGACCGCCCCCCACAGCACCGGGGCGACGGTCGCGTCGGAGGTGTTCTCGGCGATCGACTCGACCGCGGCCCGGCACATCCCGTCGGCGTCGAGGGAGTTCGGGTCGCGGCCGCACAGGCTCGGGATCAGGGCCCGTGCCCCGTCGAGGTTGCCGCCGTCGAGATTGCCCGCCATCTGCCCACCCACTCCGGCCAGCGTGGTACCGCCGAGCGCCGCCCACGTCGCGGCCGCCACGAGGACCGGTTCGATCGGGCGCAGTCTCCTGGTCAGCAGTGCGGAGCCGATGCCGGCACCCCCGACAGTCAGGGCCGTGTACGCAACCCCCGCCGTCCGCGAGTCCCGGTAGAGCCCGCGTTCGAGTCCGCCGAGGATCCGGCCGAGTCCTGCGACCGGATGGAAACGGCGCGGATCGCCCAGCATCCGGTCGGCGAGGTATCCCGCCACGAGTCCCACTGCCACAGAGTCCACCCGAACGGTCACGGGGCGTGAGCGTAACACCGGCCCCTCGCCACTACACTGACCTCGATGTCCAAGACGCAGCCCACCCCTGTCGCCGGGGTACACCAGATCGATTCGGGCACCTGCGAACTGGCACCGGACCCGATCGCAGGGGGCTGGCTGCTCACCATCAACGGCGCGCACAGCTCGCATATCGACCCCGACGATCCGTTGCTGCTGGACT
Organism: Gordonia amarae NBRC 15530; assembly: GCF_000241345.1. GTDB lineage: Bacteria > Actinomycetota > Actinomycetes > Mycobacteriales > Mycobacteriaceae > Gordonia > Gordonia amarae. The sequence goes on from NZ_BAED01000040.1 coordinate 157,363, forward strand.
TCGATTACATGCGGCAGATGGTCGCGGTCATCGAACAGCGGTACGAGTCGTCGGCCGCGCTCCGGGTGCTGCATCTGGGTGGGGCCGCCTGCTCCCTGCCGCGGTATCTCGCGGCCCGCTATCCGAACGCCCGGCAGGTGGCCGTCGAGGTCGACGCCACGCTCGCCCGGCTGGTCCGCGAATGGTTCGCACTCCCCCGTTCGCCGCTGCTGCGGATCCGTGTCGGCGATGCCCGCGAGGTCCTCGAATCCGCCCATGACGCCTCCCGCGACATCATCGTGCGAGACGCGTTCAGCGACGCCGTCACCCCCGACCACCTGACCACCCGCGAGTTCACCGGCCACGTCCACCGGGTTCTCGCCCCGGGCGGGCTGTACCTGGCCAACTGCGGCGACGACCGCACCCTGCGCCGCGCCCGCGCCGAGGTCGCCACCGTCGCCGACACCTTCGCGAACGTCGCGATCATCGCCGACCCGTCGATGCTGAAAGGCCGCCGCACCGGCAACGTCGTCATCGTCGGCTCCGACGGCCCCCTCGACGCCGACCCCGCCTTGGTCCGTCGCCTCCTCTCCGACGCCCTCCCGTCATCGATGGTCACCGGCGCGCAGGCCCGCACCTTCGGTTCCCGCCCGATCCTCCACGATCCCGCACCCGCACCCGCACCCACGGAGTAGGACCCAGATCACAGACTGCCCGCCGACCGGACGACGCGGGAAGGTATCGCCACGCGATCGCGACGACAACGGCAACGTCATCTACGCCGTGTATCGGGTGGCGGGCCCGGCCCGCTCCGACGTCTGCTCGCTGCGTGCCGAACTCGGCGCACTGGCCGCGCAACTCGGCAACGACGCCCCGTACGGCAAGTGGCTCGACAACACGACCGATCCGTCCACGTTCCTGTCCGCCACCGATTGCGGACAGTAATTGTCCGCCCACTGGGGCACCATGAGTGCATGTTGGAAACGTCGGCACGACTCCTGCGCCTGCTGTCCCTGCTGCAGATGCGGCAGGAATGGACGGGTCCGGAGCTTGCCAACAGACTGAACATCACCACCCGGACGGTGCGGCGCGACATCGACAAACTGCGCGACCTCGGCTATCCGGTGGAAGCCAACGTCGGCGTGGGCGGCGGCTACCGGCTCGGCGCCGGCGCCGAGATGCCACCGCTGCTGCTCGACGACCAGGAGGTGCTCGCTGTCGCGGTCGGGCTCAATACCGTCGCCACGGGCGGTATCGCAGGCATTCAGGAGGCATCGGCGGGCGCGCTCACCAAGCTGCGGCAAGTGATGCCGTCGCGGCTGCGCCACCGCCTCGACGCCCTGTCGGTGGATTCGGTTCCGCGCGACGCGTCGTGGACGACGATCCCGGCCGACCGGCTCACAGACATCGCCACCACCTGCCACCGGCATGAGCGGCTGCGCTTCGACTACCACAAGGCAGACGGCACCGAAAGCCGCCGCGACATCGAGCCGTACCGGGTGGTGCGCAACGGATCACGCTGGTACCTGATCGGCTGGGACCTGGCCCGCGAGGATTGGCGGTCGTTCCGCATCGACCGGATGGAACCGAAAACCCCCACCGGCCCCCGATTCTCACCCCGCGAACTCCCCGAGGGCGGAGCCGGGGAGTATCTGGCCCGCAGCATCGGCGCCGTCTACCGCTCGGCGACCGCCCGAGTGCGTGTGCACGCCCCGCTCACCGACATCGCCTCGATGGTCTCCGACGACTGGGCCACCGTCGAATCCGGCAACGACGCCGCCTGCGAACTGCGCGTCTACAGCAAATCCCTCACCTCGATCGCCCGCTGGCTGCGCGCCTTCAACGCCGACTTCGAGATCCTCGAACCGGCCGCCCTCCGCGCCGAATGCGCCGCCCTCGCCGACGAACACGACCGCCTCGCCGACCGTTACCGCAGGTCGATCGCCCGCTCCTGACCACGTATGTCGGTTCCGCCAACAGCGTCCACACACGAAGACACTTGACTTGGCAACGTCGCGCGCTTGCCCACCCGGCACCATCAGGGTGTAAAGTCTTCCTTGACAGCAGTAGAAGTGTAAAGATGACCTTTACAAGTGGAGATACGGGACAGCGCCCGCAAACACGACATCACTGGCGAGTCGATTCTCCACGCTTGGGAGAACGCAATCCGACTGGTCGAGTACGACTATCACGGTGAGGATCGCCTACTGGTCATCGGCCCCGACGTCAGCGGCGCACTACTCGAACTCGTGGCGGTCCCCGCCGGACGACCGACGCGGATCATCCACGCAGATCGACTGCGCTCCAAGTTCTACGACTTTCTCCGTTAGGAGAGTGAAACGCTATGACAACAAAGAACATCCACGATGTCAGCGGCCTCGACGACCTCGACCCCACGCACACGCCGTCACGCGATGCCACCCACTTCCGACGCATCATCGCCGCCCGCAAGAACCTCGACGATGCCAGGGCAGAGCTCAACGCCGCCGTTGCCGCCGCACGGGCAGCCGGTGACTCGTGGACGGTGATCGGCGCCGCACTCGACACCACCCGGCAGGCCGCCTATCAGCGTTTCGGCCAGAGCTCACCCGAACACTGAACCACCGAGTCCGCGACAATGCACCGCCTCGCCGACCGCTACCGCAGGTCCATCGCCCGCTCCTGAACTCCGCGTTATGTGTCGCTGAGCGCCACAAACCGCGGAGTCCGGCAGATCCCGGTTTGGACCGTGACCCGATCAACCGCTAGATTCTTACGTTGGTGCGCGAGCAGTGCGCCGCCCGCGCGTATAGCTCAGCGGTAGAGCTCTGGTCTTACACACCAGCGGTCAGGGGTTCGAATCCCTTTGCGCGCACAACCATAGCCGCTGGTCAAAGCGGTCCACGCCGCCCGGCGGGCACCCCGAAACCCCCGCAGTAGACCGACAGTGGGCCAACGCACGAGACGGTGGCCACTACTGCGGGCCGACCGCGGTGAAACCGGCTACCCCGCTTGCCGCATCCGATCCAGGGCCGTATTCATGGCATCTGTCCATCCGGGCACCATCTCGAACATCCCGTCATCGACCTCTTCTTGCACCAGTTCAACCAAGTGTGGTGGCAGTGCCTTCGACGTGCCGAGTACTGCGTCAGAGATAGCCAAAACCGGTTCACCCGCGCCGAGCGTCGCAACAGCAATCGCCCGGTCGTCATCGGCCATCACCGCAGCAGCGAGCACTGCGTCGGCAAAGTGTTCGACAAACCCCGCAGTAGGCGTGCCAGTGCATATCATCGGCTGCGCATACGCACCATTTGCGGAAGCATCGGGTCGGTGTTGTCAACGACAATTGAAGCGCGTGCCGCAGGGTTGCGTTCATCGACGTATATCCGGCACGCTGCCATGTACCGCCGCTCGTACGCCTGTCGCGCCCTATTCACGCCACCGAGGTTCGCGGCATCTCGGGCGATACCCCGATCGAGCGCAACCGACTCCTCGGCATGCAAGTACACGACGTCGTCCCAGAGCCCGTCGAGTTCGGGCCGCTGGATGAATGTCGCATCGAAGATCATCACCGCATCTGTGGGAGCGATCGCGGGGGCCTGGCCTGTGACGATCTCATCGGTCACCAGATCGTGAACCTTGGTGGCATACCGGCGGTCCCCACCCGGCCCCAGTGGCCGTAGGACCTTGCTGGCGAGCGAACCGAAGTCATAGGCGTCCTCATAGTAGCCACGCGCCGAATCGATGTCCTGCAACCGCCGACGACGCGCCCTGACATGGTGAAAACCGTCCGAATCAACACGAACAGCGGACCGGCCCTGATCCCGGACAGCCGCCACCAGTGAACGGGCGAACGTCGACTTACCCGCTCCGCAGATGCTGTCGATTCCCACACGCCACGGGTGATCAGCCGTCGACACAGCCAATTCGGCCGCGATCGCCCTCAGTACGTGATTGTGCCCGTTCGCCATTCAGCGAGTGAACATGAGTCACCGCCCGCATCGCAACACCGAACGCCCGGCTTCGGGGCAGGAATCGCCCCACGACGCAGGGGGCGGTCGTGGTGCGCCGATTCGCGACCGCCCTGACCGAAGTGGTGATCAATGAGGCGCGTGCGATGCGAAGCACTACCATCGACCCGGCGTCCCACGGACATTTATGTCTTGAGCCCGAGCTGCCAGGTCACACCGAAGCGATCCCCCACCCAGCCGAAGGGCCCGAACCCGTAGTCGTCGAGCGGCATGTATACAGCACCACCCTCGCTGAGTGACGCAAAAAGACGCTGCTGTTCGTCGGCAGACTCGCAGTCGATCATCAGCGATATGGCTGGAGTGATGTTCCATTCATGCTGGATGAAGCTGTCACTGCACCGCATTCGAAGGCCGGCGATCTCGAATTCGGCCAGGATGACGGTACCCTCCTCGCCGGGACCCTCGGGACCGTAGCGGCGATCGTCGACGACTCGACCATCGGGAAACACCGAACAATAGAACTCCATAGCGTCCGCTGCGCGCTGGCCGCGGCTCGGCTGGAAAGTAATGAACGGAACTGTCTGATTCATGGCGTAACAGTAGTGCACCTGTGTGGGCCAAGAAGCTCTGATTCTGCTCCGTATTCCGGCACAGCACTTCCGGAGGCAACCATTCACAGTGAAAGCTCAGCGTCGTCTTGCCCGCCTCCCCAGAATTCGCGCGGACCATCGGAGGGTATGAGTATCACGGTCCTGGTCGTCGGAGGTACCGGCGAGTCGTTTGTGGGTGACGAGCGCACCGAGGTCACCGGACTGCTGTCGGCGGTGACCGACTGCCTCGATGACCGGTTCACCGCGCGGTGGGTGCCGTACGCCGCGAGCTACGGTCCTGTTCCACTGCGGGACGGGCTGAGCTATGCCGAGAGCGTCGACGGCGGTGTCGCGAGCCTCGCAGAGGCATTCGGTCGGTGCTCCGGAGATGTGGCGTTGCTCGGCTATTCGCAGGGGGCGGTTGTGGTGCGCCGGTTCGCGGCCTCGCTGACCGACGCGGAGTGCGCCCGGATCGTCGGCCTCGGACTGGTCGCCGATCCGCACCAGCCGCCCGGTGGTGTGCCCGGTTGCGACGGTTGGGGTGTGGCCGGTCCCGGCGACCCGCTGCCGCCGTCGCTGCCGGTGTTCTGGGTCGGGGCACCCGACGACGTGATCTGCAATGCGAGCCCGGATTCGCTGCTGCGTGACATCGCCGACCTCACCGGCGCGATGGAGTTGCGCTACCCGGGACGGTGGTGGACTGAGATTCGCAAACGACTGTTGCGCAACGACCTTCAGAATGCCGACGCGACGTCGGTGTCACCGGAGCAGTGGCGGCGCGATCCGGGGCGGATCGCCGGCGCATGGCGTGAGGTATGTGGTTATCTCCCAAAGGAACTCGCCTGGCATCAGGTGCGCATCGCCAACAACGAAGGTGGACAACACACCTCATACGCGGCGCGACCCTACGGACATACCCCGCTCACCGATGCCGATGCGACCGGGTGCCAGACCCTGGCGATGTGGCTTCAGGTGCAGGCCACGTTCACCCCGCCGCACCACCCCGCCCCGCCCACAACTGCCGCATGGACGCCACCTTCGGCGGCGTAATCGTCCTCGCCGGACCCTGATAGCCCAAACCTGCCGTCATCGGGCACCCCGTACGGTTCAATGACTCGAAGTGGCACTACAGGACGACGTAGCGCCGTACGCATTTGTGACCCGACACGAAGGAGTCGAAGGTTGTCCCGTTCATTGAGAGTGGCCGTACTCGGCGGCGGATCGTGGGGCACCTCGGTCGCCGCACTGGCCGCCCGTAACACCCCCACCCTTATCTGGGCACGCGACAGCGCGACGGCCGACGACATCAACAACAACCACCGCAACAGCCGCTACCTCGGCGACACCCCGTTGCCCGACGCCCTGCGCGCCACCTCCGACGTCGCCGAACTCGCCGACTTCGCCGACGTCCTGGCCGTCGGCATCCCGTCGCACGCGATGCGCGAGACACTCGGCCGCATCGCCGACGAGCTGCGGCCCTGGGTTCCGGCGATCTCACTGGCCAAGGGCCTCGAACCGGGCACCCGGCGCCGCCCGACCGAGGTGATCGCCGACTGCCTGCCCGGCCACCCCGTGGGATTGCTCGCCGGCCCCAATATCGCCGGTGAAATCGCCGAAGGCAAAGCCGCGGCCGCGGTCATCGCGACCAAGGACGAGCGGGTCGCCACCGCCCTTCAGCCACTGTTCACCTCCAAAGTGTTCCGCGTCTACCGCAACGACGACGTGCTCGGCTGCGAGCTCGGCGGGATCCTCAAGAACATCGTCGCGATCGCGAGCGGCATGGCCGAGGGCCTCGACGTCGGCGACAACACCCGGGCGATGGTCCTGTCCCGGGGGCTTGCCGAGATGACCCGCCTCGGCGAGGCGATGGGTGCCAATCCCCGGTCGTTCGCCGGCCTGACCGGCATGGGTGACCTCATCGCCACCTGCACGAGCCCCCGCTCCCGTAACCGACGGCTCGGCGAACTCCTCGCCCAGGGAAAGACGACCACCGAGGCCGTCGAGGCACTCGGGCAGGTCGCCGAGGGCGCGAAGACGGCGCCGACCGTCCTCGAACTCGCCACCGAGTTCGGGGTGCGGATGCCGATCGCCGAGACCGTCGCCGCCGTGGTCATGGGCCAGATGACACCGGCCGACGCCTACCGCGGCCTGCGTCAGGTGACCCCGGGTACCGAAACCGACATGGGCTGACGCCCGGTCCGAACTCGAGGGCCACGCGGCAACTCTGAAAGGCAATGGACGGTGACCTGCGAGTGACCTCCTGATGCTTTGTCCTTGTCGTGCCCGGCCGCCTGCCGCTACCAGGACTTGGCCGGTCCATTGGTCGCGCCACAACGGCAGGGTTCACGGCCGTACCAGGTAGTCCCGGACCGACCTGCGCAGCACCACACCCGACATTCGGGTATGGGACTACCCATGTGCTCAGCGCCGCGACGAACCACCGTGGTTGTTGCCACCACCGGCACCGACAACCCGAAGGATCTCGTCATGAGCGCACCGACCGCCGACCGCCCCGCAACCGAGTTCGACACCGTCAGTGCCGACGCGACTGCCACCTCCGACAGCACGGAGACAGCTCCGCGGCTCGGGCTCCGCAAGTTCCGCGACGAACTGCCACTGCCGAAAGTCATCAAGATCGCCGACACCGGCGATGAACACCGCACGGTCAGCATGCGTGCGAAGGTCGGTCGTCACCGGTTCCACCGCGACCTTCCCGAGACCGATGTGTGGGCCTATGAGGGGCAGCTCCCCGGGCCGACGATCGAGGTTCGGCGCGACACCCCCGCGACGATCGACTGGGTGAATGACCTGTTCGATAGCGACGGAGACCCGGCCACCCTCCCCTACGACGTCGTCCGGGTGCCCCCGAGCACGACACCCACTCCGACGACCAGGATCGCGATGACCCCCGGCGGCCGGTCCGTCAAGCTGGACCCCACCGGCGCGGCCGACGACTCCTACCCCGCCCTGGCAGGTACCGACGATCTCACCGGCGCCACCGTGGTGCACCTGCACGGTGCACTCACCGATGGACACAATGACGGCTGGTCACACAACGTCACCGCCCCAGGTGGACGTACGCGCGTGCTCTACCCGAACAAACAGGAGTCGGCGACCCTCTGGTACCACGACCACGCGATGGCGGTGACCCGATTCAATGTCTATGCGGGACTCGCCGGTTTCTATCTCCTGCGTGATGCCAACGAAGCGTCGCTGAAGCTGCCGTCGGGACCGTATGAGCTGCCGTTGATGATCACGGACCGCAACTTCGAGACCCGGGTGCCGAAACAGCCGGGCGAACAACGCTTCACCGGCCGGCCTATCTACAAGCAGGCCGGGATTGTCGCGGTCGACTCCGACGGCGAGGCGGTGGACACCGAGATCCCGGTGAGCGGACCCTTCACCCTTGTCAACGGCAAGGTCTGGCCCACCAAGAAGGTCACACCACGTTGGTACCGGCTCCGAATCCTCAACGCCTGCAGCACCCGCACGCTCGTGCTCGCGGTGCACAACACGACGAACGAATCGGCGCCACCGAGTTCCCCGGCGAACAACACCGACAGCGCGGGTTTCATCCCCGACCGCGTCACGCCGATGTCGGTCATCGGCACCGACGGTGGGTTGCTCGCCGCTCCGGCTCCGGTGTCGACGCTCGAGATCGGCCCTGCCGAACGGTACGACGTCCTGATCGACTTCCGGTCGCTGGCAGGGCAGACGCTCGAACTGCGCAACGAGCAGGGAACCTTCATCAATGCCGGTCCGGGGGAGGCAGACGCGACAATCATGCAGTTCGTCATCGGCAAGTCCGCCGCCTCCGACGCGGACTGGGAGCCGCCCGTGGAACTGAATCCGGACTACCGTCGCTATCTCCACGTGGGCACCGACCTTCAGGTGGGTTCACAGACAATCCACTCGCACGAGCACTTCTGGGTGGCGCTCATCCCGCCGGGACCCGGCGGCAAAGGCCATCCCGAGCTGTGGGAGCTGCGGCAACTCGGCAGCACAGAGCCGTCCCCCGGCCACGATCTGATCAAAGTCATCGATCCGAGGGACGCGACGCTCCCGCCTGCCGAACGCAAAGTTCTCCGGTTCGTACCGGTGGCCAAGCTGTTCGACGATGCCAACAGCATCGTGTTCTCCGAGGGGAGCTGGGCGGTGTGGAACATCCTCCATCTCGGCGGGCCTCCGCACCCGTTCCATATCCACATGACGCAGTTCCAGATGATCGAACGCGGTCAATGGGACCTGGCCGCATTGGGTGAGGAAGGCTGGAACGCGGACAACGGCACAACGGGTGTCCTGCCGATTCCCGTCGACTCCGCCATCGATCCGGTACGCCAGGGAATGAAGGACACCTACCTGATCAAACCGGGTGAATGGGTCAAATTGCTCGGCGACTTCACCGGCGCGACCGGCAGTTTCATGTATCACTGCCACATCCTCGACCACGAGGACCACACGATGATGCGCCCCTTCGTGGTCCTGCCGAAGGAGCTGATGGCCTTCCACGGCGCCCACGGCAGCGGCCATCACTGACCGCCGCGCTCAAACCTCCGCACTGTGTCGCGCCCGGCGAGGCACAGTGCGGAGTCTGCGGGTCAGACCGCGGACAGGGCCTTGGTCCAGACCGACTCGTCACGGGACTCACCCGGGCCGACGACGTCGGCGAAGGCGATGGTGCCGTCGCGATCGACGAGGAAGGTGCCGCGGTTGGAGTAACCGCTGACGTCGTTGAACACCCCGTAGGCCTGCGCCACCTCGCCGTGCGGCCAGAAGTCGGACAGGATGGGGAACAGGAATCCCTGCGCCGACGACCACACCTTGTGGGTGGGCGGCGGCCCGACGGAGATGGCGACGGTGGTCACCTCGTCGTTGCTGAACAAGTCGACGTTGTCGCGGATGTAGCCGAGCTCGCCCTGACAGGTTCCGGTGAACGCCAGCGGGAAGAACACCAGCAGCACCCGACGATCGGCGCGCAGCTTCGACAGCAACACCTTCTGCATGTTCTGGTCACGCAGCTCGAAGTCGGGTGCCTGCTCGCCTACCGCGAGCGGAGCCCTCATGCCCGTTTGCCGGTGCGTGACTTGGGCTGCACCAGACGTGAACCCGACCAGGTGCCGAAGTTGACGACGCTGGTCTGGGTGAGTCCCGCCGTCGAAGCGGCCTCCGAGATGTCGGCCGGGTCGACGTAGCCGTCCTGACCTGTCTTCGGGGTGAACACCCACACGAACCCGTCGTCGGCGAGCGGGGTGATCGCGTTGATGAGGCCGTCGACCAGGTCGCCGTCGTCGTCGCGCCACCACAGCACCACAACATCGGCGACGTCGTCGGAATCCTCATCGAGCATCTCGGCGTCGATGGCGTCCTCGACGGCGATACGGAGATTGTCGTCGGTGTCTTCGTCCCAGCCGCGTTCCTGCACGACCATGCCGAGGGTGAATCCCAGCTTGCGGCCGACCTCCGCCGCGCTCTCCTCGTCGGGACTACCGGACTCTGTGGCGGCAACCACCGCGTGCGACCTCCAAGTTCTCGCTTCTCGAAATCTCACCAGGAAATTCTCCCGGCGACATCTGACAATAGGAACAGCCTAAAGGTCACATGTGCAACACGCACGGGCGACCTGCGGGCAGATTTGAGGCAATTGCCGTGACCAACCTCGCGTACTCCTCGGTAACAACGACGTCCGGTGCGAAATGGGGCACGATAAGGGATGGAGTCGGCGTGACTCACACCACGACACGTCGGGTCCGTTGATCACCCACAGCACGATCAACCCACAGCACGATCGATGACCTCGGTCCGGCCGAGGCCAGCAGATTCGAGTCGCCGGCGGCCACCTGCCCACCGGCCGAGACACCAAGGAGCTGTCAGCACCGTGACCGACCAGTTGGACCAGTCGCCGCCCACCGAGACCGCGAAAAACCGAGTGCGGGTCATCCGCGAGGGCGTGGCATCGTATCTGCCGGATATCGACCCGGAAGAGACCGGTGAATGGCTCGATTCCTTCGACCAGCTTCTCACCAGCGCAGGTCCGGCGCGCGCCCGCTACCTCCTGCTGCGGATGCTTGAGCGCGCCAACGAGAAGCACGTCTCCATCCCCGCGCTGACCTCCACCGACTACGTCAACACCATCCCCACCGAGAACGAGCCGTGGTTCCCCGGCGACGAGGACCTCGAGCGCAAGTTCCGGCAGTTTATCCGGTGGAACGCGGCCATCATGGTCCATCGCGCCCAGCGTCCCGGTGTGGGGGTCGGCGGCCACATCTCCACCTACGCGTCGTCGGCATCGCTGTACGAGGTCGGTTTCAACCATTTCTTCCGCGGCAAGGAGCACCCCGGCGGCGGCGACCAGATCTTCATCCAGGGGCACGCCTCCCCCGGCATCTACGCCCGCGCCTTCCTTGAGGGTCGCATCGACACCCATCGTCTCGACGGATTCCGCCAGGAGCACAGCCATGCCGGGCTCGGCGGCGGCCTGCCGTCGTATCCGCACCCGCACCTGATGCCGGAGTTCTGGGAGTTCCCGACGGTGTCGATGGGTCTGGGACCGATGAACGCGATCTATCAGGCGCGGTTCAACCACTACCTGCACGATCGGGGCATCAAGGACACCTCCGACCAGCATGTGTGGGCATTCCTCGGCGACGGCGAGATGGACGAGCCCGAATCGCGCGCCTACGCGAGCATGGCCGCACTGGAGGGGCTGGACAATCTGACCTTCGTGGTCAACTGCAATCTGCAGCGTCTTGACGGCCCCGTGCGCGGTAACGGAAAGATCATCCAGGAGCTGGAGTCCTACTTCCGCGGCGCCGGCTGGAACGTGATCAAGGTGGTGTGGGGCCGCGAATGGGATGCGCTGCTGCACGCCGACCGCGACGGCGCGCTGGTGAACCTGATGAACACCACCCCCGACGGCGACTACCAGACGTACAAGGCCAACGACGGCGCGTTCGTGCGCGAGCACTTCTTCGGCCGCGACCCCCGCACCAAGGATCTGGTCAAGAACCTCACCGACGCGCAGATCTGGAACCTCAAGCGCGGCGGCCACGACTACCGCAAGGTGTACGCCGCCTACGCCAAGGCACTGGCGCACAAGGGCCAGCCCACGGTGATCCTGGCCAAAACCATCAAGGGCTACACGCTCGGCAAGCACTTCGAGGGCCGCAACGCGACCCACCAGATGAAGAAGCTGACGCTCGATGACCTCAAGGACTTCCGCGACAGCACCCGCATCCCGATCACCGACGCCCAGCTCGAAGAGAACCCGTACCTGCCGCCCTACTACCACCCCGGCATGGACTCCCCCGAGATCAAGTACATGCTCGACCGGCGCAAGTCGCTCGGCGGTTTTCTGCCGAGCCGGCGCACCGTCGCCAAGCCGCTGCATCCCGATGTGTCGCGGGCACTGAAGACCGCGGCCAAGGGGTCCGGCAAGCAGCATGTGGCCACCACGATGGCCCTGGTGCGGATCTTCAAGGATCTGTTGCGCGACAAGGAGATCGGCCACCGCATCGTGCCGATCATCCCTGACGAGGCCCGCACCTTCGGTATGGACAGCTGGTTCCCGACGCTCAAGATCTACAACCGCAACGGGCAGCTGTACACCTCGGTCGACGCCGACCTGATGCTCGCCTACAAGGAAAGCGCGCAGGGCCAGATCCTGCATGAGGGCATCAACGAGGACGGTTCGACGGCCTCGTTCATCGCCGTGGGCACCTCGTACGCCACCCACGACGAGCCGATGATCCCGCTGTACATCTTCTATTCGATGTTCGGCTTCCAGCGCACCGGCGACAACTTCTGGGCGGCCGGCGACCAGATGGCGCGCGGTTTCGTGATCGGTGCCACCGCGGGCCGCACCACGCTCACCGGCGAGGGTCTGCAGCACGCCGACGGCCATTCGCATCTGCTGGCCGCCACCAACCCGTCGGTGGTGGCCTACGACCCGGCGTTCGCCTACGAACTCGGCCACATCATCGCCGACGGTCTCAAGCGGATGTTCGGCGACAACCCGGAGAACATCTACTACTACATCACCGTCTACAACGAGCCGATCCTGCAGCCGGCCCGGCCCGACGACGTCGACGTCGAGGGGCTGCTCAAGGGCATCTACCGGTACGCCGCCGCCCCGGCCGGCAAGAAGCATCCGGCCAATATCCTGGTGTCCGGGGTGACCATGCCGGATGCGCTGCGTGCGGCCGAGTTGCTCGCCGACGAGTGGGATGTGGGCGCCAACGTGTACTCGGTGACCTCGTGGAACGAACTTGCCCGCGATGGCCGCGCCCTCGACAGGACCGCGGTCCGGGAACCAGGATCGGAAGTGGCCCAGCCCTTCCTGACCACCACCCTGGCCCAGACCGAGGGCCCGTTCGTCGGTGTCAGCGATTACGAACGCGGTGTCACCGATCAGATCCGCGCGTACGTGCCCGGTACCTATCTCACGCTGGGCACCGACGGTTTCGGCTTCTCCGACACCCGGCCGGCGGCCCGCCGGTTCTTCAACGTCGACGCCGAGTCGATCGTGGTGGCCACCCTCGTCGCGCTCGCCCGGGACGGTCACATCGACGTCTCGGTGGCGGCAGCGGCCGCCGAGAAGTACCAGATCACCGATGTCTCGGCGGCACCCGAGCAGACGAGCGATCCGGGCAGCGCCTGAACCGCACGCGCTCCACATGACACGAGCCGGTTCGGTATCCACGGATGCCGGACCGACTCGTGTCCGAGCTGACGTCGGGGTTTGTTGACGCCGATTCCGGCGGTCGTTCCACAGCACCTTGCACACCCCCTACATTGAGAAGATGCCCGAGAAGTCCGGCCAGCAACTGCCCCGCATCCGCAGCAACCGGTTCCTCACCACCGCCGACGCGCACGACACGCTGCACGAGGCGTTCGCCGACGGCCTGCTGCGCCGCCTGAAACAGTACAGCGGCAGGCTCGCCACCGAGGCGATCGGTTCGATGCAGGAACAGTTGCCATACTTCGCCGAACTCGACGCCGCACAGCGGGCCAGCGTCCAGTTGGTGGTCCAGACGGCGGTCGTCAATTTCGTCGAGTGGCTGCAGGACTCCGAGGGTGACGTGAAGTTCACAGTCGAGGCGTTCCAGGAGGTGCCCCAGGATCTGGCCCGGCGTATCTCCCTGCTGCAGACGGTGGAGATGGTCCGGGTGGCGATGGAGTTCTTCGAGACCTGGCTGCCGGCGCTGGCCCGCAACGACACCCAGCTCCGGGCCCTGACCGAGGCGATACTGCGGTACGGCCGCGAGATCGGTTTCGCGGCCGCGGCGATCTACGCCTCCGCGGCCGAGTCGCGTGGCGCGTGGGACTCCCGACTGGAGGCGCTCGTCGTGGACGCCGTGGTCCGCGGCGACACCGGCCCCGAGCTGCAGTCCCGCGCGGCCGCCCTGAGCTGGGAGTCCGACGCCCCGGCGACGGTGATCGTCGGGACTCCGCCGCCGGAGCAGAACGTGTCGGTGCCGCTGTCCATCCATTCGACGGCCAAGAGCTTCAACCGCTCGGCACTGTCCGTGGTCCAGGGCCCGTTGCTGGTGACCATCATCAGCGGTCCGCTGCATCCGACCGAGCGGTTCGCCGTGGCCCTGCTGCGGCATTTCGCCGACAGCCCGGTGGTGATCGGTCCGACCGCGGCTGATCTGGGCAGCGCACACGCCAGCGCGGTCGAGGCGATGGCCGCGATCAGCGCGGTGCCCGGATGGCCGAGCGCACCGCGCCCGGTGCACAGTTCGGAGCTGCTGCCCGAGCGTGCGCTCAACGGCGACCCGATCGCGATCGAGAGCATGTCCGCCACACTGATCGACCCCCTGATGAAGGGCGGTGAGACCCTTGTGCCGACGCTCGACGCCTATCTCGACTCCGGCGGATCGATCGAGGCGTGCGCCCGCAGTCTCTACATTCACCCAAATACTGTTCGATATCGCCTAAAGAAAATTGCAGACATCACAGGACGTGACCCAACTAACGCTCGCGATGCCTACGTCCTGAGGGTCGCCAGCACAGTGGGTCGTTTGACACGCTTAGGAAACAAACCTGCTACACAAACCTCATGAGTCACACAAGTCACAGTTTGATAGCCCAGTGATCGCAGGTCGGCGCGTAAAAACACAGCCAAGTAACAAATCACGGCTCGATGACGAACAGACTCCATAGCAGACCTAATTTGTAGGGTTCCCACAAAACCACGCGGTAAGGTTCATGCTGAACAACACCCACAAATCCCGTCACGAAGGTGTTCTCTAGTCACGTGCTTTCGATCCTCGCGCCCGGACAGGGCTCACAGACACCCGGCATGCTCGCCACCTGGCTTGAGCTGCCCGGCGCCCGCGACCAGCTCGCCACCTGGTCGAAACTCGCGAGCCTCGACCTGGAGGGTCTGGGCACCACCGCCACCGCCGATGAGATCACCGACACCGCGGTAACCCAGCCCCTGATCGTCGCCGCCTCGCTGCTGGCCTACGACGAGCTGTCCAAGCGCGGCACCCTGCCCGCCGAAACCGTCGTCGCCGGCCATTCCGTCGGCGAGCTCACCGCAGCCGCCATCGCCGGCGTCATCAGCGCCGACGAAGCCATCACCCTCGCGGCGGTCCGCGGCGAGGCCATGGCCCAGGCCTGCGCCACCGAACCCACCACGATGGCCGCCGTCCTCGGCGGCGACGAGCAGGCCGTGCTCGACCGCCTCGCCGAACTCGGGCTCATCCCGGCAAACCGCAACGCCAAGGGCCAGATCGTGGCCGCGGGCGCCGCCGAGGCCATCGACGAACTCGTCGCCACCCCGCCGGAGAAGGCCCGCATTCGCAAGCTCGCGGTCGCCGGCGCCTTCCACACCGACTACATGGCATCGGCACGCGACGCCGTCGCCGAGGCCGCCGCGGCCATCACCCCGGGCGAGCCGACCATCACGCTGCTGTCCAACTCCGACGGCCTGCCTGTAACGAACGGCGCCGACGCGCTGAACAAACTTGTAGGCCAGGTCACCCGCCCCGTGCGGTGGGATCTGTGCTCGGACCGGCTCCGCGAACTCGGCACCACCGCGCTCCTGGAGTTGCCGCCCGCCGGAACACTGGTCGGCATCGCCCGGCGCGAACTGAAAGGGATCCCCGGCCGCGCTCTCAAGACGCCCGAGGATCTCGACTCCATCACCGAACTTGGATAAACGGTCCGGCCACCGTCGGCCGCGATCACCCCGGAGACCGGTCCCCGGTCATCCAAGCACCCCTCCCACGTCGATGACGCCCGGGCGCGGGTTGCTCCGGACCCACCGCAAGCAAGAAATCGCTTAATCAGAAGGGAGCCACATAGTGGCCGCCACCCAGGAAGAACTCATTGCCGGCATCGCCGAGATCGTCGAAGAAGTCACCGGCATCGAGCCGTCCGAGGTGACACTGGAGAAGTCCTTCGTCGACGACCTCGACATCGACTCGCTCTCCATGGTCGAGATCGCCGTCCAGACCGAAGACAAGTACGGCGTGAAGATCCCCGACGAGGACCTCGCCGGCCTGCGCACCGTCGGCGACGCCGTCGCCTACATCCAGAAGCTGGAGTCGGAGAACCCCGAAGCCGCAGCCGCCATCGCCGCCACCCTGGACGCGGACAAAAAGGACGCCTGACAAGTGAGTGGTTCCCTGCGCGAGTACTCCACACTGGGTGGGAACTTCCCGGGCGTGGTGGTCACCTCGATGGTGGCCACCACCAGCCTCGGCGAAGATCTCGACACCACCTGGAAAAACCTACTGGCCGGTGAGAGCGGTATCCGCGAACTCACCGACCCGTTCCTCGATGAATACAACCTGCCGGTCCGCATCGGCGGCCGTCTGGTCCAGGACCCGGCCGACGAGGTCACCAGGGTCGAGGCCCGCCGCATGGCCTACGTCGAGCGCGTCGCCCACGTCATGAGCAAGCGCCTGTGGGAACAGGCCGGCACGCCCGACGTGGAACGCGAACGCCTCGCCGTCATCATCGGCACCGGTCAGGGCGGCAGCGACTCGATGGTCGACAACACCGTGATCATGCGGGAGACCAAGAACTACCGCAAGGTATCGCCGCTGGCCGTCCAGATGGGTATGCCCAACGGTCCGGCCGCGGTCGCAGCACTCAACATCGGGGCCCGCGCAGGGGCCATCACCCCCGTCTCCGCCTGCTCGTCCGGCGCCGAGGCCATCGCACACGCCTGGCGACACATCGTCATGGGCGACGCCGACATGGTGATGTGTGGCGGTGTCGAAGGCCGTATCGACGCGCTGCCCATCGCCGCGTTCTCGATGATGCGCGCGCTGAGCACCCGCAACGACAACCCGGCGGCCGCATCCCGGCCGTTCGACAAGGACCGCGACGGATTCGTCTTCGGCGAAGCCGCCGCACTGATGATCATCGAGCGTGAAGACCACGCCAAGGCCCGCGGCGCACAGATCCACGCCCGCGTGCTCGGCGCCGGAATCACCTCCGACGGTTTCCATCTCGTCGCCCCCGACCCGAGCGGTCAGGGCAACGCCCGCGCGATGAGCCGGGCCCTGCAGACCGCGGGCCTCACCAAGACGGACATCTCGCACGTCAACGCCCACGCCACCTCGACACCCATCGGCGACACCGCCGAAGCGGTCGGCATCCACGCCGCCATCGGAAACGATGCGGCGGTCTACGCACCCAAATCGGCCCTCGGCCACTCGATCGGCGCAGTCGGGGCGCTCGAATCGGTGCTGACGGTCAAATCGATCGAGGACGGCATCATTCCGCCGACCCTCAACTTCGAGAATCCGGACCCCGAGATCGAACTCGACGTGGTGCACGGCGAGCCCCGGTCTCTCCAGATCGAGTACGCACTGAACAACTCGTTCGGTTTCGGCGGCCACAACGTGGCGCTCGCCTTCGGCCGCTACTAAAGGCCGCCCACAACACCCGACACTCAGGAGATACCGATGACCACATTGGCTCCCATCCACGGTCGTAGCGACGCAGCGGATCCCCGCGACCCGCTGCTCCGCCTGACGAACTTCTTCGACGAAGGCACCATGTCGCTGCTTCACCCGCGCGACAAATCGGGTGTGCAGGCGGCTGTGGGCCTGGTCAACGGTGTCCGCACGATCTCCTACTGCACCGACGGCACCGTGATGGGCGGTGCCATGGGGATCGTCGGGTGCAAGCACATCGTCAACGCCATCGACACGGCCATCGCCGAACAGGCACCGGTCATCGGCATCTGGCACTCCGGAGGCGCCCGCCTCGCCGAAGGTGTCGAAGCGCTGCATGCCGTCGGTGGCGTCTTCGAGGCCATGGTGCGCGCATCCGGGTACATCCCGCAGATCTCCGTTGTGGTCGGCTTCGCCGCCGGCGGTGCCGCCTACGGCCCCGCCCTCACCGACGTCGTCATCATGGCGCCCGCCGGCCGCGTCTTCGTCACCGGACCCGACGTCGTCAAGAGCGTCACCGGCGAAGACGTCGACATGGAATCGCTCGGCGGTCCCCTCACCCATGGCAAGAAGTCCGGCGTCTGCCACATCGTCGCCGACTCCGAACCCGACGCCTACTGGCGGGCCCGGCGCCTGGTCTCCACCTTCAGCCGGCAGGGCAACTTCAACCACGCACAGGCCGTCGCCGGCGACACCGACCTGCGGGCGCTGCTGCCCGAATCGCCGCGCCGCGCCTACGACGTCCACCCCATCGTCGAACAACTCCTCGACACCCAGCTCGACGCCGACCGCGTCAACACCATCTCCTCCTTCGAGGAGATCCAGGCCAAATGGGCGCCCAACATCGTCGTCGGCTTCGGCAGGCTCGCCGGCCGCAGCGTCGGCGTCATCGCCAACAACCCGCTGCGCATGGGCGGCTGCCTCAACTCCGAAAGTGCCGAGAAGGCATCACGATTCGTGCGCCTGTGCGACTCCTTCGGCATCCCGCTCGTCGTTCTCACCGACGTCCCCGGCTACCTGCCCGGCGTCGGCCAGGAATGGGACGGCGTGGTGCGCCGCGGAGCCAAACTGCTCCACGCATTCGCCGAATGCACCGTCCCCCGCGTCACCCTCGTCACCCGCAAAATCTACGGCGGCGCCTATATCGCCATGAACTCACGCGCACTCGGCGCCACCGCCGTCTACGCCTGGCCCGGCTCCGAAGTCGCCGTCATGGGCGCCAAAGCGGCCGTCGGCATCCTGCACAAGAAGGCCCTCGCCGCCGCCCCCGACGACGAACGCGAAGCCCTCCACGACCGCCTCGCCGCCGAACACGAAGCCATCGCCGGTGGCGTCGGACGCGCCCAGTCCATCGGTGTCGTCGACGAGATCATCGACCCCGCCAAGACCCGCAGCATCCTCGCCGAGGCACTCGCCGCCGCCCCCGCCCGCCGCGGGCGCCACAAGAACATACCGTTGTGATGGTGGTGTAGCTCTCCAGCTGCGCTTACCGCCGCTCTTCCCTCGTCGCACTCGGTCGCAGGCTCCCTCGCGCTCCTCAGTCCAGAGCGGCGACGCTCCGCTTCCGAGCTACACCACGCACCCAGGATCTGGGTCGGCGGAGCATGGCCTGTCGCGACCCTTCGCTGGTTGAGGTGCGTGGAGCGTTAGCGACGAGCCTCGAAACCCCGTGAGCCCGAGACAAATGCGGGGCTCTCACCGGTTGGTGAGAGCCCCGCATTACTGTGCCGAGTCTTGGCCGCGTGGTGTGGGTCGGGAGCGGAGCGTCGCCACTCTGGACTGAGGAGTGAGCCGGACGAGCTTGCGAGTCCGCGCGAACGACGAGGGAAGAGCGGCGGTAAGCGCAGCGGACGAGCCCACAACACCATCAAACACAGCAATCAGGCGCCGACAGTGTTCTGTCGGCGCCTGATTTCGTCGGTGGGTGTGTAGACGTTCCCCCCACAGGAGTTTGTGTGGTGTCAGCCCACTCGCTGGGTGAGCCAGGTGACCTCGGCTCCCGCTCCGCCCATGCGGAAGGGTTCGAGGGCGATGTCCCAGGCGGTGCCGAGGGCTGCTTCGATGGCGCCGGCGAGCCCGGCGCTGTCGGGCTGGGAGTCGAGCAGTGAGCGCAGCTGCATCTCTCCGAGGACGACGTCGCCGTTGGCGCTCATCGATCCACGCCACAACCCGAGTCCGGGTACGTAGCTGTAGCGTTCACCGTCAACGCCTTCGCTGGCGTCTTCGGTCACCTCGAAGCGCAGCGCAGACCATTCGCGCAGCGCGACGACGAGCCGCGCGGCCGTGCCGACGGGTCCGGTCCAGTCGACCGTGGCCCGCTGTAGGCCTGTTTCCGCTTCCTGCGCCGTCCACTTAAGGTTCGCGCGCGCATTCAGCGTCGACGACAGGGCCCACTCAACGTGCGGGCACAGCGCCACTGGCGAGGAGTGGATGTACACCACTCCTGTCGTCAGTTCCGCAAACTGGTTCAGATTGCGCACTGGTTTTCACCTCCGGGTTTCGACGAGGAACGCCTTCCCCAACACACCTCGTCGTTGCCCGGCTTTACTGCTGTTGACTATTGTGCCTCAAGTGGCGCATGTTGCGCTAGTTTTTGGTGAGACTCCTGACCACTATGTCATTGAAGTCGGACCAGAGTGGTTTGGCCCACGCTCCGAAGTCACGATCTGTGAGTACCACGCATCCGGCCCCTAGCCCAGGATCGACCCACAGAAAAGTGCCAGATTGGCCAAAATGACCGAAAGTTTGCGGCGAGTTGCGCCGGCCTGTCCAGTGCGGCGCCTTGTGTGATCGAATCTCGCACCCCAATCCCCAGTCGTTGGGACGGTGTTTGCCGTAGCCGGGCACAAACCCGTCCAAACCAGCAAACCACACACTGCGCGCCGTACCGGCGAGTTCTTCGGAAAGCACCGAAGGACGCAACAGATCGCCCACAAACCGCCCCAGATCGGCGACATTCGACTGTGCGCCGTGCCCGGCCGGACCGACGAGCTGAGTCGACGTCATCCCGAGCGGCTCGCAGACCGCCTCGCGGAGGTAGTCGGCGAACTCGATGCCGGTGGCATCCCGGACCGAGTCGGCGAGCACCTCAAAGCCCGCGCTCGAATAGATACGCCGGGTCCCGACGGGCGCCTCGATGTCCCGCGTGCCGAACGCCAGCCCCGACGCGTGCGCGAGCAGATGGGCAACGGTGGCACCGGGCGGACCGGCCTCCTGGTCGAGTTCGACCGCGCCCTCCTCCACCGCCACGAGCACGGCCTGCGCGACGAGCAGCTTGGTGACCGACGCGAGCGCGAAAACGGCCGACGTGTCGCCGAACTCGTCGGCAACACCGTCGGCCGTGATCACTGCCGCGGAGACCGAGCCGACCGGCCAGGTACTCAGCGAGTCAAGGATGGGCACATCGGTAACAGTACCGGATTAACTATCACCAATCTTCTTCGGTGTACCGAATGACGCCGCGGATGTTCTTTCCGTCGAGCATGTCCTGGTAGCCCTCGTTCACCTGATCGAGCCGGTACTGCCGGGTGATCATGTCCTCGATGTTGAGCTTGCCGACCTTGTACATCGACAGCAGCTGCGGGATGTCGAGCTTGGGGTTGGCGCCACCGAAGATAGTGCCCTGCAGGCTCTTCTGGAGCAGGGTCAGCATAGCCAGGTTCAGCGTCACCTCGCTGTCCATCATGTTGCCCATGCCGGTGAGCACGCAGGTGCCGGCCTTGGCGGTGATGCCCATCCAGGTATCGACATCCTTGCCGTGCACCTCGCCGACGGTGACGATCACCTTGTGGCACATGTGTCCCCAGGTGAGTTCGGCGATCTTGGCCGATGCTTCGGCCACCGACTCGAAAGCATGGGTGGCGCCGAACTTCAGCGCCTGCTCACGCTTCCACGGCACCGGGTCGATCGCGAACACATACCGCGCACCGGCGATCACCGCGCCCTGCAGCGCCGCGATGCCCACACCGCCGACGCCGACGATCGCGACATCCTCACCGGGCCGGACGTCACCGCTGCGCGTCGACGAACCGTAGCCGGTGGGCACACCGCAGCCCACGAGCGCGGCGACCTCGAACGGGATGTCCTTCTCGATCTTCACCGCAGACGCCTCGTGCACCACCATGTACGGCGAGAAGGTGCCGAGCAGGGTCATCGGATAGACGTTCTCACCCTTGGCGGTGTGAATACGGAAGGTGTTGTCCGACACCGCTTCTCCCTGAAGGAGATGAGCACCGAGGTCACACAGGTTGGCCAGGCCGCGCTTACACGACGGGCACTTGCCGCACGACGGGATGAACGAGAGCACCACGTGGTCGCCGACCTCGAAGTCGGTGACGCCCTCACCGAGTTCGACCACGACGCCGGCGCCCTCGTGGCCGCCGAGGATCGGGAAGCCGGCCAGCGGGATACCACCGGTCATCAGGTGATGATCGGAATGGCACATACCGGCCGCTTCCATCCGGATCTTGATCTCATGCGGCTGCGGATCGCCGAGCTCGATCTCCTCGATCTCCCAGGGCTGGTTGTGTGCCCGGATCAGCGCGCCTTTGGTCTTCACTCACATACCTCCACACTTCGATGACGCGGCCCCGTGGGCACCGCGCCCCGCCGGCACCGGCGGGTGATACGTGAAG
>NZ_BAED01000039.1 GCF_000241345.1 Gordonia amarae NBRC 15530
GGCCCGCCTTACCGGCCCAGGGGAGGGCGCGCCCCATCTGGCGTTCGAGCTCATCGGTCATGCTCCGCACGTAGGTGGCACTGAGGTGATGCCAGTCCTTGTAGACGATCACGTTGCCGATGATCGCCTGGCACAGCGGGTCGGGGGCACTGCCGGGACGTTGGCACACCCCGTCGGAGACGTCGAGCGGATGAAACAGCGGCCGGGTCCTGGCCACTTCGAGCGCCGGATCGACATCCAGCAGCGCCGAGATCCGCCGGGTCGCGCAGTCGGTGGCCGAGCCGCCGTCGGCCAGACACGTCGGGGTGTCGATGGCGCCGTCCTTGTTCCGCGGCCACGGTGTGTCACGCATGCCGAGAATGGGGATGCCCGCGTCGAGGAAGGTGTCGAAGATCGGCAGGTAGTCCGGCGGCACCCAGTCGCCGCGTTTACCGTCGTTGGGGCGGGTCGAGATGGTGAAGATGGCGTCGGGCCGGTCGGCGAGGACCCGCTTGACCACTTTCTGTCCCCACTCGTAGCACTGCGGGTACGGTACGCCCCGCTGCTTGGGTTCGGGATCGGTGGACAGCGGGCAGCCCATCTTCAGGTACGTCTTGATCGTGAAGTCGTTGCGCTTGCCGACGATGTTCAGCGCGGTGATCCACATCTCCGAATGCGAACCCCCGACCAGCGCGATCGTCTTCTTGCCATGGGGCGCCCCGTACGTGCCGACATGGATCTCGCCGTCGGTGAAGTCGCTCATGAAGCCGTCGGTGGACGTTTCGGGATAGTCGCGCAGCACCTCCAGTGGTGTGGGTTGCGGGTCCACCGCCGGAACCGGGGCACCGTACAGGTAGGCCCGCGCGCCCGGATACACGGCCGGATCCAGTGCCTTGGTGTCGACGACGGTCGCCGACACGTGATGCTCCCACACCTTGATACCCGCGCCGGCCACCACGGTCAGCACCACGAGGATCGCCGACACCGTGGTCCGGTAGGTGAGCCAGGTGAGCCGGCGGGACGCGTGCCGCGGTCCGGACCCGTTGCGCAAGGGATCCTCGATGTACTTCTTGGTCGCCCACGCCAGCACGATCGACACGGCCAGCAGCCCGACGCCTTCGAGGGCGTTCGCCTTGTCGGTGCCGCGCCAGGCCAGATAGAAGATCAGCAGCGGCCAGTGCCACAAGTACAGCGAGTAGGCGATCGACCCCAGCCACACCGCCCAGCGACCGGCCATGAACCGGCTGACCTCCGGCATCGGCCGTGGCAGTTCACCCGGCAGCGTCTTCTCCTGTGCCACCGCGCCGGCCCAGATGATCGCCAGCGTCGCTCCGACCGGAACCAGCGCCAGCGGACCCGGATACTCGTTCACCCCGTCGATCCACCAGCCGCAGGAGATGATCAGCCCGAGCGCACCGGCGGCCACCATATTGCGCACCATCCGGTGCACCCGGAAACCCGGTAGCCAGATCGCCAGGAGGCCACCGGCCAGGGGTTCCCACACCCGGGAGATGGTGTCGAAGTAGTTGTACGGCTGGTTGATCGCCATCCGGTGTTGCGCCCAGGCGAACGACACCGCCGCCACCGCGAGGACTGCCAGCCCGACGATCGCCCGGATCACAGTGGGACGCGCCAACGGTGCGATCACCCGGGCGCCCAGCTTGAGCAGCCCGGCGAGGGCGAGGGCCGTGAGCAGGGTGACCAGGAAGAACTGGCCCTGCACCGCCATCGACCACACATGCTGCAGCGGGCTGTTCGACGAACTCGCCGCCAGATAGTCCTGGGAGTTGAAGGCCAGATACCAGTTCTGGTAGTACAGGGCGCTCGCGATCACCTCGCGGCCGACGTTCACCCAGCGGGTCTGCGGGAGGATCAGCACCGTGAGCACCGTGACCGCGAGCAGCATCGTGATCAGCGCGGGCAGCAACCGCCGCAGCAGCCGCGACAGGCGCGGCCACGGATTCAGGGTGGACCGGAATGAGACGGCCGGCTTCTGCGCATTGATCGCGTGTCGCAGCAGCGACCCGAGAAAGAAGTACCCCGACAGCGTCAGGAAGACGTCGACACCGCCGGAGACCCGGCCGAACCAGACGTGGAAACACGCGACCAGCATGATCGCCAGACCCCGCAGCCCGTCCAGGTCGGTCCGGTAAGCGGGTGCACCCGTCGCGGCCGGCGCCTTGACGCCGGCCTCCACAGCGGTGGGGGCTGCCACGTTCGGTCACGTCCTGGGTTGATCGGGTGTGGGGCTGACCCGTACCAACCTACCGGGCGGATACCCCCACTCAGCGGCGGGACATGCAGGACACATCCGCCCGACCAGGGTTTATTCTCGTGAATCCGATTCTGACGATGGCGTATTGGCGCGGGTGCGGGCGCCGTCGATGATCACTCCGAGCGCGTCGGTGAACTCCACCGTGAAATCGCGCTCCGACGGTCCGGTCACCGACAACCTTTCCATCTGGGCGCGCGTCTGCTCCTCGATCGTCAGGCCCAGGACCAGCTGACACAGCGCCGTCGCCACACCCCGCGCATGGCGTTCGGTCAGGCCCGCGTGCCGGGCCGTGGCGGCGATCTCGTCGGCGATGTGGGTCGCCGACAGCCCGCTGGCCCAGCTCGACGACACCACCTCGGCGCTGTCCGGGACCGCGAGGAGCGCGGCCCGCATCCCGGTGGCCAGCCACGCCAGACGCTCATCCCACGCCAACGTCTCCGGGGTGGGCGCGATATCGCCGAGGATGTCGTCGGCGAGGGCCGCCAGCAGGGTCTGCTTGTCGGCGAAATGCCAGTACAGGGCGTTCGGGCGGACGCCGAGTTCGGTCGCCAGCCGACGCATGGACAGATCGGCGAGACTGTGCTCGGTCAGGATGCCCCGGGCAGCGGAGAGGATGTCGCCGCGTGTGTTGCTCACGGCTACAGCGTAGGGGGCGGACACTGTCGCCTGTACGCCGTACAGGAGGTCCCTGTACAGTGTTCAGGACCCGGCGGTGTCTCCCGCTGCCGTGGCAGCCCAAGACCTGCACGAAGCCCCTGACACTGCACGAAGTGAGGCCCCGACCGTGGACGAGGCGACGATCAGCCGGATCGATGCCGAACACATCTGGCATCCCTACGGCGCCATGCCCGCGCCGTCGGAGCCGATCGTCGTCGACGGCGCGCAGGGGGTGCGGCTCCAGCTCGCCGACGGCCGCACCGTGGTCGACGGGATGAGCAGCTGGTGGGCGGCGATCCACGGCTACCGTCACCCGGTGCTCGACGCCGCGGTCACCGCGCAGCTCGGGTCCATGGCGCATGTCATGTTCGGCGGCCTCACCCATCGCCCCGCCGCGGAACTCGCGCGGCGCCT